>DATAID010000100.1:0-109006 GCA_036262835.1 Burkholderiales bacterium | reverse complement strand
CTCCTCACCGAGGAGCTCGGCAAGGTCAAATCCACGATGAGCGGCGGCAAGTACGACGAGGGCGCGCTGCTTTTCGACCTCATCACCGTGGGCGAGTACGTCGACTTCCTGACGCTTCCCGCCTACCCGCTGATCGACTAGCGAACAGCTTTTCGAGGCGCCGCACGGTAGCCGCCTCGCCTCGCACGCGCAGCACCGCGCCCTCGGCTTCGGCGTGCTCGCCGAGCACCTGGCAGCTCGCGAAGATCTCGGCACGCTGCTTCTGCTCGCTCCAGGGCAGGAAGAGCTCCGCTTCGACGAGGCCGCGCTGAAAGAACGCGACGATCCTCCCGTGCAGCGCCGCCACGTCCTCGGCGCTGCGCGCGCTCATGACGAGGCAATCCGGATGACGGGCCCGCAGCTCGGTCGCCAGTTTTTGCTGCGCGGCGGCGTCGCCCGCCCGGTCGATCTTGTTGAAGACGAGGAGGCGCGGCACGTCCTTTGCGCCGATCTCGGCGAGCACCTGCTCGGTTACGGCAAGCTGGCGCTCGAAGCCCGGGTCGCTCGCATCCACCACATGCGCGAGGAGCGACGCCTCCAGCGCCTCGTCCAGGGTCGACTTGAACGAGACCACCAGCCCGTGCGGCAGGTTCTTGATGAAGCCGACCGTGTCGCTCACCAGGATGCGCGGCTTCGACTCCGGGTGCAGCGCGCGCACGGTGGTGTCGAGCGTCGCAAAGAGCTTGTTGGCCACCAGCACCTCGCTGCCGGTGAGCGCGCGCATGAGCGTGGACTTGCCCGCGTTGGTGTAGCCGACGAGCGCGACGCGCGCCAGGCCCTGGCGCTCCTTGCGGCGCGTGCGCTGGGTTTCGCGCCCCGCGGTCATGCCCTCGAGCTCGCGCTTGAGCTCCGCCATGCGGTCGCGGATCTTGCGGCTGTCCAGCTCGCCGAAGGACTCGCCGCCGCTGCGTCCCCCCGTGCCGCTGCGCCCGCGGTCCTTCGGGCCGGCGAGCTTGGACGCCTCGCGCATGCGCGGCGCCATGTAGCCCAGCCTCGCGATCTCCACCTGCGCCCGCGCCGCGCGCGACTTGGCATGCCGGTGGAAGATCTCGAGGATGACCATGGTGCGGTCCATCACCTCGACGCCGGTTTCCTTTTCGAGCGCGTGCGACTGCGACGGCGAAATTTCGTGATCGACGAGGATCACGTCGATTCCGCCCTCGACCAGCGCCTTCAGCTCTTCGCGCTTGCCCACGCCGAAGTAGCCGGCCGAATCGAAGCCGGCGCGCTTCTGCGTGAACGTCGAGACGACCTCGAAGCCGAGCGTCTTCGCGAGCTGGCGCAGCTCCGAGAGCGAGGATTCGAATTCGGCATCGCCGACGCTCGGCAACTGCACGGCGGCGACGATCGCGCGAGCAGCCTTGCTGCGTTTGTCTGAGGTTGCGGCCATCGGGGGGCTGAATTCTACAGAGTCCGCCCGGCGCTGGTATCCTTGGTCGACACGATTTCTCACCCGATGTCGGCCCCGAATTCCCTTGCTTGGAAAGACGACTATCTCCTCGGCTACGGCCCGATGGACGACACGCATCGCGAGTTCGTCGCCCTGGTGGACGCGATGCTCGGCTGCGAGGACCGCGATTTCCTCGCGCGGCTGGAGGCTTTCGAGCGCCACGCGGTCGCCCACTTCGCGGAAGAGGACTCCTGGATGAAGAGCACCGATTTTCCGCCCAAGGACTGCCACATCGACGAGCATGCGGCGGTGCTGCGCTCAGTGCATCAGGTCCTCGCCCTGGTCAGGCAGGAAGGCGACGTTGCCGAGGGCCGGCGCCTCGCCGCGGCGCTCGCCGACTGGTTTCCCGGCCATGCGTTCCACCTCGACTCGGCGCTCTCCCACTGGATGGTGAAGCGAAGCCACGGCGGCAAGCCGGTGGTCCTGCGCCGCAACGTCATCGCGAAGGCGACGTAGGGGCCGGCTCCCGTCTTCTGAACGCCGCAAGCAGCGCGAGGTCGTAGGCAATCTTCAACACGGCGCACGCGACGAGCGGCGCGGCCATCGAGCCGGCGGCGAGCAGTGCCCCGCTCATCGAAGGGCCCGCGGCCGAGGCCAGGCTGCGGGGAACGGCCGTGAAGCTCGCCGCCGCCGGGCGCTCCTCCGGCGTGACGACCAACATGACGAAAGCGCTGCGCACCGGCACGTCCATCTGCGAGAGCGCGCTTCGCGCGAGCAGCAGGCCGAGCGCGACGGCGAGGTTCGGCGCAAATGCGGCTCCGATGAGAAACAGGCTGGACGGAATGTGGGTGTACACCATGGTGTTGACGAGCCCGATGCGGCGCGCGAGCAGCGGCGCGGCGAGCTGCGAGAAGGCTCCCAGCAAGCCGGTCCAGAAGAAAAAGGTGCCCGCCTCCGTCAGCGACATGCCGAAGCGCTGGAAGAGCCACAGAGCGAGCAACGCGTTGACCAGCAGGCCGCCCGCGAAGGAATCGACGCTGAAAAGGCTCGCCAGGTGCCAGACGATGCGGCGCGAGGGGCCGAGCGGCGCGGCGGGCGACGTGTCGGTCGTGCGCGGCGCGGGAATTCGAGCGTACAGCAGCCATACGGCGACTCCGATCGCCGTGTACAGACCGAACATGGCGCGCAAGGCATCGAGCTTGTGAAGTCCGGCCGATTGCGTGAGCCAATCCGGAATGGCAGTGGCGAGCGCGCCGATCGCCCCTGCAATGGAGCCGAAGAAGCTGTAGCGCGCGAAAGCTGCAGTGCGCGCATCGCCGGAGAGGCTTGCGGCAATCGCGGTGTGCTCGAGCGGCAGGAAAACGCTTACGTCTCCGCCGCTCGGATTGAGCGGGCCGAGGAAAGCAACGACGAGCAGCGGCCAGAGCGCCGTGAGCGAGGCAAATCCCAGTCCGGTCAGCGCCATCAGGGTCGCAGCGCCAAGCAGCAGCCGGCGCAGCGGATAGCGCCCGCCCCAGCGCCCGACGGCGAGCGTCGCCAATGCCGAACCGAATAACGTCGCCGTGCTGAGAAACCCCACGACAAGCTCGTCATGCCCCAGGGCGAGCAGGTAAACCGGCAGGAGCACGGCGACAAAGCCGTCGGCGAATCCGCGCAGAGCCCGAGCCGTCAGGACCAGCGGGAGCATCGAACTACTTCAGGGCGCCGTACGAAAACTCGCTGAAAGCGGTCACGCTGTCGGCCTTGGTCCAGACGCCGATCGCGCCAGGCTTCGGGAAGTGTTCGTCGTCCATCTCGATGCAGGGCTTCCCGTCGAGCAGTACTTTGATGCGCTTGCCGGCGAATTCGACGCGCAGCGTGTGCCAGACGTTGCCGGGGACGGGCGCATCGACGTATTCGAGCGTGTTGCGCCGCCCCTTGGCGGTGTAATACAGCGAAACGTTGTTCTCGAGCGCGTTGGCGCGCGCAACATAGTAGTTGTCGCCATCCTGCCAGCGCCAGACGATGCCGCCGGCCTGATCCTCCCTGCCCTTCTCCGGGCGAAAGCGAACTTCGACAAAACCGTCCGTGATCGAAACTTCGTTCTTTACGCACCAAGGGAATGTTCCCGAACCGCTCTGCCGCAGCACGTTTCTAGAGCCGTCCGCTTCCACGGCCCACTTCGGAGATCCCTTGCCGGTGACGCCGCAGACCCAGCCGGCGGGCAGCGCACCCGCAGTCACGCCGGAAAAGCTGTCCGTTTCAGCGGATGCGGCACTCGTCGCGAGGACCGTGAGCAAGGCCATGGCTGCGGCTCCTTTCACCGATAAGCCTCGGGATTCCAGGTATGAACTTCGTCCTGCCCGTCCCTACACCAGGCATAGAGCGCGTCGTAGAGCACCATCCCGTGCTTGAGCATGTCGTGGTCGTCGGCGATGGTTCGCGACAGCCCGAGCGACAGGGCGAGCAGCCCGGCAGATTGCTTCGTCAGCTCGTGCTGGCCCGTGTCGGCGCCGCGCACGATGAGCGCGAGCTGGGCGAGCGCCGGATCGCCGCCCAGGCCATAGTGCTTGATGAAGGCATCGAAGCTGCAGAGATCGCCTTCGTGGGTGAACTGCACGTCGGGCACGTCATAGGGGACCGCGCCCTTTTCCTTTGCCACCGCTCCGACCGTTTTCGGCGGCACGTAGAGGAATTCGGCGTTCCGATCCACGAAGCGCGAAATGAGCCAGGGGCACGCGATCCGGTCGACTTTCGGGCGCTCGCGCGTGACCCAGCGCGTGCTCGAGGCCCTGGGCTTGCGATCGAGCTCGCCGCCCTCGTCTTTCCAGTGCTCGATGCCGCCCTCGAGAAAGCTCGCGCGGATGCCGGCCTCTGCCAGTGCCTTGGCCACGCCCTGGCTCACCTGGTGGCCGTGCACGCAATACACGACGACGCTCGAGGCGCGCGGCAGCGATTTCGCCCACTGGCCGACCGCTTCGGGATCGCGCCTGAGCGCGCCGGCGATCAGCTCGCCCGATTCGAGGAAGGCCGGGTCGCGGCGCACGTCGACCAGCAGCGCCCCCGGGGTCTTGCGCAACTCGGTGGATGACATTGCCTTCATGCGATCTCCTATGACTTGAGCATCGGATAGATAACGAGGCCGGCGAGCGCCGCCGCCGCGACCACCGCGGGCTCGGGAAGCTTTTTCACCTTGACGAGCAGCAAGATCGCGACGAGCGCGATCACCGCGGTCGGAATATCGATGATGGAACGCTTGCCGAGAACCACGACGGCGCCCGTGATCGTGCCGATCGCGGCCGCGGTCACCCCGCCGACGAAGGCGATGATGGCGGGCTTCTTGCCGTGCTTGCGGAAGTACGGCGCCGGGATGATCGTGAAGAAGTAGCACGGCAGGAAGGTCGCGAGCGCCGCCACGCTCGCGCCCGCGAGGCCCGCGACGAGGTAGCCGATGAAGCCGACCGTGATCACCACCGGGCCCGGCGTGATCATCGCCACCGCGACTGCGTCGACGAACTGGCGCTCGGTCAGCCAGTGATGGCCGTTCACGACGCCGCCATAGAGAAACGGGACGATCGCCAGGCCGCTGCCGAAAACGAACGCGCCGGCCTCGGCGAAAAAGACCCCGATCTGCGTCAGCACGTTCCAGTCGGTCACCGAAGCGACGCTCGCCGCGTTGGGCAGCTCCGCCGCGAGCGCGAGCGCGGTGCCACCCGGCGTCGAGAGCCTGGGCGGCGCTTTTATGAGCCAGACGAGAATTCCGGCGGCGAGGAAGAGGATCACGCTCTCGGACTCGGTGGCGATCGTCCAGGCGGCGGCGACGGCGAAGACCGCCCAGAGCAGCTTGTCCTTGCCGATACTTTTCGTCGTGAGCTTGTAGGCGCCGATCGCGATGATGCCGATCACCGCCGCGCCCACGCCGTAGAAGACGGACTGCATCCAGGTGAGCCCGCCGTAGGCCACGTACGCCATCCCGAGCCCGATAACCATGAAGAAGGACGGCAGCACGAAGGCCACGCCGACGAGCGTGGCGCCCAGGTTGCCGTAGTGGACGAAGCCGAGATAGATCGCGAGCTGCGCGGCGAGCGGGCCCGGCATCAGCTGCGCGAGCGCGAGTCCTTCCTTGTAGTCGCCCTCGGTAATCCACTTGCGCGCTTCCACCAGGTCGCGGTGCATGTAGCCGCAGAGCGCAACCGGGCCGCCGAAGCCGATCGCGCCAAGCTTCAGCATGTAGCCGACCATCTGCCAGAGCGAATACGCCGGCTTGTCGGAGTTGCCGTTCATTCAGGCGGCCCGCCTTTCCGAGAATGCGAACGAGGTTCCGGCATTCTCCTCGATCGCCTTGCGGTAGGCTGCAATCGCCGCGGCAACGTCCTGCAGGCCCGTGCCGGTCGAATCGAAGAGGATGATTTCCTCGTTGCGCGTCCGGCCCGGCTTGAGGCCGGCGACCACCTCGCCGAGCTCGGCGTAAACCGATTCGCGCCGCATCGCTCCCGCCTCGATCGCATGATGCAGATCGCCGATCCGGCAGGCCTGGTCCGTCACGTCGGTGACGACCTTGGCCGCGGCCATGAGGCGCGGATCCATCTCCTGCTTGTCCTCGTTGTCCGCGCCGACGGCGGCGATGAAGGCGCCGGGCCGCACCCAGGCCTGCTCGATGACGTAGCGCTTCGACGTCGTGCAGGTGACGATGATGTCGCTCGCGCCGGCCGCGCGCGCGAGATCGTCGGCCACCGCGACGCCCTTCACCATCGACGCGGCGAACGCCGCGGCCCGGCGCGCCTCCACGTCGTACGCGAGCACGCGGCGCGGCCTGCAAACGCGCAGGAGCGCCTGCAGCTGCGCCGGCGCCTGGCCGCCGCAGCCGACGACGAGCAGCGTCTCGCATTCGCGCCGCGCAAGATACTTTGCCGCCACCGCGCTCGCCGCAGCCGTGCGCAGCGCCGTGATGGACATCGAATCCATGATCGCGAGCGGCGCCCCGTTCGACGCATCTGAAAGAAGAACCGCCCCCTGGATCGTCGGCAAGCCATGGCGCGCGCCATTGCCCGGGAAGTTCGCATTCAGCTTCGCCGCGAAATACGGCCGCTCGAGCGTGAGAAAGCCGGCCTTCACGTGAAAGCTGCCCTCCCCGGCATGCATGCCCAGGATGCCCGGGGGCGGCACTTTGCCCAAGGCAAGAAGGCGGAAGGCCTCCTCCACCGCGGCGATGCAGAGGTCGGGCGTCAGCAGGCGCTCGACCTCCGATCGCGAAAGAAGCAGCGTGCTCACCTGAAGCCGCCTACGGGAACAGGCGCACCGGCCCGCCGGTCGCTTTCCAGCCGGAGTGGCCGCTGTTCATGTACTTCGCGTCGAAGCCCAGCTCGCGCAGCTTGATCGCGGTGCCGCAGCCGACGTGAAAGCCGTAGGCGCAATAGACGACGACCGGCTCGGACTTGGAGAGCTCGCCGACCCACTTGTCGAGCTGCTCCGGGTCGCGCCACTCGATGCCGGCCGCGATGTCCTGCTGGCGCGAGACGAAATGCCGGGGCCGCACGTCGATGACCTGCACCTTCTGTCCCGAAGCGAGCATCGCCTTGACCTCCTCGACGGCGAGGCCCTGCACCTCGCCGAACTCCGGCTGCACGAGCGGCCGCGGTGCGGGCGCCTTCACCGCATCCTCGTAGCGCTGGAAGAGTCCCGGCCAATCGAGGTTGCGCATGAACGTGTCCACATAGGCCTTGGCATTGGCGCCGAAATCCATGTGATACGCGTGCTCGTACATGTCGAGCGCGAGGATCGGCACGCCGCTCGCGATCGCCTGCGAGTGCTCCGAGGCATACTGGTTGATGAGGCGAGCGTCGCGCGGCACCCAGGTGAGGAGCACCCAGCCAGAGCCGCCGCCCAGCGCATAGCCCATGGCGCGGAATTCGGCGCGCCAGCGATCCATGGACCCGAAGTCCCGCGCAAGCGCCTCGGACATGTCCTTCGCCGGCTTGCCGTCGCCGCCGAGGCTCGCGAAGTAGAGCTCGTGCAGCAGCGTCGAATTGAGCGCGACGAGCTGCTCGCGCTTGAGGCCGTTCAGCACGTGGCCCGGCGCCTTCTCGAAATCCATCGCCTCGAGCTGCTCGCTGATGGCGTTCAGGCGCCGCATCGCGCCGCCGTAGTTGTTCTCGTAGTGGCTCTCGATCAGCTTCGGCGAAAGGCCGTTCAGGGCCCAGGGCTTGCAGTGAATCTGTCTCAGTTGATAGCGCACGACTTCTCCTTCCCGCAAAGGGACTGGAGCAGCGCTTGGGACGAAGCGTCCTCGACGCCGGGTGTCTGCACCGACCCGGCCGGGGAGGTCATCCCCGCGTGGCAAGCACCTTAGGCCCGCGCGCCGGCCTGCGTCAACGTAGTTCTGTACATTTCATCACTTCTTTGTGATAGTCATAACGTCCCCATGAGCGAATTCTCCGCCCTGGTGCTGAGCCTTCCCACGCGCAACTCCACGCTGCGCATGCGCCTTTGGCGCGCGCTTAAGGACAGCGGCTGCGGCGTGCTGCGCGACGGCGTGTACCTGCTGCCTGAAGCGAGCGCCGGCGTGCTCGCCGGCATGGAAGCCGAGATTCGCGGCCACGGCGGCTTTGCGACGACGCTCGCGCTGAAGGCCCGGACGGAGGCGCAGCTCGCCGAATTCCGCAAGCTCTTCGATCGCGGCGCCGACTACGGGGCGCTGGTGAAGCGGATCGAGAGCGCGAAAGCCTCGCTCGCCCGCCTGGGCGCGCGCCGAGCGCAGACCGAGATCCGCCGCCTCGAGAAAGCGCTGGCGAAGCTCGCCGCGATCGACTTCTTCGCCGGCGAAGCGAAGGCGCAGGCGCAAGCGGCGTTCGCGGCACTGAAGTCCGCCTATCAAGCCCTGTACGCCGGCGGCGAGCCGCGTTTCTCGCGCCGCGCGCTGCGGCATCTGGACGCGGCGCGCTACCGGAAGCGTGTCTGGGCGACGCGCAAGTCGCCGTGGGTGGATCGCCTTGCGAGCGGCTGGCTGATCCGCCGCTTCATCGACCGCGACGCGAAATTCGCCTGGATCGCGCGCCCGAGCGAGTGCCCGAAGAAGGCGGTCGGCTTCGATTTCGACGGCGCCGAGTTCACGCACGTCGGCAACCGGGTGACCTTCGAGGTCCTCGTCAACAGCTTCGCGCTCGAAAACGATCCTGCGCTCGCTTCGATCGGTGCGGCGGTGCACTTCCTGGACGTGGGCGGAATCCCGGTGCACGACGCGAGAGCGCTCGAGACGATGCTGAAGGGCGCGAGAGAAAAGGCCCGCAGCGACGACGCGCTTCTCGCGGAGGCCTGCCGGATCTTCGACCTGCTCTATTCCGGCTACGGCGCGGCGAGCCTCGCTTCGTA
The DNA here is from genome assembly GCA_036262835.1 of Burkholderiales bacterium. Classification (GTDB taxonomy): domain Bacteria; phylum Pseudomonadota; class Gammaproteobacteria; order Burkholderiales; family SG8-39; genus RBG-16-66-20. The sequence goes on along the minus strand of DATAID010000100.1, from coordinate 100,230 downwards.
GGCGGCCCAGCGGTATTGCACGCCCTCCCTGCGCCGGCGGCGCGGATCGCGGTCGGCGCCCGTGTGCAGCACGCGATGGCAAGGGATGGCGAAGGAAAACCAGCTGCGCGAGCACGACTGCGCGACGGCGCGAATGGCCTTGGGAGCGCCGATCGCCGCCGCGACCTGGGCGTAAGTGGATGTTTCGCCGAACCGAATCCTGCGCACCGCGTTCCACACCCGCTTTTGCAGCTCGGTGCCGCGCAAATCGAGCGGCAGCGGGAAACGCCCGCGCGGCATCGAGATATAGCGCGCGGTTTGAGCCACGGCGGCGCGCCTGCCCTTCTCGTCCCGCACCAGCTCCGCCTTCGGGAAGCGCCGCCTCAGCTCCTCGATCAGGCGCACGCCTTCGTCGCGCACGATGATCGACACGATCCCCTTCCTGCTCGAGGCGACGAGCAGCGCGCCGAGCCGGCAGTTGCCCGTGCCGTAGCGAATGACCTCGGGCGGCCTGCGCCGCAGGGGTCCGTCGGTGAACATGGGAAAATCCTATCAGGAGGTCCCGTGATCACGATCCATCACCTGGGCGTTTCCCAATCCGAGCGCATCGTCTGGCTCGCCGAAGAGCTCGGCCTGCCCTACAAGCTCAAGTGGTACGACCGGATGCCGAACAAGGTCGCGCCGCCCGAGTTCCTCAAGCTCCATCCGACGGCCATGGCGCCGGTGATCGAGGACGGCGATCGGGTGCTCACAGAGTCGGCCGTCATCGCCGAGTACCTCTGCCACCGCCACGCGGGCGGCAAGTTCACCGTGCGGCCCGAGCAGCCCAACTATTACGACTACCTCTACTGGATGCACTGGAACAACAGCGCCATGGGCCTGCGCTTCACCAAGTCCGTGCTCGCGGCGGGCGCGACCGGGCCGGTCGCGGACACGATGAACGAGGTCGTGCACCGGCGCGAGGACCAGATGTACAACTATCTCAACCAGCGGCTGGGCGAAGCGCCCTACCTGGCGGGGCCCGAGTTCACCTGCGCGGACATCATGTCGGTGTACCGGCTGACGACGGGCGTACTCTTTGGCGCGCGCGCCATCGACGATCTTCCGAACGTGGTCGCCTACGTGAAAAGGATCGAAGCGCGGCCGGCCTACCGGAAGGCGATGTCGATTGCGGGACCCAAGGCGGTCGCGCCAAGGCAATAGCGCTTCCGAGACCGCGGCGAAGAAGGGCGACGCGCGGGCGACAGCCTCTCGCTGAAGAGGAGCGGTCATCCCGGCCGGGCGAGCGGGAGCTCCACGATGAACTCGCTTCCCCGGTCGCGGCCTTCGCTGCGCACGGTGACGCGCCCGCCGTGCTGCTCCACCAGGCTGCGCACGATCGTCAGGCCGAGGCCGAGACCGCCCGGCGTGCGCGCGTCGGGCTGGCTCTCCTGCGTGAACGCCTCGAAGATCCTTTCCAGCATCTGCGGAGGGATGCCGATCCCTTCGTCTTTCACGCTCACGCTCACGCGATCGCCCTTCTTTTCGGCATCGACCCGGATGCGCGTGCCGCCGCCGCTGAACTTGGAGGCGTTGGTGAGCAGGTTGCCGAACACCTGCGCGAGCCGGTCCGGATCCCCTTCCAGCAGCAGCCCGCTCGATGCGACGTTGATCTCCAGATTCTGGCGTTTGTCGGCGAGCGCCGGGGCGGCGATCTCGGCGCCGCGCAGCACGGCTTCGGAGAGCTCGAGCGGTCGCTTGGCCAGGACGATTTTCCCCGTGCCGATGCGCGACACGTCGAGCAGATCCTCCACCAGGTGCGCGAGGTGCGCCGCCTGGCGCTCGACGACGCCGAATTCGCGCGAGTCGATGCCCTTGCGGCGCATCACCTGCAATGCCATCACGATCGCCGAGAGCGGATTGCGCAGCTCGTGGCCCAGGATGGCGAGAAACCGGTCCTTCGCCCGATCGGCCGAGTGCAGCTCGGCCGCGGAGCGCGCTGCGATCGCCGAGACCCTCACCGTCTCGCGCAGGAGCACACCCAGCACGAGCAGCACGGCGAGCAGGCCGTAGACGCGTCCGAGGTAGTAGCCGAGCTGGGAGCGATTGACGATGAGCGCCCCGCTGAGCAGCACGTCGATCGTGAGGGCGACGAGCGTCACTGCGAGCCACAGGTCGATGACGCGGCGCAGGCGCGTGTAGCGGAACAGCGCCGCCAGCGCCGCCATGTGGAGCAGGCAAGTCAGCGAGAGCACGAGCGTCGTAACCGGGGAAGACTGCGTGTCGCCGCGCATGAGCGCGGGCATCACGGCGTCGCCCAGGGTCGTGAGCGCGACGGCCGCGAGGGCGAGACCCACCGTGCTCATGACTGCCATCGTTCCCGTGGATCGCAGTGCAGTGTCGGCAACAGCCGCCTCCGCGCGTTCATCCCGCGCGCAGAAGGCATAGGCGCCGATAAAAACCGGGAACACCGCATGCCAGATCACCCATAGCCAGGCGGCGCTCTGCTCGCCGCCGATCAGGATGCCGGGGACATAGGCGTTCGGAATGCTAAGCGCGTGCGCGGCGACGACCCACGGGGTGAAGACGTAGGCGCACGCGAGCACGAGCATGCTGCGCCGGCGCACCTGCTCGAATTGCGCGTAGAGGAGCACCGCGGCGAGCGTGTCGAGGACGAGGATCGCCGTGTCGTAGAGCGGCGCGAACTGCGGAATCGCGCCCGTGATCCGCTGCGCGAAGGGCGCGGTGATCGCGAAGGCGGCGACGGCGACCGCCATGACCAGGAACGCGCGGCGCCGGTCATGCGGCGTCGCGATCGCCGTGCCGAGGACGCCCTCTTCCGGCTGCTCCATCATTGGGCCGCTAGGGATTCAAACGGCCATTTTGCGGGCGAAATATGACGGGGTACCGGGCGACCCGGCCCGAGTGAGCAGTGAACCGCGGACATTCATTCCGGTCCCATCCCGGTAGACGCCATGCGCAGACATTGGGACTTGCTCAAGGCGGCCGTCAAGGGCTGGATGGACGACTATGCCCCCAGCATGGGCGCCGCCCTGTCCTACTACACGCTTTTCTCGCTTGCTCCGTTGCTCATCATCGTGATCGCAGTCGCGGGCCTGCTGTTCGGGCAGGACGCGGCGCAGGCGGAGATCATCACGCAGCTGCGCGCGCTGATCGGCAACGAAGGCGCGACGGCGGTGGAGGGAATGCTCCACTCGGTGCGCAAGCCTGCCGAAGGCGTGTTCGGAACCCTGCTCGGCATCGGCACTTTGCTGATCGGGGCGACCGCCGTGTTCGCGGAGCTGCAAAATGCGCTCGATCGTATCTGGCGCGTGCCGGCGAAGGACAAGGCGACCGGCCTCTGGGGCTTTTTGCGCACCCGCATCCTTTCCTTCGGCCTCGTTCTGGGCCTTGGCTTCATGCTGGCCGTGTCGCTCGTGGCGAGCGCGGCGCTCGCGGCTCTGGGCAGGTGGTGGGGCGGCTGGCTCGAGGGCTGGACTTTCGTCCTGGAGCTCCTCAACTTCGCGGTCTCGTTCGGCATCTTCACGCTGCTCTTCGCGATGATCTACAAGATCATGCCGCGCGCGACGATTTCCTGGCACGACGTGTGGACCGGCGCCGTGGTGACCGCGCTGCTTTTTACCGTCGGCAAGCTGCTGATCGGCGTGTACCTCGGCAACAGCCGCCTCGCATCAAGCTACGGCGCCGCGGGCTCGGTGGTGGTGCTGGTCGCCTGGGTCTACTACTCCGCGCAGATCTTCCTGCTCGGCGCGGAATACACCTGGGCGTACGCCCATCGCCACGGCTCTCGAGTGAAGAAAAAGGTCCCGGAAAAGGCCGCCGCGGCGGACCGTTCGCTAAGCCGCGCCTGAGCGCGCGGATTTCCGCTTTCAAAAGGCCAGAAGTTCCAAGGTTGGCGGAGTGAGAGGGATTCGAACCCTCGATACGGGTTTAAGCCCGTATAACGCCTTAGCAGGGCGCCCCCTTCGGCCACTCGGGCATCACTCCGGTTTCACGGCGGCGGACGAAGTGGGCTGATTTTACCCTGCTATATTCACGGCGGATCATTCAGGGGGAATGCCATGAAGTCCATGCGCCTGCTGCTATGCCTTGCCGTCATCCTTATCGGCGGATGCGCCACGTCGCCGGGCGGCGGCGGACTCGATCGGATCGACACCGTGGTCGTGATCTACGCGGAGAACCGCAGCTTCGACCACCTGTACGGCCTTTTTCCCGGCGCCGAGGGCATCGCCTCCGCAACCGCCGAGCAGAAGACGCAGCTCGATCACGACGGCAAGCCGATGGCGCACCTGCCGCCGACCTGGGATCACGGCAAGCCCTCGGCGCGGTTTGCGACCGAGAAGCTGCCGAACGGCCCCTTCCGGATCGATGCGCCGCCGATCAACGGCCGCCTGAGCGAGGTCCTGCCCAGTCCCTGGCACCTGTACTACCAGAACATCGAGCAGATCAACGGCGGCAGGAACAACATGTTCGCCGCAATGGCGAACGTCGGCGGCTGGGTGATGGGCCACTTCGACGGCTCGCAGATGAAGATGTGGAAGTGGGCGCAGGAATACACGCTCGCTGATCACTTCTTCATGGCCGCGTTCGGCGGTTCCTACCTGAACCATCAGTGGCTCGTGTGCGCGTGCACGCCGCGCGATCCGAACGCGCCGAGCGAGGTAAAAGCGCAGATCGAGAATGGCCGGCTGAAAAAACGGCCGAATTCGCCCGCGAGCGCGCTGAACGGCCCGGTGCAGGTCTTCGACGGACGCTCCTCGCCCGACGGCTTCCTCGTCAATACGTCGCAGCCCTTTCACCAGCCAAGCGGCATTCCGCCGGCGGCAGCGGGCAGCCGCGATCTCGCCGACCCGGCGCGCCATCCCGCGCCGCCCTTCACCGACCGGACGATCGGCGACACGCTCTCGGCCAAGGGCATCTCATGGGCCTGGTACGCGGGCGGCTGGGATGCCGCGCTCGCCGACGGAAGGCAGGATCCCAAAGCGAAGCGGCAGGTGATCTACAACCGCGAGGCGGGCAGCCCGATCTTCCAGCCGCATCACCAGCCGCTCAATTACTACGCGCGCTTCGCGCCGGGCTCGCGCGACCGCGCCGAGCACCTGAAGGATGAACAGGAAATGCTCGCCGCGATCGACGCGGGCAAGCTGCCGCAGGTCGTCTTTTTCAAGCCCGCCGGCCGCTACACCGAGCACCCGAGCTACACCGATATCGTGAGCGGCGACGAGCACATCGCGATGGTGCTCGAGCGCCTGAAGAAGAGCCCGCAGTGGCCGAAGATGGCGGTGATCGTCACCTACGACGAGAACGGCGGCTTCTGGGACCACATGCCGCCGCCCACGGGCGAAGGATGGGGCGATCGCTGGGGCCCGGGCACCCGCATCCCGGCGATGGTCATCTCACCGTTCGCCAAGCGCGGCTTCATCGACAAGACGCCCTACGACACGACGTCGATCCTGAAGCTGATCACCAGGCGCTTCGATCTGGAGCCGCTGCCCGGCGTGCGCCCGAACGCAGGCGACCTCACGAACGCCTTCAACTTCGAGTAAAGCGCTCTCCTAGCGTCCCGAGGACCTCGCCGCCGCCGCGCCCGAGGTCGTGCCGGCCGCGGTGCCGGCCGTTACTGTCGTGCCGGTCGGCGCCGTCGGCGCGGTTCCGGTCGTCGTCGTCGTGGTCGTCACCGCGCCCGGAGCCGCCGTGATCGTCGGAGAGGAGATCGACGGTGCCGGCGTGATGATCGGCGAGGCGGTAGTCGGCGTCGACACGATGATCGGTGTCGTTCCCGTGATCGGCGCCGTGGTGGTCGTCGTCGTGGTTCCCGTCAGGCCCGGCGCGGGCGCGCCGGCAACGGTGCTGCCGAAAGTCGTCGACGGCTGCATTCCGGGAGGCGTCGCGCCAAACGAGGGAGAAGGCGCGCCGGCGGGCGTCGCGCCGAACGAAGGCGACGGCGCTCCCGGCGGCGTCGACCCACCGAGCGGAACGCCTTGCGCCGTCCCACCGGGCAGCGGAGTGCTGACCGGCGTGGCGCCTTGCGGCGTGCCGCTCGGCGCGGTGGTTCCCGGGCCGATCATGCTGGCCGGCGCCGCGCCGGAGGTCTCGACCGGGCGCACGATGCCGAGCACGGCGAGGGTGCGGGCGTCGAGCTGGCCGGTCGCGTTCAGCGCGCGCGAGCGCTGCAATTGCGTCACCGCGTCGAGGGTCTGCGCATTGAGCTGGCCCGTCGCCGGCCCGGGGCTGAAGCCGCGCGCGGCAAGGTCGACCTGGATCTGCCGGATCACGTCCGGCGTGAGCTCGGTGCTTTGCGCCAAGGCGGCCGCGGGGACGAGCGCGAGCGCCAGAAGAACGGGAATGAGACGTCGTTTCATGGTGGCTCCTTCATTCGGAACAAAAATCAGGCCGGCGGATCGATCTTCGGTGCCACCGGGCCGCGCGTGTCGACGGTCGGCGCCGTCGCCGGCCGCGGGGTCGTTTCGCGCTCGACGATGACGATCGCGCTGGGTACCGTGCTCGTACCGGCAACTACGATCCTGCTGGTCTGTGCGTTGTTCTCGCCGGTGCCCTGCGCATGGACCGCTGCGGGCGCGAGCGCCATCGCGAGCAGGGCTGGAATGAGACGTCGTTTCATAGGTGACTCCTTTTCACTGGACGTTCAGCTCCGCGAGCGCTCCTGATCGGCCGGCATTTCCTGCGTCGGGCTCTCGCTTTCTTCCGGAACCCATGCGGTCACGCCGAGCTCGAAGAGCGTCTCCTGGTCGAGCTGCCCGGTCGGCTTGAGGAACTTGTCCTTCTGCGCCTGCTTGAGCGCGTCCTCGGTCTGCTTATTGAACTGGCCATTGATCTCGCCCGGGTAGTAGCCCTCCTTGGCAAGCGCGGCTTGGACTCTCTTCACGGTTTCCGGGCCCTGCGCCGACTGCTGCGTGGTCTGTCGGGCCAGCGACTCGGCCTGCGCGCCCGTGCACGCCAGCGTCGCTCCGAGAAGAATGCCGATGAAAACCCTTTCCGCTTTCATATCATTTCCTTTCCTGCCTAAACGGCCTGCACCGCTTTGGCGCGGCGCAGGTCCGTCGGACTACTCACTTGCTGTAAGAGCCACCGCTCGAGCTGCTGTCGCCGCTGCCTGAACCCGCGCTGGACGGGCTCTCGGTGCTCGGCGTGCTGCCCGGCGTGCCGGTGCTGCGTTGCGATTGCGTGCTGCCTTGCGAGCTCATGCCCGAGGAGCTGCTCGAGCCCTGGTTGGCAGAGCTGCCGCTCGAGCTGCTCGAGCCGCCTTCGTTCACGCCGAGCGCGGCCAGCGTCTGCTGGTCGATCTGCCCGGTGGGCTCGATGCTCTTGTCCTTCTGCGCCTGCTTGAGTGCCTGCTTGGTCTTGCTCCCGAGCTGGCCGTCGGCCGGCCCCGGGTCGTAGCCCTGCTGCGTGAGCGCGGCCTGAACCTGCTTCACGGTCTCGCTGTCCTGCGAGGACTGCGCGTGCTGCTGCGAGCCTTGCGAGTGCGAGCCCTGCGAGCTTTGCGCGCTGGGCGAGCTGCTCGACTGATCCGAGCTCTGCTTCTTCATGTGGCCTTCGTTGGCGTGGGCGCCGGCCGCGGCCAGGCCCAGGCTGGCGATTGCAACAGCGATGAGGCTTTTGTTCATCAAATCGCTCCTTCATGGCGTGTAGTGGAAGGCCCGTGCTGTCGCCCGGCCCCAACGGCGCGCCGCCTGCCACGGCGAGGTTTGCTGCGCAGACCTCCTCCGACGCAAGACCCGTTCCAAGACCATTCCAACAGGCAGCTGGGGAACATGCCTCTCGCAGCGCAGTCAAAAATCCCCCAACGCAACGGAGGTCACTCTATGGAACCCGCTCAGATCCGGCAGAAGCTCTCGCAGCTCGATCAGGTGATCACCCGCGCCGCGCAGGCGGTGCGAGACGATCAGGCCGCCTCGCAGGAGTTGAAGCAATGCGTGCAGGAGCTCGGCACGCAGTCGAAGGAAGCGCAGCAGAACCTGGTCGAGGGCGAGGAGCAGACCACGCTCATCGAGTGCGTCGACGACATGGAAGACACGAGCGACCGGGCGAAGAAAGCCTGCGAGGGCTCGCGGAACCTCAGCCAGCAGACCAAGTCGGCGGTGCTGCAGGCGCACCAGCAGCTCTCCGACCTGAAGCACCAGCTACATTGACGCGAAAGCCTCGCCCCCGCGAACGCGGGGGTGCAGGTTTTACTGCTGTTCCAGCTCGAAGGCCTTGTGAAGCACGCGGACAGCCAGGTCCGCGTGCTTTTCATCGACCACGACCGAGATCTTGATCTCGGAAGTCGAGATCATCTCGATGTTGATGCCCTCCTCGGCGAGGGTGCGGAACATCTTGGCCGCGATGCCCGAGTGCGAGCGCATGGCGAGGCCGACGATGGAGACCTTCGCCATGCGGTCGTCGCCCGTCACCTCCTTGCACTTGATCGCCGGCTTCACCTGATCGTTCAGCATCTTCATCGCGCGCGGCATGTCGGCGCGCCCGATGGTGAAGGAAAGGTCGGTCATGCCGTCGTGGCTCACGTTCTGCACGATGACGTCGACGTTGATGCCGGCGTCGGCGATGGGCCCGAGGATCGCGTAGGCGATGCCGGGGCGGTCGGGCACGGCGTGCACCGTGATCTTCGCCTCGTCCTTCTGGGCGGCGACTCCTGAGACGACGGCTTGTTCCATGGCCATGTGCGGATCTTCCTCGAAGGTGATCAGGGTCCCCGAGCTGCCCTCTTCGTCGACCGGGATCTTCGGGTCGGTGAGGCTGGAGAGCACCCGGGTGGGCACTTTGTACTTGCCGGCGAACTCGACCGAGCGGATCTGCAGCACCTTCGAGCCCGCGCCCGCCATCTCGAGCATCTCCTCGAACGTCACGGTGTGCAGGCGCCGCGCTTCCGGCACGATGCGCGGGTCGGTGGTGTAGACGCCGTCCACGTCGGTGTAGATCTGGCACTCGTCGGCGCCGAGCGCCGCGGCGAGCGCGACCGCGGAAGTGTCCGAGCCGCCGCGGCCGAGCGTGGTGATGCTGCCCTCGGCGTCCACGCCCTGGAAGCCGGCGACCACCGCGACGCAGCCGTTCTCCAGGTCCTGCCGCAGGCGCACCTCGTCGATTTTCGTGATGCGCGCGCGCGTGAACGCGGAATCGGTGAGCACGCGCACCTGCCAGCCCGTGTAGCTCTTCGCCTTCACGCCGAGCGCAAGAAGCGCCATCGCGAGCAGGCCCACCGTGACCTGCTCGCCGGTCGAGGCGACCACGTCGAGCTCGCGCGGGTCGGGGTGCTCGTGCAAAAGCGCCGCAAGGCCGAGCAGGCGGTTGGTCTCGCCCGCCATCGCCGAGGGCACGACCACGAGCCGATGCCCCGCCGCGCGCCACTTGGCGACGCGCGAGGCGACGTTGCGGATGCGCTCGATCGAGCCGACCGACGTGCCGCCGAATTTTTGGACGATGAGCGCCAAGGGAACGGAGCGGGAAAGTAGGAACCGGAGAGCGCGGAATTTTACCGGATGGTGCTAGACTCACCGCGCCGTGGCGACACTGCTCGAAGTCCATGACCTGAGAACGACCTTCACGACCTCCGCGGGGCGCGTGCAGGCGGTCGACGGCGTCTCCTGGGACATCGCCGAGGGCGAGACGGTGGCCCTCGTCGGCGAATCGGGTTGCGGCAAGTCGGTCTCGGCGCTCTCGATCATGCGCCTGGTCTCGGCGCCGGCCGGGCGGATCGACGGCGGGCGCATCCTCTTCAAGGGCCGCGACCTGCTGCAGCTCTCGGAATCCGAGATGCAGCACGTGCGCGGAAAAGAGATCGCGATGGTCTTCCAGGAGCCGATGACCTCGCTCAACCCGGTGCTCACGATCGGCCGCCAGCTCACCGAAGGGCTGGAAATCCACATGAAGATGGACAAGGCGGCGGCCAGGGCGCGCGCGATCGAGCTCCTCGGCATGGTGGGCATCCCGGATCCGGAGCGGCGCCTTGCCCAGTACCCGCACCAGTTCTCCGGCGGCATGCGCCAGCGCATGATGATCGCCATGGCGCTCGCCTGCAATCCGTCGCTGATCCTGGCGGACGAGCCGACCACCGCGCTCGACGTCACCATCCAGGCGCAGATCCTCGAGCTCATGCGCTCGCTCTCGCGCAAGCTCGGCGTCGCGATGCTCATCATCACGCACAACCTCGGCGTGGTCGCGCGCTACGCCGACCGCGTGAACGTCATGTACGCGGGCCGCATCATCGAGCGCGCCACCGCGGCCGAGCTCTACGCCAACCCGCGCCACCCCTATACGCTCGGCCTTTTGCGCTCGGTGCCCCGGCTGGACGAGCCGCGCCGCGCGCGCCTCGATCCGATCCAGGGGCAGCCCCCGGACCTCACGCGCCTGCCGAAAGGCTGCGCCTTCACGCCGCGCTGCGCCTTTCGAGTCGCGCGCTGCGAGCAGGAAGCCCCGCCGCTGGAAACCGTGAATTCGGGCCACGTCTCGGCGTGCTGGGAATGGCCGCGCCTCACCCGGCAGGACGCCGCATGACGGAAGCCTTGCTGCAGGTTCAGGGCCTGAAAAAGCACTTCGAGGTGGGCGGCGGCATGATGTCGGGCCCGCCGGCCACGGTGCGCGCGGTCGACGGCGTGGACTTCACCATCAAGCGCGGCGAGACGCTCGGGCTCGTGGGCGAATCCGGCTGCGGCAAGACAACCACCGGGCGCTGCGTGCTGCGCCTGGAAAAGCCCACCGACGGCACGATCACGTTCGAGGGCAAGGACATCACCGGCATGAGCGAGGGCGAGCTGCGCTCGGTGCGCCGGCGCATGCAGGTGATCTTCCAGGACCCCTACGCCTCGCTCAACCCGCGCATGCCGATCGGCGAGATCATCGCCGAGCCGCTCAAGGTGCACGGCATCGTCAGGGACAAGGGCAAGCGCGAGGCGCGCGTGAAGGAGCTCCTGTCGCAGGTGGGGCTGCTGCCGCAGCATGCGAAGCGCTATCCGCACCAGATGTCGGGCGGGCAGCGCCAGCGCGTGGGCATCGCGCGCGCGCTCGCCATGGAGCCTTCGCTCATCGTGTGCGACGAGCCGGTCTCGGCGCTCGACGTGTCGATCCAGGCGCAGATCATCAACCTGCTGGAAGACCTGCAGAAAAACCTCGGCCTCACCTATCTTTTCATCGCGCACGATCTCTCGGTGGTGCGGCACATCTCCGACCGCGTCGCGGTGATGTACTTGGGCAAGATCGTCGAGCTCGCCGACCGCAAGGCGCTCTACGAGGAGCCGCTTCATCCGTACACCAGGGCGCTGCTCTCGGCCGTGCCGATCCCGGATCCGAGATTGGAGGCGAAGCGCGAGCGCATGGTGCTGCGAGGCGAGGTGCCGAGCCCGCTCAACCCGCCGGCAGGCTGCGTTTTCCATCCCCGCTGCCCGATCGCGGTGGATCGCTGCAGTGCAGAAATTCCGCCTTTGCGCGAGATCAAGCCCGGCCATTGGGCGGCGTGCCACCTCGCGTGAGCCCCGATTGCTTGATCTGAGCGCTTGACAGGGTTCCGGCGCGGAACTTAAGTTGCAAAACCGGCTCAAAACGGCCGGGGAATCACATCTCTGGAGGGGGGTGTCGCATGAGGAAATTCCGCAGCCTTTTCGCGCTCGTGGCCGTCGCCGCGTTCGCGGTTCCGTTTTCGATTCAGGCCCAGCAGCAGCCGCGCTACGGCGGGGAACTCGTCTTCCCGGTGCCGTCCGAGCCGCCGTCCTACGACGGCCACCGCGAGGAGACCTTCGGCCTCATCCACCCGATCGCGCCGTTCTACAACACGCTGCTGCGCGTCGACCCCAACGACAAGAGCGGCACCAAGCCCTTCCCGTCGCTCGCCGAAAAATGGGAGATGTCGCCCGACGGCCTCGTCTTCACTTTCCAGCTGCGCAAGGGCGTGAAGTTCCACGACGGCTCGGAGATGACCTCCGAGGACGTGAAAGCGTCCTACGACAAGATCATTTTCCCGGGCCCCGGCGTGGGCTCGAGCCGCAAGGGCCAGTATTCCGACGTCGAGTCGGTCCGCGCCCCCGACAAGTACGTGGTGCAGTTCCGGCTGAAGCACAAGTCGGGCTCGTTCATCGCCTCGCTCCTCTCGCCCTACAACTTCATCTACAAGGCCGAGATCCTCGCCAAGGACCCGCACTGGTACGAGACGCACGTCATGGGCACGGGCCCCTTCGTCTTCAAGGAGCACGTGAAGGGCTCGCACCTGGTCGGCACCAAAAACCCGAACTACTGGGACAAGGGCAAGCCCTACCTCGACAGCTTCCGCGCGGTCTTCATGCGCGATTCCGCGGCGCAGGTCGCCGCGGTGCGCGGCGAGCGCGCGCAGATCCAGTTCCGCGGCTTCACGCCCAAGGACCGGGACAACCTCAAGGCCGCGCTCGGCGACAAGATCACGGTGCAGGAGTCGCCTTGGGATTGCATCCTGATGGTCGGCATCAACCACAAGATCAAGCCGTTCGACGACGTGCGCGTGCGCCGCGCGCTCACGCTCGCGCTCGATCGCTACGAGGGCTCCAAGGCGCTCTCGCAGATCGCGATCGTGAAGGAAGTCGCGGGCGTGCAGGTCCCCGGCACGCCGTACGCGACGCCGCCCGCCGAGCTCGCCAAGCTCGCCGGCTACTGGAAGGACATCAACAAGTCGCGCGCCGAGGCGAAGAAGCTGCTGAAGGAAGCCGGCGTTCCCGAGGGCTTCTCGTTCACCTTCACCAACCGGGGCACGCCCATGCCCTACGAGCCGCTCGGGGTCTGGCTGATCGACAGCTGGCGCAAGATCGGCCTCAACGTCACGCAGAAAGTGGTCGAGCCCGCCGCCTACTTCGCGACCATCCGCAAGGGCGACCAGCAGGTGCACATGGACTTCCAGTGCGGCTATATCGTCGAGCCGGACCTGGACATGTACAAGTTCACCTCCACCAGCCGCAATCCCGCCAACTACGGCTTCTACGAGGACAAGGTGCTCGACGAGCTCTACGACAAGCAGAGCCAGGAGACCAACGTCGAGGCGCGCAAGAAGCTCGTGCGCCAGTTCGAGAAGCGGGTGCTAGACGAGCAGGCGCACTACCTGATGACGCTGCAGTGGCACCGGATCATCCCGCATTCCTCGAAGCTGCACGGCTGGACGGTCACGCCGAGCCACTACCTGAACAACACGCTGGACACGGTCTGGCTCTCGCAGTAGCAGTGACGCCGCGGGGGACTTGAGGATGGGCTTCTACATCCTCAAGCGCCTGCTCGCCATGATCCCGACCCTGCTCGGGGTCGCGGTGCTGATCTTCGTCCTCCTGCGCGTCATCCCGGGCGACGTGGTCGAGGCGCGCTATCTCGCGCAAGGCAGCCAGTTCGTCTCGCAGGAGCTGATGACCCAGGAGCGCGCCAAGCTCGGCCTCGATCAGCCGCTCTGGAAGCAGTTCACGACCTGGATGGCGGGGCTGCCCAAGTTCGACTTCGGCGTGTCGATGTGGACCGGCGCGCCGATCACCGAGGAGATCAAGCTGCGCTTCGCGCTCTCGCTGCAGCTCGCGATCATGGCAAGCCTGATCGCGCAGTGCATCGCCCTTCCGTTAGGCGTGATTGCCGCCTTCAAGCAGGATACGTGGGTGGACTACGGCGTGCGCGTGTTCACGATCGCCGGGCTCGCGACGCCCTCGTTCTGGCTCGGCAGCCTGATGATCCTCACCATGCTGATCGCCTTTCACTGGGTGCCGCCGATGGTGTTCACCCCGCTCTGGGTGGATCCGTGGCAGAACCTGCAGCAGCTCGTCTGGCCGGCCCTCGCGGTCGGCTACCGCTACTGCGCGGTCGGCACGCGCATGATGCGCTCGGCGATGCTCGAAGTGCTGCGCGAGGACTACATCCGCACCGCGCGGGCGAAGGGGCTGTGGACCAAGCTCATCCTCACCCGCCACGCCCTCAAGAACGCGATCCTGCCGGTGCTCACGGTAATGAGCCTGGAATTCGCCTTCCTCCTCGGCGGCCTGGTCGTCACCGAGCAGGTGTTCAACCTGAACGGCCTGGGCATGCTCTTCGTCGAGTCGATCTCGCACCGCGACTACACGATGACGCAGGCCCTCGTCATGCTCGTCGCCACCTTCTTCCTGATCGTCAACTTCTTCGTCGACATCGCCTACGGCGCGATCGACCCGCGCATCCGCTACCGCTGAGCCGATGGCCGCCACCCCGCAGACCGTAGAAGCCCTCGCCAGTCCCCCGCGGCGGCGCTGGTGGCACACGGTCGGGGACTTCTGCCGCCAGCGCCCGCTCGGCGCGGTCGGCGCGTTCATCATCGTGCTGGTCGTCGTGGTGGGCGGGCTCTCGGGCTGGGTCGCGCCCTACGACCCGCTCGATGTCGACTACGGCGCGATGCTCGCCGCGCCCAACCCCGCGCACTGGCTGGGCACCGACGCCTTCGGGCGCGACGTACTCTCGCGCATCATCTACGGGGCGCGCACTGCGCTCACGGTAGGCATCGGCGCCTCGTTCATCGGCACGGTGCTCGGCTCGCTGATCGGGGTCTCGAGCGCCTACTTCGGCGGGCGGGTCGACCTCATCGTGCAGCGCGTAATGGACGTGTTCTTCGCGTTTCCGGTGATCGTTCTCGCGCTCGCGGTGGTGGCGATCCTCGGCACCGGCCCGGGCAACGTGATTCTCGCCATCGCCACCCCGATGGTGCCGCGCTGCGCGCGCGTCGTGCGCTCGAGCGCCCTCGCCATCCGCGAGATGCCCTATGTCGACGCCGCGCGCGCTTCGGGCTTCGGGAACCGGCGCATCATCCTGCGCCACATGCTGCCCAACGTGATGGCGCCGATCCTCATCATGGCGACCGCCTTCCTCGGCGAGGCGATCCTGCTCGAGGCCTCGCTCTCCTTCCTCGGCCTGGGCGTGCAGGAGCCGACCGCGGCCTGGGGCCTCATGCTGCGCGGGGCGGCAGTCGAATTCGCCGAGACCGCGCCGTGGATGGCGTTCTTCCCCGGCCTTGCGATCAGCCTTGCGGTCTTCGGCTTCAACCTCTTCGGCGATTCGCTGCGCGACGCGCTCGATCCCAGGCTGCGCACCCAGTAATCCGTAGTGCGGATTGCGATCCGGAAATAGCGGCTTTCGCCGCCGAACGGGGTTCGGCCGCCCGGGTCGAATTTGCATCCATGGCGAAGGTGGCGGACTTTCTCGTCGAGCGGCTGCGCACCTGGGGCGTCAAGCGCATCTACGGTTATCCCGGCGACGGCATCAACGGCGTGCTCGCCGCGCTCGATCGCGCGCAGGACTCGATCCGCTTCGTGCAGGCGCGCCACGAGGAGATGGCCGCCTTCATGGCCTGCGGCCACGCCAAGTACACGGGCGAAGTCGGCGTCTGCCTCGCGACCTCGGGGCCGGGCGCCATCCACCTGCTGAACGGCCTCTACGATGCGAAAGCCGACCGGCAGCCCGTCGTCGCGATCGTCGGCCAGCAGCCGCGCACCGTCCTGGGCGGCAACTACCAGCAGGAAGTCGACCTCGTCTCGCTCTTCAAGGACGTCTGCGGCGAGTACCTGCAGATGGTCACCGCACCGGCGCAACTGCGCCACGTCATCGACCGGGCGTTCCGGACCGCAGCGAGCATGCGCACGCCGACCTGCATCGTGCTGCCGGTCGACGTGCAGACGCTCGCCTACGAATCGCCGCCGCACGCGCACTACAGCGTGCACACGAGCGCCGGCTACACCCCGCCGCGCACGGTCCCGGTCGCGGCCGAGCTCATTCGCGCCGCGGAGATCCTGAACGCCGGCGAGCGCGTCGCCATGCTGGTCGGCGCCGGCGCGCTCGGCGCGCAGGCCCAGGTGCTCGAGACCGCCGAGCTGCTCGGCGCCGGCATCGCCAAGGCACTGCTCGGCAAATCCGTGGTGCCCGACGACGAGCCCTTCGTCACCGGCACCATCGGCTTCCTCGGCACGCGGCCGAGCTACCGGATGATGAGCGAGTGCGACACGCTGCTCGTCGTGGGCTCGAGCTTTCCCTACGCCGAGTTCCTGCCCGAGGAAGGCCAGGCGCGCGCGGTGCAGATCGACCTCGATCCGCGCATGATCGGGCTGCGCTATCCGATGGAGGCGAGCCTCGTGGGCGACAGCGCCGAGACACTGAAGCTGCTCAACCCGCTGTTACGGAGAAAGCCGGCGCGCCAGTGGCGCGAGAGCATCGAGAAGGACGTGCGCGACTGGTGGGGCAAGCTCGAGGAGCGCGCCGCGGTCGACGCCGAGCCGCTCAACCCGCAGCGCGTCTTCTGGGACCTATCCGCGCGGCTGCCTTCGGATGCGCTGCTCGCCACCGACACGGGAACCGCGGTCTTCTGGTTCGCGCGCGATGTGCGGCTGCGGCCCGAGATGCTCTCGGCGCACTCGGGCAGCCTCGCCTCCATGGGCGCGGCCATGCCCTACGCGATCGCCGCCAAGATGGCCTACCCGGAGCGCCCGGTGATCGCGATGATCGGCGACGGCGCGATGCAGATGAACGGCATCAACGAGCTCATCACCGTCGCGCGCTACTGGCGCGAATGGCGCGATCCGCGCTTCGTCGTCCTCGTGCTCAACAACCGCGATCTCAACTTCGTCACCTGGGAGCAGCGCGTGCTGCAGGGCGCGCGCAAGTTCTCCGCCTCGCAGGATCTGCCGCAGCTCTCCTACAGCGCTTTTGCGCGCCTGCTCGGCATCGAGGGCATCGAAGTGTCGAGCCCCGAGCACGTCGGCGCCGCCTGGGACCGCGCGCTCTCGGCCGAGCGGCCGGTGCTCATCGAGGCGATGGTCGATCCGAACGTGCCGCTCCTGCCGCCGCACATCACGATGGAGCAGGCACGCCACTACATCGCCGCGCTCGCCAAGGGCGACCCGGATGCGGCCAAGGTGCTCAAGGCGTCGCTGAAGGAAGTCTTCGCCTGAAGGTCAGGTAGCGCGCTTCGGCTTCGGCGCCCGCGCGCTGTCCTTCAGCTTCTCCCCCGCCCGGCTGGGGCCGCCTGGCCTCTGCTCGGGGTGCGGCCAGTGCGTCGGCTGCATCTCCTTGTAGCCTTTGGAGCGCGGGCGCTTCTTCATTTCAGCAGCTCGCCCAGGCGCAGCGCGATGCGCCGCTCGATCAGGTCGCGTACCGCGCGGAACTCGCGGATGCCACCCTGCGCGGGATCCGGAATGTCCCAGTCCTCGATCCATTTCGCCTCGATCATCTCGCCCAGATCGGGCACGTCCATCTTCGCGACGAAATCGAACTTGCTGTCGTGGAAGTCGGAGATGTGATTGGGCTGGTAGCCCTTCATGTCGATGTCGACCTCGGCCATCGCCTTCACCGCGAGCGGATTGACCTCCTTGCCCGGCGTGATGCCGGCGCTGCGCACCCAGATTCCGCGGCGGCCGCGCTCCCGCAGGAGCGCCTCGGCCATCTGGCTGCGGCTCGAGTTCTTGATACAGACGAAAAGCACTTTTTTCTTCATTTGAAGATGGACCGTCCGGAGACAGAAAGGATCGTGCATCGCTGGTCCAAGGGAGGTGGACTCCCTCCTTCGGCCGGGTGAGAACTGCTGCGCTGTCGCCCATGCGCGACGGGTGGCGCTGCTCGTGGACGGCGCGGCCTACTTCGGCGCGTTGCAGCGCGCCCTCCTCGGCGCCCGGCGCAACGTCATGATCCTCGGCTGGGACTTCGACAGCCGCACCCGGCTCAGCTTCGACCCGGCCGACGGGCGACTCGACACCCCGCCTTCGGCCCTCGGCGATTACCTCAACTGGCTTGTGCGCCGGCGGCGCGAGCTGCACGTCTGCGTGCTCAACTGGGATTATCCGATGGTGTTCGGCACCGACCGGGAGCTGCGGCCGATCTACGGCCTGGGCTGGAAGCCGGCGCGGCGCGTGCACATGCGCTACGACGACACGCATCCGTTCGCAGGGTCGCAGCACCAGAAGATCGTGGTGATCGACGATGCGGTCGCCTTTTGCGGCGGGATCGACCTGACGCTTCGGCGCTGGGACACCTCCGAGCACCGCGCGCGCGATCCGCGGCGCAACGTGGACGGGGAATCGTATCCCCCGGTGCACGACGCGATGGCGCTGGTCGACGGCGAGGCGGCGCGCGCCCTGGGCAACGTCGCGCGCGCGCGCTGGCGCCATGCGACCGGGCAGCACATGCACCCCTGCCCGCCGCCCGAGCACGATCCGTGGCCGAGCGGCCTCGAGCCCGATCTCGGCGACGTCGAGGTCGGCATCGCGCGCACGCTGCCGCCCTGGGGCGAGACGCCGGCGGTGCGCGAGATCGAGCAGCTCTACCTCGACATGATCGGCGCGGCGCGCCGCGACATCTACATCGAGAACCAGTACTTCACCTCGCCCACGCTCGCCGCCGCGCTCGAGCGCCGCCTTGGCGAGGAGAACGGTCCCGAGGTGATCCTCGTCCTGCGCCTCGCGAGCCACGGCTGGCTCGAGGAGCACACGATGCACATCCTGCGCACGCGCCTGCTCTCGCGCCTGCTGCGCGCCGACCGCCACGGCCGTTTTCGCGTCTTCTACCCGCACGTGCCGGGCCTCGCCGAGGGCGCCTGCCTCGACGTGCATTCGAAGCTGATGGTGGTCGATGGCGAGATGCTGCGCATCGGCTCCTCCAACGTCTCCAGCCGCTCGATGGCGGTCGACAGCGAGTGCGACCTGATGATGGAGGCGCGCGGGCGCGCCGACCTGGCGAAGGCAATCCGCGGCTTTCGCGCGCGCCTCCTCGCCGAGCACCTCGATCGCCCGGTCGCCGAAGTCGCCGCCCGGCTGGAGGCCGGCGAGAGCCTGCGCGCCACCATCGAAGCGCTCGCCGGGCGCGAGCGCACGCTGCGCCCGCTCGAGGATATTCCCGAGTGGTCGGAGGCGGTGCTCGAGCTCGCCTCGGTCGCCGATCCCGCCGAGCCGATCGCGCGCGACTTCCTCGAGCTCGCGCCGCCCGAGCCGGAAGCCGAACTGAAGGCCGCGCCGGCCTGGGGCTACCTCGCGGTCATCGGCGCCGCGCTGCTCGCGCTCTTCGCGCTCTGGCGCTTCACGCCCCTCGCCGGGCTCGTCTCCCCCGAGGCGGCGATCGACTGGGCGAAGGAATTCGGCAGCCGTGCCTGGGCGCCGATCGCCGTCGTGCTCGCCTACATCCCGGCCTCGTTCCTGCTCCTGCCGCGGCCCGTCATCACGCTTGCCGGCGTGATCGCGTTCGGCCCGCTGATCGCGTTTGCCTGCGCGCTCGCCGGCGTGGTGCTCGCCGCCGCCTCGAATTATTGCGCGGGCCTCTACATGCGGCGCGACACGGTTCGGCGGCTGGCCGGAGACCGGCTCGACCGCATGATCGACGTCCTGCGCCGCCACGGCCTGCTCGCGATGACGCTGCTCAGGCTCGTGCCGCTCGCGCCCTTCGCGGTGGAGGGCATCGTGGCGGGCGCCGTGCGACTGAAGCTCTGGCACCTGCTCGCCGGCACCGCGATCGGCATGCTGCCCGGCGCGCTCGCCACCACCCTCTTCGGCGAGCAGATCGAAGCCGCCTTCACGCAGGGCGGCCAGGTCAACTGGTGGGTGATCGGGACGCTCGGCACCATCCTCGTCGGCGGAAGCTTCGCGGTGCGGCGCTGGTTCCGGCGCATGGCGGGCGGCCCGGCGCCGCGCGCCGCGCGCCTGGATCCCGGTGATGCGGCTGGAGCCCGGTCTCACTAACTGGCGCGCGCTCGACGCGCGGCTCGGCCCCGAGTGCCTGCGCATCGGCAGCTACAACCTGCACGGCTGCGTCGGCGCCGACGGATTGCGCGACCCGTGCCGCGTCGCGCGCGTCATCGCGGAGCTGGGCTGCGACACGATCGGCCTGCAGGAAGTGTACGGCCTGGACGCGCTCGCCTCGGAGCTCGGCATGCAGGCCGTCGCCGGGCCGCCTTTCGTCTGGCACGGCCGCCACGTCGGCAATGCGCTGCTCACGCGGCGGCGCGTGCTGCGCTCGACGCACTACGACTACAGCTGGCCGAGCCGCGAGCCGCGCACCCTGCTCGATGTCGAGATCGAGGTCGAAGGCGCGCCGCTGCGCGTGCTGGTCGCCCACTTTGGCCTGGGCTGGCGCGAGCGGCGCTTCCAGATCCGCAAGCTCGTGCAGTTGCTGCGCGAGACGCCCAAGCACGAGCGCGTGGTCGTGCTCGGCGACATCAACGAGTGGCTGCCGCTCAGCCTGCGCGCGCTGCAAAAGCTCCTGGGCAAGTCGCCCGCGGAGCGCACGTTCCCCGCGCGCTGGCCGCTTTTCTCCCTGGACCGCGTGTGGGTACACCCCAAGGGCGCCCTTCTCACGGTGGAAGCGCATCGCTCCACGCTCGCGACGCTCGCCTCGGACCACCTGCCCGTGCGGGCCCTGGTGGCCGCGCGCGAGCGAGGGCCGACGAACGCGGGTCGAGCCACGGGTGTCGAATGATCTTCAGCAAGAAAGGAGACCCGCATGGCAACCCACACGATGCGTCATGACGCGGCGACGCCGTCGCTCGCCCGCTGGCTGATCGTCGGCTTCATTTCCGGCGCGCTTTCCGTGGTGATCTTCCATCAGGGCGCCGCCGCCTTCCTGCATGCCATCGGCATGACCCCGCGCGCGCCCTACGCCATGACGGCGACGGCGCCCTTCGGCATTCCCGCGCTGTGGTCGATCGCCTTCTGGGGCGGCGTCTGGGGCGTGGTGCTCGCCGCAATGCTGCGAAACCTGCGCGACGGCGCGTTCGTCGTCTCAGCCGTGATCTTCGGCGCCATCCTGCCGACGCTCGTCGCATGGCTGGTCGTGGCGCCGCTCAAGGGCCAGCCGGTCGCCGCCGGCTTCGTGCCCGCCGCGATGATCATCGGCCCGTTCGTGAACGCCGCCTGGGGCCTGGGCACCGCGATCGGCCTGGAGCTCCTGGGCCGGCCGCAGGTCCCGCGAGTCCGCCGCTAGGCGCTGGCGATTCGTCCCGGGCGGTGGGCGAGCGCCAGGACGGCGCCGCCGGGCTTGCCTGCGCCGAGCAGACAGGCATCGCGCAGCTCGGCGCGAAGCCGGTCCTGATCCCAGCGCTTGGACAGGAACTTGTGCACGCCCGCCTCGTTGATCGCCGAGGGCATCATCGAAAAGTCGTCGCTCAGCGTGCTAAGGATGCGGATGACGCCCGGGTAGAGTCGCCTCACGTTGGCGAGGAAGGCGACGCCGCTTTCCTCCTCGCGCAAATGGTGGTCGGCGATGGCCGCTTCGATCCCCGGTTCGCTCGCCAGCATGGCGTAGGCCGTTTGCGTCGTCGAGGCCTTGAGAACGCGAAAGCCCTCCTGCTCCCAGAGACGGCCCAGCAATTCGAGCTCCGTGTGGCTGTCATCGAGCAGCAGCAGCGCGGGCGTTGACGGACTTCCGGCGGGCAGGCGCTTCTTGGGAAGCGTCTTCATGAAGCGGGCGCACTCCCTGGCTTCCAGCGGCTTGGAGAAATAGAAGCCCTGGATCACGTCGCAACCGTGCGAGCGCAGGAAGTTCAGCTGCGCCTCGGTCTCCACGCCCTCGGCGATGACGCTCAGCTTCAGATTGTGGGCCATGTTGATCATCGCCATCGTAATCAGGGCGTCGTCGGGGTCGGCGACCAGGTCGTTGACGAACGCGCGATCGATCTTGAGCGAATCGAGCGGCAATCGCTTGAGATAGGCGAGGCTCGAGTAGCCCGTGCCGAAGTCGTCGATGGAGAGGCTGACGCCCATGGCGTTCAGCCGGTCGAGCATGCGGATCGCCTCGGCGGCGTTCTGCATCACCATGGTCTCGGTCAGCTCGAGCTCGAGGCACGAGGGCTGCAGCCCGGCCTCCTTCAGCGCCGAATCGATCACCTCCACCAGGTCGCTCTGGCGCCACTGCACGCCCGAAATGTTCACGGCGACCTTGATGCCCTCGAGGCCCTCGTCCTGCCAGCGCCTGGCCTGCAGGCAGGCCTCGCGCAGGACCCACTCGCCGATCGGAATGATGAGCCCGGTTTCCTCGGCAAGCGGAATGAAGTCGGCGGGGCCGACCAGGCCGCGCTTGGGGCTGCGCCAGCGCAGGAGCGCCTCGACGCCGGAGAGCGTGCCGGTGGGCGCGTGCACCTTGGGCTGGTAGAAGAGCTCGAGCTGCCCCTCGGCGAGCGCGACCCGAAGGTCGCTCTCGAGCTCGATGCGCCCCGGCTGGAAGGTCGACATCTGGCCCGAGTAGCGCTGCACGCCGTTCCGGCCGGCTTTCTTCACGTGGTACATCGCGGCGTCGGCATGCTTGATCAGGTCGCTCGCGGTGGTTCCGTCGAAGGGGTACACGCTCACGCCGACGCTCGGGCTCACGAAGATCTGGTGCTCGAACACGTGAATCGGCGTGCCCACCACGTTCGCGACTTTCTGCGCCACCGCCAGCGCGTCCTCCGCCTCGATCACGTGCTTGAGCAGCAGCACGAATTCGTCGCCCCCCAGGCGCGAGACGGTATCCTCCTTGCGCACCGCGGCGCGCAGCCGCTCGGCCACCACCCTGAGGACTTCGTCCCCCACCAGGTGGCCGAGGGAATCGTTGATCACCTTGAAGCGGTCCAGGTCCACGAACAGGACCGCGAACACGACTCCCGCCCGCCGGCTGTGCTCGATCGTCTGCTCGATGCGATCCTCGAGCAGCGTGCGGTTGGGCAGCTTCGTCAGCCCGTCGTGCAGCGCCTGGTGCTGCAGCTCCTTGTTCGCCTTTTGCAGCGAGATCGTCATCTGGGCCGTCTCACTCGCGTGCCTCGCGTCGAGCACCGACATCACGAGCGTCACGCTGAGAATGAGGAACGTGATCCCGGCAATGGTGCCGGCCATCCACGAGTTGTCGACCGAAGGACCGGTGAGGCAGACCGTGTCGGGCGCGAACTGCGCGGCGGCCATGCCCGTGTAATGCATGCCGGTGATCGCGAGCCCCATCACGACGGCGCTCGCCGGCTTGGCGTACCTGAACTTGTCGCTTTTCAAGGTGAAAGCGATCCACAACGCCGCGAAGGCGGCGACGATGGCGATGACCACCGAGGCGACGAACAATCGCCATTCGTATTGGATCGGGGGCGAGGTCTGCATCGCGGCCATCCCGGTGTAGTGCATCGCGCAGATGCCGATGCCCATCAGGACGCCGCCGAACATCAGGTGCCTGAAGCCCATCGTCTGCTGCGTCACCGTGACGAGGGCAAACCCGGAAACCGCGATGGCGATCGCCATCGAGGCGAGCGTGATCGAGATGCTGTAGCCCATCGGAATCGGCAGGCTGAAGGCGAGCATGCCCACGAAATGCATCGACCAGATGCCCGTCCCCATGGCAAAGGCGCCGACCACGAGCCACACGCGCGCCGCGCGGCCCTCGGAAGAAGAGATGCGCGTGGCGAGGTCGAGCGCGGTGTAGGAGGCGAGGCTCGCCACCAGCAGCGAGAGCGCCACCAGCGAAGGGTTGTAAGTGCCGGTCATCGTGGAAACACGATCGAAGTGCCTCGCTGGGAATCGAGTCAGCAGCCTACCGGGCGCGGCGCCGCCCAAGGCAAGGAATTGAAAGTGCCGTGACTTTCGTCCGTACCAGCCCCGGCCGGCAATCCGGGTCGCCCTGTTTGTCGTTTAGCTCGACGTGGCCCCGCAGTGTGAAACCACCTCCAAGCTCCTGCAGATCGCCGTCTCGCTTGCCGGGCGCGAGCGCACGCTCGCCGCGCTGGCCTGCTCCGAGGCGCTGTTCGAGTCGTACGCGCGCGGCGAAGCCGACTTCACCCTGGAGCACCTGGGCAATGTCATCGGGCTGATCCTCGCCGAACAAAGCGCATCGATCGCGAAATACCAGGAGCGCCTCTCCAAGCTCAGGAAAGACCGGTCGCTCGGGGTCGGCTAATTGCAGGCCGTGCCGTTGCGCTCGAAGGTCGACGCCAGCTGGTCGTAGGAGACGGGCTTGGCAAGGTGCAGGTCGAAGCCGGCCGCGCGCGCCCGGCTTTCATAGTGCTCGCCGCTGTAGCCGGTGACGGCGATGAGCTGCATCGCGCGGCCCCCGGGCCGCTCGCGAATCTGCCGCGCCAGCTCATAGCCGTCGATTCCAGGCAGTCCGATATCGAGCAAGGCGACATCGGCCGGCATCACATCGAGCAGCGCAAGACCTTCGGAGGCGCTGCCGGCAAGAAAGACCTCGTGGCCGTGCTCTTCCAGGAGCAGTCGCAGCAGCTCGCCGGCATCCGCATCATCCTCGACGATCAGAACCTTGCGCGCCGCCACGCCGGGCCGGGCGGGCGCCTGCGCCTTCGCGGGGGCCTCGGCTCGCGGCAGCGAAAACCGGAAGGTGCTGCCCTTGCCTTCGCCTTCGCTTTGCGCCGCGACGCGGCCGCCCTGGAGCGCGGCCAGCCGCTCGACGAGCGCAAGCCCGAGGCCGAGGCCGCCGGGGCTGCGATCGAGCGCCTGCTGGCCCTGCACGAAGGGCGCGAACAGCGACTTGAGCAGCTTCGGCTCGATGCCGTGGCCGTCGTCGCGCACGCGCAGCCAGGTTTCTCCGCCTTCGCGCTCGACCGCGATCTCGACGCGCCGCCCGCCGAACTTGACCGCGTTGTCGAGCAGGTTGTCGATCATCTGCCGCACGCGCGCCGCATCGGCGTGCACCCAGAGCGGCTCGCCTCCGACGGAGATCTCGCAGCTCCCGGCGTTGTCCCTGCGCGTCGCGTAGTCGCTCGCGACCGCCCGCGCGAGCGCGAGCAGGTCGAACGACTCGATCTGCAGCGCGAGCTTGCCGTGCGTCGCGCGCGCGATGTCGAGCAGGTCGTCGGTCAGTCGCTTGAGTTGCCGCGCCTGGCGGCCGATCGCGCCGACCGCGAACTCGGCCTTGGGATCGGCGAGACGCGCGCTTTCGAGGAGCTCGATGCCGACGCCGACCGCGGCGAGCGGGTTGCGCAGCTCGTGCGCGAGCATGGCGATGAACTCGTCCTTCTGGCGGTCGGCTTCCTGGAGCTGCTCGACCAGCGCCCGCAGCCGCTCCTCGGAGGCGCGCAGCAGCTCGGCCGCCCGCTTCTGCTCCGTGATATCGCGCGCGATCTTGGAGGCGCCGACGATCTGGCCGCGCTCGTTGCGGATCGGCGACACGGTGAGCGAAATCTGCACCGCCTGCCCGCTTTTCGTGCGCCGGACCGTCTCGAAGTGATCGATCTTCTCGCCGCGGCGCAGCTTGGCGAGCACCTCGTTCTCCTCCGCGCGACGCTCCGGCGGGATGATGAGGGTAATGTGCTGGCCGATCGCCTCCTCGGCGCTGTAGCCGAAGATTTTCTCGGCGGCGCGATTCCAGGAGACGATGACGCCCTCCAGCGTCTTGCTGACGATCGCGTCGTCGGAGGAATCGACGATCGCCGCAAGGCGATTGCGGGCCTCCCCGTTGCCGTGGCTCTCGGAGCTCATGCCGCGATTTTACGGCTCGCTGCCTGTAGTGCGTTCTGTGACAACGTGGTTGAAAACTCGTTTTTCCGTTTGTAAATTACACCCCGATGATGACGCCCTCCACGCACTCGAATTCCGCGCAAGCCAAGCGCATCGTGCTGGCCGACGATAACCGGGACTGGGCGCGCGGCATGTCGTTCGCTCTCGAAGACGAGGGTTTCACCGTGCAAATTGCCCAGGACGGCCAGGACGCCGTCGAGACGGTCACCTGGTTCAGGCCATCCGTGGCGGTGCTCGATATCCGCATGCCGCGGCTGACGGGCTACGACGTGGCACGCCTGCTCGCCCAGCTCGAGGCGGGGCAGCGCCCGGTGTTGATCGCCGTAACGTCCTGGCCCGGAGAAAACGGCCGCCACCGCGCGATGCTCGCGGGCTTCGACCGCTACCTGCCCAAGCCTTCCGATCCGGCGATCCTTCTGGAGTTGCTTCGCTCGCTGTAAGGTCTTCTGCCCGGCCGCGGTGACAGAATAGCGGCTTGCTTCCCGCCGATTTTCATCCGGTCCTGCAGCGCTGGTGGGCGAGCCGCTTCGCGGAGCCCACCGAGGCGCAGCTCGAGGGCTGGCGCGCCATCCGCGCCGGCGCCGACACGCTGATCGCCGCGCCCACCGGCTCGGGCAAGACGCTCGCCGCGTTCCTCACCTCGATCGACCAGCTGCTGCGCGAGGGCCTGGAGCACGGCGGCCTTCCCGACGAGGTGCGCGTCGTCTACGTCTCGCCGTTGAAGGCGCTCTCGGCCGACATTCACAAGAACCTGGCCATTCCGCGGCGGGAGATTTTTGCCCTCAGCCCGGTAAAAATAACCGCCGCCGTCAGGAGCGGAGACACGCCGCAAAGCGAGCGCGCGGCGATGCTGCGCACCCCGCCGCACATCCTCGTCACGACGCCGGAGTCGCTCTACCTTCTTCTGACCGCCGAGCGCTCGCGCGCGATGCTGAAGACCGCGCGCGTGGTGATCGTGGACGAGATTCACGCGGTCCTGCAATCGCGCCGCGGCGCGCACCTGGCCCTGTCGCTGGAGCGGCTCGAGCACGTGTGCGGGCGCCGCCTGCAGCGCGTCGGCCTCTCGGCGACCCAAAAACCGATCGAGGAAGTCGCGCGGTTCCTGACCTCCGCCGGGTGCACGATCGTCGACAAGGGCCACAAGCGCGCGATGGATCTCGCGCTGGAAGTCCCCGGCTCGCCGCTCGAGGCGGTGATGTCGCACGAGGTCTGGGGGGAGATCTACGAGCGGCTCGTGCGCCTGATCGAAGCGCATCGCACCACGCTCATCACGGTCAACACGCGGCGCCTGGCCGAGCGCATGGCGCACCAGCTCTCGGAGCGCCTGGGCGCCGAGCACGTCGCCGCGCACCACGGCAGCCTCGCCAAGGAGGCGCGCCTGGACGCCGAGCAGCGGCTGAAGGAGGGGCGCCTCAAGGTGCTCGTCGCGACCGCCTCCCTCGAGCTCGGCATCGACATCGGCCACGTCGACCTCGTCTGCCAGATCTCCTCGCCGCATCGCATCGCCACCTTCCTGCAGCGCGTGGGCCGCTCCGGCCACACGGTGAAGGGCGTGCCCAAAGGGCGCCTCTTCCCGCTCACGCGCGACGACCTGGTCGAGTGCGCGGCCATGGTGCAGGCGGTGCGGGAAGGCGAGCTCGACCGGGTCGCCGTGCCCGATCAGCCACTCGATGTGCTCGCCCAGCAGATCGTCGCCGAGACCGCGGCCGAGGACGAATGGGACGAGGACGCGCTCTACCGGCTCTGCCGCCGCGCCTATCCCTATCGCAGTCTCGAGAAGAAGGATTTCGAGGAGGTGGCCGACATGCTCGGGCGCGGTTACGCCACCCAGCGTGGCCGGCGCGCCGCCCTCCTCCATCACGACACGCTCGGACGGAGGCTGCGCGCGCGCAAGGGCTCGCGCATGAGCGCCATCACCAACGGCGGCGCGATTCCGGAGGTGTTCGATTTTCGCGTCGTGCTCGAGCCCGAGGGGCACTTCATCGGCACGCTGAACGAGGACTTCGCGATCGAATCGCTGCCCGGGGATGTGTTCCAGCTCGGCAATACCTCCTGGCGCATCCTGCGCATCGGCAACGGCATCGTGCGGGTCGCCGACGCGCAGGGCCAGCCGCCGACCGTCCCTTTCTGGCTGGGCGAGGCGCCCGCGCGCTCCGATGAGATGAGCGCGGCGGTTTCCCGCCTTCGTTCGGCAGTGGATCTTTTGCTCCCCGATCTGGAAAAGGCCATTCGTTTTCTTGAAGAGCACTACGGCCTGACGCGCTCCGCCGCCGAGCAGATCGCCCAGTACCTGGGCGAGGCGAAGCGCATGCTCGGGGTGGTGCCGACGACGGACTCGATTGCGCTGGAGCGCTTCTTCGACGAGTCGGGCGGCATGCAACTCGTCCTGCACGCGCCCTTCGGCAGCCGCATCAACCGCGCCTGGGGGCTCGCGCTCAGGAAGAAGTTCTGCCAGGGCTTCAACTTCGAGCTGCAGGCGGCGGCGACCGAGGAAGGCGTGATCCTGTCCCTCGGCAGCCAGCACTCGTTCCCGCTCGAGGAAGTGTTCCGCTATCTGCATCCGAACACGGCGCGCGAGACGCTGACGCAGGCGATCCTCGACTCGCCCATCTTCGAGACTCGCTGGCGCTGGAGCGCCACGCTCTCGCTCGCCGTGCCGCGCAACCGGGGCGGCGCGCGCGTCCCCAACCAGCTTCAGCGCATGTATGCCGAGGACCTGCTGCAGGCGGCCTTTCCCGACGCGGCGGCCTGCCAGGACAACCTGCAGGGCGCGCGCGAAATCCCCGACCACCCGCTCGTCAAGCAGGCGCTGCGCGACTCCCTTGAAGAAGCCGTGGATGTCCAGGGTTTGCTTGAGGTTCTTTCCAGACTCGGAAAAGGGGAAATAAAAACAACGGCCCGCGACACGCCCGAACCCTCGGTGCTGAGCCACGAGCTGCTCAACTCGGCCGTGTACACGTTCCTCGATGACGCGCCGCTGGAAGAGCGTCGCACGCGCGCAGTGCAGACGCGGCGTGCGACCGAAATCCGCAAGGCCGACGATCTCGGCGCGCTCGATCCGGCCGCGATCCAGCGCGTGCGCGAGGAAGCCTGGCCGGTCGCCCGCAACGCCGATGAGATGTACGACGCCTTGATGGTGGCTGGCTATTTCAAGGATGCCGAGCTTTTGCCTTCCTGGCATGAACCTCTGAAACAACTCGGTGAAAGAGCGGTAAAGCGCGATGGTGCATGGCTGGCCCACGAGCGGCTGGGGGATTCGGAGCTCGAGCTGCTCGCGAGCCGGATGGAAGTGCTTGGGCCCATCGCCTCGCCCGAGACGGAGCAACTGCTCGCGCTCGAGGCGCAGGGCCGGATCCTGCGCGGCAAGTTCACGCCCGGCAGCGCCGCGCTCGAGTGGTGCGACCGGCGGCTGCTTGCGCGCATCCACCGCTACACGCTCAATCGCCTGCGCTCGGAAATCGAGCCGGTCAGCGCGGCCGATTTCCTCCGGTTCCTCCTGCACTGGCAGCACGCGGCGGGCGAGGACCAGGCGCGCGGGGCCGAGGGGCTGCTCGCCGTCATCGAGCAGCTCGAGGGCTGCGAGCTCGCCGCGGCAGGCTGGGAGCACGACGTGCTGCCGGCGCGCGTCGCCGACTACCGCGCGGAGCAGCTGGACCAGCTCTGCCTCTCCGGCCGCGTGGCCTGGGGCCGCTTATCGGCGGGAAAATGCGCGGGCCCGCGCGCGCCGCTGCGCAGCTCGCCGATCGCGCTTTTCCGTCGCGGGCGAGCGGGCGCATGGCAAGCGGCCGACGATCCCGGGACCGAGCTCAGCGCGGAGGCCTCTTCAATCAGGGAAAACCTGGAAAAGCGAGGCGCGTCTTTCTTTCACGAGCTCATCGATGCCACCGGCCTGCTCCCCAGCCTGGTCGAGCGCGGGCTCGCCGAGCTCGCCGGCGCGGGCCTCGCCACCGCCGACAGCTTCGCCGGCCTGCGCGCGCTGCTCGCGCCGCCCGAGAAGCGCCGCGAACTCATCGAGACCGCGGGCCGCTGGGCGTTGCTGTCGGCCGAAGGGCAAGGCGACCCGGAAGCGGTCGCCCGCGCGCTGCTCGCCCGCTATGGCGTCGTTTTCCGCACGCTGCTTGCCCGTGAATCCAAGCTGCCGCCGTGGCGCGACCTGGTACGCGTCTACCGCAGGCTGGAAGCGCGCGGCGAGATCCGCGGCGGGCGCTTCGTCGGCGGCTTCGGCGGCGAGCAGTTCGCCGCCCCGGACGCGGTGGGGCGGCTGCGCGCGGTGCGGAAAATGGAGAAGCTGGACGAGCTCGTCGTCCTTTCGGCCGTGGATCCGCTCAACCTGGTGGGCATCCTGACGCCCGAGGCGCGCGTCCCGGGCGTCTACCGCAACCGCATTCTTTACCGGGACGGGCTGCCGGTCGCGGCGTTCGAAGGCGCAGCCGTGCGGCGACTCGCTGCCTGCGAGCTGGGCGACGACCAGCTGCGCACGCTGCTCGCGCGCCGCTCGTTACGCCATCCGCCTCAGCTTCACCTGCGCGCGCCCGCGCGGCGCAAGCCGGGCGCCATCGAGCGGCTGCACGCTAGGTCCGTCTCGGCGCAGCGGCGGCGCTAGTCGCGCGCACCTCGCGTCGACCGGCCGCCGCGCCCAGCACGGCGGCGATGAGCGAAAGCAGCAGCGCGCCGAGCGTGATCCACGCCGTCATGGTCGCCTTGGGCTTCACTTCCTCCGCCTTGCGCTCGAGCGCCCCGCTCGATTTCGCGCGCTCCATGAGCTGCGCGAGGCCCTGCTTGGCTTCGGCCGCCGCCTGGCCGGGATTGTCGCGCTGACTCTCGACGCGTTGCGCCGTGGTGGCGAGCGAAGACTGGACTTCCTGCTGCGAAAGGCCAGTGGCCGAAGCGAGCTGGCGCGCCGTCTCCGGGTCGCGCAGCCGCTGCGCCACCTGGTCGACGCCGCCGGAGACATCGACGCCCGGCTGGCCCTGGATCGCCTGCCCGACCACCTGCGTCGCCCCGCCGAGGAGCGTGAAGGCGCCGCCGGCCACCATGGCGATGCCGGTCGAGGCGAGGAAGCCCATGAGGAGGATGCTGACCACCCAGACGAGCGCGCCCTCGAAGAAGCCGGTCGTGCGATCGAAGATCGCGCCGATGCGCGTGGAGACGAGCCCGCCCAGAAAGAGCGAGAGCAGGAGCGACACGCCGCTCCAGATCGCCGCGCCCGCGCCCAGGGTCGAGGCGTCGGTCTCGCCCGGGTCGGCGGCCGAGATGCCGATCGCGACGCCAAGCGCGGTGAGGAGCAGCATCGCGCCGACGGCGCACAGCACGCCGCCCCAGATGCCGCCCCAGGAAACTCGCACGCCGTCCGCGCCCTGGAGCAGGAACGCGTCCGAAATCCTTCGCCGCTCGC
This sequence comes from Burkholderiales bacterium, assembly GCA_036262835.1. Lineage (GTDB taxonomy): Bacteria > Pseudomonadota > Gammaproteobacteria > Burkholderiales > SG8-39 > RBG-16-66-20. The sequence continues at coordinate 69,429 of DATAID010000100.1, read as the reverse complement.
GCAGGCGGCGGTCCTGATAGGGGCTGGGCGGGGCAACGCTGGCCATGAAGCACTCTCCTTTTTTGTGGGGGGTCAGGTTCTGAGGTGTCGTTCGGACGATGGCGCCGGCTCGGGCGGCGTCTCAACCGCGACGCCGTGCACATAGATCATCTTGCCCCCTAGCCAGCCGGAAACAACGAGCATCGCGACGGCGACGAGCGACAGCCAGAAGGGCCCCAGGCCTTCGGCGCCGCGCGCGCGCATCCACCAGTTGACGACGTAGAGCGCGACCACCGTGAGGTTGATGCTCATGTGCATGATCGCGATGCGCTTCAGGCCCCAGGGCAGCGAAAGCATGTCGATGAAGCCCGGGACCGCCGCCACGAGGGCGCCGACGATGCCGCCGACGAGGGTGTAGCGAGCAACGATCTGCCAGGTCTCGGCGCCGTTGCCGAAATAAAAGACGAGGTCGCAGACGAGCGAGAAAAGCCAGAGGCCGATCGGAACGGCGACCAGCATGGGATGGATCGGGTGCTTCGCGATATTGGCGGGAGTTCTCATGATTTGGGACGAAACGAAAGTGGGTTTCCCGTTGTCACGCAAGAAGCGCACCTGCGGGTGTCGGCCGGTTTGTGACGGCCCGGGCGGCGCGGTTCTTGCGAGGAGCATTGGCAGTGTCGGCAACCGATCCAAGGCTTCGCGAGGAGCCCGGCTGGGCCACGGTCGTGGTCCCGGGCGTGGAGACGCTTTCGTCCTCCGCACGCACGCTCAAGCACAACGACACCTTCGCGCTGCTGGACGAGTTCGGCGACATCTGCGCCGGACCGCTCGAGCCCGCGGGCCTCTTTCACAAGGACACGCGCCACCTGTCGCGCCTTGAGCTCAAGCTCGAAGGCCACCGGCCGCTGCTCCTCGCCTCGACCGTGCGAACCGACAACGTCGTGCTCGACGTCAACCTCACCAATCCCGATTTTTTCGCCGGCGGCGAGCTGGTGCTCGCCAAGGAGAAGTTCCACATCGCGCGCGCGCTCTTCCTGTGGGAGGGCGCCTGCTGCGAGCACCTGGCGGTGACGAGCTACGCGGCGAAGCGGCGCCGCCTGCGCCTCACGCTCGAGTTCGACGCCGACTTCACCGACATCTTCGAGATCCGCGGCTTCCGGCGCGATCACCGCGGCCCCGTGCGGGCCGAGCTCGCCACCGGCAGCCGCGTCGTCTTCCGCTACGAGGGGGAGGACGGGGTCGTCCGGACCACGCAGCTCACCTTCGCGCCCGCGCCCGCCCGGCTCATGGCCCGCCGGGCCGAGTTCGAGCTCGAGCTCGAGCCCCACGAGCGCTATTCGCTCGACCTCACGATCCAGTGCAGCCACGGCGCGGCGCGCATCGAAGGCGTGCGTCGTTTCGGACCGACGCTGCGCAGCGCGAAACGAGCGCGCGCCGCGCGGCGCCGGCAGGCGGCGCGTATCGAGACCTCGAACGAGACCGTGAACGCGATCCTGTCGCGCTCGGCGTCCGACCTCGCGTTGCTCGTCACCGACACGGCCCAGGGGGGCTATCCGTACGCCGGCCTGCCGTGGTTCTCCACCGTCTTCGGGCGCGACGGCCTCATCACCGCGATGCAGATGCTCTGGCTCGATCCGGACCTCGCGCGCGGCGTGCTGCTCTTTCTCGCGGCGCACCAGGGCGCGCGCGACGATCCGGGCGCCGACGAGGAGCCGGGCAAGATCCTGCACGAGCTGCGCGAGGGCGAGCTCGCGCGCATCGGCGCGGTGCCCTTCGGGCGCTACTTCGGCTCGATCGATTCGACGCCGCTCTTCGTCGCGCTCGCCGGCATGTACTGGCAGCGCACGCGCGACCGCCGCACGATCGAGGCGCTCTGGCCGCACCTGAAGGCGGCGCTGCGCTGGATCGACCACCGCGGCGACCGCGACGGCGACGGCTTCGTCGAGTACGCGCGCATGCGCGAAACGGGCCTGCGCAACCAGGGCTGGAAGGATTCCGACGACGCCATCTTCCACGAGGACGGCAGCCTCGCCGCGGGCTCGATCGCGCTCTGCGAGGTGCAGGGCTATGTGCACCTTGCGCGCACGCTCGCCGCGGAGCTCGCCTTCGACCTGGGCGAGACGGCCGACTCGCGCGAGCTGCTCGGCAAGGCCGAGGCGCTGCGCGCCGCCTTCGACCGCGCCTACTGGTGCGACTCGATCGGCAGCTACGCGCTCGCGCTGGACGGCGAAAAGCGCCCCTGCCGCGTGCGCGCCTCGAACGCCGCGCAGCTCCTCTACACCGACATCGTGCGGCGCGATCGCATCGAGCCGATGGTGCGCCAGCTCTTTGGCCGCGCCTTCTTCACCGGCTGGGGCGTGCGCACCGTCGCCGAAGGCGAGCCGCGCTACAATCCGACTTCGTACCACAACGGCTCGGTCTGGCCGCACGACAACGCGCTCATCGCGCTCGGGCTCGCGCGCCAGGGCCGCACCGCCGAGGCGGTGCGGCTCGCGACCGCCCTTTTCGACGCGGCCGCGCGCATGCCCATGAATCGCCTGCCCGAGCTCTATTGCGGCTTTCCGCGCCGCGCCGGCAAGGAGCCGGTGCTCTATCCGGTCGCCTGCGTGCCGCAGGCGTGGTCGGCCTGTGCGCCGCCCGCGCTCCTGCAGGCCTGCCTCGGCATCGAGATCGATGCCGAGTCGGCGACCCTGGTCATGCACCGTCCGCGCCTGCCGCCTTTTCTCGACTGGGTGAACCTGCGCGGGCTGCGGGTGGCCGAGGCCGTCCTCGACGTGGGCCTGCGCCGCGAGGGCGACACCGTCGCGGTCACTCTGCTCGAGCGCGAAGGCGAGGCCGAAGTGCAGGTGGTGCTTTGAACGGCACGTGCGGCGAGTCCGCCAGCCGCCGCCAGTACAGCTCCTCGTAGCGGTCGGCCATCGCGGCGACGCTGAAATGGCGCTCGACGCGGCGGCGGCACGCGGCCCGCTCGAGCCGCTGCACGTCTTTCACCGCCGCCACGAGCTCGTCGAAGGTCTCCGCGATGATTCCGGTTTCGCCGTCAACGACGATCTCGCGCACGGCGCCCCGCGCGCGGGCGATCACGGGCGTGCCGCAGGCCATCGCCTCGATCATCACCAGCCCGAAGGGCTCGGGCCAGTCGATCGGAAAGAGCAGCGCGCGCGAGGCGCCGAGCAGCGCCTGCTTCTGCCGGTCGTCGACCTCGCCGAGGTAGCGCACGAGCGGATGCTCGAGCCGCGGCGCCACCTCGCGCTCGAAATAGGCGCGCTCGCGCGGCTCGATGCGGCCGGCGATCGTGATCGGCACGCCGGCGGCCACCGCGACGTCGATCGCCAGGTGCGGCGCCTTTTCCGGCGAGAAGCGCCCGACGAAGGCGAGCCCATCCCCGCCTGCGGGCTCGAAGCGCCAGCGCTCGAGCGACACGCCGTGGTGCACGGTGCCCGCCCAGCTCGCCCCGGGCGCCTGCGCCTGCTGCGCGTGGCTGATCGAGATGAGGTCGGCCTCGGGATAAAGCCGCAGCACCTCGGGCACGTCGGGCAGGTCGAGCCGGCCGTGCAGCGTGGTCAGCACGGGCGCGAGCGAGAGCGCGGCGAACGGCAGCGCGAAATAGTCCGTGTGGGTGTGGATCAGGTCGAAGTCGAACGACGAATAGAAAAGCTCCCCATGCATGCGCAGGAGCGAGGCGACCGAGTCGTGCAGCGCTGTTTCGCTCCACAGGCTCCGCGGCACCGCTCGCACGAGGCGCGCCGAGGTCTGCGAGTCGCCGCTCGCGAAGAGCGTGACGTCGTGGCCGCGCGCCACCAGCGCCTCGGTGAGGTCGTAGACCACGCGCTCGGTGCCGCCGTAGTGCCGCGGCGGCACGGGCAGGGCGAGCGGCGCGACCTGCGCGATGCTCAATCGTCTTCGGGGGAGCACTTAATACTGAGAGCAGGAAAGCCCGGAGCGTTCGCGTGGGTTTCCGCGATTCGGGCGTCGAAAAATCCGGCCGCGCGTTGTCGCGACTCGCCCCGCGCAGGCCGTACTAGTACTTGTAAGTCGCGCCGCCGGCATCGGCCACCGCGAGAGGCGTGCTTGGAGCACGCGGCTTTCCCTTCGGCTATTTGACCGGCACGGTCAGGGCGGGGACCACGGTCTCGCGCGTCAAGGGCAGCCGGACGACAAACTCCGCCCCCTGGCCCTGCCCGTCGCTGCGCACCTGCACCGTGCCGCCGTGCAGCTCGACGTACTCCTTGACGATGGCGAGGCCCATCCCCAGCCCGCTCGCGCCTTCGTAAGCTTCTCCTTGGGTGAAGAGCTCGAAGATATGCGGCAGGAGATCCGGAGGAATGCCCCGGCCGCGGTCCTCCACCCGCACCACCGCCTCGTCGTCCTCCCGCGTCACCTTGATCGAGACGAGGCCGCCCGCCTTCGAGAACCTGGCGGCATTCGACAGGAGGTTGACGAACACCTGCTTCAACCGCATATCGTCCCCCTCTAGCACGATCGGTGCGGTAGGAAATGCCGCTTCGATCCGCTGGCCTTTCTTCTGGACGTCCGCTCCGGCCGTTTCGATGGCGGCCTCGATCACTTCCTTCAGATCGATCATGTCCGCCTGCAGCACGACCCGCCCGGCGCGAATGCGCACCACCTCCAGCAGGTCCTCGAACAGCCGGTTGAGGAAGCCGGTCTGGCGCTCGATCATCTGCGTGGCGTGCACGAGCGTCGGATCGCCGGGGTGCGCCCGCTCGATCATCCCCGCGGCGTTGGCAAGCACCGTCAGCGGATTGCGCGCATCGTGCGCGAGCCGGCCGAGCGCGAGCGTCTTGCGGCGGTCTTCCTCGGCAAAGGCGTCGGCGCGATTGCGCAGCACGTCGAGCTGCCCGCGCGTATCGGTGCGGTCGCGCAGCACCTTGCTGAAGCCGGCGAGCGCGCCATCGGCGCCGCGCAGGCTGTTCACCACGCCACCCGCCCAGAACCGGGCGCCGTCCTTGCGCTGCATCCAGCGGTCGTCCTCGCAGCGGCCGAACCGCGCCGCGATCTCGAGCTCGTTCGCCGGCACCCCGCGCTCCTGGTCCTCGGGCGTAAACAGGCGATCGATCGTCTGGCCTTTCATCTCGTCCGCGCCATAGCCGAAGATCTTCTCCGAGCCCATGAGCCATGCAATGACGCGCCCCCGGGGATCGATGAGGATCAAGGTATGGTCCAGCGCCTGATCGAGCATCAGACGGAGAAGCTGCTCTTCGTTCACGACCAGGATGGCGGCAGGCGGGACACGACTTCGGATTGACCATGCCGCCTGGAGGGCGTTCTCGCCGCCCCTGCTGAATGGCGGAGAGTGAGGGATTCGAACCCCCGGACCCTTGCGGGTCAGCGGTTTTCAAGACCGCCGCATTAGACCGCTCTGCCAACTCTCCGGGACTTGAAAAAACCCTGTGGCGCCCGCATTTTAGCCCTTGAGCGATCGGGCTTCGCAATGCAACTCCGCCGGCGCTCTGGTAGTCTAAATGCTGCAAAGGAGACTGACTTCATGGAACCGGTCCGCTCACCTGATTTCCGCAACGCACCCGGCGCAGTCCTCGGCCGCACCCTCGCCCCCGAGGCGCAGAAGGTCCTGCGCAACACGTACCTGCTGCTTGCGCTGACGATGATTCCCACCGTCGCGGGGGCGTGGGTCGGCATGATGACCGGCGGCATCATCCTGCAGCATCCGGTCATCGCCTCGCTCGTCATGCTGGCGGCGGTCATCGGCCTGCAGGTCGGCATTGCCGCCAACCGCAACAGCGGCATCGGCCTCGCGTTCCTCTTCGTCCTCACCCTCGTGCTCGGCTGGTGGATCGGCCCGATGCTCAACTTTGCGCTCGCCCTCAAGAACGGGGCCGCCCTGGTGGGCTACGCCGCGGCCGGTACCGGCGCGGTGCTCGTCGGCATGTCGGCGATCGCGACCACGACGAAGCGCGATTTCAGCTTCCTGGGCAAGTTCCTGTTCGTCGGCATGATCGCCCTGCTCGTCGCCATGCTCGCGAACATGTTCTTCCAGATTCCGGCCCTGGCGCTCGCGCTCTCGACGATCGCGATCGTGGTGTTTTCACTCTTCATTCTGCACGACTTGTCGCGCATCGTGACGGGCGGGGAGACCAACTACCTCATGGCGACGACGGGCGTATACATCAGCCTGCTCAACGTCTTCGTCAACCTGCTGCAGATCTTGATGGCGTTGTCGGGCGACCGCAGATAAGCGCGGCCTCCGGCATAAAAAAGGCGCCTGCGGGCGCCTTTTTTGTTGCTATTGCCGGTTCGACGCTGCCCGCCGGGCGGGAACGGGACGAATCGCGCCTGTCGAGGCACTACACACTTATGGTCAATCCGTTTATAGACCCGCCGTCAAGGGAGGCGCAGCATCCCCGCACCAGTCGCGATTCGCCAGCGCTGGCAGCGCCAGCTTAGTACCGCGGCGCCCGAATAATTCAGCCGACCTTTTCAAGGAATCAACATGGAAGATGACAAACGCAACAAGCAGGAGGCAAATCGCGATCCGTTGTCCGGCGCGCCAGGGGCGCATCCGGTCGGTACGGGATTGGGTGCCGCCGCCGGCGGCATGGCGAGCGGGGCCGCAGTAGGTACGGTTGCCGGGCCCATTGGCACTGCCGTCGGTGCCGCAGTCGGTGCCGTCGTCGGAGGATTGGCCGGCAAGGCGATCGGCGAGGCGATGGATCCCACGGTCGAAGACGCCCACTGGCGGAAGGCCTATTCCAAGGAGTCGTACTACCAGACGGGGTTGAGCTACGACGACTATGCCCCGGCCTATCGCGCGGGATACGAAGGCCGCGCAAAGAACAACGACCGCAAGTTCGAAGACGTCGAGCCCGACCTGGAGGCGAGCTACAACTCCACGAAAGGCGCCTCGAAGCTCGGCTGGGAAGATGCTCGCCAGGCTTCGCGCGCTGCCTGGGATCGAGTCGAGAGAGCCGTCCCCAGCGACGCCGATCGCGACGGCAGATAACGACGCGAACCTATCAGGGCGCCGTATGCCCACGCCGGCTTCTCAGCCGAGCGAGGCCATCCGGACGCTCGCCTGCAAGCCCTGATAGACGCAGAGCGCGCCGCATATTAGAAGCAGCACGAACGTGAGCGCCGTTCCCCAGAAGCGGCCGAATTTGAAGCGCTCGGTAAACGAAAACGCGTAGCCATGCAGCAGCCGCGCCACGACAAGCGTGGCGCCGAGCGCATGCAGCAGGTAAGTCGAGTAACGGCTCAGCTCCAGCATCCCTATCATCAGGAGGATGAGCGGCACATACTCGGCGAAATTGCCGTGGCCGCGGATGCGGCGCTGCAAGCGCGGATCGCCACCATCGCCCAGGCTCGCGCCATGGCCGCGCAGGGCGACAACGCGCATGCTGAGTATGAAGAACAGGATCGCTAGAATTCCCGCGTAAATCGGCGTGACGATCATCGTTTGACCTTTCCAGGGTTCACTTCGGCCGCGGCTCGCGGATCTTGGATTGCGCGGCGACGAATTTGCCGGCGCGCTGCAGGCTGACTGCTTGCGCCACTCTATCCGAGGGCCCGGCCTTCGTCGCGGGGCGACGACGGCTCTTCCCCGAGCGTCCATGGCCCGTGCGGCGCACGGGCCGCACGGCAGTTGCTGGGCGATGTCTGTTCGACGTGGAAGTCGGGCCCCCGCCAACGGAACCGCCGGCGCGCACGTTTTACGCGCGCGCCTTCGCCCTCATCACGCTCGCCATCGTGGGCTACCTGCTCTTCCGGGTGCTGCAGCCTTTCCTCGCCCCGATCGCATGGGCGTTCTTCATCGCGTTCCTCGCCCATCCGCTGCAGGCGCGGATGTCGCGGAAGATGTCCTCCAGCGTCTCGGCCGGCCTACTCACGGCGGCGACGCTCGTCGTCCTCGTCGGCCCGCTCGCGGGACTTGGGGCCGCCTTCGCCGCCCAGGTCGCAGACCTGCTCGGGCAAGCCCAGACCTTCGCGGCCGGGCATCGGCCCTCGACGCCGGCGGACCTCGCGAACATGCCGTTCCTCGGCCCGGCCCTCTCCTGGCTGCAGGAAGCGACTGGCATCTCCTTCGCGCAGATCCAGACCTGGGCAATCGAGGCTTCGCGCGCGGTGCTCAAGCCTCTCGCATCGCTCGGCCAGCAGGCCGTGCTCGGCGCGCTGGGCACCGCCATCGGCTTTTTCATGATGATCTTCATCCTCTTTTTCGCGATTCGCGACGGCCGCGCCATGTTCGGCGCGCTGCGCGACCTGATTCCCGCCTCGGCGAGCGATCGCGCCCGCCTTTTCTCGCACCTCGCCGCAGTGACGCGCGCGATGGTCTTCGGCTCGGGAGTCACCGCCCTCGTCCAGGGCGGGCTCGTCGGCGTCGGCTTCGCCGTCGCCAACCTGCCCTCGCCGGTCGTCTTCGGAGTTCTCGCAACGCTGCTGGCCCTCGTGCCGATGGCCGGAACACCGGTGGTCTGGGTGCCTGCGGTGCTGTACTTGGCGGCGAGCGAGCGCTGGGGCATGACTGCATTCATGCTCGCCTGGGGGATCGCTGTGATTACGGTCGACAACGTTTTGCGCCCGTTCCTGGTCTCGGGCCGCGCCGACGTCGGAACACTGACCGTGTTCATCGGCGTGCTCGGCGGCGCCTCGGCGTTCGGCGCGATCGGCATCTTCCTCGGGCCCCTCGTGCTCGCGCTCGTCATCGCGCTCATCCGCTTCACCCTGGAAGTCCGACAGGGCAAGCCCGACAGCCCGATCCTCCCCGGCTAGCGCCGGAGGTTCAACTGCGCTCGAAGAGCGCGATCGACTCGACGTGCGCGGTGTGGGGGAACATGTTGACCACGCCAGCGGCCGACAGTCGAAAGCCTTTCGTGTGCACGAGCATGCCGGCGTCGCGCGCGAGGGTCGCCGGGTCGCACGAGACATACACGATCCGGCGGGGCCAGGCGTCGGGGAGCGACTTGACCAGCTCGGCCGCGCCTTCCCGCGGCGGGTCGACGAGCATCTTCGCGAACGGCCCGAAGGGCTCGAGGTTGGGCGCGAAAAGGTTCATGACCTCGAACTGCGCTACAAGGCCGTTGGACGCCGCGTTCTCTCTCGCCCGCTGCACGAGCTGCGGGCTGCCCTCGAAGCCAATCACGCTCGCGCCCAGCGCGGCGAGCGGCAGGGAGAAGTTGCCGAGGCCGCAGAAAAGATCGGCCACGCGCTCGCCGGGCTGCGGGTCGAGGAGGCGCATCGCGCGGCGGACGAGCATCCGGTTCACGCCCGCGTTGACCTGCGTGAAATCGGTCGGTCCGAAGAACAGCCGCACGCCGAACTCGGGCAGCGCATAGAAAAGAGAGGGCGACTGCGCCGGCCAGAACGGCTTTGCCGTCTCGGGGCCGCCGGACTGGAGCCAGACGTGGATTTTGTGTTTCTCTTGAAAGCTTTTCAAAAGGCGTTCGTCGTCCCCGGACAGGGGCAACAGATGCCTGAAGACGAGAACCGCGGCTTCGTCGCCGACCGCCACTTCGATCTGCGGAAGCCGCTCGCGGATCGAGAGTCCGCCCACCAGCTCGCGCAGCGGCACGATGAGCGCCGAGACCTCGGGCGGCAGCACGTCGCAGCCGCGCATGTCGGTGACGTGCGTGGAGCGGCGCTCGCGAAAGCCGACCATCGCGCCGCCCTTGCTGTGGACGTAGCGCGCCGAGAGCCGGGCGCGGCGCCGGTAGCCCCATTCCTCGCCGTAGATCGGGGCGAGCATCGTCTCGGGCGCGACTTTTCCGATGCGCTCGAGGTTGTCTTCCAGCCAGCGCTGCTTGGCCGCGACCTGCGTACGCAGGTCCACATGCTGGGTGGCGCAGCCGCCGCACATGCCGAAGTGCGGGCATTTCGGCTCGCGCCGCGCGGCGGAGGCGTCGATGACGCGCACCAGGCGCGCGACGTCGAACCTGCGCTTGGCGTGGCGCACCTCCGCCTCGACGCGCTCGCCCGCGAGCGCGCCCTCGACGAAGGCGACCTTGCCGTCCGGGCCGCGCGCGACGCCGTGGCCGGCGGCATCGAGCGCGCTCACCTCAAGTATCAGTCCAGCGCTCAAGGAACTCGCGCCAGTGCGGCTTGCTTTGCTCTTTCAGGGTTTGCCGCAGCATTTCCTTCTCTTTTGCAAACACGTCTTTCGACAGAACCCCTCTCAGGAGCTGGAAGCGCAGGAAAAGCAGGTACGTGTTGACCGTGTCGACCTCGCAGTAGTCGCGGATCTTCGCGAGCCCGCCCTCGAGGTAGGTTTCCCAGACTGCCGCGCCGCCGATGCCGATCTTGCCCGGGAGCCCGGCGAGCTGCGCCACCATGTCGAGCGGCGCGTTGTTGCGCGGCTGGTACATCGCCAGGCAGTCCATCAGGTCGGTGTGGCGCTCGTGGTAGCGGTTGACGTAGTTGTTCCACTTGAAGTCCCGGTTCGCATCGCCGGTATCCCAGAACTGCGGCGCCTCGATGCCGTGAATGAGCGCGCGATAGTTGAGCACCGGCAGGTCGAAGCCGCCGCCGTTCCACGAAACGAGCTGAGGCATGTAGCGCCGGAGGCCGTCGTAGAAGCGCCGGATCGCGTCGGCCTCGGGCTCCTCCAGCGAGAAGATCCGGATCCCCTCGTCGCTGCGCATCACGCAGGAAATGACGACGACTTTCTGCAGCGGCGGCGCGAGGAAGTCGCTCCCGGTCTGCGTGCGGCGCTTCTGGAAGGCGACTTCGGCGACCTCGCGGTCGACCAGATCGTCCGGCAGGTCGTAGAGCTTGCGGATCCCGGCGACGTCCGGGATCGTTTCGATATCGAAGGCGAGGATCGGCGTCATTTCAGTCCGGAAAGACGCCGGTGGTCAGGTACCGGTCGCCGCGATCGCAGATGATGGTGACGATGACGGCGTTCTTCGCTTCCTTCGCGATGCGCAGGGCGACGGCCGTCGCGCCGCCCGAGGAGATGCCGGCGAAGATGCCCTCCTCGCGCGCGAGGCGCCGCGCCGTTTCCTCGGCCTCGGCCTGGCTGACGTACTCGAGCCGGTCGACCCGCGCCTTGTCGTAGATTTTCGGCAGATAGGCCTCGGGCCACTTGCGGATGCCCGGAATCTGCGAGCCCTCCTCGGGCTGGCAGCCGACGATCTGGATCTTCGGGTTCTTTTCCTTGAGGAACCGCGAGCAGCCCATGATGGTGCCGGTGGTGCCCATCGAGGAGACGAAGTGGGTGACCTTGCCGTCCGTGTCGCGCCAGATTTCCGGCCCGGTGTGCTCGTAGTGAGCGCGCGGATTGTCGGGATTGGCGAACTGGTCGAGCATGATGCCTTTTCCCTCCTTCACCATCCTGTCGGCGAGGTCGCGGGAGGCCTCCATGCCCCCCTTCTGGGGGGTGAGCACGATCTCGGCGCCGAAGGCGCGCATGGTCTGGCGCCGCTCCATCGAGAGGTGCTCGGGCATGATGAGGATCATGCGGTAGCCCCGGATCGCCGCCGCCATCGCGAGCGCGATGCCCGTGTTGCCCGAGGTCGCCTCGATCAGGGTGTCGCCCGGCTTGATCTCGCCGCGTTTCTCGGCGCCCCGGATCATCGAGATCGCGGGCCGGTCCTTTACCGAGCCGGCGGGGTTGTCGCCCTCCAGCTTGGCGAGAACGACGTTTCTGCTCTTCTCGAATTCCGCGCCCAGGCGCTGCAGCCGCACGAGCGGCGTGTTGCCGATGGAATCCTCGATCGTGCGGCTCATGCGGTCTTCTGCAGCTCGCGCACATAGTCGGCCACCCCCTGCTCGACCGGCCGGAACGAGCCCTCGTAGCCGGCGCCGCGCAGGCGCGTCAGGTCGGCCTGGGTGAAGCTCTGGTACTTGCCCTTGAGCTTGTCGGGAAACGGGATGTAGCGGATGAGCTTTTGCTCTTTTATCTTCTCTCTCGACAAGCCCGTCACGGAGCCAATTACGGCGAACGCGACGTCATTGAAGCTTTGGGCGCGACCCGTCCCGCAGTTGAAGATGCCGGACACGTCGCGGTTCTCGAGCAGCCACAGGTTCACCGCCACCGCGTCGTCCACGTGGATGAAATCGCGCAGCTGGCCGCCGTCGCCGTAGCCGTCGGTGCCGACGAAGAGCTCGACGTAGCCGCGCGCCTTGAACTGCTGCCAGGCCTGCAGGGCGATCGAGGTCATGTTGTAGCGCGAGGTTTTCTTGTGTGCCTCGTTGGGGCCGTAGACGTTGAAGTAGCGCAGCCCCGCCACCTGCGACGTGCGCTCGTCCTGGCGGCTCTCCACATACCGGTCGAAGAGCTGCTTGGAGTACGCATACACGTTGAGCGGCGCCTCGTTCTCCGGATCCTCGGCGAACTCGCGGCCGGCGCCGTAGACGGCGGCCGACGAAGCGTAGATGAGCGGCACCTCCTCGGCCTGGCACCAGTCGAAGAGCGCCTTCGAGTAGGCGTAGTTGTTCTCCATCATGTACTGGCCGTCCGACTCGGTCGTGTCGGTGCAGGCGCCCTGGTGCATGACCGCCTCGATGGATTCGCTGAAGCTGCCGCTCGATACGCGCGTCAGGAATTCGCGCTTGTCCATGTAGTCGGCGACGCGCAGCGAGAAGAGGTTCTTCGCGTTCGCGCCCTCCGAGAGGTCGTCGACCGCGAGAATCTCGTGGATGCCGGCGCGGTTTAGCGCCGCGACGATGCGCGAGCCGATGAAGCCCGCGGCGCCGGTGACGACGGTGAGCGTGCTCATTTCGCGCGCCTGCTGCCGAACAATTCCTTGCGCGTCACCACCGCGGTGCCGAGCTTGCCCACCTTGATGCCGCCGGCCCGGTTGGCGATGCGCACCGCCTGCTCGAGGCGCTCGCCCGCGGCGAGCATGGTGCCGAGCGTCGCGATCACCGTGTCGCCGGCGCCGCTCACGTCGTAGACCTCGCGCTCGTCCGCCGGCACATGCAGCGTGCCGCCCTCAGTGAAAAGCGTCATGCCCTCGCCGCCCAGCGTGACGAGCAGCGCGGCGAGCTTGAGCTGCCGGCGCAGGCGCCGCCCGCGGCGCTCGAAGTCCGCGCGGGTTTTCCAGGTGCCGGCGACCTCGCGGAATTCGGCCCGGTTGGGCGTGATGAGGTAGGCGCCCCGATAGCGCGACCAGTCGTCGCCCTTCGGGTCGATCAGCACTTTCTTGCCCGCCGCGCCCGCCAGGGCCACCATGCGCGCGATGTGCGCGAGGCCGCCCTTGCCGTAGTCGGACAGGATCACGACGCGAGCGGCCGGCAGCGCGGCCTTGAACTCGGCGAACTTCTGCGCCAGCACCTCGCGCGAGGGCGGCGTCTCGAAGTCGATGCGCAGGAGCTGCTGGCGCTGGCTGATGATGCGCAGCTTCTGGGTCGTGCGGATCGACTTGTCCTGGTGGAATTTGACTTTGACCCTGCTTTCCTCGAGGAGCGACTTCAGGGTCGCCCCTTCGGCGTCGTCCCCGACCACCGAGAGCAGCGTCGTGCTTGCGCCGAGGGCGGCGCAGTTCGAGGCGACGTTCGCCGCTCCGCCCGCCTTGGGCTCCTCGCGGCGCCACAGCACGACCGGCACCGGCGCCTCGGGCGAGATGCGCGACGCATCCCCGAACCAGTAGCGATCGAGCATCACGTCGCCGACCACCAGCACGCTCGCCCTGCGGGTGTCCGGCGCCCTCATGTCCTGCGCCCGACCGGGAAATACTCGAAGCCGTAGCCCTTCATCGTCGCCGGATCGTACAGGTTCCGGCCGTCGAAGATCGCCGGCGTTTTGAGGACCTTTTTGAGCGCGGCGAAGTCCGGCGAGCGGAACTCGGCCCATTCGGTCACGATCGCCAGGGCATCGCAACCTTGCACCGCTTCCATGGCCGCCTTGGCGACGTGAACGCCCTCGATCGCCGGCTTCGCCACAGGATCGTAGGCCCGCACTTCAGCGCCCGCCTCGAGCAGGTCGGCGATCAGCGCGAGGCTCGGCGCCTCGCGCATGTCGTCGGTATTGGGCTTGAAGGCGAGGCCCCAGATTGCAAACCGCTTCCCGCTCAGGTCCTTTCCGAACCTCGCCTGGATCTTGCCGCCGAGCACGTGCTTTTGCGCCTCGTTCGCCTGCTCGACCGCCGCCATCACCCGCAGCGGGCGGCCTGCCTCCTCGCCGATTCTGCGCAGCGCCTTCACGTCCTTGGGAAAGCACGACCCGCCGAACCCCGCGCCGGGATAGAGGAACTGGCTGCCGATGCGAGGATCCGAGCCGAGCGCGCGGCGCACCTCCTCGATGTCGGCGCCGAGCGGCTCGGCGAGATTGGCGAGCTCGTTCATGAACGAGATGCGCGTCGCCAGCATGGCGTTGGCGGCGTACTTGGCGAGCTCCGCCGAGCGCACGCCCATCAGCATGAGCTTGTCGTGATTGCGCTGGAAGGGCGCGTACAGCTCGCGCAGCATGCGGGTCGCGCGCTCGTCCTCCGAGCCGACGATGATGCGGTCGGGCCGCATGAAGTCCTCGACCGCCGCGCCTTCCTTCAGGAATTCAGGGTTGGAGACGACGCTGAACTGAATCTCTTTTTTCCTCGCCTTCAATTCCCCCGCAATGGCGTCCTTCACCCTGTCCGCGGTTCCCACCGGCACCGTCGATTTGCCGGCCACGACCTTGTACTCGTCCATGTAGCGCCCGACGTTGCGCGCGGCTTCGAGCACATGCTTGAGATCGGCCGAGCCGTCCTCGCCCGGCGGGGTGCCGACCGCGATCAGCTGGAGCGCGCCATGCGCGACGCTCGCCGCGATGTCGGTGGAAAAGCGCAGCCGGCCGGCCGATTCGTTGCGCTTCACGATCGCTTCCAGCCCCGGCTCGTAGATCGGAATGCGGCCCTCGTTCAGCGCCTTCACCTTGGCCACGTCGACGTCCAGGCAAAAGACATCGTTTCCCATGTCGGCGAGGCAGGCACCGGTGACAAGGCCGACGTAACCCGTTCCTATAACAGTCACCTTCATGGTGCGAGATCGAACTCCTCAGTGCGGCGCGGCGGGTAGGTTTCCCAGCCGCTGCACGCGGGGCAAAGCCAGTGGAACTGGCGCGCCTTGAAGCCGCAGTTTTCGCAGCGGTAGCGCGCCAGGCGCCGGGTATGGCTGTGCACCAGGTTTCGCACCAGCTCGAGGTCGCGCCGCCGCTCGGGACTCGCCGCGCCGATGATCTGCGCCTCGAGCAGCCGGTCGAGGCCGAGCAGCGTCGGGTTGCGCCGCAGCTCGTCGCGCACCAGCTTGTAGGCCGCCTCCACGCCCTTCGCCTCCAGCGTGGTCTGGAACACGGCATCGAGCAGGTCGAGCGACGGATAGCGCTCCAGGTAGCCGGTGAGCAGCGTCAGGCCCTCCTCGAGCTTGCCGGTCGAGCGATAGGCCTCGAGCAGCCGCTGCGCGACGAGCGCGAGGAAGGCCGGGTTCTGCGACTCGATCCTCTTCCAGTGCTCGATCGCGCGCTCCACCTTGCCGTAGGTCTTCTCCAGGTCGCCAAGCTGCAGGCTCGCGCGCACGCACTTGCGGTTGATCTCGATCGCCTGCTCGAGATGGCGCCGCGCGGTGTCGGGGCGCGAATGCGCCGCCTCGCTGACGGCGCGCTCGCACAGGAAATGCGCGAGCTCCTTCGCGCGCGACTCGCCCGACTCGGTCTCCAGGCGCCGCGCCATGGCGCTCGCCTTGTCCCAGTCCTTTTCCTGCTGGAAGATCTCGAGCAGGAACCTGCGCGAGTCGGCGAAATGCGCCCCGGACTGCGGCGCCTCCGACAGGCGCTGGAAAATCTCCTCCGCCCGGTCCAGGATCCCGGCCTTCAGGTAGTCCTGGCCCAGCTCGTAGAGCGCCGCGGTGCGCTGCTCGGGGCCGAGGTCCGCGCGCTCGAGCAGGTGCTGGTGCATGCGGATCGCCCGGTCGTACTCGCCGCGCCGGCGAAAGAGGCTGCCGAGCGCGAAGTGCAGCTCGACCGTCTCGGGGTCGACCTTGACCACCTCGATGAAGGCTTCGATCGCCTTGTCGGGCTGCTCGTTCAGCAGGAAGTTGAGGCCGCGGAAGTACGAGCTCGGCAGAGCGCGCGAGTCCTTGACGAGCTGGCGGATGTCGACGCGCGCGGCGAGCCACCCCAGGCCGAAGAAGATCGGAAAGCCGAGCAGCCACCAGTACTCGAACTCCATCAGCCCTCCGCCGCGGGAGGTTGATTGGCGTCCGGCGCTCCGGATTTCGGCTCCTGAATCAGGATCCTTTTCTCGAGTCTGGCGAGCTCCCTGCGCTGAGCCAGCCAGGTGCCGAGCATGGCGAGCACGCCGAGCAGCACGCCGGCGGCGAAGAAGGCGAGCAGCAGCGCCACCAGCGGCGCCTCCCAGGCGAGGTCGAAGTAGAAGCGCAGCCGCACCGGGTCGGCATTCTTGGCCGCAAAAGCGACCAGCAGCACGAAGAGGGCGATGCGGATCGCCCAGGCGAGGACTCGCATGCGTCAGGCCCGCGGCCGCGCCGCGACGGAGATTACGTCGCCGCCTGCCGCGAGCGCGGCGGCATGATCATGGTCTGGTCGGGGTCGAGCGTGTCGACGCGCTCGCGCAGCTCCTTGCCGGCCTTGAAGTGCGGCACGTACTTCTCGGGCACCTGCACCTTCTCGCCGGACTTCGGGTTGCGCCCGACGCGCGGCGGCCGGTAGTTCAGCCCGAAGCTGCCGAAGCCGCGGATCTCGATGCGATGCCCCGACAGGAGCGATCCGGTCATCGCGTCGAGAATCATCTTCACCGCGTATTCGGCGTCCTTCGCCACCAGCTGCGGGTAGCGCTGGGCCAGCCTCGCGATCAGTTCCGACTTCGTCATGGCGACCTTCCCCTATCGTCAGGACGTTCGAGTCTACTTTTGCGGGTCCGACCCGCCCTTGTCCAGCTTCGCCCGCAGCAGCGCGCCGAGGTTGGTGCTGCCCGCGGCGCTCGCCGCGTTCTCGGTCCTCAGCTGCTTCATGGCTTCGGTCTCCTCCGCGGCGTCCTTCGCCTTCACCGAGAGGTTGATCGAGCGGTTCTTGCGATCGACGTTGATGATCATCGCGGTCACCTTGTCGCCGTCCTTGAGCGCCGTGCGCAGGTCCTCGATGCGGTCGCGCGAGAACTCCGAGGCGCGCAGGTAGCCGTCGATCTCGGGCGTGAGCGCGATCACCGCGCCCTTGGCGTCGACCGACTTCACGTCGCCCGTGACCACGCTGTTCTTCTCGTGGCTCGCGATGAAGTTGGTGAACGGGTCGCCCTCGAGCTGCTTGATGCCGAGCGAAATCCGCTCCCGCTCGACGTCGATCGAGAGCACCACCGTCTCCACCTCGTCGCCCTTCTTGAAGCGCTTGACCGCCTCCTCGCCCGCCTGGCTCCAGGACAGGTCCGAGAGGTGCACCAGGCCGTCGATGCCGCCCGAGAGGCCGACGAAGACGCCGAAATCGGTGATCGACTTGATCTGGCCCTTGACGCGGTCGCCCTTCTTGAACTCGCGCGCGAAGTCCTCCCACGGGTTCGGCATGCACTGCTTCATGCCGAGGGAAATGCGGCGGCGCTCCTCGTCGATCTCGAGGATCATCACCTCGACCTCGTCGCCGACCTGCACCACCTTCGAGGGATGCACGTTCTTGTTGGTCCAGTCCATCTCGGAGACGTGCACCAGGCCCTCGATGCCTGCCTCGACTTCGACGAACGCGCCGTAGTCGGTGAGGTTGGTCACCTTGCCGAAGAGACGGGTACCCGCCGGGTAGCGGCGTGCGATGCCGACCCACGGATCTTCGCCCAGCTGCTTGAGGCCGAGCGAGACGCGGTTCTTCTCGGCGTCGAACTTGAGCACCTTGGCGGTGACTTCGTCGCCCACGTTCAGCACCTCGGACGGATGCTTCACGCGGCGCCACGCGAGATCGGTGATGTGCAGCAGGCCGTCGATACCGCCGAGGTCCACGAACGCGCCGTAGTCGGTGATGTTCTTGACGATGCCCTTCACGACCGCGCCCTCGGAGAGCGTCGAGAGCAGCGCCTCGCGCTCCGCTCCCGCCGTCTCTTCCAGCACCGCGCGGCGCGACACGACCACGTTGTTCCTCTTGCGGTCGAGCTTGATGACCTTGAACTCCATGGTCTTGCCTTCGAACGGCGTCGTGTCCTTCACCGGGCGCAGGTCGACGAGCGAGCCGGGCAGGAACGCACGGATGCTCTTCGCCATGACGGTCAGGCCGCCCTTCACCTTGCCGGTGATGACGCCCTGCACCTTCTCGCCCGACTCGAGCGCCTTCTCGAGCTCGAGCCACGCGGCCATGCGCTTCGCTTTTTCACGCGACAGGCGCGTCTCGCCGTAGCCGTCTTCAAGGGCTTCGATCGAGACGCTGACGAAATCGCCGGGCTTGACTTCAAGCTCGCCGGCGTCGTTACGGAATTCTTCAAGAGCGATCACGCTCTCGGATTTGAGCCCGGCGTTGACCACGACGAAGTTCTGGTCCACGCGCACGACTTCGGCGGTGATGACCTCGCCCACGCGCATCTCTTTGCGCGTCAGGCTTTCTTCGAACAGGGCGGCGAACGACTCGGGGGAAGGATTAGCGGACTTCGAGACAGCAGGCGAAACACTGGCCATGGAGTAGGGAAATTTGCCTTCAGTTCCGCAGACTTAAACTGCGGGTTCGTTGAAAAAAGGGAAAACCTTCAGGCCTTCCCCACCGTCCGTTCCCGAAACTGCTTCACTATCAAATCAACCACTTGGTCGATCGACAGCGCCGAGGAGTCGACCTGCACGGCATCGGCCGCGGGTTTCAGCGGCGCCACCGCTCGGGTGGCATCGCGTCTGTCCCGCTCCTCTAACTCACGGGAAAGGGACGCGAGGTTAGCACTGTTTCCTTTGTCTATCAACTGCTTATATCTACGCTGCGCCCGTACCCCCGGGCTCGCCGTCAAGTAAATTTTCAGGCTTGCGTCCGGGAAGACGACCGTGCCCATGTCGCGCCCATCGGCGACCAGACCCGGTGCCCGTCGGAAAGCTCGCTGCCGCTCCAGCAGGACGCTTCTAACTCTTTGATCGCTTGCGATTTCCGAGGCCCGGTTGCCCACCGCCTCGGCTCGCAGTTCGTCAGTAACATCTTGTTCCTTGAGGAAAATCCGACCGCCGCGATAGGCCACGTCCAGCCCCCTCGCGGCTTGCACCGGCTCTCCCCCCGCCAGCGCGACCAGGCGATACAGCGAACCGCTCTCCAGGTAGTGGAAGCCGAGCCGGGTCGCCACCCGGCTCGCGATCGTCCCCTTGCCGGAGGCGGTCGGGCCATCAATTGCGATCACGGGTACCGGCGAGGACATGCGCGAGGTTATTCTGCCGGAACAACAGGAGAGCTCCCTTGGCCGAAGAAATCAGCATCCAGTTCACGCGCTTTTCCGCGTTCTACTCGCCGCTCATCGCCACGATCGCCTGCGGCTACCTCGAGGAGGAAGGATTGACGCCGAAGCACTCGGTCGCGCCGGCCGGCAAGTCGGCGATCGCGGGGCTGGTGGATGGCAGCGTGCACGTCGCGCAATCGGCGGTGTCGCAGGCGTTCAACCCGCTCGAGAAAGGCGCGCAGCCGCCGGCCCTGCACTTCGCGCAGATCAACGAGATGGATGGGTTCTTTCTCGTCGGCCGCAAGCCCGAGCCCGACTTCAGCTGGGAGCGGCTGAAGGGCCGGCCCGTGGTGTTCGATCACGGCGAGCAGCCGAGCGTGATGTTCCGCTACGCCTGCCACAAGCGCGGCGTCAACCTCGACGACCTCAAGGCCGTGAACGCGGGCTCGACCGAAAAGATGATCGAGGCGTTCAGGAACGGCACGGGTGACTACATCCACCTGCAGGGCCCGGCGCCGCAGCAGCTCGAGCACGACAGGGTCGGCCACATCGTCGCCTCCGTTGGCCAGCCGATCGGCCCGTGCGCGTTCTCGAGCCTCGCCGCGACGCGCGAGTTCCTGAAGACCGACGCGGCGAAGAAATTCATGCGCGCCTACCGCAAGGCGCGCGCCTGGCTCATCAGGACGCCCGCCGCCGAAGTCGCGAAGAAGGAAGCGTCATTTTTTCCGGACATCAACCCAAGCGTGCTCGCGCAGACGATCGGCGCCTACCAGAAGCTCGGCAACTGGACGCCGCACGTGGAGATCACGCGCCCGGCCTACGAGGCGACGCTCGACATCTTCCAGCACGCGGGCAGGATCACGCGCCGGCACAAGTACGAGGACGCGATCGCCCAGCCGCCCGGCTAGGGCTTTGCTATTGACTGGAAGGTTTTGAAGTAGTCCGGAAACGTCTTGGCGACGCAATCCGGGTCGTTGATCGTCACCGGCACGCCGGCGAGCGACACGAGCGAGAAGCACATCGCCATGCGGTGATCGCCGTAGGTGTCGATCGAGACGTCGGGTTTTACTTTCTTCCCGGGCTTTATGCGGATGAAATCGGGACCTTCCTCGACTTCCGCCCCCAGCTTGCGCAGCTCCTTCGCCATCGCGGCGATGCGGTCGGTCTCCTTGACGCGCCAGTTGGCGATGTTGCGGATCGTCGTCGTGCCTTCCGCGAAGAGCGCGAGCACCGCGGCGGTCATGGCCGCGTCGGGAATGTGATTTAGATCGAGGTCGATCGCGCTTAGTTTTTTCTTTTCGTTTTTTACTTCAATGGCATTCGAATCGAACGTCACGGAAGCTCCCATCCGCTCCAGCACTTCCGTGAACCGCACATCGCCCTGGATGCTGTCCTTGCCGACGCCCTCGACGCGGACCGGCCCGCCCGCGAGCGCGCCCGCGGCGAGGAAGTAGGACGCCGAGGACGCGTCGCCCTCGACGTGGAGCTCGCCGGGGCTGGTGTAGTGGGCGTTCGAGACGCGGAATTTTCGCCAGTCATGGCGCGCGATGTCGACGCCGAAGCGACGCATGAGATTCAACGTGATCTCGACGTAGGGCTTGGAGACGAGCTCGCCCTCGATCTCGATCGTGCCGCCGCCGGCGAGCGGCAGCGCCATGAGGAGCGCGCTCACGAACTGCGAGGACACGTCGCCGCGCACCTTGACCGGCTTGCGCGTGTCGACCTGGCCGCGCTTGATGACGAGCGGCGGATAGCCGACCTCGCCGACATAGTCGACATGCGCGCCGAAGGCATGCAGCGCCTTGACGAGGTCGCCGATCGGCCGCTCGTGCATGCGCGGCACGCCCATGAGCCGGTATTCGCCGCGCGCCGCCAGCGCGAGCACCGCGGTAAGCGAGCGGTACGCCGTGCCGGCGTTGCCCAGGAAAAGATCCTTCTTGCGGCTGAACCTGCCCCCGCGCCCCGGCACGAGGATCTCGGCGAAATTGCGGTCATCGAGCGGCACGCCGAGCTTTTGCAGCGCCCCGATCATGACGCGAGTGTCCTCGGCGTCGAGCGCGCCGCGCACGACGGTTTTCCCGGCGCCCGAGAGCGCGGCCAGCAGAAGGACGCGGTTGGTGATGCTCTTCGAGCCGGGCAGCCGGACCGTGCCGCGCGCCGCCGTGGCGGGCTTCAGGTCCAGCGTCTTCACGCCCGCCCTTTCAGCCAGCGGTCCCGCGCCGAGCGCGCGTCGGCAAAGATTTTCTCCAGGTTTTTCGTCTTTCTCCTGCGGAGAATTGTCTTAATTTTTTTCAACGTGGATTCAAAACCCTTCACCTCTTTCAAAAGCAGATCCCTGTTCGCGTCGCAAATGTCCCGCCACATCTCGGGGTGGCTAGAGGCGATGCGGGTGAAGTCGCGAAAGCCGCCGGCCGCGTAGCCGAAGAGGACCTTGGAATTGCGCCGCCCGGCGATGTCGCTGACGAGGCCGTAGGCAAGCAGGTGCGGGAGGTGGCTTACCGCGGCGAAGACGGCGTCGTGCTCGGCCGGCGACATCGTGGAGACATTCGCACCGATTCCCGTCCATGCCTGCCGCAGACCTCGAACTCGCGCCGGCGAATTGACCGCAAGGGGCGTCAGGACCACTCTTTTGCCTCGATAAAGCTCGCTGCTCGCCGCGGCAACGCCGCTTTTTTCGGCGCCCGCGATCGGATGCGCGGGAATGAACTGCGCAATCTTCTTCCCGAGGCCCTTCCGCGCCGCCGCCACGACGTCGCGCTTGGTGCTGCCGCCGTCGGTGACGATCGCGGACGGTTTGAGGCTGTCTTTTATTTCCCTGAATATTTTTTCGAAATGGGAAACCGGCGTGGCAATGAAAACCAGGTCCGCGTTTCTGGCCGCGGCGGCCGCGCTTTGCGCAATCGAGTCGATGGCGCGGCGCTTGAGCGCCCTCTTGAGGTTGACGCGGCTGCGGCCCGCGCCGACGACGTGTCCTGCAAGTCGCGCGCGCTTTAGCGAAAGCGCGAACGAGCCGCCGATCAGTCCTACGCCGATGACGGCGACCCGCGCAAACCGCATCAGCCGCGCTTCACTCTTTCAGGCTGCCCGCGAGCGCGGCGAGAAAGCGCTCGTTCTCGGCCCCGGTGCCGACGGTGACGCGCAGATGCTCGGGCAGCTGGTAGCCGCCGCCTACCGGCCGCACGATGACGCCGCGCTTCAGCAGGCGCCGGAAAACCTCGTTCGCCTTGCCCACGCGGATGGTGATGAAGTTGCCGTGCGACGGAATCCATTCCAGGCCGAGCTTCTTCGCGCCTTCTTCGATCTGGCGCAGGCCCTGCAGGTTCTCCGCGTAGCTGCGCGCGACGAACTCCATGTCGTCGAGCGCCGCCGTCGCCGCCGCGAGCGCGAGGCTGTTGACGTTGAAGGGCTGGCGCACCCGGTTCATGATGTCCGCGACCGAGGGATGCGCGAGCGCATAGCCGACGCGCAGGCCGGCGAGGCCGTAGGCTTTGGAGAAGGTGCGCGTCACCACGAGATTCGGGTGGCGCTTCAGCCACTTGACCGTCTCCGACTTGAGCTCGGGCGCGAGGTACTCGTTGTAGGCCTCGTCGATCACCAGGATCACGCGCTCGGGCACGCGCCGCACGAAGGCCTCCAGCGCCTCGGGCCGCACGTGCGTGCCGGTCGGGTTGTTCGGGTTCGCCACCCAGAGGACGTAGGTCTCGTCGTCGATCGCCGCGGCCATCGCATCGAGGTCGTGGCCGAAGTTCTTGGCCGGCACCACGATCGCGCGCGCCCCCCGCGCCTGCGTCGCGAGCGGGTACACCGCGAAGCAATGCTGCGAGAACACCGCGGCGCGGCCCGGCCCGAGGAAGGCGTGCGCGACGAGCTCGAGCACGTCGTTCGAGCCGTTGCCGAGCACGATCGCGCCGGGCTCCACGCCGTGCCGGCGCGAAAGCGCCATCCGCAGCTCATGGCCATTGCCGTCCGGGTAGCGCGCCACCTCGGCGATCGCCGCGTCGATCGCGGCGCGCGTGCGCGGCCCGATGCCGCGCGGGTTCTCGTTGGAGGCAAGCTTGATGATGTTCTCTTCCTTCAGGCCGAGCTCGCGCGCGACCTCCGAGATCGGCTTGCCGGGCTGGTACGGCGCGATCGAGCGCACGTACGAGGGGGACAGTTCGCAGGGATCGATCAGCATTTCAACTCACCGCCATGGGGTAGGAACCCAGTATTTTGAGGAACGGCGCTCGGGTTTTGAGCGCCTCAATCGCATTTTTAACCTTCGCATCGGCCTGGTGCCCCTCGACGTCGATGAAGAACACGTATTCCCAAAGCGAAGAGCGTGCCCGCGAGGGGCGCGACTCGATGCGCGACATGCTGACGCCGCCCTGGGCGAGCGGCGAGAGGAGCGCGTGCACCGCGCCGGGCTTGTTCTCCGCCGACATGACGAGCGAGGTCCGGTCGCGGCCGGTCGGCGCCGGCTCGACGTTGCCTAGGACAAGGAAGCGCGTGGTGTTGTTCGGGTCGTCCTCGATGTCGCGCGCGAGGATGGCGAGCTTGTAGCGCGCCGCCGCAATCTCGCCCGCGATCGCCGCCGTGCCCTTTTCCTTGGCCGCGCGCTGCGCCGCCTCGGCGTTCGAGCCGACCGGCACGCGCTCGGCCTTCGCGAGGTGCTGCCCGAGCCAGCCGTTGCACTGCGCGAGCGACTGGGCGTGGGAATAGATCCTTTTTATTTTCTTCGCGTCTTTTTCGCGCGACAGCAGGTTCTGCCGCACCTTGAGTTCGATCTCGCCGCAGATCTTGAGCGGCGTGAGCAGCAGCAGGTCGAGCGTGCGTCCGACCGCGCCCTCGGTCGAATTTTCCACCGGCACCACGGCAAACTGCGTCGCGCCGGCCTCCGCGCCGCGGAACACCTCGTCGATCGTCGCCGCGGGCTCGCCGGACACGGCGGCGCCGAAATGGCGCAGCACGGCCTGCTCGCTGAAAGTGCCCTGCGGCCCGAGGTAGGAGACGCGGATCGCCTGCTCGACGGCGCGGCAGGCGGAGATGACCTCGCGGAACACCGCGCGGGCGTCATCCGGCAGGCGGCGCAGGATCTCGCTCTCGCGCTCCGGGCGATAAGCGGGCGCCTTGCCCTTCAGCCTGCCCACCTCGCGAGCAAGGTCCATGCGCTGGCGGAGCAGCTTGAGCAGCTCGTCGTCCAGCGCGTCGATTCGAGCGCGCAGCTTCTGGATCTCGTTGGTGCTCATGCCCCCGGGCCTGTCCCCGCTTCGTTCTACGTCAGGTAGCGTACCTTAAGCACGCCTTTGATCTGGCACAGCTCGTCGATGGCCGCCTGCGGCACCGGGCTGTCGACGTCGACGAGGGTGTAGGCCATGTCGCCCTTGGACTTGTTCAGCATGTTGTGGATGTTGATCTTGCGGCTGCCCATCGCATTGGAGATGCGGGCGAGCATGTTGGGCACGTTGGCATTGGCGATCGCCAGTCGATACGGCGACTCGCGCGGCATGATCGCGTCGGGGAAGTTCACCGCGTTCTGCAGGCTGCCGTTCTCCAGGTACTCCCGCACCTGGTCGATCACCATCACGGCGCTGTTGTCCTCGGCCTCGGCCGTCGAGGCGCCCAGGTGCGGCAGCGCGACCACGCCCGGCCGGCCGATCAGCTTCGCCGACGGAAAGTCGGTGACGTACCAGCGCAGGTGCTTGGCGGCGAGGCATTTCGCGAGCGCTGTCTCGTCCACGATCCCGTCGCGCGCGAAGTTGAGCAGCACCGAGCCCTTCTTCATGAGCGGCAGGTTCTTCTCGTTCAGCAGGTTCTTCGTCTTCTCGATGAGAGGGACGTGCAGGCTGACGAAGTCGCTCGAACGCAGCAGCTCGTCGACGGAGTTGGCCTTGCGCACCTGCGAGGGCAGGCTCCAGGCCGCCTCGACCGTGATGTGCGGGTCGTAGCCGAGGACGTTCATGCCGAGGCGGATCGCCGCGTCGGCGACGAGGCTCCCCACCTTGCCGAGGCCCACGACGCCCAGCGTGTGTCCCGGCAGCTCGCGGCCGGCGTAGGTCTTCTTGCCCTCCTCGACCGATTTTTTCAGATCATTTTTATCCAGGCGATTTACAAATTCCAGGGCCGGAACCAGATTCCTCGCTGCAATGAGCATGCCGGCGAGCACCAGCTCCTTCACCGCATTCGCGTTGGCGCCCGGCGCGTTGAAAACCGGCACGCCCAGCTTCGAGAGCTTCTCGACCGGGATGTTGTTCACCCCGGCGCCCGCACGGCCGACCGCCTTCAGGTCCTCGCCGAACTCCATCGCGTGCATCTCCTGCGAGCGTACGAGAATCGCATCCGGCGACTTGGATTCCTTGACGATCGCGTAGCTCTCGGCGGGCAGGCGCTTCAGGCCCACCGGCGCGATCGCGTTCAGCACCAGCACCTCGCATTTCTTCTTAGCCACGGCGCGCGAATTCCTTCATGTAGTCGACCAGGCACTGGACGCCCGCGATCGGCATGGCGTTGTAGATCGAGGCGCGCATGCCGCCGACCGAGCGGTGACCTTTCAGCTGGACCATGCCCTCCTTCGCCGCGCCCTTGAGGAAGGCCTCGTCGAGGCTCGGGTCGGCGAGCGTGAAGGGGACGTTCATGCGCGAGCGGTCTTTCTTGTTGACCGGATTCTTGTAGAAGCTGCTCTGGTCGAGGAAGTCGTAAAGGAGCTTCGCCTTGGCGATGTTGTGTTTTTCGATCTCGGCCACGCCACCTTTTGCCTTGAGCCACTTGAAGACGAGCCCGGCAACGTAGATCGAGTACGTCGCGGGCGTGTTGAGCATGGAGTCTGCGGCGGCCTGCGCCTTGTAGTCCATGATCGAGGGCGTGCCTTTCATGGCCTGGCCGGTGAGGTCCTCGCGCACGATGACGATGGTGAGGCCCGCCGGGCCGATGTTCTTCTGCGCGCCGGCGTAGATGAGGCCGAATTTCGAGACGTCAACCGGCCGGGAAAGAATATGGGAGGACGCGTCCGCCACCAATGGAATGGATTTTTCTAGGGTGGGGATTTCATGGAATTCCACGCCACCGATGGTTTCGTTCGAACAATAATGAACGTAAGCGGTATCGGGCCTCACGTTCCAGTTCGTAGGCGCGTAGGTGAACCCCTTGTCCTCCGAGGAAGCGGCGATGTGCACGTCGCAGAACGCCTTCGCTTCCTTGATCGCGCGCCCCGCCCATTCGCCGGTCGCGACGTAGTCGGCCTTGCCCTTGCCGTGCAAGAGGTTCATCGGAATCTGCGCGAACTGCTGCGTCGCGCCGCCCTGCAGGAAGAGAACCTTGTAGTTCTTCGGGATGGAC
Organism: Burkholderiales bacterium; assembly: GCA_036262835.1. Classification (GTDB taxonomy): domain Bacteria; phylum Pseudomonadota; class Gammaproteobacteria; order Burkholderiales; family SG8-39; genus RBG-16-66-20. The sequence continues at coordinate 42,859 of DATAID010000100.1, read as the reverse complement.
AGCAGCTCGCGCAGGTCGGCCTCGGCTTCGGCGGCGATCTGGATGAACTCCTTGCCGCGATGGCTCATCTCCATCACGCACATGCCGGTGCCGTGCCAGTCGAGCATCTCGTCGCCGGCGCGCGAAAGCACTTCCTCGGGCAGCACCGCGGGACCGGCGCTGAAATTGAAGATTCTTGCCATCTTCAGTGAAGAGTCGGGCCTTTGTCTTCCACTTTTGGAGGAATTTCCCCCTCCGAGGACCCATTCCCTCCGTTGCCCCCATTGCCTTCCATCTCGTCGCGCTCGACGATGCGCTCGATGCCGGCGAGCTTCTCGCCTTCGCCCAGGTTGATGAGCGTCACGCCCTGCGTCGAGCGGCCCTGCTCGCGGATTTCCTTCACCGCGCTGCGGATCAGCACCCCGCCCGTGGAAATCAGCATCACCTCGTCGTGGTCGTCCACGAGCACCGCGCCGACGAGCGCGCCGTTCCTCTCGGTGGTCTGGATCGCGATCATGCCCAGGCCGCCGCGGCCGTGGCGCGTGTACTCGGCGATGGGCGTCCTCTTGCCGAAGCCGTTCTCGGTGGCGGTGAGCACGGTCTGCTTCTCATCCTTCGCGACCAGCATGCAAACCACGCGCCAGCCGCGGTCCTCCGGAAGGCGCATGCCGCGCACGCCGGTTGCCTGCCGGCCCATCGGGCGCACGTCCTCTTCCTGGAAGCGGATCGCCTTGCCCTCGGTCGAGAAGAGCATCACGTCGTAGCTGCCGTCGGTCAGCGCGGCACCGATGAGGTAGTCGCCCTCATCCAGGCCCACCGCGATGATCCCCGAAGGACGCGGGCGGGAGAATTCGGCGAGCGGCGTCTTCTTCACGGTGCCCTTGGCGGTCGCCATGAAAACGAAATGGTTCTCGTCGAATTCCTTCACCGGCACGACCGCCGTGATCTTCTCGCCTTCCACGAGCGGGAAGAGGTTGACCAGCGGCTTGCCGCGGCTCGTGCGGCTGCCCTGCGGCACCTCGAACACCTTGAGCCAGTACAGGCGCCCCTTGTCGGAGAAGCAAAGCAGGTAGTCGTGCGAGTGCGCGACGAAGAGCCGCTCGATGAAATCGTCGTCCTTGGTGGTGGCCGCCGTCTTGCCGCGGCCGCCGCGGCGCTGCGCGCGGTAATCGGCGAGCGGCTGCGACTTGACGTAGCCGCCGTGCGAGAAGGTGACCACCATGTCCTGCGGCGCGATCAGGTCCTCGATCGAGATGTCCTCGGCCACCGTGACGATCTCGCTCTTCCTGCGGTCGCCGAACTCGTCCTTCAGGTGCCGCAGCTCGTCGCCGATGATCGCGGTAATGCGCGCGGGCTTCTCCAGGATGTCGATCAGGTCCGCGATCGTCTTCATCACTTCCTTGTACTCGTCGCGGATCTTGTCCTGCTCCAGGCCCGTGAGGCGCTGCAGCCTGAGCTCGAGAATCGCCTGCGCCTGCTCATCCGACAGGCGATAGCCGTCGGGCTTCAGGCCGAACTCGGCGGCGAGGCCCTGCGGGCGGAATTTCGCAAAATCGCCCTGGCCGAGCATCTCCTTGACGAGATCGGAGCCCCAGGCCCGCCCCATCAGCTCGCGCTTCGCGTCGGCCGGCGTGGGCGCCTTCTTGATCAACTCGATCACCGGGTCGACATTCGAGAGGGCCACCGCGAGGCCTTCCAGCACGTGCCCGCGCTCGCGCGCCTTCCTCAGCTCGTACACGGTGCGGCGCGTCACCACCTCGCGCCGGTGCGCGATGAAGGACTCGAGCAGCTCCTTGAGATTGAGCACGCGCGGCTGGTTGTCGACCAGCGCGACCATGTTCATGCCGAAGCTGTCCTGGAGCTGCGTCTGCTTGTAGAGGTTGTTCAGCACCACCTCGGGCAGCTCGCCGCGCTTCAATTCGATCACGAGGCGAATGCCGTCCTTGTCCGATTCGTCGCGGATGTCGGAGATCCCTTCGATCTTCTTCTCGTTGACGAGCTCGGCGATGCGCTCGGTGAGCGCGCGCTTGTTCACCTGGTATGGAATCTCTTCGACGATGATCGCCTGCCGGTCCTTGCCGGCCTCCTCGAAGTGCGTGCGCGCGCGCATCACCACGCGGCCGCGGCCGGTGCGATAGCCTTCGTGCACGCCCGAGATGCCGTAGATGATGCCGGCAGTGGGAAAATCCGGCGCGGGCATCACCTTGATCAGGTCCTCGATCGCGCAGCCCGGATTGCCGAGGAGCAGCAGGCACGCGTCGGCGACCTCCGAGAGGTTGTGCGGCGGAATGTTGGTCGCCATGCCGACGGCGATGCCCGAGGAGCCGTTCAGAAGCAGGTTCGGCAGGCGCGAGGGAAGGACGGTCGGCTCCTTCTCCTTGCCGTCGTAGTTGTCGACGAAATCGACGGTTTCGCGGTCGATGTCGGCGAGCATCTCCGCGGTGAGGCGCTCCAGGCGGCACTCGGTGTAGCGGTAGGCGGCGGCGTTATCGCCGTCGATCGAGCCGAAATTGCCCTGGCCGTCGATGAGCGTGTAGCGCATGGAGAAGTCCTGCGCCATGCGCACGAGCGCCTCGTAGGTGGCGGTATCGCCGTGCGGGTGGTACTTGCCGAGCACCTCGCCCACCACGCGCGCGCACTTCACGTAGGGCCGGTTCCAGACGTTGTTCGCCTCGTGCATGGCGAAGAGCACGCGCCGGTGCACCGGCTTCAGGCCGTCCCTCACGTCGGGCAGCGCGCGCCCGACGATCACGCTCATCGCGTAGTCGAGGTACGAGCGGCGCATCTCCTCTTCGAGAGAGACCGGGATCGTTTCCTTGGCGAACGAGTCCATGCGCGGGGGCGAAATCGGCGCTCTAGCGGGGGGAGGTTTCGGAACGGAAAATCACTGCGAAAAGCACGTGGAATTTTATCATGCGCCCGCTGCAAGCCGACGGGTTTTGTGCTCTAATTGCCGCTGATTTTCCGGGTCTGCGTCAGGAGGGGGAACCGATGAAAAACACTCAAGGGATGCTTGCGTCCGCTCTGGCGATTCTCGCCTGCGGCGCGATCAGCGCATTCAGCTCGACAGCCAACGCACAGACGAAGGACGGCCACTGGACGCAGGGCACCGGCGGCCCGGTGTGGAAAAACGGCTCCGGCCAGTGCTGGAAGCTCAATTCGTGGACGCCGGCGATGGCGATCGAGGATTGCGATCCCGATCTCGTGCGCCGCGCCGCGCCTCCTCCGCCGCCGCCCCTTGCGCCCAAGCCCGCGGCCAAGCCGGCCGCGAAGCCGGCGGCACCCAAGCCCGTCGTGCTCACCTCGACCGTGCATTTTCCGCTCGGCGGGTCGAAGCTCGACAAGATGGCGATGTTCCGGCTCGACACCGACATCATCGCCAAGCTGCCCTCGATCGGCACGCTCGCTTACGCCAACGTGAACGGCTATACCGACCGGCTCGGCTCGGCGCAATTCAACCAGAAGCTCTCGGAGCGCCGTGCCGCCGCAGTCCGGGCCTACCTCGTCTCCAAGGGCATGGACGGCTCGAAGATCGATGTCACCGGCTACGGCAAGACCAACATGGGCAGCGCGCAGCCCTTCGTTTCCTGCAACCAGAAGGACCGCAAGCAGCTGATCGCCTGCCTCGCGCCCAACCGGCGCGTGGAAGTCGAAGTGCACGGCAAGCCCAAGTAGACAAGAACGACGCCTTCCTGCTCAGCGCGCGCTGGGTGGTTCCGGTGGAACCGCCCGGCGTCGTGCTTGAGGACCACGCCGTCGCGGTGCGCGACGGCCTCATCGAAGCAGTCCTGCCGCGCCCGGCGGCCGAGGAACGGTTTGCGTCCTACGCGCGCATCGAGCTTTCCGGGCACGCGCTCATCCCCGGCCTCGTCAACGCGCACACGCACGCGGCGATGACGCTCATGCGCGGCCTCGCCGACGACCTGCCCCTCATGCGCTGGCTCGAGGAGCACATCTGGCCGGCCGAGACGAAGCACGTCTCGCCGCAATTCGTGCACGACGGCACGCTCCTCGCCTGCGCGGAGATGCTGCGCGGCGGCATCACCTGCTTCAACGACATGTATTTCTTTCCCGAGGCATCGCTCGAGGCCGCGCTCGAAGCGGGCTTGCGCTCCTGCCACGGCATGATCGTCATCGATTTTCCGTCCGCCTATGCGGCGGACGCCGACGACTATCTCGCCAAGGGGCTCGCCCTGCGCGACCGCTTCCGCGAGCATCCGCTCGCGAGCTTCTGCCTCGCGCCGCATGCGCCCTATACGGTCTCCGACGCAAGCTTCCGCAAGATCGCGGCGATCGCCGCGGAGATCGACGTCCCGGTGCATGTGCACCTGCACGAGACCCGGGGCGAGGTCGAGCGCTCCGTCGCCGAGCACGGGGCGCGCCCGTTGGCGCGTCTGGCGCGCCTCGGCCTGGTGGGGCCATCCCTTATCGCGGTGCACGCCGTGCACCTCTCGGATGAGGAAATCGCGTTGCTCGGACGCCACGGGGCGTCGGTCGCGCATTGCCCGTCCTCCAACCTCAAGCTCGCGAGCGGATTTGCGCCCGTGGCGAAGCTCGCGGCTGCCGGCGTAAATCTCGCGCTCGGCACCGACGGGGCGGCGAGCAATAACCGGCTCGACCTGCTCGGAGAGATGCGCCTGGCGGCGCTGCTGGCAAAAGCAGTGGCTCAGGATGCCGGCGCCCTGCCGGCCCATGCGGCGTTGCGCGCCGCCACGCTCGGGGGCGCGGCCGCCCTGGGGCTGGAGGCGCGCATCGGTTCGATCGTGCCCGGCAAGGCCGCCGATCTTGTCGCGATACGATATGATCACCCGGCCCTCGAACCCTGCTACGACCCGGCATCGCACCTCGTTTATGCTGCCGGACGGGAGCAGGTCAGTGACGTGTGGGTCGGGGGGCGACAGGTTTTGAAGGGCGGAACCCTTGAAAACTCAGTGTTTTCCGGGTTGAAAGCCCCTACCAAACTGTGGCAGAATAAGTTGATGGCTTCCAGAGCCTTGATTCAACAATAAGTTTCAACGCTTCCAGCGAGGGACGAATGATCAAAAAACCGTGGTTGTCGCTGCTCATTGCCGCAGGCGCTGCACTGTCGCTCAACGCCGCTGCGCAAACGAAGGAAGGTCACTGGACGCAGGGGGTCGGCGGTCCGGTGTGGAAGAACAGCGTAGGCCAGTGCTGGAAGCAGCCCTCGTGGACGCCCGCGATGGCGATCGAGGAGTGCGATCCCGACCTCGTGCGCAAGGCCGCGCCGGTCGTCGTGCCCCCGCCGCCGCCCAAGCCGGCCGCCAAGCCCGCGCCGAAGCCCAAGCCCGTCGCCGAGAAAGTCACGCTCGCCGCGGACGTGCTGTTTGACTTCGACAAGGCGGTGCTCAAGTCCGAAGGCAAGGCGAAGCTCGATGACCTCGCCAACCGGATCAAGGGCATCAACCTCGAGGTGGTGATCGCCATCGGTCACACGGACTCGATCGGCAGCGACGCGTACAACCAGAAGCTGTCGGTGCGCCGCGCCGAGTCGGTGAAGAGCTATCTCGTGTCCAAGGGCGTCGAGCCCAACCGCATCTACACGGAAGGCAAGGGCGAGAAACAGCCCGTCGCGTCCAACAAGAGCAAGGACGGCCGGCAGAAGAACCGCCGCGTGGAGATCGAGGTGATCGGCACGAAGAAGCCCTGATCGAGCGAACGCTTCTCGAAAAGCCCCGCTCCGGCGGGGCTTTTTGTTTTAGGGTGTCGGAAATGCAGAACGTCGATCCCGCGGAGCTGAAGAAATTCGGCGAGCTCGCGCACCGCTGGTGGGACCCGCACGGCGAGTTCCGCCCGCTGCACGAGATCAACCCCCTCCGCCTGGGCTGGGTCGAGTCGCTCGCGCCGCTCGCAGGCAAGGACGTGCTCGACGTGGGCTGCGGCGGGGGGATCCTGGCCGAGGCGATGGCGCGCTCGGGCGCCCGCGTGACGGGCATCGACCTCTCGGACAAGCCGCTCAAGGTCGCGGCGCTTCACCTGCATGAAAGCGGCCTGGCGGTGAGCTACGAAAAGATCTCTCCCGAGGAAAAAGCGAAAACCCACCCTGGCCGGTTCGACGTCGTCACCTGCATGGAAATGCTGGAGCACGTGCCCGATCCCGCGCTCACGGTCGCGGCCTGCGCGCGGCTGGCAAAGCCGGGCGGGCGCGTGTTCTTCTCCACCATCAACCGCAACCCGAAGGCGTATCTCTTCGCCGTCATCGGCGCCGAATACGTGCTCAAGCTCCTGCCCAAGGGAACGCACGACTACGCGCGCTTCATCCGGCCCTCCGAGCTTTCGCGCTGGTGCCGCGACGCGGGCCTGCGCGCGGTGGAGTTCAAGGGCATGACCTACAACCCTGTCACGCAGGTCTATCGCCTCGGCGAGAACTGCGACGTCAATTACGCGCTCTGCTGCGCCAAAGATGCGCAGTAAAGCCGTCCTTTTCGATTTCGACGGCACGCTCGCCGACACCGCGGCCGACCTCGTCGCGGCGCTCAACCGGCTTCGCACCGTGCGCGGCATGGCCGAAATTCCGCTCGAGAAGCTGCGCCCCTATGCCTCGGCGGGCGCGCGCGGGTTGATCGTCGCCGGCTTCGGGATCCTCACCGAGCATCCCGAGTTCAAGGACATGCGGGAGGAATTCCTGCGCTACTACGCCGAGGCGATCTGCGTGGAGACGAAGCTCTTCCCGGGAATGGACAAGCTCCTCGGCGCGATCGAGGCGCGCGGCTTGCGCTGGGGCATCGTGACCAACAAGTCGACCCATCTCACGCGCAAGATCGTCGCCGCGATGGCCTTGACGCCCGCCTGCGTCGTCTGCGGCGACACCACGCCGCACTTGAAGCCGCATCCGGCTTCGCTCCTGCACGCGGCGAACGAGCTCGCGCTCGCGCCCAAAGACTGCCTGTACGTCGGCGACGACCTGCGCGACATCCTCGCCGCGCACGCGGCGGGCATGACCTCGGTCGCGGTCGAATGGGGCTACGGCGACGACTGGCACGCCTGGAACGCCGACACGGTGATCCGCCAGCCGATGGACCTCGTCGCGCATCTCTGACAGCCCTCCCTGACCATCGTCCCGCGGCGCCCGCGGGTGTACGGTCAGGCGCACGAACCCGCTTTCCCGCTTCGTCCTCCTCTACTCGATGCTGTACGCGGCGTTCGGCGTCGCATCGCCTTTTCTTCCCGCCTTCGTCGCCTCGCGCGGCATTCCGGCAGAGCAGCTCGGCCTGATCCTCGCCGCGGGCACCGCCACGCGCATCGTCGCGGGCCCGGTCGCGGCGCGCATCGGCGACCTGGCGGGCGCGCTTCGCGCCGTCCTCGCCATCTGCGCCGCCGCAGCCGGCTGCATCGTGTTCGGCTATCTGCCCGCGCAGACCTTCGGCGCGTTTCTCGCGCTTACGCTCATGCAGGCGGTCGCGCTCTCGCCCGTCACGCTGCTCGCCGACGCGCTCGCGCTCGGCTCGGCGGGGACCCACCGCTTCGACTACGGCTGGGTGCGCGGGACGGGCTCGGCCGCGTTCATCGCCGGGCTGCTCCTCTCGGGGCAGGCCGTCGCGGCGATGGGCCTTCCGGTGATCATCGGCCTCCAGGCGATGCTGCTCATTGCCGCCGCGCTCGCCGCGCTGCTCGTCCCGGAGCTGCGCCCGCCTGCCGTCTCGGCCGAAGCCCGCGCGCCGCTGGGCGGCGTCGCGGCGCTCCTGCGCGTGCCCGCCTTCCGCCGCGTGGTGATCGTGGCCGCGCTCGTCCTCGGCAGCCACGCGATGAACGACGGCTTCACCATGATCCGCTGGCGCGAGGCGGGCATCGGCGCCGAGGCGGCGAGCTTCCTTTGGTCGGAGTCGGTGGCCGCCGAGGTGCTCGTCTTCTTCCTCGTGGGCCCCTGGCTGATCGCGCGGCTCACCCCGGCGGGTGCGCTCGCCCTTGCCGCCGTTGCCGGCATCGTCCGGTGGCTCGCGCTTGCCGCGACGACCGAGCTCGCCTTCCTCGCGCTCGTGCAGCCGCTGCACGGGCTCACCTTCGCGCTCCTGCACCTCGCCTGCATGCGGCTGATCTCGCGGCTCGTGCCGCCGGGGCTTGCCGGCACGGCGCAGGCGCTCTACGGGCCGCTCGGCATCGGTATCTCCACCGCGCTGATGACGCTCGTGTCGGGATTTCTCTATGCGCGCGTCGGCGCGCACGGGTTCTGGTTCATGGCCGCGTTGTGCGCGGCCGCGCTGCCGCTTTGCGCGCGGCTGCGCTCAGCGTGAATGCCGCGTGGGCTTGAAAGTATGGATCCGCGTGCGGCTGCGCCGCGCCATGCGGCTGAAAAACTCGCTTTGCCGACGGAAGCACTCCTCCACATCGGCAAGGACCTTGGCGATCTCCTCGCCCGTCACCCCGCCGGGGTGCTCCAACTCCTCGTCAAAGGGGACTTCGATCGTGCCTGAAGCCTTTTTTCTCTTCGCCATATCGAGCAGACTTCGACTCTTGTGAGGAGTTCCCTCCGACCCCATATGGGATAATGCGTCACTTGCCTGTAACGAACCGGGGGCGACCTGGTTTCGACGCGGGTGCTGAAGCAGCGCAGGGCATGCCGAGGACCAGTGACCTCGTAAATCCATCTGGAAACACTACAAACGCCAACGACGAGCGTTTCGCTCTAGCCGCCTAATACCGGCTAGACGCTGCACTGGCTTGCTGATGGGCCAGGCCCTGAAAAGGGTGCAGCGTCATTAACATCAGCCCCTCTCCGGGGTCTGGCCGCTTGGCCCCGGGGATCCGTCGAAGCGGCTAGCCGAGCGCCAGCCTGCCGGTGGGCGGGCGCGAAGCGAAGCTCAAAGCACCAGGCTAAGCATGTAGTCCTGACTGTGGATCGCTTGCGGACGCGGGTTCGATTCCCGCCGCCTCCACCAATTCTATGGAAGCCTTCCTCGTCGCCACCGGTGTGGTCGCCCTCGCCGAAATCGGCGACAAGACGCAGCTGCTGGCGTTCATCCTCGCGGCGCGCTTCCGGAAGCCGCTGCCCATCGTCGCCGGCATCCTGTGCGCGACGATCGTGAACCATGGCCTCGCGGGCGCGCTCGGCGCCTGGATCACTTCCACGGTGAGCGCGGAAGCGCTGCGCTGGGTGCTGGGGTTATCCTTCCTCGGCATGGCCGCCTGGACGATGGTGCCCGACGAGATCGAGGAGGATGAAGCGCGGATGGCGAAGCGCTTCGGCGTCTTCGGCGCGACGCTGCTGACCTTCTTTTTCGCGGAAATGGGCGACAAGACGCAGGTGGCCACCGTGGCCATGGCGGCGCATTACGCGAGCCCGCTCGTCGTGGTCATCGGCACCACGCTCGGAATGCTGATCGCCGACGTGCCGGCGGTGTTCGTCGGCGAAAAGTTCGGGAAGAAAATTCCGATGAGGCTCGTCCACGCAGTCGCCGCGGCGATTTTCGCGCTGCTCGGCATCGCGACGCTGCTCGGCGCATGGCAAGAACCGTAGCGCTCGCCGGCGCGACCGGCCTGGTCGGCAGGGAAATCCTGCAAGGCCTCGTCGCCGATCCTTCGGTTGCGGCTATCCATGTGCTCGTGCGGCGGGCAATGGAGGCGCCCGCGGCGAAAGTCGCGGTTCACGTCGTCGACTTTCGCTCCCTTCGGGCGCTGCCCGCCATCGAGGAGGTCTATCTCGCGCTTGGGACGACCATCAAGGTCGCCGGCAGCCAGGAAGCGTTTCGGGCCGTCGACTTCGATGCGAATCTCGCCGTCGCTCGCGCCGCGCTCGCCGCCGGGGCGCGACGCGCCGGCCTGGTCAGCGCCATGGGTGCCAGCGCGAAATCCGGAATCTTCTACAACCGCGTGAAAGGCGAGCTCGAAGACGCGTTGCGGGCGATGCCCTTCGAAGGCCTCGTCATCGCGCGCCCGTCCATGCTGGCCGGCGACCGGGCGCGCCTGGGCCAACCCGTTCGCCGCGGTGAAGGCATTGCCCTCTCCGTCACGCGCGCTCTCGGCCCGCTGATTCCGCGGAATTATCGCTCGGTCGCGGCGCGCGATGTCGCCCGGGCGCTCCTCACCCGCGTGCCGTCGGCGAGCGGATGCGAAGTGGTGCTTTCCGGCGCGATGCACTGACGAAAAAAAGGGGCGATCTCGCGAGAGACCGCCCCCATGACACGTCAAAAGCTGCGCTTGCGCGTTACCGGTCCTTGGCGACCTTGATCTTGTTGTCGACCGAGGTCACGCCCTTGACGCTTTGCGCAATCGCCACGGCCTTGTCGGCCTCGGCCTGGCTCTTGGCCGTACCGCTCAGCTGCACGACACCGTGGTTGTCGGTATCGACCTTGATGTGCATCGCGCTGACCTCGCGGTCGGTCGCCATCTTGGTCTTGATCTGGGTCGTGATCGCCGAATCCTTCACCCACTGCTTGGGATGCGCGCGGTCATGGTCCGCGTCTTCCGCGGAATAGGCCGCCAGCGGGGCGAGCATCGAGCCGATCACAACGCATGCAGTCAGAAGACGGCTTTTCATGGAGCACCTTCCTTTCTCAGTGGCCTCCCGAAACGGGAAGTCGGGAGCCTTCTGAGAAACAAGCTGCAATGGTCGTACCAAGCCAAAAAGCCCGCAAAGTCAATCATTTGTGGATTCACTGGTCAAAGCAGCGCACGCCCGAAGTGTCGCTGGTTCGGGACATTTCGCCTCGCCGCTCCTATGACGCCGCCGGGGTTTTGAGGGCGACCATGACCTGGCCGTGCGCATGGGCGACCTCGGGGCTGCGCTCGAGCAGCCACGCGTAGTGCTGCTGGAAAGATGTCCCTTCGGGGTCGGGCTTCAGAAGCTTGCGCGCTTCGGCGAGGAGCGCTGCCTCATCGACGTTTTTCTCGTCCATTTGCACGATGAGGGCCGAGAGCGGCCGGAGCCACGCCCAGGCCTCGTCCTGCACCAGCAGGCGCAGGAACTCGCCCGCGCTGGCCGAGCCCGTCTTGCGTTCATGGTCTTCGCGCTCGATCGAGACGATCGATCGATGCAGCTCGAGGAGCGTGCGGCGCAGCCCGGGGTTCACGCGCGGAGCTTACACGTCAAGGGGCAACGACTTTCGTCGCGGCTCGCACGACAAAAACTAAAGATTGAGTTCGGCACAACGCACCCCAGATCGGAAGCTCTAACAGGGACGGCTTTGAAGATGACTCGAACCCTCGCACTTTCGATCATCGCGCTCTCCGCCACGCTCGCAGCCGGGCAAGGGGGCGAGCCGCGCGGCTCGCTTCCGCTCGGCACGGCGCGCGACGGCAGCCGCCCGGCCGAGGGCGCCATCATCGGCGGATCGCTCGAGCCGGACCTGCGTCTCAGTCCCGCGCCGCAGCGCGATATTCGGCGCTGTCATCAACTGGCCGGCCAGCTGCGGGACGATTGCCTGCGGACGCTCGGCGCGAATTCGACGACGAAGCCCGGTCTTCGCCGACAGCAGACGGCCCGCCGGGCCGATTAGCGCCCTACCGCGACGCCCTGCAGCTTCGAGGCGACCCTGGACGAATCCTCCGTCCGGCGCATCGCCAACGCAAGGGCGTACGCCCAAAATCGCGGCGTGGTTCGCGCAGCGCTCCTTGCTGTTTCGATCGTCGGGCTTTTCAGCTCGAGCGCGCTGGCAGGCGATATTTACCGCTTCCGCACTGCCGACGGGCGGACGATCCTGACGGACAACCCCTCCGGCGTGGACACCAGCGCGCGCCTGATCGAGACGGCAAAATACGACGGCGCCGGCCGGCCGGTCCGGGCCCCCGAGCTTCCCGACAAGGCGCGCGATCGCGCGCTCGAGGATGTCCGCTACGCCGAATCCGAGCTTCTGCAAGCCTACAACCGCCTGACGGCGGGCGTGCGGGCGCACCCCGACGAGCTGATGCCGGCCATGGATGAGGGCGTCCCGCCGCGCAAGGGCAAGCGCAAGATCCCGCGCACGCCCGAGTACTACGCCCGCATCGGCGCGCTGCAGGCCGACATCGACGAGGCGCAGAAGCGGCTCGACGCGGCGCGCGAGCGCCTCTACGCGCTGAACTGACGATCCACGGCTGGCTCGCTCCTTGCGAGCCCGCAGGCATGCTTCCCACCCACGACGTCGATTGCCGCTACTGCGGGGAATTCGTCTTCACTTCGTTGTCCGTGGACGACGAGCTTCCCGCCGAGGGGCCGACTTTCCCGAAAGTCCGCAGCGACAAGGAAGGCGATTACCTCCTCTGCCCCCATTGCGGGCACCGGATGGCGATGAAGCGGATCACCACCGACAAAGGAGTGGTTTTCCGCACCGCCTAGCTGCTGAATTGGCCGAGGTTGCGGAAGGCGGTACCATGCCCGGGTGATCCGTCGTCGAACCGCCCGCCACTTGGCCAACATCGTGCTCGCGGCGCTGCTTTTCGCGCAGGCCGCCTTCGTCGCCTCGGCTTGTCAGCTGCCGGACCGCGCCGCGGCGCTGGCCATTTCCAGCAGCGCCGAACCCCCGTGCCACGAGGAAGCGCGCGCGCCACAGCGCAGCGTCTGCGTCGCGCACTGCCTCGCGGATTTTCAGAGCCTCGATAAGCCGTCGGTGTATGTGCCGCAACCACCGCTCGGGTCTGTACTGGCGGTCGCCGCTGTCGCACCCCCCTTTCTCTCAGCGATCCGCATCGTGGCGCCGGGTGCGCGCGCCGCCGGGCCGCCGCCCCGAATCCTCTTTCGCACGCTCCTGATTTGATCCTTCGCAAGTGAATCGGCCGCTGCCGGCTCTCAGGCCGGAGGCGTTTTCACTTTGCGGAGGATCGAATGCGTATTCCATTTCTGCTTGCCGCGGCGCTTGCTGCCGCTACCCCTGCCATTGCGCAGGTGCTCACGCTGGACGAGGCGCGACAGCGCGCGCTCCAGGATCAGCCTGCGCTGCGCGCGCTCGAGCTGGGCGCGCGCGCACAAGAGGAAACCGCGGTCGCGGACGGCGCCCTGCCCGACCCCCGGCTAAAGCTCGGGGCGCTGAATTTTCCGACGCGCAATTTTCCCAGCGCCCGGGAGGATATGACGCAGGTCGGCGTGAGCTGGGAGCAGGCTTTCCCCGGCGGCGAGAAGCGGCGCCTGCGCACAGAGCGCACACTCGCCGAGGCCGAGCAGGAACGTGCAGAAGCCGCGGGCGTGCGCCAGGGAATCTCGCGCGACGTCGGATTCGCCTGGCTCGACGCCTGGCTCGCGGCCGCAAATGAGCGGCTGGTCGGCGAGCTTGCCGACGAACACCGGCGCTCGATCGAGCTCGCGCGCATCGCGGTTTCTTCGGGCAAGGGCTCTCAAGCCGATGTGCTCGCCGCGCGGCAGATGCTCAACCAGACGGTGGATCGGCGCCTCGAGCTCGCCGCCGCAGCGAGGCGCGCCCGCGCTGCGCTTGCGCGCTGGGTTCCCGATGCCGCGGCCCGCCCGCTGCCCGAGGACCTTCCGGGAATTGCAGCACCCGCCCCGCTCGCCACCCTGAGACCCGCAATCGAAATGCATCCGCAGCACGCAATGCACCTGCGCGCCGAAAAGGTCGCTGAAGCCGAGGTGGCGCTTGCGCGCGAAGCGTCGAAGCCGGATCGCTCGGTCGAGCTCGGTTACTACAGCCGCTACGGCGGCCGCTCGGACATGGTCATGCTGCAGGTTGCGATCGAATTGCCGCTTTTTGCCGACCGCAAGCAGGACCGCCTGCTCGCCGCAAAACGCGCTCAGGCGGACCGCGCGCGCGCGCAGCGCCTCGATCACCTGCGCGAGCTTCACTCGGAACTCGAGAGCATGTATGCGGACTGGGAGATCGCCGGCGAAAGGCTGACGAACGTCACCACGAGCATCGTTCCGGATGCCAAAGCGCGGCTCGACGCTCTCGTCGCGCAGCACAGCGCGGGCTCTGCAACGCTCGCCGCGGTCTTCGAGGCGCGCCGCAACGTCGTCGACGCGCGCATCCAGCAGCTTGCGCTCCAGGCCGCCCGGTTCAGGGCCCGAATCGGGCTCCAGTACTTCGAGCACGAGGAGGGCCATCGATGAAGCGCGCGATCGCATTTGCGCTGGCAGCGGTCGGGCTCATCGCACTCGGTTACTTCCTCGGCGCCCGCGGCAAGCCCGCTGAGACAGCCGCCAGCGCTCCCGAACCGGGGCGCAAAGTCCTCTATTGGTACGACCCGATGTATCCGCAGCAGAAATTCGACAAGCCGGGCAAGTCGCCCTTCATGGACATGCAGCTCGTTCCGAGGTACGCCGACGACAAGCAGGACGCGGCCGGCTCCACCGCCATCAGCCCTCGCATGCGCCAGAGCCTTGGCGTGCGAACCCGAACGGCGGAGCTCACCGAGCTGGCGAGCGAGATGCGCGCCGTCGGTTACGTGCAGGCGGACGAACGTCGCATCGCGCGCGCCGAGGTGCGCACGCGAGGATGGGTGGAGCGTCTCGCCGTGCGCGCCGTAAATGAGCCGGTGCGCGCCGGGCAGACGCTCGCGGAGGTGTATTCGCCCGAGCTTCTGGCCGCGCAGGAGGAGTACCTGCTTGCCCGGCGGCTCGCCACCGGGAACCCTGCCGACGCGAGCCTGGCGAAGGCTTCGCGCCGCAGGCTCGAGCTGCTCGGCCTGACCGGAAAGCAGATCGAGCGGCTCGAGCAGGCCGGAACCGCGAGCCGCCGGGTCGCGCTGCTTGCGCCGATCTCGGGCGTGGTGACCGATCTCGCGGTGCGCGAAGGCGCGATGGTGCAGGCGGGGAGTCCCGCGTTCACGATCACCGATCTTTCCTCCGTCTGGGTCGTCCTCGAAGTCCCCGAAGCCCAAAGCGCCCTGGTCCGGCCCGGCATGCGTGCCGAAGCGCGCATTCAGTCGCTGCCGGAAAAGGCCTTCGAAGGCCGGATCGACTACGTCTATCCGGAATTCAACGCACAGACGCGCACGCTCAAGGCGCGGCTCGTGCTCGCCAACCCGGCGCTTGCGCTCAAGCCGGGCATGTATGCGAGCGTTGACGTTCGCTCGTCGTCGCGCAAGGCGCTGACCGTGCCTTCGGAGGCGGTCATCGAAACCGGCGCCCGCACCGTCGTCATCGTGAGCGATGGCGAGCGCTTCCGTCCTGCGGCGGTCAAGATCGGAGCCGAGGCGAACGGCCGCACCGAGGTGATTGAAGGATTGGAGCCGGGCGATAGCGTAGTCGTCTCCGGACAATTCCTCATCGACTCGGAGGCGAGCCTCAAGACGGCGCTCGGCCGCCTCGAGGGCCCGGCGCCGCACAGCGCCAAGACCGAGAGACATGCCGGAACAGGAAAGGTGACCGGCGTGGAGGCGACCAACGGCAGGATCGAGCTCGACCACGAGCCGATCCCGTCGATGAACTGGCCGCGCATGACCATGGGTTTCGCGGTACAGGACCGCGCCGCGCTCGCCGGCCTGAAGCCGGGAGACACAGTGGAGTTCGAGGTCGCGGAAAAACCCGACAAGGACGGAAACTATGTGATCTCGAAGCTGAGGAAGCGACCGTGATCAAGGCGCTGATCCACTGGTCGATTCGCAATCGGTTCCTCGTCCTCATGGCGACGGCGCTGATCGCCGCATGGGGAATCTACGCGCTCGCAAGAACGCCGCTCGACGCCCTCCCCGACCTCTCGGACGTGCAGGTGATCATTCGCACGGCGTATCCCGGACAGGCGCCGCGGATTGTCGAGGAGCAGGTCACCTACCCGCTCACCACCACCATGATGTCGGTGCCCGGGGCAAAAACCGTCCGGGGCTACTCGTTCTTCGGCGACTCCTTCGTTTATGTGCTGTTCGAGGACGGCACCGACCTCTACTGGGCGCGCTCGCGGGTTCTTGAATACCTGAACCAGGTGCAATCGCGACTGCCCGCGCTGGCGAAGCCGGCGCTCGGACCGGACGCGACTGGCGTCGGATGGATCTATCAGTACGCGCTCGTCGATCGCTCGGGGTCGCATGATCTGGGAGAGTTGCGGGCACTGCAGGACTGGTTCCTCAAGTACGAGCTCAAGGCGCTTCCGAACGTCGCCGAAGTGGCGTCGGTCGGCGGCATGGTGCGCCAATATCAGGTCGTGCTCGACCCGGACCGGCTGCGCGCTTACGGCATTCCGCACGCGCGCGTCGTCGCCGCGATCCAGAACGCCAATCGCGAGTCGGGAGGGTCGGTGGTGGAGATGGCCGAAGCCGAATACATGGTCCGCTCGAACGGCTACCTGAAGTCGCTGGACGATTTCCGCGCGATCCCGCTCGCCTCCGGAAAAGGCGGCGTGCCGGTCCGGCTTGCCGAGGTCGCTCGGATCCAGATCGGGCCCGAGATGCGGCGCGGCGTCGCAGAGCTCGATGGCGAGGGCGAAGTCGCCGGCGGCGTCGTGGTGATGCGCTCGGGGAAGAACGCGCTCGAAACGATTCGCGCGGTCAAGGCGAGGCTCGCAGAGCTCAGCCCGAGCCTGCCCAAGGGCGTCGAGATCGTGGAGACCTACGACCGCTCGGGCCTGATCGAGCGGGCCGTGCGGCATCTTCGCGACAAGCTGGCCGAGGAGTTCGCCGCGGTGGCGCTCGTGTGCGCGCTCTTTCTCCTGCATCTGCGTTCCGCGCTCGTCGCCATCGTCACGTTGCCGCTCGGCGTGCTCGCCGCGTTCATCGTGATGCGCTACCAGGGCGTCAACGCCAATATCCTGTCCCTGGGCGGCCTTGCCATCGCGATCGGAGCCATGGTGGACGCCGCCGTGGTCATGGTCGAGAACGCGCACAAGGCGCTCGAAGGCCGCGACCTGCGCGGAGAAGACCGTTGGCGAGTCATCGCGCAGGCCGCCGCCGAAGTCGGGCCCGCCCTGTTTTTCTCCCTTCTCGTCATCACGCTTTCCTTCCTGCCCGTGTTCGCGCTCGAAGCGCAGGAGGGCCGGCTCTTCTCCCCGCTCGCGTATACCAAGACCTACGCCATGGCCGCGGCGGCGATCCTCGCCGTCACGCTGATCCCCGTGCTGATGGGCTACCTCGTCCGCGGGCGTATTCGCGAGGAGATCCGCAATCCCCTCAATCGATGGCTGATCGCGGCCTACCGGCCGGCGCTCGGCGCGGTGCTGCGCCGGCCCAAGACGACACTCGCGCTGGCGGGCGCGCTCCTGCTGCTAACGCTCGTTCCCATCTCCCGCCTCGGCGGCGAGTTCATGCCGCCGCTCTTCGAGGGCGACCTGCTCTACATGCCTTCGGCGCTGCCGGGCATTTCGCCCGCCAAGGCGGCCGAAATCCTGCAGCAGACCGACCGGCTGATCGCGACGGTGCCAGAAGTGAAGAGCGTGTTCGGCAAGATCGGGCGCGCCGAAAGCGCGACCGATCCCGCGCCGCTCGAGATGGTCGAAACGACCATTCAGCTCAAGCCCCAAAGCGAGTGGCGAGCCGGCATGACGCCGGACAAGCTCGTCGAGGCGCTCGACGAGGTCGCGCGCGTGCCCGGGCTCACCAATGTCTGGGTCCCGCCGATTCGCAACCGCATCGACATGCTCGCCACTGGCATCAAAAGCCCGCTCGGCATCAAGGTGTCCGGCAATGACCTCGCCGGCATCGACCGTGCGACGCAGGCGATCGAGCATGCGGTAAAAGAGGTCCCGGGCGTGAGCTCGGCCCTGGCCGAGCGCGTGAGCGGCGGCAGGTATATCGACGTGGCGATCGACCGCCTGGCGGCGTCGCGGGTCGGGCTGAACGTGTCCGACATCCAGTCTGTGGTTTCCAGCGCCATCGGCGGGGAGACGATCGGGGAAACGGTCGAGGGGCGGCGCCGCTTCCCGATCAGCGTGCGCTACCCGCGCGAGCTGCGCGACTCGCCCGAGAAGCTCAAATCCCTGCCGGTCGTCACCGAGGGGGGTGCCCAGATCGCGCTCGGCTCGGTCGCGGCGGTGACGATCGCCGACGGCCCGCCGATGCTGCGCAGCGAAAACGCGCGCCTCGCGGGATGGGTGTACGTGGACATCCGTGGGCGCGATCTCGCCTCGGTGGTCGACGACGCAAAACGGGCGGTGGCCTCCGCCGTCAAAGCCGAGCCCGGGATCTCGATCGGCTGGTCGGGGCAATTCGAGTTCCTCGAGCGCGCGAAGCAACGGCTCGCGATCGTCATCCCGGTGACGCTCGCGATCATCTTCGTCCTGCTCTACCTCACATTCCGGCGCCTGGATGAAGCGGCGATCATCATGGCGACGCTGCCGCTCGCGCTGATCGGCGGGTTCTGGTACGTCTACCTGCTCGGCCATAACCTTTCCGTCGCGACCGCTGTCGGCTTCATCGCGCTCGGGGGACTTGCCGCGGAGTTCGGCGTCGTCATGCTGATCTACCTCAAGAACGCCTGCGAGCACGGCGGTCACGCGAGCCTGCTCGAGGCGATCGACCACGGCGCGGTGCGGCGAGTGCGCCCCAAGGCGATGACGGTCGCGGTCATTGTCGCGGGGCTGGCGCCGATCATGTGGTCCGAAGGCACCGGCGCCGAGGTCATGCAGCGCATCGCGGCGCCGATGATCGGCGGAATGATCACCGCGCCGCTGCTTTCGTTGTTTGTTCTTCCGGCCGCCTACCTTCTCCTCCGGGGCCGGGAATTTCGTTCTTCAACCCCCAGTCAAATGCAGACCCGATCGAAAGGAGCTCGATGAAACGCAGTCTTGCTTGCGCAATCACTCTCGCCCTCTCGGCATTCATGCTGCCGGCTTATCCCCAGCCGCCGCACCAGGCTTCCGGCACCGTCACCAAAGTCGAGCCGGAGAAGAACGCGGTGACGGTCAAGCACGGGCCGGTGGAGAGCCTGAAATGGCCCGCAATGACCATGAGCTTCAAGGTCAAGGATAAAAAGGTGCTCGAGAAGATGAAGCCGGGTGCCAAGGTCGACTTCACCTTTGAGCAATCGGGCAAGGACTACACCATCACCGATGTGAGGTAGCCAATGGCCAAGCCGGAGAGGCAATGCGACAGGCTCGGTCGCCGCGTGTTGCGTGCCGTTCTGTTGCCGCTTAACGCTCTCGCATGCGCGGACGCCGTCTCGATCGGCGCAAGGCGCCTCCCGAAGGCCAGGTGACCTCGATTTCCTATTGCGGAGACGCTTATACCATCGGCACCGCCGACGGCAAAAGCCAGAAGATCTGGGAGTTCAACCTGCGGCTGAAGACCGACTCGAGCAAGCAAGGACCCCTTCCCGGCAAGCCGGTCGCCATCGGCGCCGGCATGCGCGGCGACCGCGCTTCGGTCGTGTTTGCCTCACCCCGGGAAATCGGCGAGACGATCAGGCAATCCTGTCCGTGAACGACCTCTTAGCCAAGACGGAGAAATCTCCTGGCGTTTAGCGTGGTGATGGCCTCGATGACTCCCCCGTCGAGCCCGGTTTTCGCGAGCGTGCCGAGCGGATCGGTGTCGCCCATGGCGTAGGGATAGTCGGTGCCAAGCAGCACCTGCGAAGTCCCGTACTGCTCGACCAGGAACCGGATCGCCTTGGGATCGAACACGAGATCGTCGTAGAAGAAGCGCCGAGCGGTGGTCGTGGGCGCTTCCTTCAGCGTCTCGTTCGCCTTCGGCACGTTCTTCCACATGTGCTCCAGGCGCGGCAGCAGGATCGGCATCGCGCCCCCGCCGTGGCTGAAGGCGATGCGCAGTTTCGGCAGGCTCGCCGCCGTCCCACCCGTGATCATGGATGCGCAGCCGAGCGCGATGTCGCCGGGAAAGCAGATCGCCTGCTCGGGGAACGGGCCCACGATCCGGTCCTGGCCCGCGGGCCTCAACGCATGCACGAAGATCGCCGCCCCGCGGCGCTCGCATTCGGCGAAAAACGGCGCGAAGCGCGGATCGCCGATCGACGTGCCGTTCACATGGCTCGCGATCTCGACGCCCGAGAACTTGAGCTTGTCCATGCAGTGCTCGAGCTCCCGCAGCGCCGCGTCCAGGTCCTGCAGCGGCACGCCGCCCAGGGCGACGAAGCGCTCCGGCCTCAGAGAGACCATCTCCGCCATCTGGTCGTTGATGTAGCGCACCAGCACCTTGGCATCGTCGGTCGGGAACCAGTAGGAAAAGAGCTCCGGCATCGGCGAGAGAACCTGGCGCGCGACGCGCGTCGAATCCATGTGCTCGATCCGGCGCGGCACGCTCCAGGAGCCGTCGGACACCGTCCGGTAGACCTTGCCTGAAATCATCACATGCTTGTGGCACGCATGCGCCTCGGCCATCGAGGGCCATGGCACGTCTCTGTTCTTTCCCGCGTATTTGGGAAAATTCTCCGGAACCACATGGCAATGGACGTCAATGGCACTCATTTGCGGAAATTAGCAGATTCGTCCGCCTGTCGCGGAAGGCCGACGTCGCGATTGGTCATCCTTCCGACGACATATTTTCGAAATCGTTTTTGCTAACCTGCGAGGCTGTTGTGCAGCGCGGGAGACGAGGAAAGCAATGCCGCTTGATCTCAGCATGATGCTGGGGAAACTGAGCCAGATCGAGGAACAGGCTCAGCTCTCGGTCAATGAGTTTCCAAAGGGCATGGGCCTCGAGCGGCAGCGGCTCGTGCTCGCGCTGACACGCTTTCTCAAGGCCCATGTGCAGGGCGCCGCGCGCGAAGAGCGCCGCGAGCCGCCCGGCAGCGAGCATTAGGGCGAGTCCCAGAACTCCGCGCGCCCGGCACGGTCCCATTCTTCATGGAGCCATCCCGCAAGGGGCCGGTTGCGGCCTGGCCTTTCCCGGAAGAATCGTCGTCCTGCGAAGCGCTGCTCGACTCCGCCGTCGAAGCTACGTTTCCGGCGAGCGACCCGATCGCAGTGGACGACGGCTTTAACGCCAAGCGAAAGCGCGACCGCGCGCGCCTCACGCGCGTCACGCCCCCCGCGAGCCGACCGCAGGGTCGGTAACGCTCAATCGTCAGCGCGGACGACCCGGTTCGCCAGCACGCCGATCGCGTCGTTGACCACCTCGACGAGATCGCCCGGCTTGAGCGCGGGCACTGTCGGCCCATCGCAGCCGAACCACACGACATCGCCGGGGTGCAGCGTAAGGTAACGCGACATGCGCGAGAGATACTCGCCGACCGGGAAAATCATGGCGGAAGTGCGGTAGCTCGACACGCTGCGCCCGTTGATGCGCACCTCGATCGTCTGGTCCATGGGATCGAGCTCGCGCACGATCGCCGGGCCCATCGGCTTGAAGGTGTCGGCGTTCTTGGCGCGCCATAAGGTCCGGTCGGCGCGCTGCCAGGTGCGCTCGCTCACGTCGTTGCCGAGCGTGTAGCCGGCCACGCCCTTCAACGCCTCGACCTCGCCCACGTTTTTGAGCCGCCGGCCGATGACGGCGACAAGCTCGCCTTCGAATTCGACCGGGCCAGGCGAATCCCTGGGGATGACGATGTTCTCACCCGAGCAGATGAGCGCGTTGGGCGAGCGGTAGCCGATGTCGGCCTGCTCGGGGACCTTGTAGGTGCCGCCGCGCTCGCGATTGGCCCACTCGATGTGCGCGCGATAGTTGAGGCCCGCGGCGTAGAAGTTGCGAACCGCGCCGAGGACTTTGCGATCGACCGCGATGCCGGGCTGCATCATTCCACCTTTGCCAGTCTCATGCTCAAATCCTAACCGAGATGCCATTACCGCATGCCCTGCGGGCGTTCCGCCACCGCGACTACCGCCTGTATTACGTCGGGCAGGGCGTTTCGCAGATCGGCACCTGGCTGCAGCTGATCGCCGTGAGCTGGCTCATCTACCAGATGACGCACTCGGCGTTCATGCTGGGCCTCGCGGCGTTCGCGCTCCACATCCCGCTGCTCATCCTCGGCCCCTTCGCCGGCGTCTGGGTCGACCGCAAGCACAAGCGCAAGGTGCTGCTCGTCACGCAGAGCATCGCGCTCACCCAGTCGCTCGTCGTCTTCAGCCTGGTGGCCACCAACACGGTCCAGCCCTGGCATCTCGTCGCGGCGAACGTCGCCTTCGGCATCGTCAATTCGTTCGACAACCCGGCGCGCCAGGCGCAGCTCGTGGAACTCGTGGGGGGCCGCGAGGACCTGCCCAACGCGATCGCGCTTTCCTCCACCCTCATGAACGGCGCGCGCTTCGTCGGCCCGATGATCGGCGGCGCGGTGATCTCCGCTTTCGGCGAAGTGTGGGGCTTCGGGCTGAACGCCATCCTGCGCTTCGCGGTCATCGTCGCCCTGATCCTCATCCGCGCCACCCCGCGCCCGACCGAGAAGGGCGCGCACGGCTGGCTGCAGCAGCTCGCCGAGGGCTTTCGCTACGCCTTCGGCTTCGTGCCCTCCAGAAGCGCGCTCCTTCTCCTGGCGGCGGTCAGCATCTCGGTGCAGCCCTACCAGTCGCTCGCGCCCTACTTCGCGCGCGACGTCTTCCACGGCGACTCGCGCACGCTCGGCTTTCTCATCGGCGCCGGGGGCCTGGGCGCGGTGTCCGGCATGATCTACCTCGCGCTGCGCACCTCGGTGCGCGGGCTCTTGCGCCTCATTCCCCTCTCGGGCGGCGTCGCCGGGCTCGCCCTGGTCGGCTTTTCCTTCGCGCCCTCGCTCTGGATCGGCCTCGTGATGCTCTACTTCGTCGGCATGGGCGCGATGCTGACGGGCGCCGCGACCAACACGGTGCTGCAGTCGATCGTGGAGGACCGCATGCGCGCGCGGGTGATGTCGATCTACATGGCCTGCTTCTTCGGCATGGCGCCGATCGGCGCGCTCATCGCCGGGTCGCTCGCCGAGCGCATCGGCCCGCCGGCGGCGCTCGCCTGCGGCGGCGCGCTCGCGCTCTGCGCGGCGCTCGTCTACTTCGCCAACTTCCATCACATTCGCTCGGCGATCCGGCCGGTCTACCAGAAATTGGGTATCGTCCCGGGTCCCGAACAACAGTGAGCCCTCCGCGATGAGCCAGATTTCCGGTGCCGAGGCGATGGTGCGCATGCTGCAGCTGCACGGCGTGACGCACATTTTCGGCCTGTGCGGCGACACGAGCCTGCCCTTCTACGACGCGCTCGCGCGGCTCGATCACGGCATCCGGCACATCCTGACCCGCGACGAGCGCTCCGCCGCCTACATGGCCGACGGGTATGCGCGCGTGAGCCGCAAGGTCGGCGTCTGCGAAGGGCCCTCTGGCGGCGGCGCGACCTACCTGCTCCCCGGCGTCGTCGAGGCGAACGAGAGCTCGATCCCCGTGCTCGCCATCACCACCGACATCTCGACCACCTCGCGCGGGCGCTACGCGCTCACCGAGCTCGACCAGGAAGCGCTCTACCGCCCGCTCACCAAGCGCACCGAGGTCATCGACCGCGCCGACAAGATTCCGGAGGCGGTGCGCCGCGCCTTCCGGACGATGACCAGCGGGCGGCCCGGCGCCGCGCATCTGGGTTTGCCGTTCGATGTTCAAAACGGGCAGGTTTCGCAGGAAAGTGTTTGGGGCGATGTTTCTCTTGGGACTTTCCCTTCCTCGCGGGTTTCGCCTGAACCCGAGGTGCTCAAACGCGCAGCCGCTGCGCTAGCGGCGGCGAGCCTGCCCATCTTTGTCTGCGGTGGTGGGGTCGTAATCTCGGGAGCAGAACGGGAGCTTGCCGCTCTAGCCGAACTTCTGGGCGCCCCCGTAGCCACCACGGTGAGCGGCCACGGCAGCCTCGCCGATGACCACCCGCTCTCGCTCGGCGTCGTCGGGTCGAACGGCGGCACGCTGCCGACGCGCGAAGCGCTCGCGCAGGCCGACCTCGTCGTCTTCGTAGGCTGCCGCGCAGGCTCCGTGACGACCGAGCGCTGGCGCTATCCGGCGCCTGGAACGCCCGTGATCCACATCGACGTCGATCCGAACGTGATCGGCGCGAACTATGAGACGAAGGTCGGGCTGGTGGGCGATGCAAAACTGGTTTTGCAAGGGCTTCTTTCCGAGCTGAAACCCGGAAAAAGAAACGGCCGTGAAATCGTAAGGGCCGCAAAGGACCGGAAGTTCTCCGCCTTCCGCGAGCTCGCCAGAAGCGACGCGGTGCCGATCCTGCCCGAGCGCGTGGTCGCGACCCTGCACGAGGTGCTGCCGCGCGATGCGACGGTGGTTTGCGATCCGGGCACGCCCTGCCCGTATTTCTCCGCGTACTACGAATTCCTCGAGGCGGGGCGCCACTTCATCTCCAACCGCGCGCATGGCGCGCTCGGCTACTCGATGGCCGCGGCGCTGGGCGCGCACTTCGGCCGGCCCGCGACCAAGACCGTCTCCGTCATGGGCGATGGCAGCTTCGGCTTCACCGCCGGGGAGCTCGAGACGATCGTGCGCCTCAAAGCCCCGATCCTGATGGTGGTGATCTCCAACAGCACCTACGGCTGGATCAAGGCCGGCCAGAAATCCGGCTTCCAGCAGCGCTACTTCTCGGTGGACTTTTCCCGCACCGACCACGCCCGCGTGGCGGAAGCATTTGGCGTAAAGGCTTTTAAAGTTCAAGAACCCAAAGATCTGAAACCCGCGCTCACTGCAGCGGCCGAGCACGGCGGCCCTGCCCTTGTCGACGTGATCGCGCAGCCGCTGCAGGACGCAAAAGCGCCGGTCAGCGAGTGGGTGGCGTAGTTAAAATCCCCTTTATGGTCCTCGTCCCCGAAACGATCCAGCGCCATGGGCGCGAGAAAGGCGGCGAGACCGCCTACTGGACGCCGGGCGGCGTCTGGACCTTCGCGCAGCTCGAGGAGCGCGCGCGCCGCGTCGCCCGGGGCTTCGCGAGCCTCGGCATCGGCCCGGGCGATCGCGTCGCCTGCCTCACCAAGCACACCGCGGAGTGCGTCGCGCTCGTCCTGGGCGCGAACAAGATCGGCGCCGTGTGCATGCCGGTCAACTGGCGGCTCGCGCCGCCCGAGATCGAGTACATCGTGAACAACGGGCGCGCGAAGTTCATGCTTTGCGACCGCCTGTTTGTTTCCGCCCTCGAGAAGGTAACGGCTGAATCGGTAAAAACCACTGTCATCACCGAAGAGTTTTCACAGTGGTTCGAAAAGCACGAGCCGATAGAAAAAGAACACAAGGCGAAGCCCGAGGAAACGGCGCTGCAGCTCTACTCCTCCGGCACCACCGGTCTGCCGAAGGGCGTCGAGCTCACGCACGGCAACCTCGCGGCGGGCATGATGCAGGCGGTGCCGGCGGCGATCGGCTACCACGGCGCGCCGGACGTGATGCTGAACGCGCTGCCGACCTATCACATCGCGGGCGTGGGCGTGGCGCTGCTGACCGCGTGCAAGGGCGGCGCGAGCGTGCTCTATCCCGACTTCGACCCGGCGCAGGTGATCAAGTCGATCGCAGAGCACCGCATCACGCACTCCTTCCTCGTGCCGGCGATGATCCAGTTCATGCTGCAGGTGCCGGGCGCGGACAAGGCGGACTACTCGTCGCTGAAAGGCATCTCCTACGGCGCCTCGCCCATCTCGGAAAAGGTGCTCGTGGACGCGATGCGCACCTTCAAGTGCCGCTTCATGCAGGTCTACGGCCTCACCGAGACGACCGGCGCGATCACGGCGCTCTCGCCCGAGGACCACGACCCGGCCGGGCCGAAGCAATCGCTGCTGCGCTCAGCCGGCAAGCCCATCGACGGCGTCGAGCTGCGCGTGGTGGATCC
This sequence comes from Burkholderiales bacterium, assembly GCA_036262835.1. GTDB lineage: Bacteria > Pseudomonadota > Gammaproteobacteria > Burkholderiales > SG8-39 > RBG-16-66-20. The sequence continues at coordinate 17,362 of DATAID010000100.1, read as the reverse complement.
GGCAAGCGGCGCGGACTGCAAGGAGGGCCAGGTCGGCGAAGTGTGGATCCGCACCGCCCAGAACATGAAGGGCTACTGGGCGAATCCGAATGCGACCACCCAGGCCTTCGTGGAGCGGTGGTTCCGCTCGGGCGATGCCGGCTTCCTCAAGGACGGATACCTGTTCCTGCACGATCGCATCAAGGACATGATCGTCTCGGGCGGCGAGAACATCTACCCGGCCGAGGTCGAGAACGCGCTCATGCAGCATCCGGCGGTCGCTGACGGCGCGGTGATCGGCGTGCCCGACGAGCAGTGGGGCGAGGCGGTGAAAGCCTGCGTCGTCCTGAAGAAAGATGCGAAGGCAACGCAGAAAGACATCATCGACTTCATGCGCGGGCGCATCGCCCACTTCAAATGCCCGAAGTCGGTGGATTTCGTCGAGGCGATCCCGCGCAATCCGACGGGCAAGATCCTCAAGCGGATCCTGCGCGAGCCCTACTGGAAGGGCAAGGAACGTCGCGTCAACTAAAGTTGCTCGAGCGGCGCGGGCTTGGCCACGCCGAAGCCCTGCACGAAGCCCACGCCGAGGAGCTTGAGCGCGGCCCGGATGTTGTCGGCCTCGACGCACTCGGCGATCACCCCCACGCCGGTGACCTGGCCGATGCGCACGATCGCCTTCATCTTCGCCGCGGCGCTGCCCGAGCGCAGGATGTTGCGGCTGATCGCGCCGTCCACCTTGACGTAGTCGACGAGCAGCGCCTTCAGCGCGTCGAAGGTGACCGAGCGGCGCGCGAAGCCGTCGAGCAGCAGCTGGCAGCCGATGCCCTTCATCTCGGCCGCGAAGCGCTCGCAGGCGGCGCGCCGGTCGAGCGCGTCGTTTTCGTCGATCTCGATCACGAGCGAGGCCGGCTCGAGGGCCGCGAGCTTGAGCTGCATGGCGACGAACGGCGCGAAGCCCGCTTCCTCGATCGTCTGCGTCGATACGTTGACGGAAAGCTTGCTTGCGCCGAGGCCCGCGCCCAGCTGGCGCAGGGCGTTCCTGACCACCCAGCGGTCGAGCTCGCCCATCATGCGGTAGTGCTCGAAGGCGGGCAGGAAGTCGCCGGGCGGCAGGAGGCGTGCCTCCTCCTCGCGCAGGCGCACCAGCACCTCGGCGAACGCGATCGGCGCTTCGGCGGTGAGGGCCACGACCGGCTGCCCGTAGAGGCGGAAGTGGTCGTAGTCGAGCGCCTCGCGCAGGCGCGCGGCCGGCTGCTCCCAGCCGAGCAGCTGCCCATCCATGACGCGCAGGAACGCGCTGTCGTCGGGATTCGGAACGGGCTTCTGCGTCATGCCCGGATTGTAATCGGCGGCATAAAATCGATTTCATGGACACTCAGGACATCCGGATAGAGAAAGCCGACCGCATCCTCACGGTCACCCTGAACCGGCCCGACAAGCTGAATGCGTTCACCACGCGCATGCGCGACGAGCTGATCGCCGCCTTCGCCGCGGCCGACGCCGACGACGAGGTGCGCGTGGTGATCGTCACCGGGGCGGGGCGCGCATTCTGCGCCGGTGCCGACCTTTCCGCCGGCCGCGAGACCTTCGACTTCGCGAAGCGCGGCGGGCCCGAGGCTGCGGAGCAGCGCGACGGCGGCGGGCGCGTCTCGCTTGCGATTTACGGCTCCAAGAAGCCGGTCATCGCGGCGGTGAACGGCGCTGCGGTCGGCGTCGGCGTGACGATGACTTTACCGATGGACATCCGCATCGCCTCGACCGAGGCGCGCTTCGGCTTCGTGTTCGCGCGCCGCGGCATCGTGCCGGAGGCCTGCTCGAGCTGGTTCCTGCCCAAGGTGGTGGGCCTCTCGCAGGCGGCCGAGTGGCTCTACACGGGCCGTGTCTTCGGCGCCGAGGAAGCACTCGCCGCGCGGCTCGTCTCGCGCGTGGTGCCGCCCGAGGAAGTGCTGCCCGCGGCGCGCAAGCTCGCGCGCGAGATCGCCGACAATACCTCGGCCGTCTCGGTCGCCCTCTCGCGCCAGATGCTCTGGCGCATGGCGGGCGCCGACCATCCGATGGAAGCTCACAAGGTGGACTCGCGCGCAATCTATGCGATGGGCGCCTCCGACGATGTCAAGGAGGGCATCGCCTCCTTCAAGGAGAAGCGAGCGCCGCGCTTCACGATGCGGGCAAGCAAGGACATGCCGGACTTCTATCCCTGGTGGGAAGAGCGGCCCTTCAAATGAGCTGCCGGCCGTGAAGGTCATCGTCCTCGGCGCGGGCGTGGTCGGCACCGCGGCCGCCTGGTACCTGCGCGCCGCCGGCCACGAGGTGCAGGTGCTCGAGCGGCGCTCGGCCGCCGGCATGGAAACGAGCTTCGCCAACGGCGGGCAGATCTCCGCCTCGCACGCCCTGCCCTGGGCGGCGCCGGGCGTGCCCTGGACCGCGCTCAAGTGGATGCTGCGCGAGGATGCGCCGCTCCTCTTCCGGCTGCGCGCCGACCCGGCGCAATGGCGCTGGGGGCTTCGTTTTCTTCGCGAGTGCACCGCCGAGCGCTTTCGCGCCAACGCCGCGCAGCTGCAGCGCCTCGGCCGCTACAGCCGCGACGCGCTGCACGAGCTGCAGCGCGCGACCGGCATCCACTACGACGAGGTCCGGCGCGGCATCCTCGTCTTCTTCACCGACAAATCGAACAAGACCATCCCCGGGCGGATCAAGAAGACGCCCGAGGAGTGCCTCGCCATCGAGCCCGCGCTCGCGCACGCGCGCGGCCAGCTCCTCGGCGGCGAATTCCTCGACGACGACGAGTCGGGCGACGCGCACAAGTTCACGACCGAGCTCGCAAAGCGCTGCGTCGAGACAGGGGTCAGGTTTGATTTCGGCGTTGAGATCGAAGGTTTTGAATTTAATTCTGAAAAGATCTTCAAGGTAAAAGCGAAAGAAAAGACATTCGCCGCGGACGCCTACGTTCTCGCGCTCGGCAGCTACAGCCCCCTGCTCGCCAGGCCGCTCGGCCTGGACCTCGCCATCTATCCGTTGAAGGGCTACTCGATCACGATGCCGGTGAAGGATCCGGCGAAGGCGTGGACGACCTCGCTCACCGACGAGGCGCACAAGCTCGTCTACTCGCGCCTGGGCGACCGGCTGCGGATCGCGGGCACCGCCGAGATGAACGGCTACAACACCGAGGTGAACGCCGTGCGCTGCCGCGCCATCGTCGAGCGCGTGCACGAGCTTTTTCCGGGCGCGGGCGACGAGACGCAGGTGAAGTACTGGACGGGGCTGCGCCCGGCGACGCCGACCAACATCCCCTACATCGGGCGCACGCGCTACGCGAATCTCTTCCTCGACACGGGCCACGGCACGCTCGGCTGGACGCATGCCTGCGGCTCGGGCAAGGCGATCGCCGAGATCGTGAGCGGCCGGCGCCCCGAGCTCGATTTCGCTTTCTGTTGAATCGCTCGGGCGTGCGGTACAGTATCCGGCTGGACAATCGGATAAATACGAAAAGGAGATTCCGATCAGTCACGAGAACGAGACCCTGCGCTGGCCCACCAACCTCGATCACACGGCGATCGTGAAGCGGCTCGTCCGGGTGCGGGAAATGGCGGGCGAAGCCGGACAGGCGGAGTTCGCCGCCCGCTTCACCGGCGTGGAAACCATGCCCAAGGGGCAGCTCGGCACCGCCGTGATCGGCGCCCTTACCTTCGTCCAGGAGAAGGCCGAGTTCTCCGACATCGCCACGCAGCTCGCGATGGTGGCGATGAACCTGAAGAACCTGAAGTAGCTACAGGATCCTGTTGAACCAGAGGAGCGAGAGGAGCCCGGCGAGGAGCGTGAACACGCCCGCCACCGCCGAGACAAGCGCCGTGACCTCGGTTTCCCGCTTCTCGAACGAAAGCCGCGAGTTGAGCGACTGATACACCTTCTTCAGGTCCGCGGCGGTGCCCGCGTAGAAGTACTCGCCGCGCGTCATGGTGGCGACCTGCTTGAGCGTGTCCTCATCGAGCCGCACGCGGAAGGACCACCCCTCGAAGCCGATCACCTCGCCCTTGGTCGTGCCGAAGCCCACGGTGTAGACGCGCACGCCGCGCTCGGCGGCGAGCTTGGCGACGTCGATCGGATCGGGCCCGGTGGTGCGCTGCCCGTCGGTCATCATGATGATCACGGCCGAAGAGTAGGAGCCGGGCTCGACCGGCTTGAAGTCGCCCTTCTTCTTCGCCTCGCCCTTCTTCTCGATCGGGCCGCTCCTCGACTCGCGCCCGAGCACCGCGGTGCTGACGTCGAACCCTGCCTCGGGGAAGAGCGTCGCGAGCGAGACGATGAGGGCGCTGCCGGTCGCGGTCGCGCGCTGCAGCTGCATGCGGTCGATGGCGGCGAGGAGCGCCTCGCGGTCCTCGGTCGGCGGCTGCACGAGCTGCGCGGTGCCGGCAAAGACGACCAGGCCGATGCGCGTCTGCGGCGAGGCCTCCTGGATGAACTGCTTCGCCGCCGCCTGCGAGGCGAGCAGCCGGCTCGGCTCGACGTCCTTCGCGCGCATGCTGCCCGAGGCGTCGAGGGCGAGGATGATCGTCTGCTTCTGCATCGGCAGCGTCACCGTCGCCATCGGCCGGGCGCTCGCGAGGATGAGAAGCGTCACCGCGACCAGGAAGAGCGCCGGCGGGATGTGACGGCGGATCTTCGCGCCCACGCCCATCGCCTCCCGGACGAGGCCGAGGCTCGCATAGCGCACCGCCGCCTTGCTCTTCCTGCGCAGGATCCACAGGTAGGCCGCCACGAGCAGCGGCACGAGGAGCAGCAGCCAGAGAGCCTCGGGCCACTGGAAGCTCATGCGACCTTCTCCAGGTGGGCCGGCAACACGCCGCCGCCGGACAGACGGGCGCGGCGCCTGCGCAGCTCGGCGAAGCGAACCACAGCGTCCATCAGCTTGCCGTCGGTGCCGAGCTCGAGGCAATCCACGCCGGCGCGCGCGAGCGCGGTGCGCAGCTCGCGCTCGCGCCGCTCGGCGGCGGTCGCGAAGCGCTTGCGAAAGCGCGCGTCGTGCGTGTCGACGAAGAGCTGCTCGCCCGTCTCGGCGTCCTGCAGGACGAGCATGCCGAGGTCCGGCAGCTCGCGCTCGAGCGGGTCGTAGAGGCGCACCGCGACGAGCTCGTGGCGCTGCGCGAGCAGCGCGAGCGGCTCGGCCCAGCCCGGCTGGCTGAAGAAGTCCGAGACCAGAAAGACGAGCGAGCGGCGCGGCATCGCGTTGAAGGCCGCGCGCAGGAACCCGCGCAGGTCGGTTTCCGGCGCGCTCGGCAGCTCGGGGCGGTTCATCAGCCGGTGCAGGATCTCGAGCACGTGGCGGCGCCCGCCGCGCGCCGGGATGACGGTATCTAGGCGCTCGCCGTAGAACATCGCGCCCACCCGGTTGCCCTGGCGCGTGAGCAGGCGCGCGAGCACGCCGATGAACTCGGTCGAGAGCGCACGCTTCTTGGCCGCGCCGCCGAAGTCGATCGAGGGGCTGAGATCCAGCAGGAACCAGGCGGTGACTTCCCGGTCCTCGTGGTACTCGCGCACGTAGGGCGCCTGCAGGCGCGCGGTCACGTTCCAGTCGATGTGGCGCACGTCGTCGTGGTACTGGTACTCGCGCAGGTCGGCCAGATCGAGGCCCGAGCCGCGGAAGAGCGTGCGGTAGTCGCCGTGCAGCAGGCCGTCGAGACGGCGCATCACCGTCCACTCGAGGCGGCGCAGCACTTTCTCTGCGTTCACCGGAGGGCTGGCTGGGCTACTGTGCGGCGACCTTGACATGCGATTCGAGCGGCTTCTCGGGTGCCGGAAGCTTGCGCAGGAAGCGGTGGATCAGCTCGTCGGCCGTGATGCCCTCGGCGAGTGCCTCGTAGGTGAGCACGAGCCGGTGCCGGAACACGTCCGGAATCAGGTCGACGAGGTCCTGCGGCAGCACGTAGTCGCGGCTGCGCAGGTGCGCGAGCGCACGAGCGCCCTCGACGAGGTGGATCGGCGCGCGCGGCGAGACGCCGAACGAGATGAACCGGGCGAGATCCCCGAGGCCGTGCTTCGCCGGCTCGCGCGTGGCCGCGGCAAGCTTGACGCCGTACTTCATGAGCGCGGGATCGACGTACACGTTGCGGCAGGCGCGCTGCTCGCGCGCGAGCTCCTCGGTCGTCGTCACCGCGGAGACGAGATTCTCCGTGCCGGTGACGCGCTCCACGATCACGAACTCCTCGTCCTCGGTGGGATAGCCGACCAGCACCTTCATCATGAAGCGGTCGACCTGCGCCTCGGGCAGCGGATAGGTGCCCTCGGTCTCGATCGGGTTCTGCGTCGCCATGACGAGGAAGGGCTCGGGCACCTTGTGGGTCTCGCCGGCGATGGTGACCTGGTGCTCCTGCATCACTTCGAGCAGCGCGCTTTGCACCTTGGCGGGCGCGCGGTTGATCTCGTCGGCGAGCAGCAGGTTCGTGAACACCGGCCCGAGCGAGGTCGAGAACTCGCCCGTCTTCTGGTTGTAGATGCGCGTGCCGACCAGGTCCGCCGGCACGAGGTCGGGCGTGAACTGGATGCGGCGGAAGCTGCCGTGGATGGTGCGCGCGAGCGTCTTCACGGTGAGCGTCTTGGCGAGGCCCGGCACGCCTTCGACGAGCAGGTGTCCCTGCGCGAGCATCGCCACCATCACGCGCTCGAGGAAGTGATCCTGGCCGACGACGACCTTCTTCACTTCATAGAGGATTCGCTCCATCGTTGCTCCTAGAAAGGCGGCAAGCCGACCGCCATCGCCGCGTTTTCGATCGGCACCGCGAACCCCAGGCCGATGAAGACGCGCTGGCCGGTGGGATTCATGAGCCCCGTGACGATGCCGACCACTTCGCCGGTCGAATTGACGAGCGCGCCGCCCGAATTGCCGGGATTCACGGCGGCGTCGAACTGGATCAGGTTGGTGAGGATGCGCTCGCCCTCGGGCGAGCGGTACTCGCGCTTCAGGCCCGAGACCACGCCCGAGGACACCGACGGGCCGATGCCGAACGGAAAGCCGACCGCGGTCACGTGATCGCCGAGCGAGAGGCCCGCAGTCGACTGGATCGTCGCCGCCTGCAGGTCGTCGGGCACCGCATGCGCCTGCAGCACCGCGAGGTCATCCTCGGCCTTGGCGCCCGTGACGTCGGCTTCCGTCTCCAGGCCGTCGGAGAACGTGACGCGGATGCGGCTCGCGCCCTGGACCACGTGGATGTTGGTGAGGATCACGCCTTTGTCGAGGATCACCACGCCGGTGCCGACGCCCAGCTCGGCGTCGCTGCCGTCCAGCGCCTCGGTGTACGACTTCACGCGCACGATCGAGCCCTGCACCGCCTCGTAGGCTTTCGCCGCCATCGAGGGCAGCGGCACGGTCTCGAGCGATTTTTCGACCGCGTTGTCGATGTCTTCCTGCGTGGTGGAGACGGCCGGGTGCTGGAGGTAGTTCTGGTGCAGGACGAGGGCGAGCGCGATCAGCCCCGGCAGGACGGCCACGATCGTGGACCGGTTCCGGCTCAGCCAGCCGCGGCGCACGCTCCTTTCCTTTGTCTTTTTTTCTTCGAGGGTTGCAGGAACAACCGGCCCGGCCGGGACCGCCGCCCTCGAGCTGCTGTAAAGCGAAGCCCGCCGCATGCGCTCAAGATAGCCGATTCAGGGCCTTGCTAGAAGATGCTGTGTGACACAAGGGGGCCCGCTGCGCGAGAGTCCGCGCGGCACGGCGACGTCGTCAGGAAACGTCGGCGAGCTTTAGGCGCTGCACCTTGCCCGAGGGCCCCTTGGGCAGCTCGGGCAAAAAAATGAATTCGCGCGGGGTCTTGTAGCGGCCGAGCTCGGCGAGGCAGAACGTGCGCAATTCCTCGACCCCGAGCGTCGCGCCGTCCTTCAGCACCACGCAGGCGCGGATCTCCTGCCCGTAGGCCGGATCGGGAATCCCGACGGCCGCCGCCTCGAGCACCGCGGGGTGCCTGAGGAGCGCCTCGTCGATCTCGCGCGGCGCGATGTTCTCGCCGCCCTTGATGATGAGCTCCTTCCGGCGGCCGGTGATGAAGTAGAAGCCCTCGGCGTCGCAATGGCCGAGGTCGCCCGTCCTGAGCCATCCCCCCGGCGCGAACGCTGCCGCGGTTTGATCGCTCGACTTGTAGTAGCCCGCCATGACATTCGGCCCCCGCAGCTGGATCTCCCCGTCAACGACGCGGGCTTCGATACCGCAAGGCAGTCCGACACTGCCGATCTTGCGCGGGCCTTCCTGCGGGTTGGCGAAGCAGACGGAGGCGGTCTCCGTCATGCCCATGCATTCGATCACCGGCATGCCGAAGGCGTCCTCGAACGCGCGGTGCTGGTCCGGAGCGAGCGGCGCCGAGGCCGAGCGGCCGAAGCGGATGCGGGGGAAGCGCCGCCGTTCGCCGCCCGCCGCGTTGAGGAGATAGGCGACGATGGTGGGCACCATGTTCACCCAGGTCGCGCCATGCGCCTCGGCCGCCGGCCACCAGCTCGAGACGCTGAAGCGATGCGGCGCGATCACGCTCCCGCCCGAGACGAAGGGCGCGAGCGTGGCGATCACCTGCCCGTTGATGTGATAGAGCGGCAGCGACGAGAGGCACCGGTCTTGCGGCGTCAGGCCGTGCCAGCGCGCCACGCTCGCGGCGCCCGCCATCAGGTTCGCGTGCGTGAGGACCACGCCCTTGGGCACGCCGGTCGTGCCCGAGGTGTACATGAGAAGCGCGGCATCGGTGGCCTTCACTTCTTCAAGCTTCGATGCCGGCAGCTCTTTCTCGATAAAGAGCTCGGGCGCGTCGGGGTCGATCACGATGCCGTCCACTTTGGCTTTCACCTCGGCCAGCGCCGCCGCGAGCGCTGCTTCATTTTCCCTGGAAGTGAACACCAGCCGGGCGCCGCAATGGCCGAGCACATAAGCGAGCTGCGAGCGCTGCGCCACGAGGTTGAGGGGCACGATGACGAACCCGCCGATCATCGCCGAGAGGAAAAGCAGCGTCGCCTGGTAGCCGTTGTGCAGGTAGAGCGCGACCCGGTCCCCGTGGCGCAGGCCGCGCAACGAGAGATAGCGCGCGAGGTTGGCCGCCTGGCGCTCGATCTCGCCGTAGCTGAGCGTGCGCCCCGTTTCAGGCGCGATCAGGAAAGGCCGGTCGGGGTCGCGCGCGGCGTGCGCCGCGAGCACGTCGCGAAGGGTTGTCCAGCGCGGCGCCGCGCTCCCTGCCTTCACCGCGGCTACTTCCCGTATTTGCCGAGATAGGGTCCGAGCAGCTCCGCTTCGGACGGAACGCGCTCGGGAATCACGCGCGCGATGCGCGTGATGTTGAGGAAGTGCTTCCAGTGCATGTTGTCGGAGAAGCTGTTGCCGCCCCAGGTGCCGCAGCCCATCGAAAGCGAGAACGGCAGCCCATTGTCGAAGCTGCCGCCGGTGGCGATGCAATGCGCCTGGTTGACGATGACGCGCGCCACCGGCAGCTCCAGGCCGAGGCGCAGCGCCTGCGCGTCGTCCTTCGTGTGGATCGACACCGAATGGCCCTTGCCCTGGTAGTCGTAGATGCGCGCGGTGAGCGCGCAGGCCTCCTCGAAACTGGCCGCCTTGTAGACCGCGAGCACCGGCGCGAGCTTCTCGCCGGAGAACGGAAAATCCGGTCCCGCGCCCGTTTCCTCCACCATCAGGAAGCGCGCGTCGCTCTTCAGGCCGGCGAGCGCCGCGATGACGGGCGCCGCCTGCGCCGTGGTGCGCGGCGAGAGCTTGCCGCCCGGGAACATGACCGCCTGCAGCTTCGCTTTGCCGGCCGCATCGAGGAGCTGCCCGCCCTGGCGCTCGAGCTGCCCGATCATCTCGGCATACACCGCGCCCTCGATGATGACCGAATTCTCGGAGGAGCAGCTCGTCGCGTTGTCGAAGGTCTTGGAGAGCGCGATCTTGCGCGCCGCCTCGGCGAGATCCGCGCTCCCATCCACGATCGAGACGACGTTGCCCATGCCCACGCCGATCGCCGGCGTGCCGCTCGAGTACGCCGCGCGGATGTTCGACTGGGAGCCGGTCGCCGCGACCAGGTCCGCGCAACGCATCAGCTCGTGCGTCGCTTCCTTGGTAACGGGGGTGGGCAGGACCTGCACCAGATCCGGATTCGCTTTTATCTTTCGAAATTCTTCGTGAATAAAGCTCAACAGCAGCTCGGCGGTCGAATGACCCTTGGGCGACGGCGCAAGGATGATCGCGTTGCCGCACTTGATCGCGTTGATGATCTGGTTCGCCGGCGTCGCCCCCGGGTTGGTCGAAGGCGTGATCGCGGCGACCACGCCGACGGGCCGGGCGATCTCGGTCACGCCCTTCTCCGGGTACTCGGCGATCACGCCGACGGTCTTCACGCCGGTGATGTCGCGCAGCAGGCCGAGCGTCTTGCGATGGTTCTTCGCGACCTTGTCCTCGACGTTGCCGAGGCCCGAGTCGCGCACCGCGAGCTCCGCCAGGCGCCGGTTGTTCTCCGGCTTCATGATCGCCCAGGCGCAAGCCGCCGCGGCCTCGTCGACGCGCGCCTGCGGCCAGCGCGCGAACTCGGCCTGCGCGGCGCGCGCGCGCGCCACCACGGCGGCGACGGCGGCGCTCACGGGGCTTTCGCTCTTCATGGGGTGATTTTACGCCCGCGCAGCTGCCGCACGACCGGCAGCAGCAGCGCGACGAGCGCGAGGGCGAGCACCGTGCCCGAGACCGGGCGGGTGAAGAACACCGTCCAGTCGTTGTCGAAGCTGATCATGGTGGTCATGAAGGTGTTTTCGGCGAGCGGCCCGAGAATCGAGCCGAGCACGAGCGGCGCGATCGGGAAGCGCGCGCGCTCGAACAGGAAGCCGATCACGCCGAAGGCCGCGATCACGTAGAGGTCGGTCAGGTTGTTGCGCGCGGCGAAGGCGCCGATGAAGCAGAACATGACCACGAAGGCCGAGACGATGGCCTCGGGAAAATCGAGCACGCGCACGAGCAGCTTGATCGCGAAATAGCCGAGCAGGCACATGCCGATCACGCCGAGGAAGAGCGACGCGAACACCGTGTAGGCCATCTGCGCCTGCTCGGGATTGGTGAAGATCTGCGGGCCGGGCTGCACGCCGTGCAGGAGGAACGCGCCGAGGATGATCGCCGTCGCGCCGCTGCCGGGAATGCCCATGGTGAGAAGCGGAATCATGGCGCCGCCGACCGAGGAGGTCGCCGCCGTCTGCGGCGCGACGATCCCTTCGGGAATGCCGGTCCCCATCTCGCCGCGGCGCCGGCCGTACTGCCCCTCGGCGCCGTAGGACACGAACGAGGCGATGGTGGCGCCGGCGCCGGGCACCACGCCGACCAGCACGCCGATGAGCGAGCTGCGCGCGAGGGTCGCCTTGACCGTCGCGATCTCGCGCCATCGAGGCAGCTCAGTGCTCAGCTTGCCGGTGCCCGCGGCGGAGGCCTGGCCGTAGCCTTCGTACAGGCGCGTGAACACCTCGCCGATGCCGTAGGCGCCCACCATGACGAGCAGGTACTCGATGCCGTCGGCGAGGATCGGCACGCCGAAGACGAAGCGCTCCGAGCCGTAGGTGTCGTCCACGCCCACGGTGGACACGAGCAGGCCGAGGCACAGGCTGATGAGCGCGTTCGCGACCGAGCCGCCGCCGAGCGACACCACGCTGGTCAAGCCGAAGAAGATGATGGCGAAGTACTCGGGCGTCGAGAGCTCGAGCGCAACGCGCGCCACCGGCTCGGCGAAGGCGACCATCACGCAAGCCGAGAGCAGGCCGCCGGTGAATGCCGCGAGCAGCGTCCAGCCGAGCGCTTTGGCGGCCATGCCGCGGCGCGCCATGCTGTAGCCGTCCCAGAGGAGCGGCACGTCGATCGGCTCGCCCGGCACGCGAAACAGGATCGCCGTGAACGCGCCGCCGTAGGTTCCGGTCACGTACATGGCGGTGAGCAGGATGATCGCCGGGGTGACGTCCATCGCGTAAGTGAACGGCAGCGCGAGCACCACGCCCATGACGAGCGTGAGGCCGGGCAGCACGGCGACCAGCAGCCCGAGCACGAGCCCGATGGCGAGCATCGCCAGATTGACCGGCGTGAACACGTGCCCGAAGCCGGCGATGAGCTGCGAGAGGATCGCCATGCGCTAGCGCACTCCGAGCAGCGCGAGCAGGCCAATCGAGACCGCGCGAAACGGCCCCGCGCCGAGCGGCAGCGAGATGTAGACCACCTTCATGAACACCACGACCATGGCGAGGCTGCCCGCGAGCGCGCACACGGCGGCGACGCCGGCGCGGCGATAGCCGCCAACCAGGATGAACGCGAAGAGGAACGCCGCCGTCGACACGAAGAAGCCGAGCACATCCACCAGCAGCACGTAGCCGAGCGTCGCTCCGATGCCAAGCGCGAGCCGCGTGGAGCTCGGCTGCGGCCGCGGCTCGGCATCGGTCCCGGCCGCGGCGTCCATCAGGTTCTGCAGCATGCCGCCCGCGGACTGCGCGCCCGCGACGAGCAGGCTTTTCGCGAGCTCGTACACGCAGACCGCGGCGAGCAGCGTCAGGATCGCGCGCGGCCAGAAATCCGGCCCGATGCGCCCCTCGGGACCCGTGTACTCGATGTGCGCGGCCTTGACGTACAGGCCGGCCGCGATCGCGAGCAGCAGCGCGTACGGCGCCGCGCGGGCGAGGCGCCGCTTCACTGGCGTTGGCTCACTTCTTCTTCAGCTGGGCGGCGAACTTGTCCATCGCGGCGAGCTCGCCGTCGAGGAACTTCTTCGCCTCCTTGGCCGGAATAAAGCTGTCGCGCAGCGCGAGGCTCTCCTTCAGGAACGCGTAGAACTCGGGCTCGGCCGCGGCCGCGGCGACCGCGTCGGCGAGCACGGCGACGCGCTTGGGGTCGGTGCCTGCGCGCACCACCACCGAGCGGAACTGCGGCAGGTAGACCTCGAGCCCCGCCTCCTTGGAGCACACCACGTCGGCGAATTCCGGCAGCATGCGCTCCTTGTTGAAGATCAGGATCGGCCGCATCTGGCCAGAGTCGATGAAGGAGCGCACGTCGCCGGGTTGCTCGTAGAGCAGGTCGGTATGCCCGCCCAGAATCGCCGTATAGCGCTCCCCGGGCTTGGCGTAGGGCACCGGAGTGAACTTGAGGCCCTTGCCCTCCAGGTACTTGAGCGCCATGTCGTCGACGCTGCCAAAGCCGAGCATGGCGACTTTCAGCTTGCCCGGATTCGCCTTCGCCGCCTTGACGACGTCGTTCCAGGTCTTGAAGGGACTGTCCTTCTTGACGAGGAGCGCCGAGGGTTGGCGGATCATGATGCCGAGCGGGATGAAGTCATTCGCTTTCCAGCGCGGCGAGCTGGTGGCGAGCAGCGCGTGCGTGTCGGCGATGTGGATCGCCATCGCGTAGCCGTCGGCGGGCGCGGTCACCAGCTTGGTCATGCCCGTGCTGCCGGTGGCCCCGGGCACGTTCACCACCGGGATCGAGACTTTCACGCGCTCTTCCATCAGGCGCGCGAGCTTGCGCGCGAGCTGGTCGGCGCCGCCGCCCGCGCCCCAGGGCACGATCATTTCCACCGGGCGAGACGGGTACTTTTCCTGCGCCAGGCCGGCCGTCGCGGCAAGCGCGGCCAGCAGCGCGATGAGGCTATGCTTCATTGCGGTTCCCTCCAGGGTTTTTTTGGCAAAAAAAGTTTCTCACAGGGGCGCTCACGCCGCCAGCGCCGAACGCGCGTTTCACGCGCCGCCCGCATAGCGAACGAGAAGCGACGCGCCCGCGAGCAGCAGCACCCCATACACCGCGCGCAGCACGGCGGCCGCCGACACTGCGGCATGCAGGCGCTGACCGATGAATAGGCCGATAAGCATCGAGGGCAGCAGCCAGAGCGCGGACAGCAGCAGGCCCTCGTCCAGCAGGCCGGTCGCGCCGAAAAGGATGACGCGCGTCCCCGAATTGAAAAGAACCGCGGCCGCCACCGTCGAGCGCAGCTCGCTTTTCTCTTGCACCCGTCCGGCGATGTAGAGCGACATGAGGACCCCGCCCGTGCCGAAGAGCGCCGAGAGGCCACCCGCGGTGACGCCGATCGGCGCCGACCACGCGCGGGAGATTCTGATTTCCTTTCCCTTTTTCAGAAGGCCATAGCCGGCGTACACGAGCAGGAACAAGCCGAGTGCGGTGAGCAACGGGCCTTCGGGAAGCTTGATGAGGAGAACGAGGCCGATGCCGATTCCCAGGAGCACGAAGGGCAGGAAGCGGCCGAGCTCGTCTATGCGCACGCCCTGCCGTGTGCGGCTGATCAGCACGAGACCGGCCGCGCAATCGAGGAGCAGCAGCAGCGCCACCGCGAACTTGAGCGTCAGGAACTGCACGAGCAGCGGCAGCGCGAGCACGGTCGAGCCTGCGCCCGTGAGACCGAAGACGCAGTAGGTCACCGCGAGCAGCGCGGCGGCGAGCAGGAGCAGTTCCGGGGACGGCACGTCGCCCGCCGTCCCCGTCCCGGGCGCCTAGGTCAGGTTCTTGTATTTCTCGAGCATGCGGCGCGGCTTCTTGAGCGCGTCGCGGCGGAACGGGTCGCCGAGCTCGCGGGTGCACATCATCTCCACGATCGTCGTCTTGCCATCCTTCTGCGCCTGGCACGCCTTGCGGAAGGCATCGCCCACGTCGGACACCTTGTCGACCACGATGCCCTCGGCGCCCATCGCCTTGGCGATGCCGGCGAAGCTCGGGTTCTCGAGGTTCACGCCGAGGAACCGGTTGGAGTAGAAGTCCACGTGGTTCTTCTTCTCCGCGCCCCACTGCTGGTTGTTGAAGACCACCGCGGTGACCGGAATCTGCTCGCGCACGCAGGTCAGGATTTCGCCGAAGCTCATGCCCCACGCGCCGTCGCCGACATAGGCGATCGCAGTGCGATCGGGCGCGCCCACCTTGCAGCCGATCATGGTGGGGAACGCGTAGCCGCAGTTGCCGAACATCATCGCGCCGAACATCGAGCGCGGCTGGTTGAACTTGAGGTAGGAGTTCGCGACCTGGCAGATGTTGCCGATGTCGGTGGAGACCATCGCGTCCGCGGGCATCGCTTTTTCCAGCTCCCGCAGCATCGCGCGCGGATGCATGTACTTCGAGCCCTTGGCGACTTCCAGGCTCCACTCGTCTTTTTCGAAGTCCCACGAGGCGAGCTCGTCGTTCCAGGCTTTCTTCTCGGATTGGATGGCTTTCGCGATTTCGTCCTTGTTGCGCGCGAGCGTCCGGCCCTTCAGCCGCGCGGCGAGCGCCTGCGCGGCTTCGCGCGCATCGCCGTTCACCGTGACCGAGGTCTTCTTCACGAGGCCGAGCACCTTCGGATCGGCATCCACCTGGACGAGCTTCGCGTTCGCCGGCCAGTAATCCATGCCGTACTGCGGCAGCACGCCGAAAGGCCCGAGGCGCGAGCCGAGCGCGAGCACGACGTCGGCCTTCGCGATCACGCGCATCGCCGCCTTCGAGCCGTGATAGCCGAGCGGCCCGACCCAGAGGCGGTGGTTGGCCGGAAAGGAGTCGTTGTGCAGGTAGGAATTGCAGACGGGCGCCTCGAGCGCCTCGGCGAGCTGGAGGCAGGCCTGCACGCCGTCGGCCGCGATCACGCCGCCGCCTGCGATGATGACCGGGAACTTGGCGTTGGCGAGCGCTTCGGCCGCCGCATCGAGGCTCGCGCTGCCGCCCGGCCCGCGCTCGACGCGGATCGGCTGCGGCACCTCGCACTCGATCTCGCCATAGAGGAAGTCGCGCGGAATGTTGAGCTGCGTCGGGCCCATCTCGAGGATCGCGCGGTCGAACGCGCGTGCGGTGAGCTCGGCCATGCGCGCGGAGTTGTTCACGTGCGCCTGGTACTTGGTGATTTTGGAGAAGATCGGCAGCTGATCGGTTTCCTGGAAGCCGCCCAGGCCGATGCCCATCGAGCCCGTCTCGGGCGTGATCGCCACCACCGCGCTGTGCGCCCAGTAGGCGGCCGCGATCGCGGTGACGAAGTTGGTGATGCCCGGGCCGTTCTGGCCGATGCAGACGCCGTGTTTGCCGGACACGCGGTAGTAGCCGTCGGCCATGTGCGCCGAGCCCTGCTCGTGCACGGTCGGGATGAAGCGGATGCCGGCCGCGGGAAAAAGGTCGAGCGCGTCCATGTAGGCCGAGCCGACGATGCCGAAGACGTTCCTCACGCCCTGCGCGACGAGGGTTTCGACGAGCGCCTCGGAAGGCGTCATGCGCTGTTTGCCGGTGACAACCATGCGCTTCACTTCCGCGATATCGGTCATGCGAAGGTCCTCCGTTGGAATGGCCGAATCTTCTCACAGCCGTTGGGAAAATCCGTTCCAGAATTCGATAAAGCGAAAAAATTCGTTCCAGATTTCGATAAAATTTCGAAATGCCGCGCAAGGAAGACAACGTCCCCGCCACGCTTCGCGCGATGGCCGTGCTCGAAGCGCTCGTCGCCGCCGAGCGACCGCCCTCGCTCGCCGACCTCACCGCGACGCTGCGCCTGCCGAAGCCGACGCTCTACCGGATGCTCGGCATGCTCGAGACCGCGGGCCTCGTCGTGCGCGAGCCAGGCGCCCGCCGGTACGCGCCCGGGCCGCGTCTTGCGGCGCTTGGACGCGCGGCGCTCCTGAACGGCGGCACGCGCGCCGAGCGCCACGCGGTGCTTGCGCGCCTGGTCGACGCGATCGGCGAAACCTGCAACTTCACGATGCTCGATGGCGACGCGGTCGTGTACCTCGACCGGGTCGAAGCAGCCTGGCCGCTGCGCATGACGCTTTCTTCCGGCTCGCGCGTGCCGCTGCATTGCACGGCGAGCGGCAAGCTCCTCCTCGCCATGCTGCCCAAGCCCTCGCGCTCGCGCCTGATCGCGCACCTCGCGCTAAACCGCTATACCGAGACCACGATCACCGATACGCGCCGCTTGAACGAAGAACTGGCGCGCATCCGCGCGCAGAAGTACGCGGTCGACAACGAGGAGCTGCACGCGGGCCTCGTCTGCGTCGCCGTGCCGGTGACCGATGCGCGCAAGCGCGTATGCGCCGCGATCGCGGTGCACGCGCCCGCCTCGCGCATGCCGCTGACAAGGGCGCTAGAGCACCTGCCCAGCCTGCGGCGCGCGGCCGCGTCGCTGGCGAAGACCTTCCTCGACTGAGCCGTCGTCAGTTCATGCGCCAGCCGTGGCTCACCACGATCGACTGGCCGGTGAGCGCGTTGGTAGGAAAGCTGGCGAGAAATAACGCGACCTGAGCCACGTCGCCCACGGTCGTGAACTCGCCGTCTACCGTCGTGCGTAGCATGACGTCCTTCACGACCGATTCCTCGGAAATGTTCAGGTCCTTCGCGAGCTCGGGGATCTGGCGCTCGACGAGCGGCGTGCGCACGAAGCCGGGGCAGATGAGGTTGGAG
>DATAID010000099.1:0-8205 GCA_036262835.1 Burkholderiales bacterium | reverse complement strand
ACGTGATGGAATTCGCGCCGATCGCGGGCTTTCACGCTTTCGACTTCGCGGCCGCGCTGCTGACCTACAAGCTGATGGGAATCGTGCAGCGCGCCGCCCGCTGAAACACCCGGGTCATCGAATCATCTACGCGATTTTCGTACCCACCCGGCGGAACAGCCGCGCGGCTCATGGGGTCTCCTATGTTTACAAGGAGGTTCTATGAAGAAAGTGCCTTTGACGATCTGCGCGGCCGCGCTCGCGACGCTCGGCGCCTGCGCAATGGACGAGCCCGTGACCCCCGCAGGGGGTGTCGTCACCGCGCCGGGCGCCACCGTGAGCACCGCGCCGGCCGTGGTGACTTCGCCGCCCGTCGCCGTGACGACACAGCCCGGCACGACGACGACCGTGCCTGGAACCGTCGCGGTTGCGCCGGGAACCGTGGTCCAGCCCGGCACCGCGATCGTGGTCCCGGGTGCCGCGGGCGTGCGGCCCGGAACGGGCCGGGTGGAGTCTTCGACGCGCCTGTCCGAGGCGAGCGGATTCCCCAATCCGCTGCGCCGCTACGGCATCCGGATGGACGACAACACCGTCCAGTTCGTGGACTCCCGGGCCCCGAATCTCTCGATCGGCGACCGGGTCGAGCTGACCGCCGACAACCACATCCGATACCCGATGTGACGTCGGACGGCACCGTCGCGCGCTAGCGCACGGTGCTGCCGGTCGCCGATCCTTCCTCCGCGGGCACGGTCACCACGAGCTCGCGGAGGATGCCCCCGCCTTCCACGCTGCCGCTCGTGGTGCCTTCGCCGCGCATGCGGCGCAGGCAGTAGTCGCGCTCCTCTGCGTTCTTGTGCACGTCGCAGCGGGCGAGGCGATTGGTCTCGTAATTCGAGGCGTCATCGGCCGCGAGCGTGCCTCGGCGCGCTTCCATCTGCGCCGCGCCTGCTTCGCGCAGGCAGGTCTTCCGGTCCTCGCCGGACTTGGTGTCGCACTGCGAGCGTTCCTGCAGGTACTGCTGGTGGATGCCGGAGCGGTCGCGGGCGGGACGGTCAGCCGCCACCGCGCTGAGCGCGACGGCGCCGAGGGATGCGAGCAAGAGAGCTTTCACGGTTGTCTCCTTGAAACGACGGGTCTGGTCAGATTAGACCCCGCGGAAACACCCCGGTTCGCGGCAGGGCTACTTTCTCGGCTTCGTCCAACTCTCCGACCAGGCGAGCACTGCGCTCGAGGAAGCGCGTCCACTGCGCTCCTGCGGGAACACCTTGGCGCTCGAAGTCTGGCCGTTCACCGAGATCTGCGCGCTTTTCGCGGGGAGGAACGTGCTGTAGACGCCGAGCGGCCGGTTCATCGTCCCGGGCGGCATGGTGAGGATGAAGGGCGGCATGAGGTCCCACCAGCTGAGCACGATCTCGTGGCTGCGCGACTGGATGCGCTCCTCCACGGTCGAAAGCGAGTTGCCGCCGCGCTTGAAGCGCGCGTCGATCACCGGCAGCGACTCGTCGGCGAACGGCGGGTGCAGCAGCGACTCGATCGTTCGCTGCAGGAAGCGCGCGACGCCCGCGTTGTCCGAATACAGGCGCGAGTCGCCGGTCAGCCGGCTTTCGATGAAAAGCGCGTGGCCCTGGCCGGCGGGCGACCAGAGCACGCGCCAGTGGCTGACGCGGTCCACGATCTCCTTGCCCCCGTCGTTCGACAGGCGGATGAAGGAGTTCTCTCCGGTCATCACCGGGTCGTGCGGATCAACGAGCTGCGGCTCGGCCATGCTTTCCTCCGTCGGGTTCTACTTCACTTCTTCAGGACGCAGAGCTTTTCCAGGTCGCCGGGGACGTTCGGCGTCATCTGCGCCGGCCCCGCCTTGAGCAGCGCCTCGGCGTCGGTCGCCTCGCGGAACGATTCGGCGAGCGCGACCTGGATCTCGAGAAAGCGCGCGAGGTTGGCCGACTTTCTCTCCTTCACGAACTGGTCCGCCGCTTCCAGGCTCTTTTCCTCGGGGTCCGCGCGCAGGAGCGGCACGTTGCCGGTGGCGATCGGCGAGACGTGGCGCTTTAGGCCGAGCCGGGCGAGCAGGGCGTGCCGGTCGACCATCTCGACGATGTTGTTGGCGAGGCGCGCGAGCTTGGCGGGCTCCGAGAGCCTGAGGTAGTCCTTCACGTCGCGATCGCCGCGCAGGCGCACGATGTCGGCGCGCCCGCCGGGGCCGGCGCGCTTCTCGAACTCGGCCTCGAGCTTCGCGCCGTCGACCATGCCGGCGGCGAGCTGCAGCATGAGCGCGCCGCTGCGCACGAGCGTTTCCCGCGCGCGCGCCTCGAGCTGCGCGGAATGGAGGCCCTTCGCGGCGAGGCATGGCGGATCGGCGCTCTCGCGCAGCACGCTCACGAACTCGGCGGCGAGGAGCCGTCCGTAGGGCGAGGCGAACACGTCCTGCGCGAGGATGTTCGGGCGCCGGTCGAGCAGGTCGTCCGGGATCTGCGCCGAGGCGACGCCGGCGCAGCAAGCGAGGAGTGCGAGCGCCGCGTGCCGGACGCTCAAACGCCCTCGACGATGCGAAAGTCGCGCTCGACCGAGTCGCCCAGCGCGCGCAGCGCCTCCTGGTAGGCCGGGCCGTCGTGCACTTTGTTGGCGGTGGCGAGGCTGTCGAACTCGACCACGACGGTGCGCTGCAGGATGCCCTGCTCGTAGGCCTTGGCGGCCGGCCCGCGCACGACGAAGCGCCCGCCGCCCGCCTGGATCGCCGGCGCGGCGAGCTTCGCGTAGGCGGCGAGGCCGTCGGGATTCTTGATCGAGCGGTAGCAGGACACCCAGTAACCCTTGGCCATGATTCCTCCTCCTGTTGCGGAGCCGGAAGTCTAGCCTATGATGACGGCATGAAAGCCCAGGACGCCGTCTCCCTTACCCGCACGCTGCTCGGCTTCGACACCATCAACCCGCCCGGGCGCGAGCGCGACTGCGCGCGCCACGCCGGCAAGCTGCTCGAGGAGGCCGGCTTTTCGGTCGAGTACCACGAGTACGCGGATACGCGCACGAGCGTGATCGCGCGCCTCGGCGGCTCGGACGCGAAGCCGCCACTCTGCCTGACCGGGCACCTCGACGTCGTGTCGCTCGGCACCCGGCCGTGGACGAAAAATCCGTTCAACGGCGAGACCGACGGCGACAAGCTCTACGGACGCGGCACCTCCGACATGAAGGCCGGGGTGGCGGCGATTGTCGTGGCCGCCATCAACCTGAGCAAAAGCATCAGAGCAAAAAATTCGCCGGGCATCGTCGTCGTCCTCACTGCCGCCGAAGAGGGCGGTTGCGTCGGCTCGGCGCGCCTTGCCGAGCTGCCCCAGCTCATGGGCAAGGCGGGGGCGATCGTGGTGGGCGAGCCGACCTCCAACTACCCGATGGTCGGCCACAAGGGCTCGATCAAGTTCCACGCGCACTTTCGCGGCGTGTCGGCGCACGGCTCGATGCCGCAGCTCGGCGTGAACGCGATCTACAAGGCGGCGAAGGCGATCGCCAACCTGGAGGCGTTCCAGTTCGGCGTGCCCGCGCACCCGGTGATGGGCGGGCCGACGCTGAACGTCGGCACGGTCGCCGGCGGCAGCGGCGTGAACCTCGTGCCCGATGCCGCGAGCATCGGGGTGGACATCCGGACGGTTCCGGGCATGGATCACGAGGCCTTGCTCTCGAAGCTGAAGTCGCTGGTGGGCGATGCCGAGATGGACGTGTTCTCCAACCTGCATGCCGTGTGGACCGAGCCGGAAAAAGCCTGGATGCAGAAAGTCTTCGAGATCTGCCGGCCCATCCTCAACGAAAAAATCGAGGCGCGCACCGCGCCCTACATGACCGACGCGGCGAACCTGCTCAAGGTCTACGCCGGCGCTCCCGTGGTCGTGGTCGGGCCGGGCGAGGCGGCGATGGCGCACCAGACCGACGAGTTCTGCCACATGGAGCGCATCGGCCAGTCGGTCGCGATCTACGAGGCCCTGATCCAGGACTGGTGCGGCACCTGATGCCCGCTTGAGCCCCACGCTTCGCGGCGTGCTCTGGATGAGCGGCGCCGTGCTCTCGTTCTGCGCGATGGCCATCTCGGCGCGCGAGCTCGTGTCCCACCTCGGCGTGTTCGCGGTGCTCTTTTACCGCACCGGCGTGGCGCTCCTCATCGTGCTCGCGGTGGCGCTGCCGCGCGGCGTGCCGCTCGGCACGCGCGTCTTTCGCGTGCACCTGTGGCGCAACCTGTTCCACCTCGGCGGGCAATGGTCGTGGGTGTTCGCCCTGGGCGCGCTGCCGCTTGCGACCGTCTTCGCGATCGAATTCACCGCGCCCATCTTCACGGCGCTCCTCGCGGTCTTTTTCCTCGGCGAGAGGATGAGCACGGGGCGCGTGGTGATGCTGGCGCTCGGCTTTGGCGGCGTGCTCGTCATCCTGCGCCCGGGGGCGGCCAGCGTGCAGCCCGCGGCGCTCGTCATGATGCTCGGGTCGCTCTGCTTCGCGGTGCAGATGATCGGCACCAAGCGCCTCGCCGGCACCGACTCGCCGCTCACCGTGCTGTTCTGGATGTCGACCATCCAGACGCCGCTCTGCTTCCTCGCCGCGCTGCCCACCTGGACCGCGCCGGGGGCGGCGCAGCTGCCGTGGATCGCCGTGATCGGCACGGGCAGCTTCACCGCGCACTACTGCCTCACCCGCGCGATGAAGCAGGCCGACGCTACCGTCGTGGTGCCGGTCGACTTCTTCCGGCTGCCGCTCATCGCCGTGGTCGGCGCGCTGTTCTACGCCGAGCCCTTCGATCCGGCGGTGATCCTCGGCGCGGCGATGATCTTCGCCGGCGTCTGGTTCAGCCTCTCGCGCGAGACCAAGCGCGTCGAAACGCCGCGGGTGGCCGCGTGATCTTCGCGCCGCTCGTGGTGCTGATCAACCGCTCGTCGGCCGCCTGCTCGGAGATCGTGGCCGCGGCGCTGCAGGACAACAAGCGCGCGATCGGACGGCGCGCTTTTACCGGCCGGGCGGCGAGGCGATCGAGGAGACCCTGAAAGCGCTGGGGCGATGACATTGACAGGGGTGCAAGCCGCGGACTAGGTTAGCCTTTTCCAGGGAGAACAACATGCGTAAAGCTGCCGCACTTGTCTTATCGGCCGCCCTGAGCACGGGGGCGTTCGGCCAGGGCGTCAAGACGCTCAAGGCGCAGGGAAGCTGGCCCGCCAGCCTGACGATCCAGGACCACTTCCGCATCATCGCCAGCAACATCGAGAAGGTGACGGGCGGCGCGGTCAAGGTCGAGGTCATGGCCGCCGGCCAGATCGTGCCCGCCTTCGAAGTGCTCGATGCGACCAATCGCAAGGTGCTGGACGGCTATCACTCGATCTCGTACTACTGGGTCGGCAAGAGCCCGACGGCCGCGCTCTTCTCCGGCCCGCCCGGAGGCCCCTTCGGCATGGATCACATGGATTACCTCGGCTGGATGTACGTGGGCGGGGGCCTGGAGATGTGGCGCGAGTTCTACCAGCAGGAGCTCAAGCTCAACGTCATCGTCTGGCCCGCGCAGCCCTCGAGCCCGCAGGCCTTCGGCTGGTTCAAGAAGCCGCTGAAGAGCGTGGCCGACATGAAGGGCATGAAGTGCCGCCAGACGGGACTCAACGCCGAGGTCTACGCGAAGCTCGGCCAGGCGGTCGTCAACATGCCCGGCGGCGAGATCCTGCCCGCCGCGCAGCGCGGCGTGATCGACTGCGCCGAGTGGGTCGGCGGGGTGGAGGACCTGCGCCTCGGCCTGCACCAGGTGTTCAAGTACCACTACACGCCCGGCATGCACGAGAACAACTCGATCGGCGAGTTCGGCCTGAACCTCGACGTGTTCAAGGGCCTCACTCCGATCCAGCAGGACGCCATCACCATCGCGGTGAAGGAGGCCTACATCAGCTGGATCACGAAGTGGCAGAAACAGAACGCCGATGCGATCGAGGAAATGCTGAAGAAGCATGGCGTGCAGATCCTGCGCACGCCGCCCGACATCCTGCTCGCCTCGCTCAAGGCCTGGGACGAGGTTGCGGCGGAGAACTCGGCCAAGAGCCCGACCTTCAAGAAGGTCTACGCGTCGCAGCGCGAGTACGCCTCGAAGGTCGTGCCGGCGAAGCGCTACATGTTCCCGCCGTACTCGTTCGCGGCCAATTACTACTGGCCCGAAGAGAAGCGCGGCGCGAGCGCCAAGAAAGCCGGCGCCGGAAAGTAGGTTTTGCGGGTGAACCCCGGATTCCCGCTCGCGCGGGGGTCCGGGCCTAGTTCGAGATGAGCTTGACCAGTTCGTCCATCGTCTGGTCGGCCCAGTAGTCCGGATCCTCGTCGATCTTCTTCTCGCCCTTGGCGATGATCTCTTTTGACAGCTTCCGGCGCTCGCAATAGCCGCGCCAGAACTGCTTGACCTCTTCCGCGGACATGTCCATGCGAGCCTCCTTTCGGGTTGAGGACGGGTTTTGCTACATTATGGGCTCTCAAACGCGGGGGGGCCAGATGAGCCAGAGTTTCGTTCGCTGGGTGAGCCGGATCCTGATCGTCAGCATGGCGGCGCTGCCGTTCCAGCTGCAGGCCGGTATGGTGGGCACGGTTGCAGTGGTCACCGTGGCGCAGGCCGAGGCCGCGCGCGACACCCTGAGCCGCATCGTCGAGCGCGCGAGCGCCGCGGGCAAGCTGCAGGCGTGGGGCGTGACGCGCGAGCAGGCGCAGGCCCGCATCGCCGCGCTGACCGATCCTGAGGCGGCGGACCTGGCGGCGCGCGCCGAGCGCGTGCCGGCGGGCGCCGACGGCGCCGGCATCGGCATCCTCATCATCCTTCTCTTCCTGCTCTGGCGCTTCGTCCTCGAGCCCGCCTGGAACCCGCAGACGCAGAAGGGCGACGGCAAGAAGAAGTAGCCGGCTGCAGGCCCCGCTTCCCCGCGTCGTTCCGCCCGAGCAGCCGCTCGGGCGGTTTGCTTTTGTCGCCGCGTTCGTGCGCAACCCGCTCGCGGTCGTGCCGCGCGCGGCCTACGAGGAGGACTTCGTGGGCGGCGCGCGCGCCGGGCGCGCCTTCGCCTGGGTGACCGCGCCCGCGCTCATCAAGACGGTGCTGCTCGATGAGCGCGACAAGTACCGCAAGCTCTCGCAGATCCGGCTTCTGGGCCCGCTCCTCGGCAAAGGCATCCTGACGAGCGAGGGCGCGGAGTGGCGCTGGCAACGCCAGGCCTCCGCGCCCATGTTCCGGCACGAAGACGTGCTCGGCTTCGTGCCCACCTTCGTGCGCGCGACCGAAAAGCTGCTCGAGGGCTGGCGCAGCGCCGGCAACACCGTGCGCGCGATCGATCGTGACATGGCGCGGGTCACCTTCGACGTCATCTCGGCGACGCTGCTGCCCTCGGCGGACGAAACCGTCGGCCCGGCCGTCGAGCGCAGCGTGGAACGGTTCCAGAAGGCGGGCGCCTGGGGGCAGTTTTTCGCCATGGCGAACCTGCCGCAGTGGCTGCCGCGGCCGGGGCTCGTCGCCGGGCGCCAGTCGGTGACCGAGCTGCGCGGCGCGGTGGCGCAGATGATGCGCGAGCGCCGCGCGCTGCAGTCGCAGCCCGACGACCTCATGAACCGCCTCATGCGCGCGCGCGACCCGGAGACCGGCCAGCAGATGAACGACGAGCAGCTCGTCGACAACCTGCTCACCTTCTACCTCGCCGGCCACGAGACCACGGCCCGCGCGCTGGCCTGGA
Organism: Burkholderiales bacterium; assembly: GCA_036262835.1. GTDB lineage: Bacteria > Pseudomonadota > Gammaproteobacteria > Burkholderiales > SG8-39 > RBG-16-66-20. The sequence goes on along the minus strand of DATAID010000099.1, from coordinate 517 downwards.
CGCTCTACCTGCTCGCGCGCTCTCCGCAATGGCACTCGCTCCTCGAGGAGGAAATCGCCGCGGTGACCGGCGGCGCGCCGGTGGCGCCGGAGCATATCGAGCAGCTCACGCTGGTGCAGCAGGTGCTGAAGGAATCGATGCGGCTCTACCCGCCGGCGCCGCTCATCGCCCGCCAGGCGATCGACGACGGCGAGCTCGGCGGCGTGCCGGTGCGCCGCGGCATGTCGGTGGTGATGCCGATCTACGCGATCCATCGCCATACGAAGCGCTGGGACGAGCCGGACGCTTTCGATCCGTCGCGCTTCTCGCCCGAGCGCGAGGCGGCGATCGAGCGCTACCAGTACCTGCCGTTCGGCGCCGGGCCGCGCATCTGCATCGGCATGGCCTTCGCGATGATCGAGGCGACGGCGATGCTGGCGACGCTGCTCCAGCACGTGCGCTTCTCGCCGGTGGCGGGCCGCGACCCGCATCCGGTGGCGCGGGTGACGCTGCTTCCCCGCGGTGGGGTGACCTTGGG
>DATAID010000098.1:0-7980 GCA_036262835.1 Burkholderiales bacterium | reverse complement strand
ATCCCGATTCTTCCCTCGCGCGTGACCGTCGAAGGCCTCGATCGCGCGCCGCACCGCGCGTTCCTGCGCGGGCTCGGACTCTCGGACGCGGACATCGGCAAGCCCTTCATCGGCGTCGCCTCGACCGATGGGCGCGTGACGCCCTGCAACGCGCTGCTGGGCGAGCTCGCGCGCGAGGCCTGCGGCGCGGTGCGCGAGGCGGGCGGCGTGCCGTTCGACTTCGCCTCGATCTCGGTCGCCGACTCGATGTCGATGAACCACGGCGGCATGCGTTTCTCGCTCGTCTCGCGCGAGATCATCGCCGACGGCGTGGAGGCGGTCGCGCGCGGCCACGCCTACGACGGCCTCGTCACCTTTGCGGGCTGCGACAAGACGCTGCCCGGGATGATGATGGCGATGGTGCGGCTCAACCTTCCGTCGGTCTTCATGTATGGCGGCGCGGCGCTGCCCGGGCGCTGGCACGGCAAGGACGTGACGATCCTCGATTGCTACGAGGCGGTCGGCGGCGTCTATGCGGGCCGCGTGACCCGCGAGGAGCTCGATGAGCTCGAGCATGCCGCGCTTCCGGGCCTCGGCTCCTGCCCCGGCCAGTTCACCGCCAATACGATGGCAATGGTTTCAGAGACGCTTGGCCTTGCGCTGCCAGGATCGGCGATGGTTCCGGCCGTTGCTCCGGAGAGAGCAATTCTTGCGAAAAAGGCCGGCGAAACAGTCATGCGACTGCTAAAGGCGGGCGGGCCGCTGCCGCGCGAGCTCGTCACCCGGAAAAGCCTCGAGAACGCCTGCGCGGCGGTCGCGGCGACCGGCGGATCCACGAACGCCGGATTGCACATTCCCGCCATCGCGCACGAAGCCGGCATCAAGTTCTCGCTCGATGACCTCGCGCGCGTCTCGCGCCGCACGCCGCTCATCGCCGACCTGCAGCCGGGCGGCAAATATCTCGCCAAGGACCTGCATGCGGCGGGCGGCGTGTACGCGGTTCTCAAGGAGCTGTTGAAGCGGGGGGTTCTGCATGGGGATTGCCTGACTCTGTCGGGAACCTCGCTTGAGCAGGAACTGAATTCGCACCCCGGTTCCGATGGAAAAGTCGTCCTGGAGAAACCCCTTCTGGCCACCGGAGGGCTGGTCGTCCTGAAAGGCAACCTGGCGCCGGAGGGCGCGCTGATCAAGGTCGCGGGCCTGAAATCGCTCCTCTTCGAAGGCCCGGCGCGCGTCTTCGAATCCGAGGAGGAGTGCGTCTCGGCGGTAAGGAACCAGAAATACAAGCCCGGCGAGGTGCTGGTCATCCGCAACGAAGGCCCTCGCGGCGGGCCGGGGATGCGCGAGATGCTCGGCGTCACCGCGCTCCTCTACGGGCAGGGCATGGGCGAGAAGGTCGCGCTCGTCACGGACGGACGCTTCTCCGGCGCGACGCGCGGCATGATGATCGGCTATGTGTCGCCCGAAGCGGCGGTCGGCGGGCCGCTCTCGCGGCTCAGAAACGGGGACAGAATCAAGATCAATGCGAAGAGGGGTTTGCTTTCCGTTTCGGGATTGAGAAAAGGGAACAAGACGGCAGCGAAGAGGAAAAGCCTCTCCGGAGTTCTTGAAAAATATGCCGCCCAGGTCGGCTCCGCTTTTCGGGGCGCCGTAACGCACGGGGGGCCGAAAAGACGGCCGGGCTGATAACCGGCAAATAGCCGATTGCGTAATAGGCAAATGGACGGTAAGCTGACCGGCAAATGGCCGATGCCGTCTATCCGAGGGGCGTTCTGCGGGCGCTGCAGGCGGCCCTAGGCGATACCCCAGTGGTTGCGCTGCTGGGGCCCCGCCAGTCGGGGAAGAGCACGCTGGCGGAGTCGCTGACGCCCAGCCGGACGTACGTCACGCTCGACGACGAACAAACGCTGCGTGCCGCGCAAGACGATCCCGCGTCGTTTGTCACAGGTCTGTCGGGCAGGGTCACGATCGACGAAGTCCAGCGTGCCCCGACCTTGATGCTCGCCATCAAGGCGGCCGTGGACAGGGATCGAAAGCCGGGCAGGTTCCTCCTGACCGGCTCCGCGGACCTGTTGCTGCTTCCCAGAGTCGGGGATTCGCTGGCCGGGCGGATCGAGTTCGTTCATCTGCATCCACTGGCGGAGTCGGAGAAAGAACGTAATTCAGGTGGATTGCTTAAGGCATTTCTCGAAGGAGAGCTCGCGCCTCGGATTGCAGCCAGCGCGCCGCCGCCGATCAAGGAAATTGGCGAACGTGTCGTGCGGGGAGGTTACCCGGCAGCCCTGACTCGCTCGGCAGAGCGCGCGCGGCAGTGGCATCGCCAATATCTGCGCGCCGTGCTCGAACGTGACGTGGCCGATGTGGCACGCGTACGTGGTACCGCGGAGCTGCAAAAGCTCGTGGAGCTTCTCGCTTTGCGAACGGCAAATCTGCTGAATGTCTCCGCCTTCAGCACCGAGATCGGCATCCGGCGCGAAACGGTCGAACAGTACTTGCTCGTCCTCGAGCGCCTGTTCCTCGTGCGTCGCCTGCCAGCCTGGCACCGGAACCAATCGAAACGGCTGGTTAAGACGCCCAAAGTGCATGTGGTGGACAGCGGGTTAAGCGCGACGCTCGCGGACCTCGATGCTTCGGATTGGACAGCCCATCGGGAGCGATTCGGTCATCTGTTGGAAACGTTTGTGGTCCAGCAGCTTTTCGCGCAGGCAGGCTGGACGGATCCGGACCTGCGCTTCTGGCACTATCGCGACAAGGATCAGGTCGAGGTGGATCTGGTGATTACGCGGGGGCGAAAGACCTGGGGCGTTGAGGTGAAAGCGGCCGCATCGGTCAGTGCCACCGACGGCCAGGGCTTGCGCAGGCTCGCCGATCAGTGCGGGAAGGACTTCGAGGGAGGAATGATTATGTACGCCGGACTGAACACGGTGGCGACGGGCGACCGGCGCATCCTCGCGGTCCCGCTCACCGAGCTCTGGGAGCGCTAGCGGCCCGCCGTCGGCCGGATCGACTCTTGGAAACGCAAACTGGAGGTCCTGAGATGAAGCTCGGATACATCGGCATCGGATTGATGGGCAAGCCCATGGTGCTGCGGCTGCTCGCCGCGGGACACGAGGTCGCGGTCTGGAACCGCACTCCCGCGAAGCTCGCGCCGGTCACGGAGAAAGGCGCGAAGGCGATGGGATCGCCCGCCGAGGTGGCGAAATTTGCCGAGATCGTCATGATGTGCGTGACCGATCAGAACGCGGCGAAGGAAGTGTTGTTCGGGAAAGGCGGGATTTCCAAAGGCCGGAAGAAAAACCTCCTCGTCGTCGACTTCTCGAGCATCGCGCCGGCCTCGGCGCGCAAATTCCACGAGAAGCTGAAAGCGAAGAGTATTTATCTCGTCGATGCGCCGGTGTCGGGCGGAACGGCGGGTGCCGAGAAGGGCACGCTCGCGATCATGGCGGGCGGGCGCGCGGAGGACATCGAGCGCGCGCGGCCGGTCGTGATGCACCTCGCGCAGCGCTTCACGAGGATGGGCGATGCAGGCGCGGGCCAGGTGACCAAGCTCTGCAACCAGGTGATCGTCGGCAGCCTTTTCCCCATCCTTGCCGAAGCGGTGCGGCTCGCCGAGGCGGGCGGCGTGGACGCGAAGATGCTGCCCGAGGCGCTGAAGGGCGGCTTCGCCGATTCGCTGCCGCTGCAGATCTTCGGCGCGCGGATGGCGGCGCGCCACTTCGATCCGCCGCTCGGCACCAACGCGATCATGCTGAAGGACCTGAAGAACGCCGCCGCGGTGGCGAAGGAAAACGGACTGCCGCTGCCGATGGCGGGCGCCGCCGCCAAGCGCTACAAGCTCTTGATCGAAGAGGGCAAGGCCGATCGGGATCCGGCCACGCTCGTCGAGCTACTGACCGACGCGAAAGGGCAGGCTCCTAAGCTTTAGCGGCCTGTCCCCAAGGCGCGCCTCGCCCAATAAGCGAAGGTGCCGCGCACGATCGAGGGCTGGAGGAGAAACGCGCGCGCTTCCTCGGCGAGCTCCGGCTTCACTTCCTGGTAGCCGCCCGCGGCCATGGCGCGCAGCTGCATGCGCGCGGCGCGCTCGAAAAATACGGCGAGGTAGGTCGCTTCCTCGATCGACGCGCCGGCGGAAAGCAGGCCATGGTTGGCGAGGAGGATCGTCTTCGCCTGCCCGAGCGCGCCGGAAATGATCCGGCCCTCGTCGTCGGCGACGGGGACGCCCGGCCACTCGGGCAAATGCGCCGTGCCGTGAAGCATGGCGCTGTCCATATGGATCGTCTTCAAGGGTTTTCCGGTCGCGGCAAGCGCGGAGGCGTAGGGCGCATGGGTGTGAATGATCGCGTTCACCTCCGGCCGCTTGCGGTAGATCCAGACATGGAAGCGCACCCCGGGATTGGGACGCCCGCCTTGCAGCGGCTTCAAATCCTCGTCGACGAGCACCATGCCTTCTTCGGTGGCTTCGTCGAACCCGACCCCCAAGGGCAGCGTCCACCAGGTGCCCGGCTTGTCGGCTCTCAAGGTCACCTGGCCGGCGAGGCCCGACTCATGGCCTTCGCGGCCGAGGATGTGGCAGGCGGCGGCCAGCGCGGCGCGAGGGGCAAGCGGCGGGCCCCCCAAGTCCTCCTCCATCTCGCGGCTGACCCGCTCAAGGAAATAGGACTTGTCGCGCTCGTTCATTTCCGGCCTTTGAAATGGTGCATTTGCATGTACATGATTTTAATAGTAGTCCAGCCGATATCCCAATAGCGGTTTGCAAATGCTGCACTGCGGGAGTAGCGTCCGGGCCCTCTCGTCCCCCCAAGGAGGCGAGTCATGGAAAAAGAAAAATCTTCCACCCCGGCCCTGGCCCTGCTTGCACTCGGGGTCGTCTATGGCGACATCGGCACAAGTCCCCTCTACGCCGTCAAGGAAACGTTCAACCCGCAGCACGGCATCGAGCTCAGCGCCGAAAACGTGACGGGCGGCCTCTCGACGCTTTTCTGGCTGCTGATGATCGTGGTGTCGCTCAAATACGTGACCTTGGTGCTTCGTGCAGACAACCGGGGCGAGGGCGGGATCATGGCGCTGGTTTCGCTCGCCACTGAATCGGTCCGCAAGCATCCACATTGGACGGCGCCACTGCTTGCGCTTGGCGTCTTTGGCGCCGGGCTCTTGTACGGCGATGCGGTGCTTACACCCGCGATCTCGGTTCTCTCCGCGGTCGAGGGGCTGGAAATTGGAACCGCTGCATTCAAGCCCTACGTGGTCCCCCTGGCCACCGGTATCCTGGTCGGCCTGTTCGTGATCCAGCGCTATGGCACGGGCATGATCGGGCTTCTGTTCGGCCCGATATGCATGGCATGGTTCGTGGCTATCGCAGCGGCCGGCGCCTGGAACATCGCGAAGAATCCGGCGATCCTGGCGGCGCTCGATCCGTCGCACGCGCTGCGCTTCGTGACCGGCCATGGCGCCGCCTCGTTCATGGTGCTCTCGTCGGTCCTGCTTGCGATCACGGGCGCGGAAGCGCTCTACGCCGACATCGGCCTCTTTGGCAAGAAAGCGATCCGGGTCGCCTGGTTCGGCCTGGTCGCTCCCGCGCTCGTGCTCAACTACTTCGGCCAGGGCGCGCTGCTGATCGCGGATACAAGAGCGCTCGAGAATCCGTTCTATCTGGCCTTTCCTTCGTGGGCCCTTTACCCAATGGTCGCGCTCGGGACTTCGGCAAGCGTAATCGCGTCGCAGGCGACGATTTCGGGCGCCTGCTCGATGACTCGTCAGGCGATCCAGCTTGGCTACCTGCCGCGCATGCAGGTGCTGCACACTTCGGCGAGGGTGTTCGGCCAGATCTACATCCCGTTCGTCAACTGGACCTTGTTCGTGATCGTCGCGGCGGCTGTCATCGGCTTCGGTGCGTCTTCCAGGCTCGCGTCGGCCTATGGCGTAGCAGTGATGGGCACCATGCTCGCCACTACCTTTCTCACGTTTTTCGTCATTCGCTACGGTTGGCGCTATCCCCTCTGGTTCTGCCTGGCGGCGACGGGCTTTTTCCTGGTCATCGACCTGGCGCTGTTCGGCTCGGCGCTGCTCAAGATCCACGACGGCGGCTGGTTTCCGCTTGCGCTCGGCGCGCTCATCTTCGTGATCATGACGACCTGGCGGCGCGGACGCACGCTCGCGGTCGCGGCGCAGAAGCGCACTGCGATCCCGCTGCGCTCCTTCCTCGAGTCGATCACGGCGAATCCGCCGCACCGCGTTCCGGGCAACTCGGTTTTCATGGCGGGCGTGCCCGAGAGCGTGCCGAGCGCGTTCCTGCACAATCTCAAGCACAACAAGGTGCTGCATGAGCGCGTGGTCTTTCTCACGGTCGTGACCCGCGCGCAGCCGACCGTGCCCGAGGCCGAGCGCATCGAGGTCGAGCCGCTCGCGGAGGGATTCGTGCGCTTGCGCATGAACTTCGGCTTCATGGACGCGCCCGATGTCGCCGCGGGCCTTGCCCACTGCAAGACTTGCGGGCTCGACCTTGACCCGATGCACACTACGTTCTTTCTCAGCCGCGCAACCGTGGTGCCGAGGGAGGGCCTCGCCGGCGGCATGGCGCCCTGGCGCGAGCACCTTTTCGCCGCGATGGCGCGAAATGCGCGCACGGCCGCGGACTACTACAATATCCCCACCAACTGCGTGATCGAGTTGGGCACCAAGGTAGAAATCTAAGCCCAATTGAGCTCCGCAGACCCGCATAAATCGCGCTCGACGACGGCCGGCCTTTGCCTGCTTGCCCTCGGGGTCGTCTTCGGCGACATCGGCACGAGCCCCCTGTATGCCGTGCGCGAGACGTTCAATCCGGAGCACGGCATTCCGCTCGAGCCGAACAACATCCTGGGCGGCCTGTCGACGATCTTCTGGTCGCTGATGGTCGTCGTCTCGATCAAGTACGTGGCGCTCATCATGCGGGCCGACAACCGCGGCGAGGGCGGCATCATGGCGCTGATCGCGCTCGCCACGAGCGCGGTGAAGGACCACCCGGAGTGGCGCATGCCGCTCACACTCATCGGCATTTTCGGCGCGTCGCTCTTCTACGGCGACGCGGTGCTCACCCCGGCGGTCACCGTGCTGGGCGCGGTGGAGGGGCTGCAAGTCGGCACCTCGGCGCTCAAGGCCTACGTGGTGCCGATCTCGGTAGGCGTGATCGTCGCGCTCTTCGCATTCCAGAACCGCGGCACCGCGACCGTCGGGCGGCTGTTCGGGCCGGTGACGCTCCTCTGGTTTCTCGCCATCGGCGCGGCGGGCGTGCGCGGCATCATGATCGAGCCCGCGGTGCTCGCGGCGCTCAATCCGCTGCATGCGCTTCGCTTTCTCGCCGGCCACGTCGCCGAGTCGTTCGTCGTGCTGGGCTCGGTCGTGCTTGCGGTGACCGGCGCCGAAGCGCTCTACGCCGACATGGGGCATCTCGGCAAAGGCCCCATCCGCATCGCCTGGTTCGGCATGGTCGCCCCCGCGCTCGTCCTCAACTACTTCGGGCAGGGGGCGCTCCTCATCGCGCGGCCCGATGCCGTGCAGAACCCGTTCTACCTGCTCCTGCCCGAATGGGCGCTCTACCCGATGGTGGCGCTCGCGACGCTCGCCGCCGTCATCGCATCGCAGGCGGTGATCACGGGCGCCTACTCGATGACGCGCCAGGCGATCCAGCTCGGCTTCCTGCCGCGCTTGAGCGTCGTGCAGACTTCGGCGCGCGAGTGGGGCCAGATCTACGTGCCTGCGGTGAACTGGGTGCTCCTCGCCAGCGTGCTGGTGGCGGTGATCGGCTTCGGCTCCTCGTCCAACCTCGCCTCGGCGTACGGCATCGCGGTGACCGCCACGATGCTCGTCGACACGCTGCTCACCTTCTTCGTGATCCGCTTCGCCTGGCGCTATCCGCTGTGGCTGTGCATTTTTGCGACCGGCTTTTTCGTCCTGGTCGACCTTGCCTTCTTCTCCTCCACGCTTCTCAAGGTGGCCGACGGCGGCTGGTTCCCGCTCGTCATC
>DATAID010000097.1:0-16005 GCA_036262835.1 Burkholderiales bacterium | reverse complement strand
TAGTTCTTCGCCTCGCCCCCGAACTTCTTCGCCAGAATGTGCGTCATCGCCGCCGTCAGCGTCGTCTTGCCATGATCCACGTGGCCAATCGTCCCCACGTTCAGGTGCGGCTTGGTTCTCTCGAATTTGCTTTTCGCCATGTTTTAGCTCCTGCCTTATTTCTTCTCTTTGTCGTCCTTGTTGATGATGGAATCCGCGACGCTCTTCGGCGCCTCGGCGTAGTGCTTGAACTCCATCGTGTACGTCGCGCGCCCCTGCGTGAGCGAGCGCAGCGTCGTCGAGTAGCCGAACATCTCGCCGAGCGGCACCTCGGCCTTCACCGCCTTGCCGCCGGGCAGGTCGTCCATCCCCTGGATCACGCCGCGGCGACCCGACAGGTCGCCGATCACGTCACCCATCTTCTCCTCGGGCGTTTCCACTTCCACGGCCATGATCGGCTCGAGCAGGATCGGCTGCGCGGCGCGCATGCCGTCCTTGAACGCGAAGATCGCGGCCATCTTGAACGCGTTCTCGTTCGAGTCGACCTCGTGGTACGACCCGTCGAAAAGCGTCGCCTTGACGTCGACGACCGGATAGCCGGCGAGCACGCCTTCGTTTAGCGCCTCGTCGATGCCCTTCCTCACCGCCGGAATGAATTCCTTCGGCACGCGGCCGCCCTTGATCGCGTCGACGAACTCGTTGCCCTTGCCCGGCTGTTGCGGCTCGAGCTTGAGCCACACGTGGCCGTACTGGCCGCGGCCGCCCGATTGCTTGACGAACTTGCCCTCGGACTCGAGCGATCTGCGCATGGTTTCGCGATACGCCACCTGCGGCTTGCCGACCGAGGCTTCCACGCCGAATTCGCGCTTCATGCGGTCGACGATGATCTCCAGGTGCAGCTCGCCCATGCCCGAGATGATCGTCTGGCCGGATTCCTCGTCGGTGCGCACGCGGAAGGACGGGTCTTCCTGCGCGAGGCGATTCAACGCGACGCCCATCTTTTCCTGGTCGACCTTGGTCTTGGGCTCGACCGCCTGCGAGATCACGGGGTCGGGGAACTCCATCTTCTCGAGCGTGATCGAGTTCTTCACATCGCTGATGGTCTCGCCGGTGATCACGTCCTTCAGGCCCACGACCGCCGCGATGTCCCCGGCGCGCACTTCCTTGATTTCCTCGCGCTCGTTGGCGTGCATCTGCAAGAGGCGCCCGATGCGCTCCTTGCGGCCCTTCATCGAGGTGAGCACCGTGTCGCCGGAGTTGAGCACGCCGGAATACACGCGCACGAAGGTGAGCTGGCCGACGAAGGGGTCGGTCATGATCTTGAACGCGAGCGCGGCGAAAGGCTCCTCGTCCCCGGGCTTGCGCGAGGCGGGCTCGCCCCTGTGGTCCTCGCCCTTCACCGGCAGGATGTCCACGGGCGAGGGCAGGTAGTCGATCACCGCATCGAGCATCGCCTGCACGCCCTTGTTCTTGAAGGCGGTTCCGCACAGCATCGGCACGATCTCGTTCGAGATGGTGCGCAGGCGCAGGCCTTTCTTGATCTCCTCGACGGTGAGCTCGCCCGACTCGAGGTACTTGTTCATGAGCTCTTCGTTCGCCTCGGCCGCGGCCTCGACCATCTTGCCGTGCCACTCCTTCGCCTCGTCGGCGAGCTCGGCCGGGATGGGCTTTTTCTCGAACTTCATGCCCTGCGAGGCCTCGTCCCAGTAGATCGCCTGCATCGTGACGAGATCGATCACGCCCTCGAACTTGTCCTCCAGGCCGATCGGAATCTGGATCGGCACCGGGTTGCCCTTCAGGCGCGTCTTGATGTGGTCGTAGGACTTGAAGAAGGTGGCGCCGATACGGTCCATCTTGTTGATGAACGCGAGCCGCGGCACGCGGTACTTGTTCGCCTGGCGCCACACCGTCTCGGACTGCGGCTGAACGCCCGCGACCGCGTCATAGACCATGCAGGCGCCGTCGAGCACGCGCATCGAGCGCTCGACCTCGATCGTGAAGTCGACGTGGCCCGGCGTGTCGATGATGTTGATGCGGTGCTCGGGATAGGAGAGATCCATTCCCTTCCAGAAGCAGGTCGTCGCCGCGGAGGTGATGGTGATGCCGCGCTCCTGCTCCTGCTCCATCCAGTCCATGGTGGCGGCGCCGTCGTGCACCTCGCCGATCTTGTGGTTGACGCCGGTGTAGAAGAGGATGCGCTCGGTCGTCGTCGTCTTCCCGGCGTCGATATGCGCCGAGATGCCGATGTTCCGATAGCGTTCGATGGGGGTCTTGCGGGCCACGTTCATTTTTTCCCGTTGTCCTTAGAAGCGGTAGTGCGAGAAGGCCTTGTTGGCCTCCGCCATGCGGTGCACTTCCTCGCGCTTCTTCATTGCGCCGCCGCGTCCCTCCGCCGCTTCGGCAAGCTCGCCGGCCAGGCGCGCGGTCATCGACTTCTCGCCGCGCTTCTGCGCCGCCTCGCGGATCCAGCGCATGGACAGGGCCACGCGCCGCACCGGCCGCACTTCCACCGGCACCTGGTAGTTCGCGCCGCCCACGCGGCGGCTCTTCACCTCGACCATCGGCTTCACGTTCTGAACCGCCTGCGCGAATACCTCGATCGGGTCTTTCCCGGATTTCGTCTTGATCATGTCGAGCGCGCCATAGACGATCGACTCGGCCACGGACTTCTTGCCGCGCGTCATGAGCACGTTGACGAACTTCGCCACCTCGACGTTGCTGAACTTCGGGTCGGGCAGGATCTCGCGCTTCGGGACTTCTCTGCGTCGGGGCATGTTGCGTTTTCCTTCCTGCTTACGCCGTCTTCGCCATCTTGGCGCCGTACTTCGAGCGCGCCTGCTTGCGGTCCTTCACGCCCTGCGTGTCGAGCGACCCCCGCACGATGTGGTAGCGCACGCCGGGCAGGTCCTTCACGCGGCCGCCGCGGATGAGCACCACCGAGTGCTCCTGCAGGTTGTGGCCTTCGCCGCCGATGTAGCCGATCACCTCGAAGCCGTTGGTGAGGCGCACTTTCGCGACCTTGCGCAGCGCCGAATTGGGCTTCTTCGGGGTGGTCGTGTACACGCGCGTGCAGACGCCCCGCTTTTGCGGCGAGCCGGCGAGCGCGGGCACCTTCGATTTGGCGCGCTTGGCGCCACGCCCGTGGCGCATTAACTGATTGACGGTAGGCATCTTTTCGCTTGTTTTACGGTTTCCAGAAACAAACCGGGCGGCTCGCTTGCCTGCACGCGGGGCCGCCCAGGGGGTGCAAAAAAGAGGCCGGATTATAAAGAGGTTTTTGCGGCGGCGCAAGGATTCGGCCGCTCACACCCGGCAAATCTCCCCTGTTTCGCCGGCCGGGGGTCCCGGGTCGGCGACGAAGCCGAAGCGCCTGGCCGCCTCCTCGCGCGTCAAGCGCCCCATCTCTCCCGCGCGCGGCTCGTAGCGCGCGATGTCGCGGTCATCCACCAGGGCGACCGCCGAGCCGCCCGCAGCTTCGCCAATGGCGAGCACCGAGCCCTCCTCGTCCAGCGCGAACTCCCGGGCCGAAAATGCGCGCCCGCACTGGTCGATGAGCGACTCGCCTTCGTGGTGCACGACCAGCGGCGTGTAGGCGAGCTTGACGAAGACGCGCTGCGGGCCGTTCTGGAAGAACCAGCAGCCGCGCGCGTCCGGCTGGTAGTTGCGCGCGATGAACTCCCTGAAGGCCGCGTTGCCGATGCGCTCGAAGCGCTGCGCATCGCCCTTGCTGCGCACGAGCCAGTTGCCGCGCCGATCGAGCATCAGCCAGCCGTAGACATCGGGAACGTTCGGCCATTTCGCAAGGCTGCGGACCACGATCTCGTCCATCGCGCGGCCCATATTACACTCCGAAAATATGGCGCCGCAGCCTTCGCACTCCGACTTCAAATGCGTGCACCGGCTGCGCGTGCGCTGGGCCGAAGTCGACATGCAGAAGGTCGTCTTCAACGCGCACTACCTCACCTACATCGATACCACGATCGCCGAGCACTGGCGCGCGATCGGCGTGGCATATCCCGAGGGCTACCTGAAGAAGTACTCGAACGACATTTTTTTGCGCAAGGCCACCGTCGAGTATCTGGGCTCGGCGCGCTACGACGACGAGCTCGCCGTGTACTGCCGCGTCGCGAGGCTCGGCCGCAGCAGCATGACCTACGCCTTCGAGATCGTGCGCGAGGCGCCTTTGATCGCGGCCGAGCTCGTCTATGTGAATGTCGACATCGCGACCATGAAGCCCGCGCCCCTGCCGGAGGAGCTGCGCGAGCGCGTGCGCGCCTACGAGCGCAAGGCGCCCGAGGAGAACTGATGCCCGAGCTGCTTTACTGGGAAGACCTGCGCGAAAGCGGCCGTGTCGAGATCGGCACGCACACCTTCACCGAGGCGGACATCATCGCCTTCGCGCGCCAGTTCGACCCGCAGCCTTTCCACGTCGATCCGGAAGCGGCGAAGAAATCCTTTTTCGGCGGCCTGATCGCGAGCGGCTGGCACACCTGCTGCATGGCGATGCGCCTGATGGTCGACAAATACGTGAACCGCTCGGCAAGCCTCGGCTCGCCCGGCCTGGACAGCATCCGCTGGCTCGCGCCGGTGCGCGCGGGCGACACCCTCACCTACTACCGGGACACCACCGCCGCGCGCGCCTCGGCGAGCAAGCCGGACATCGGCCTGCTCCATTCGAAGTGGGAGGCGGTGAACCAGCGCGGCGAGACCGTCATGACGATGGAAGGCTGGGGCATGTTCCGCCGCAGGAACCCCGGCGGGCCGGTCTAGAGTCGCCGGCCCAGGCCGAAGAAGGCAATGATTATCCGGGCGATGCTGTAGCTCGCCCAGATCCTGAGCTTGAGCAGGAACGCGAGGCGCATCCAGCGCCGGCGCGGCACCGGGTGCGAGCCGCGGTCAATCGCTTCGACGAGGCTCGCGTAAAGCTCTCCGGCAAAGTCGGCGTCGTCGACGAACACGTTCGCCTCGCGCGCGAAAAAAAGGCTGAACGGGTCGATGTTGGAGGAGCCCACGCAGGCCACCCGCCGGTCGAACACCGCCACTTTCGCGTGCAGGAGCGCGCGGTGGTACTCGTGGATGCGGATGCCGGCGGCAAGCAGCGGCCCGTAGAGGGCGCGCGACGCGTAGTGCTGCAGGATGTACTCGACCCGGCCCTGCAGGAGCAGGACCACGCGCACCCCGCGCCGCGCGGCGTGCTCCAGCGCGCGCATGAAGCGGCGGCTCGGAAAGAAATAGGCGTTCGCGATCAGCACTTCCTCGCGCGCGTTGTAGATGAGCTCCATGTAGGCGCGCTCGATGTCGTAGCGGTGGCGCAGCGTATCGCGCACGACGAGCGCCGCGCGCTGGGTTCCGCTCCCCGCGCCCGCCGCCGGGCCCGGCCGGTGCGCGGAGCGCCGCATGAGCGCGCGAAAGCCCGGCCAGCGCCGGCCGATGGTCGCCCAGGCGACGCGCCACCACATGCGCGCGGTTTCGGCGCGCACTCTTGCCGCGAGCGGCCCTTCGATGCGCACCGCATAGTCGTAACGCGGGTGGCGCGGCGCGCCCTCCTCGTAGTCGTCGATGACGTTGATGCCGCCCGCGAAAGCGATCCGGCCGTCGATGCTCACGAGCTTGCGGTGCATGCGCCGCATGCCGGTATGCATCCGGCGCAGCGCGCGCGGCCAGATCGAGGGCCGGAAGACGAGCACCTCGGCGCCCGCGCGCCCGAGCGCCTCGCGAAAGCGCGGCGCGAAATCGTGCGCGCCGAAGCCGTCGATGAGCAGATGCGTCTGCACCCCGCGCGCCGCGGCGCGGGCGAGCGCATCGGCGATCAGGCTCCCGGTCTGGTCGTCGGCGAAGATGTACACCTCGATGAAGATCTCCTCCTTCGCCGCGTCGATCGCCTCGATGAGCGCGGGAAAATACTGCTCGCCGTTCCTGAGCAGCGTGAGCCGGTTGCCCTCGAGGTAGGCGACGCCGAGGCTCACGCCAGCTCCAGCTCGGCGCTTAGCGCCAGGTGATCGGAGAGCAGCGACCAGGGCGCGCCGCGGTGCACGTCGGAACGCACGACCTCGAAGCCGCGCACGTAGATGCGGTCGAGGCGCAGGATCGGCAGCAGGCTGGGAAAGGTGCGGTGCCGGCCGCCGCCGGCGGCCTCCGAGACGTCGGCCATGCCGAGGCTCTGCTCGAGGATGCGCGTCGCCCGCCCGCGCCAGTCGTTGAAGTCGCCCGCCACGATCATGGGCGTGCGCGTGCCGACGAACTGCTCGAGGCGCGCCGCGATGGCGTCGAGCTGCCGGCGCCGCCCGCGCTCGTGCAGCGACAAGTGCACGCACAGGCAGTGCAGGTTGCGCTTCCAGCCCGGCACCCGGACCACGACGTGCAGCATGCCGCGGCGCTCGAAGCGGTGATCGGAGACGTCCGCGTTCTCCGAGGACACGATCGGGAAGCGGGACAGCAGCGCGTTGCCGTAATGGCCGTACTGGTGCACGCGATTCAGGCCGTAGACGTGCAGCCAGTCGCTGCCGGCGAGAAACTCGTGCTGCGGCGTGAGCGGCCAGGCGGCGAAGCGCAGGGCGTGCCGCTCGTTTAGCCCCTGCACCTCCTGCAGGAACACGAGGTCGGGCGCGAGCGCGCGCAGCCCCTCGCGCAGCTCGTGGATGACCATGCGGGTGTTGAACTGCGAGAGCCCCTTGTGGATGTTCAGCGTGACGACGCGCAGCTTGCGGCTCATCGCGGCGCGAGCTCCAGCTCGAAGCGCTTCTCGAGGAGGTCGGCATCGTCGAAGTGCCGGCGGCCGACGAACGCGGTCGCGTGCCGACCCCATTGGCGCATCGCCCCCGCCGAGCGGATGCCCATCGGCCAGAACAGCCAGCGCTCGGCGCGCTCGGTGCCGGGCACGAGGCCCTGC
Source organism: Burkholderiales bacterium (assembly GCA_036262835.1). GTDB lineage: Bacteria > Pseudomonadota > Gammaproteobacteria > Burkholderiales > SG8-39 > RBG-16-66-20. The sequence goes on along the minus strand of DATAID010000097.1, from coordinate 9,137 downwards.
GGCCCGAATGCGCTCGAGCGCCCGCCATCCAGTCGCTGCAGCGAGCGCAGCTCGCCGTAAGGCCGGATCTCGTACTGGACGAGGCTGTCCGTGCCGCGCACCCTCGAGACGCGCTCGGCGTAGTGCGTACGCGTCGCGATGCGCACCAGCGCCCGATCGCCCTCGGCGAAGCGCGGGAGCGCCTGAGGCGCGAACGCCCATTCCTGCAGATCGTCGGGCGCCGGCCGCGCCCGCGCCCGGGGCGTGGGAAAGAAAAGATGGAAGCAGCCGCAGGGATGGATGGAATCGAAGAGGATCGGCTCTCCGTCCGGCGCGAGCGTCACGCGCCAGATGAAGCCGTCGAGCTTGCCCGCGAGCAGGTCGCCGTCGCTTGCGGGCGGGCGCTCGGGAAACCAGATCGTGTAGACCAGCTGCAGCAGCGTCTTGCCGCGATAGCGCGTCCAGGCCGGATGCGCATAGACGGCGAGATGGGCCGCATCCACGCTCGGCGAGGCCTCGCCTCGCAACCAGCGCAATTCGCCAAAGTGGTCGTAGTCGCCCTGCACCTCGACTTCGAAGCTCGGCGCATAGGCGCGCAGCAGGTCGCGCAAATCCGCCTCGGTGGGCTCGGGAATGCCGAGCGCGTTCCCGGAGCTCACCGACAGGATGGTCTCGGCGCGCGAGCGCGTCATCGGCCAGCCGAGCGGCGGCGGCGCGTAGCGAAGGAGCGTCGCGCCCGCGGGGGTCGCGCGCGGGCGCTCGAATGCGTCGCGCATCTCGGCCTCATAGCGCCGCACCCCGCGCGCAAAGGGGATGCGCGTGAGCGCGTAAAGGCCGATGACGCGCTCGGCGAGGAGGTAGTCGTCGGGGACCGCGGCGCGCTCGAGCATGGCCGCACGCGAGGCGGGCTTCGCGAAATCGAGCTGCTGCAACAGCCGCCCGCAGGAGATCGTGCGCTCGAACGCAGGGCCGGGATCGAATGCGCCGCGCCTCTCCCGCTCCTCCGCCATGGGGGCAGGCGGAAGATTGCGCAGCTCGAAGCGGCGCGCCTCCAGGTCGAGCTGCAGCATGCGCTCGCCGAGCGCCTCCTGCGCCCGCTCGCTCCTTGCATCGGCGCGCATCGCGGCGAGCAGCCGGTTGGCGCGCAGGTAGGGGAATCCGGCGACGCGCGCATCCTGTGCATCGCGCACGCCCGCCGCGTCGGTGCGCTCGTCGAGCTGGCGATACCATTCGGCGCACTCGCGCACCTGCGGCGACGGCGAGGCGAGGTGCGAGCCGAACGGCTCGAGCGTGGCGCAGCCGCCCAGCGCGAGCAGCGCGATCGCTGCGCCGAGCGCGCGCCTCATTTGCCCGCCCCGCGGTCGCCGCTCGCCGCCGCGCGCCTCTCGATCTCCCGCACCATGCCGCGGAACTGGTCCTCGATGCTCGCGCGCAGGAGCATCTCTCCGAGGAGCGGCGGCAGCGAGAGCGCCTCGATCGTGCCCGTCCAGGTGAGCCGCACGAGCCCGCCGCTGCGCGGCTCGATGCGATAGGTGCCCTGCAGGCGCTTCAGGTTCCCCTTCAGCATGCTCGCCTCGATCGAGCGCGGCGGCTGCTCGAGCGTGGCGAGCGTCACCTCGATCGGAATCGAGAAGAAAAGGAAGCGCGCCTCGCCCGACTGCTCGACCACGACGGCCGGCCCGCGCCGCTCGAGCACGCGGCTGCGGCGCATGCCCGGGATGAACTCGGCGAGGCGGTCGTAGTCGGTGAGCGTGTCCCACACCAGGGCGACCGGCGCTTCGAGCTCGGCGCGGCAGGCGATCTCGAGCGCATCGCCGCGGCGGATCGTCTCGACGCTCAGGCCCTCGGCCGCGCGCGCATGGGCGGCGGCGAGCAGCAGCGCGCTCAGAGCGATCGCTCGCCCAGGATTCGGATCGCGTCTCGGTTGGACCATGAAAAGCACTCCGCCGCGGCCTCGCGCCACGGCAGCCAGCGGCTCGCCCGGTGCTCCTCGGGCGCGAGCGCGACATCGACCTTGCCGGGAAGCTCGAGGCTGAACACGTGCTCCGTATTATGGGTCGTGCCGGCGACGAAGCGGTGACGCCACTGGGGATAGATTTCAAAGGTATAGACGAGGTTCCACCGCTTGAGCGCGCCGGGGTCCGCCCGGACCCCGGTTTCCTCCCCAACTTCACGAAGCGCGGCGTCCTCGAGCGGCTCTCCCGGCGCATCGAGCGATCCGGTCACCGACTGCCACCAGCCGGCGCGCACGACGCGCTCGAGGAGCAGGACCTCGAGCGCCGGGGTGTGGAGGAGCACCAATACCGAAACGGGATGCTTCGGCTTCACTTTCTGGGGCGGTAGAGCGACGCCAGCTCCGCCGCATCGCCCAGGAAGACAGCGAAGAACGAACGATCCTTGCCGCGCCAGCGCGCAGCGGCCGCGCCGAGGATTTCGATGAGCATCTTTGAATCGGGCGCGCTTAGCTTCCCGTTCTCGAAGAGCAGCACGTGGCCGCGCGCCCTCGACCAGGAAAGATCGGAGAGACAGTCCTCGAGCGCGTCCCAATTCCGTCCGAACCAGCCCGGAAACTGCAGTGCGGCGGAGATCCGGTCGAGCAGCGCGCCCTTCTCGGCGACACCCGCGAGGTCGATCCGCACGACCTGCAGGTCGCTGCCGCGCGTCGCATCGAGAATGTCCCCGGCGTGCGGGGCGGCATAGACACCCGACTTGGCGGCGTCGCTCAAGCGCGCGAGGAGCTTGCTCATCTATTCGAGGATGCGCCGGAAGGTTTGATAGTGGTCGTCGGTGTAGTACAGCGTACCATCGCGGCCCGCGACGATCCTGCGCGCCCCGCGGTCCCTCGCCCCGGGCGTTTTCACCGTGTACTCGCGGTACCAGCCTCGCTCCCGGGCGGGCAGCTGCTTTTCCCGGTTGCTGAAAGTCGCGCCGTCCCGAGCGTAGGGAAACGGCCCGCCCTTTTTGATCAGCGCGATCGTTTCAAGCGCTTGGTCGGGGAGCTCTTTTTTCGCGATGCCTTCGGACAAGCCGAAGGCGGCGACGCAAAAAGCAAGAAAGAGAAAGGCGGCGAGCCGCCTCACTGCGGCGCGGGGTTGCGAAGCCGGATATGCAGCTCGCGCAGCTGGCGCTCGGTCGCGGCCGAGGGTGCGCCGGTGAGCATGTCCTGGCCGCGCTGCGTCTTGGGGAAGGCGATCACGTCGCGGATCGCCTCGACGCCCGCCATCAGCGCCACCATGCGGTCGAAGCCGAAGGCGATGCCGCCGTGCGGCGGCGCACCGTACTGAAGCGCGTTCAAGAGAAAGCCGAACTTCGCCTGCTGCTCTTCCTTGCCGATCTTCAAGGCGTTGAACACCCGTTCCTGGATCTCCTGGCGGTGAATCCGCACCGAGCCGCCGGCGATCTCCCAGCCGTTCAGGACGAGGTCATAGGCCTTCGCATAGGCCTTGGCGGGCTCGGCTTCCATGAAGGCCTCGTGGCCGTCCTTCGGGCTCGTAAAGGGATGGTGGCGCGCCTTCCAGGCCTTCGATTCCTCGTCGAACTCGAACATCGGGAAGTCGACGACCCAGAGCGGACGCCAGCCTTTTTGCGCAAGGCCGCGCTCGTGGCCGATTCTCTGCCTGAGCGCGCCCATGCAGGCGTTGCAGCCTTCGGCCTTGTCCGCGCCGAAGAAAATCAGGTCGCCGTTCTTCGCGCCGGTTCTTTCGAGAATCGCGCCGAGCGCCCTGGCGTGCAGGTTCTTCACGATCGGCGATTGCAGGCCTTCGGCGCCTTTGCCGGCGTCGTTCACCTTGATCCAGGCGAGGCCCTTGGCGCCATGGCCGCGCACGAAATCGGTATAGCCGTCGATCTCGCTGCGCGTCAGCGCCCCGCCGCCGGGAATGCACAGGGCGACGACCCGGCCGCCGGCCGCGTTCGCCGGTGCCGAGAACACCTTGAACTCGACATCCTTCATGACGTCGGTCAGCTCGACGAGCTTGAGCGGCACGCGCAGGTCCGGCTTGTCGACGCCGTAGTCGCGCATGGCGTCCTCGTAGGCCATGATCGGGAACGGCTCGGGCAGCTCGACCCCGAGCGCCTCCTTGAACATGTGGCGCGTGAGCGCCTCCATCAGCGCCCGGATCTCGGTCTCGCCGAGGAACGAGGTCTCGATGTCGATCTGCGTGAACTCGGGCTGGCGGTCGGCGCGCAGGTCCTCGTCGCGGAAGCAGCGCACGATCTGGTAGTAGCGGTCATAGCCCGCGATCATCAGCAGCTGCTTGAAGATCTGCGGCGACTGGGGCAGCGCGTAGAACTGGCCGTCGTTCAGGCGCGAAGGCACGAGAAACTCGCGCGCGCCCTCGGGCGTGGATTTGTAGAGGAACGGCGTCTCGATGTCGATGAAGCCCTGGCCGTCGAGAAAGCCGCGCGCGGCGCGCGCCGCGGCGTGGCGCAGGCGCAGGTTCTTCTGCATGAAGTCGCGCCGCAGATCGAGGATGCGGTGCTCGAGCCGGACCGTCTCGGAGAGATTGTCCTCGTCGAGCTGGAAGGGCGGCGGCACCGAGGGGTTGAGGATCTCGACTTCGTGGGCGAGCACCTCGACCTCGCCCGACTTCAAATTCGGGTTCACCGTGCCGGCAGGCCGGGCGCGCACCGCGCCGGTGATTCTGAGCACGAATTCGCCGCGCACCCGATCGGCGAGCCGGAAGGCCTCGGGCCGGTCCGGGTCGCACACTACCTGCGCCATGCCTTCACGGTCGCGCAGGTCGATGAAGATCACCCCGCCGTGATCCCGCCTGCGATGCGCCCAGCCCGAGAGCGTGACGGTCTTGCCGATGAGGGCGGCGGAAAGCTCGCCGCAATAGTGGCTTCTGAGGCTCATGCGGTGTGCTTGCCGTTCTTGCCGTGCTTTCCGTTCGGCGGCGCGACACCCATCGAGATGATGTACTTGAGCGCCTCGTCCACGCTCATCTCGAGCTCGATCACGTCCTTGCGCGCGACCACGACGAAATAGCCGCCGGTCGGGTTCGGCGTCGTAGGCACGTACACGCTCAGGTAGTCGCCCTGCAGGTGGCTCGCCACTTCGCCGCCCGGGGTGCCGGTGAGAAAGGCGATCGTCCAGGTGCCGGAAATCGGCCACTGCACGAGCAGCGCCTTGCGAAAGGCCTGCCCGGTGGAGGAAAAGAGCGTGTCGGAGATCTGCTTGACGCTCGAGTAGATCGAGCGCACGACCGGAATGCGGTGCAGGACGTCATGCCAGAGAGCGACGAGCTGCGCGCCGAAGAAGTTGGTCGCGAAGACCCCGGTCAGAAGCACGATCGCAACGGTGATCACCACGCCCAGGCCATAGATGTGGAAGCCGACCGTCGATTCGGGCCGCCATTCGCGCGGCACGAGCAGCACCACCTTGTCCAGGGCGTCCACGCCGAGCTTGAGCACCCAGATGGTGATGACGAGCGGAATCCAGATGAGCAGCCCGGTGATGAGGTATTTCTTCATGGTGTGGCGACAAAAAAGCCCGGTCGCACTCGACCGGGCCAGTCCCGCGCCCCTTGAGGGTTAATTGGTCGTCGCGGTGGAAGCCGCTTTGGAGTCGGGCTTGGTAGGCTCGGACTTCTTCTCCGGTTTCGACTCCGTTTTCGTCTCGGTCTTGGTTTCCGTCTTTTTCTCGTCCGCTTTTTTTCCGGAGGACTTGAAGTCGGTCGCGTACCACCCGGAGCCTTTCAGCTGAAAGCCGGCCGCGGAGAGCTGTTTTTTGTATTTCTTCTTGCCGCAGGAGGGGCACTTGGAGAGCGGCTTCTCGCTCACCTTCTGCAGGTGCTCCTCCTGGTGGCCGCAGGCGGCGCACTTGTATTCGTAGATCGGCATAGGCGCATTATATCGCTGATTCAGAACGGGATATCGTCTTCCATGTCGTCAAACTTGCCGGCCGGCTTCTTCGCCGCCGCAGGTTTCGCTGCGCCCTCACCCTTGGGCGCCATCGGCTCGCGCACGCCCTCTCTTGGCTCGCCCGCGCCTGCCCTCGATCCCAGCATCTGCATGCGATCGGCCCGGATCTCGGTGCTGTAGCGGTCCTTGCCGGTCTCCTTGTCCTGGTACTTGCGCGTGCGCAGGCTGCCTTCGACGTAGACCTGCGAGCCCTTCTTGAGGTATTCGCCGGCGATCTCGGCGAGCTTTCCGAAAAAGCTGACGCGGTGCCACTCAGTGGCTTCTTTCTTTTCGCCGGTGGCCTTGTCCTTCCAGGTGTCGGTCGTGGCGACGCTGATGTTGGTAACCGCCTCGCCCGAGGGCAGATAGCGTGTCTCCGGATCCCGACCGAGGTTGCCTACGATGATGACTTTGTTGACGGATGCCATGTCGATCCCCTTTTGAGCTGATCGCTACTGTATGAATATACAACGTCCAGCCCTCTTCCCGGTTGACGCAAGTGGAAAAGAGTGGAGAGACGCAGAGTGAAGCGGCTATAGTAGCAAGTTTCCCTTTTCTTTCTCGGCACTTGGAAAAAATCCGCATCCGCGGCGCGCGCACGCACAACCTCAAGAACCTGAGCCTCGATCTGCCGCGCGAGCGGCTCGTCGTGATCACCGGGCTCTCGGGCTCGGGCAAGTCCTCGCTCGCCTTCGACACGCTCTACGCCGAGGGCCAGCGCCGCTACGTCGAGTCGCTCTCGGCCTATGCGCGCCAGTTCCTCGAGCTCATGGAAAAGCCCGACGTCGACCTGATCGAAGGCCTCTCGCCCGCGATCGCGATCGAGCAGAAAGCCGCGAGCCACAATCCGCGCTCGACGGTCGGCACGGTCACCGAGATCCACGACTACCTGCGCCTACTTTTCGCGCGCGTCGGGGTTCCCTACTGCCCCGAGCACGCGATCGCGCTCACCGCGCAGAGCGTCGCTCAGATGGTCGACCAGGTGCTCGCGCTCGCGGCCGACACGCGCGTCGTGGTGCTCGCGCCAGTGGTGGCCGCGCGCAAGGGCGAGCACGCGGAGCTTTTCGAGGCGCTGCGCGCCCAGGGCTTCACGCGCGTGCGCGTGGACGGCGCGATCCACGAGCTCGAGGCCGCGCCGCGGCTGCCCAGGCAGAGCAAGCACTCGATCGAGGTGGTGGTCGATCGCCTGAGCGTGCGGCCGGAGATCAAGCAGCGCCTCGCCGAATCGCTGGAAACGGCGCTGCGGCTCTCCGACGGCAAGGTCATCGTTTTCGAGACCGAGACGAAAAAGCAGAAGCTGTTCTCGTCGCGCTTTTCCTGCCCGCTCTGCGACTACGCGCTGCCCGAGCTCGAGCCGCGCCTTTTTTCGTTCAACAACCCGCTCGGCGCGTGCCCGCGCTGCGACGGCCTGGGCAGCGTCGAGTTCTTCGATCCCAAGCGGGTCGTCGCGCATCCGAACCTGTCGCTCGCGAGCGGCGCGATCCGCGGCTGGGACCGCCGCAACCATTTCTACTACGCGATGCTCCAGGCGCTCGCGCGGCACTATCGCTTCGATCTCGAGCAGCCGTGGGAGATGCTCGAGGACGCGGTGCAGAAGATGATTCTTTATGGCTCGGGCAAGGAGAAGGTTGCCTTCCGCTACGCCGCCGAGCAGGGCCGCGCCAGCGTGAAGGAGCATCCGTTCGAAGGCATCGTGCCGAGCCTCGAGCGACGCTATCGCGAGACCGACTCCGCGGTGGTGCGCGAGGAGCTCGCCAAGCTCATCAACCGGCAGACGTGCCCGGAATGCGGCGGCGCCCGGCTGCGGCGCGAGGCTCGCCATGTGCGCCTCGCCGACGCGACGCTCTACGACATCTCGCGCTGGCCGCTGCGCCAGACGCTCGACTTCTTCCGCACCCTGACCCTGCAAGGCGCAAAAGCGCAGATCGCCGAGCGCATCGTGCGCGAAGTGGCGAATCGCCTGGAGTTCCTGGTCAACGTGGGGCTCGACTACCTCTCGCTCGAGCGCTCCGCCGAGACGCTGTCCGGCGGCGAGGCGCAGCGGATTCGTCTCGCGAGCAAGATTGGCTCCGGCCTCACCGGCGTGATGTACGTCCTCGATGAGCCGTCGATCGGCCTGCATCAGCGCGACAACACGCGCCTCATCGAGACATTGAAGCGCCTGCGCGATCTCGGCAATTCGGTGATTGTGGTGGAGCACGACGAGGAGGCAATCCGCGCGGCCGATTACGTCGTCGACATGGGCCCGGGCGCCGGCGAAGCGGGCGGCCAGGTGATCGCCCAAGGCAGCCTCGACGACATCCTGCGGAACGATCGCTCGCTTACCGGTCAATACCTTTCCGGCGGCCTTTCCATCCCCGTGCCGGCGCGACGGCGCCGGCCGACGGAACGCCGCCTCGTAGTGCGCGGCGCGAGAGGCCACAACCTGAAGAACGTCGATTTCGCCTTGCCGCTCGGTCTCTTTGTGTGTGTGACCGGGGTTTCCGGCTCGGGGAAGTCCACGCTCATTAACGACACGTTGTACGCGGCGGCTGCCCGGGTGCTCTACGGCTCGAGCGCCGAGCCGGCGCCGCACGATTCATTGGGCGGCCTTGAGCAGCTCGACAAGGTAATCAGCGTCGACCAGAGCCCGATCGGCCGGACGCCGCGCTCGAACCCGGCGACCTATACGGGGCTCTTCACGCCGATCCGCGAGCTGTTTGCCGGCGTGCCCGAGGCGCGGCAGCGGGGATACGACGCCGGCCGCTTTTCCTTCAACGTGAAAGGCGGACGCTGCGAAGCGTGCCAGCGCGACGGGTTGATCAAGGTGGAGATGCATTTCCTTGCCGACATCTATGTGTCGTGCGACGTGTGCCACGGGAAACGCTACAACCGCGAGACGCTCGAGGTTCGTTACAAGGGCCGCAACATCCATGAAGTTCTGGAGATGACGGTCACCGAGGCGCTGGAGCTCTTCTCGGCCGTGCCCGCCGTCGCGCGGAAGCTGCAGACATTGATCGACGTCGGATTGGGTTATGTGCGCCTCGGCCAGCCGGCGACCACGCTCTCCGGCGGCGAAGCGCAGCGCGTGAAGCTCGCGCTCGAGCTCTCGAAGCGCGACACGGGCCGCACGCTCTATATCCTCGACGAGCCGACCACCGGCCTGCACTTCCACGACATCAAGCTGCTGCTCGAGGTGCTCGGCCGGCTGCGCGACGCCGGCAACACCATCGTGGTGATCGAGCACAACCTCGACGTCATCAAGACGGCGGACT
>DATAID010000096.1:0-15455 GCA_036262835.1 Burkholderiales bacterium | reverse complement strand
GCCGAATGCGGTCAAGGTTCTGCGCGCGCTCGGCCTCGAGCAGGGGCTCGCCGAATTCGGCGCCATGCCGGAGCATCACGTGGGACGAAACTGGAAGAGCGGGCGCGTCCTCTTCAAATCCGCGACCCGCACGACGTGCCTAGAGCGCTTCGGCGCGGCGTTCTACCAGGTACAGCGCTCCGACCTGCACGCGCACTTGCGCAAGGCGCTGCCGCCGGAAGCGATCCGGCTTGGCGCGCGCTGCGCCGGCGTGGAATCGGGCGCAAATTCCGCAGGCGTGCGCTTCGCCGACGGCAGCGGGATCGAGTGCGACGTGGTCGTCGGCGCGGACGGCGTGCATTCGCTCGTCCGCCAGCGCCTTGCCGGGCAGGCCAAGCCACGCTTCACCGGCGTCATCTGCTGGCGCGGGCAGGTCGACGCGAGCCGGCTGCCGGCGGGCCTCATACCGCCCGACTCGCTCAACTGGATGGGCCCGGGCGGCTGCATCGTGCACTACTACGTGCGCCCGAACCGGCTCGTGAACTGGATCGCGCATCGCGTCACCGATCTCTGGGCCGAGGAATCGTGGTCGGTCGAGGGCGACAAGCGGGAGATGCTCGCCGCCTTCGCGGGCTGGCACCCGTCGCTGCTCACGCTGCTCGATGCGACCGAGCGTTGCTACAAGTGGGCGATCCTCGATCGCGATCCGCTGCCGCGCTGGAGCGACGGGCGCATCACGCTCCTTGGCGACGCGGCGCATCCGATGCTGCCCTTCCTCGCGCAGGGCGGCGCGATGGCGATGGAGGACGCCTACGTGCTCGCCGGCGTTTTGAAAAGAAATGCCGCGGATGTTCCCTCCGCCCTCAAGAGCTATGAATCGCTCCGGCGAGAGCGCACGACGCAAGTCCAGCTCGGCTCGCGCGCGCGCGCCGACATCTGCCAGGTGATCTCGCCGCTCGCGCAATTGCGGCGCGATCTCGGCTATCTCTTCAACCAGTGGTTCAAGCCGGGCGCCGCCATCCAGCGGGCCGATTGGATCTATTCGTACGACGTCGCCAGCGTAACCGGAGGAGCCTTGTGATGAGAAGAGCGGTCTTTATTCTGCTGCTGTGCGGCCTGCTGCCGGGAATGGCGCTCGCGCAGGAGTACCCGACGCGCAATGTCATCATGGTCGTGCCGTTCGCGGCGGGCGGCCCCGTGGACGCGATGGCGCGCCTGATCGGGCCGAAGATGGCTGAAGGCCTTGGCCAGCCGGTCGTGATCGAGAACCGCGCCGGCGCGAGCGGCTTTCTCGGCATGGGCTCGGTCGCGCACGCGGCGCCCGACGGCTACACGATCCTCTATTCGCCGATCAGCATCGCCATCGCGCCGGCGCTCTATCGAAAGCTGTCGTTCGACGCGGAAAAGGACCTCGTCCCCGTGAGCCAGATCGTGTCGACCACGCTCGTCCTCGCCGCCAATCCCAAGGCGAACGTGCAGACCGTGAAGGATCTCGTCGCGCGCGCGAAGGCCGAGCCCGGCAAGCTCAACTTTGGCTCTTCCGGCGTCGCCGACCCGCTTCAGCTCGGCATGGAAATGCTGAAGACGATGACGGGTACCGACATGCTGCCCATCCCGTACAAGGGGCAGGGGCCGATGTTCCAGGCGCTCCTCGCGGGCGAAGTCGACGTGGCGATCGTCTCGATGCAGTCGGCGCTCTCGCAGTTCAAGAACGGGCGCCTCAAGCCGCTTGCGATCACCGCCGCGAAGCGCTCGCGCGCGCTGCCCGATCTGCCGACGATGGAGGAGAACGGCCTCGCGGGCTACGACCTGACGAGCTGGCACGGCCTCTTCGCGCCGGCCGGCACGCCGCGCGAGATCATCGCGCGCCTGCAGCGCGAGGCGGCGCGCGCCGTGCAGACCGCCGAGGTGAAGCAGCGTGTGGAATCGACCGGCAACGAGGTCGTCGGCAGCACGCCCTCGGAGTTCGACGCCAAGTACCGCGCCGACATCGCCCGCTTCAAGCAGATCGTGAAGGACGCAAAGCTGCCGTTCCAGGACTAGCGGGTGGCCAATCGGCTGAAGGGTAAGGTTGCGCTCATCACCGGCGGCGGCGCCGGAATCGGGGCGGCCACGGCGCGGGTGTTTTCGGACGAGGGCGCGAGGGTCGTGCTGGTCGACCGTGCGAAATTCAAATCAAAAGCTCCCCTCTGCGTAGGTGACGTCGCCGACCCGGCGGTAGCGGGCGCGGCCGTCGCACTGGCAATAAGGACGTTCGGCCGGCTCGACATTCTCGTCAACAACGCGGCGGAACGGAATTACTCCGCCGTCGCAGCAGCGACGCCCGAGGAGTGGCACAACGTCCTTCAGGTCAATCTCGTCGGCGCGGCCGCGTTCTGCCGCGCGGCGATGCCGGCGCTGAGGAAATCCGGAAAGGGCGCCATCGTCAATGTGTCCTCCTGCTACGCGCTCAAGGGCCGCAAGGGGATGGCCATCTACGACGCGACCAAGGCAGGGCTCATCGCGCTTGCGCGCACGGTCGCTCACGAGGAGGCGGCGCACGGCATTCGCGCCAACGCGGTCTGCCCCGGCTCGACCTACACCGACTTTCATCGCAAGCGAGGCGAGAAAAAGAACGCCCGGAGCGACAACTCGCTCCTCGCCCGGTGGGCCTCGCCGGAGGAGATCGCCTGGCCGATCCTTTGGCTCGCCTCGGAGGAGGCGAGCTTCGTCACCGGCGCGGTTCTCGCCGTCGACGGCGGGCTGTCGATCCTCTAGGGTTTCAGCAGGGGTCGCAGGGCCAGCAAGCCGATCGCGGGGCCGGGCGCGAGGAGCAGGAAGGCATTGCCATCGGCAGCCACGCGGTCAGGGATGAATCCGAGCTGCATGCCGAGGCTATCATTGCGCATGGCGAGCATGGATCAGGTCCGTCGCTGGGTCGATCAGGCAAAACGCGTCGTCGCGCTGACCGGCGCGGGCATCTCCACCGACTCGGGCATCCCGGACTTCCGCGGGCCGCAGGGCGTCTGGACCAAAAACCCGATGGCGGAGAAGCTCTCCAACATCCACTACTACATGGCGGATCCCGAGGTGCGCAAGGCCTCGTGGAAGGCGCGCATGGACCATACCGCCTGGAGCGCGAAGCCGAACGCCGGCCACCACGCGCTCGTCGAGCTGGAGAAGCGCGGCAAGCTGCATGCGCTCATCACGCAGAACATCGACGAGCTGCACCAGCAGGCGGGCAACTCAGCCGATAAGGTGATTGAAGTGCACGGCACGATGCGCAAGGTGGTGTGCATGGAGTGCGGCATGACCGCGCCGATGCAGAAGGCGCTCGACCGGGTGCGCGCGGGCGAGGCCGATCCGCCGTGTCGCGACTGCGGCGGCATTCTCAAGAGCGCGACGATTTCCTTCGGTCAGAACCTCGTTCCGGAGGTGATCGACCGCGCGCTGCGCTCGGCGGCCGAGGCCGATGTCCTGATTGCGGTCGGCACGAGCCTGCAGGTCTATCCGGTCGCGGGCGCGGTGCCGATGGCCAAGCAGGCAGGCGCGCGGATCGTGATCGTCAACGCCGAGCCTACGCCGTTCGACGACATCGCCGACGCGGTTTTCAACGAATCGATCAGCAAGGTGCTGCCGCCGCTTTGCGCGGCGCCGGGTCATGGCTGAAGAGGGCTATACGCTAAGCTACGAGCCGTGCGCGAAGCGCGTGCGGATCGAGTTCGACGGCGCCTGGCTCGCCGATTCGACGCGCGCGCTCATCCTGCGCGAGACGCGGCTGCCGCCGGCGTACTACATCCCGGCCGAGGACGTGCGCATGGATCTGCTGCGCAAGACCGACCATCACACGCACTGCCCGTTCAAGGGGAATGCGAGCTACTGGTCGCTCGAGGCGAACGGCAAGACGGTCGAGAACATCGCCTGGGCCTACGAGGAGCCGTTCCCGGAGGCCGAGAGAATCCGCGGACACCTCTCGTTCTATCGCGGCAAGGTCTCGGCGCTCTACGAGGGCGACGACGAGGTGCCGTTCCTTGCCGCGGCGCCCGGCGCGCACGGCAATCCGCTGGCAGCCTGGTTGCTCAAGGACGCGTGGAAGGCGGGCTCGAGCGCGGAGCTGGCCGAGCAGTTCCTGCTTTTCCTGCGCGGCGCCGGCTACCCGGTCGAGCGCAGCACGGTCATCATGCCGACGCTGCACCCGCAGATCTTCGCGACCGTGCTGGTGTGGCGCGCCGACACGCCCGGTATCCGCGTCGTGCACGAGCCGCACGACATCCTCACCACGCCGCGCTTCGCCGACAGCCCGTTCGCCCAGATCATCCGCGGCGCGGGCGGCGTGCGGCGCCGGATCGAGGAGGCGGGCGCCAAGCTCGACTTCCCCGTGGTGCGCGACCTGCACAAGGAAGGCGCCACTGATTACGTCGCGATGCCGTTCCGCTTCTCGGACGGCCAGATCAACGTGATGTCGATGACCTCGTTCGCGAAGGGTGGCTTCAGCGCCGCGCAGCTCGGCCAGATCTACGAGGTGATGCCCATGCTCGCGCGCCTTTTCGAGGTGCACGCGCAGCGACGCGTTGCCTCGGGGCTCCTCGAGACTTACCTCGGCCACAACACCGGCAGCCGCGTGCTCGAAGGCCTCGTCAAGCTGGGCGACGGCGAGCACATCGACGCGGTCATCTGGTTCTGCGACCTGCGCGACTCCACGCCCAACTCCGAGCGCATGGGGCGCGAGGCCTACCTGCAGCACCTCAACCGGTTCCTCTACTGCATGGCGGGCTCGGTGATCGACAGCGGCGGCGAGGTGCTGCGCTACATCGGCGATGCGGCGCTCGCCATCTTTCCGACCGCGGGCGGCACCGCGCAGGCGTGCGAGAAGGCGATCGCCGCGGCGCGGCTCGCCCTCGAGCGCGTGCGCGCGGTCAACCAGCAACACCCGGAAGCCCCGCCGCTCAAGTTCGGCATCGGGCTGCACCTGGGCAGCGTCACCTACGGCAACATCGGGATTCCGCAGCGGCTGGAGTTCACCGTCATCGGGCCCGCCGCGAACGAGGCGGCGCGCGTCGAATCCATGACCAAGGACCTCGGCAAGCTCGTGCTCGCCTCGGGCGCCTTCGCCGCCGCCTATACCGGGAAGCTCGTCTCGGTGGGCAAGCACCGGCTGAAGGGCGTGACCGTCGAGCACGAGCTCTTCACGCTGCCGGACAACTAAGGAGAGAACCATGGCGAAGAAAAGGAAGGGCGCTTTCACCCTGAAAAGCCCGAATTTCCGCAGCGAAGGCACGATCGGCATGGAGCACGTCTTCAACAGCTTCGGCTGCACCGGGCAGAACCTCTCGCCCGCGCTCGTGTGGTCGGGCGCGCCCGAGGGCACGAAGAGCTTCGCGCTTCTTTGCCACGATCCCGATGCGCCCACCGGCGGCGCCGGCTGGTGGCACTGGCTGGTGCTGAACATTCCCGCGAGCGTCACCGAGCTCGCCAAGGACGCGGGCAGGGCGGACGGCTCGGGGCTTCCCGCGGGCGCGGTGCACGTCAACACCGACTTCGGCGGCCCCGGCTGGGGCGGCCCGTGCCCGCCAGTGGGCGACAAGCCGCACCGCTACGTCTTCACGCTCTACGCGCTCAAGGTCGACAAGCTCGACCCGAGCGGGGGCACCGCCTCGCTCGCCGGCTACATGGTGAACGGCAACACGATCGCGAAGGCGAAGCTCGTCGGCAAATTCGGCCGGAAAAAATAGTGTGGGCGTCGTTCCCGGAATTCTGTTTTCCCTGCTTCTTCTCTTTCCGATGGCGGCAGCCGCGCAATTGAAAGTGATGATCTCGGGCGGCTTTTCGACCGCCTACCGGCAGGTCCTTCCTGAATTCGAGAAGGGCACCGGCCTCAAGGTGACCACGCTCTCGGGCGCCTCGCAGGGCAAGGGGCCGGAGACGATCGCGGCGCAGCTTGCGCGCGGCGTCGCGGTCGACGTCGTCATCATGTCCCGCGAGGGACTGAGCGAGCTCATGAAGGAAGGCCGCATCGCCGCGGGAACCGACGCCGACCTCGCCACCGCCGCCATCGGCGTCGCGGTGAGGGCGGGCGCGAAGAAGCCCGATGTGAGCACGATCGAAGGCTTCAGGCAGGCGCTGATCGGCGCCAACCTGGTCGCGGTGCCGG
The DNA here is from genome assembly GCA_036262835.1 of Burkholderiales bacterium. Classification (GTDB taxonomy): domain Bacteria; phylum Pseudomonadota; class Gammaproteobacteria; order Burkholderiales; family SG8-39; genus RBG-16-66-20. Next base: position 9,346 of record DATAID010000096.1, on the reverse strand, counting down.
CGAGCACGAGCGGGATCTTCCTCATGCAGGAGGTGTTCCCGAAGCTGGGGGTCTCCGACAAGATCAAGGTCCGCGTCATGCCGCGCGGCTCGCAGTCGGCCGACCTCGTCGTGAAAGGCGAGGCCGCGCTCGCCGTTCAGCCGGTGAGCGAGCTCATCCACGTCCAGGGCCTGAGCTACGCGGGCGAAATCCCGAGGGAGGTCCAGCTCATCCAGATGTTCGCCGCCGCGATCGTCGCCGGCTCGAAAGAAACCGAGGCGGGCAGGAAGCTGATCGCGTTCCTGACCTCCTCGGGCACGGTCTCGGCGATCAGGCAGAACGGCATGGAGCCGGCGAACCGCCAGTAGTACGTCCTCCAGATCCAGGAAACCGTTGGAAGGAGCACCTTATCTTGTAAGGATTGCCTGACCGCTGCGAGCATCTGCCAGCGGCAATGAGCGGCGAGGTCTATGATTTGATCTCAGCTGATCTGGTTGTTTCCGGGGGGAAACATGCAGCTTGATATAGCAACTATCCTAGTAAGCTTCCTGATCACTTGGGGAATTGGTCTTGCTCCTCCCCTCGTCATTCGATACGCCATTCTGAAAGGTCCGATGAAGAAGTGGCCGGCAATCGCAACTTGCGCCGGTCTCTGGATATGCAACATCCTTTTGTTCACCGCGCTCGGGAGCACGAGCAAGACACACACCGCCTTAACGTTTGTAGCCTTCGTGTCCTATTGGATTCTTTCTAGAGGCGAAAAGCAGAAGGAGTCGGCGGCGCAATGATGCTCGCGGGTCGTAGGAAATGGATTTCTTGCGCTCTTGGGGGACTGCTTCTCAGCATCGTCGCCACGCAAGTCTTAAGCGGGTCCAATTTTGCGCGCGTCCCTTTGGGCAACGGGGCTTCTATAGAGGTTCCTAAGAACTGGGTGGTTCTGTCAGGGAATCAGCGAACAACAATCGACACGTTTGTTGAGGCGAAAGGGTTTCGACTTTCCGAGTCGACGCTCACTTTTGCTGCAAATCTTTATGACGACGGTGGCAAGACGATGGCGCTGATTAACTCTCGCTTTTATCCCGACAACACGCTCACACAAGCTGAAGCGCGCCAGGTTTCACCTACGGATCTGACAGAGATCGATGTCGCTCTTCGAAAAGCTGCCGAAATTCCGCTAAAGCCGCTGGGAGTCCGCATGCTTAACTGGTACGGATCGAAAATGCAGATCATTAATGGATTGCATGTACTTATCCACGAACATCAGCATTCCGGGGTTGGTGGTGCTGGCATAACCAGAGTTCGAGGACTTCGGGTCTGGAGAAGTCCGCGTTCGTTTACCGTGACTTTGTCCTATCGGGAGCGCGACGCAGCGATGCTCCTCCCGATCATCGACTACATGACTCGCTCGCTTCGCCAAGAATGAACCCTCGTTCAAAGAGATGGATCGTCATCGGATGCCTCATTGGAGTAAGTGTGACCTTTGGATCCGTTTCGATCAGCCATGCCGCAGATAACAGCGTCTTTGGGTTTGGGCTCGCTGGTGCCAAGCCAGTGACGTGGGCGGACTATGAGCCCATTCAGCGTGATTCGATCTCGTGTATCAAAGACAATCGGATGGGCACGCCGGTTTGTGAACAAGTCTTCGATAAGGGTACCCGCATTGTGTGGGACGCATTTCGTCATGCGGTACTGGTTAACGCTGTCTCAAAGTCTGGAGAAAAGAAATTCTGTGACAGGCACGCAGAACAGATCGTCAGTCAGGGCAAAGTTGGGGATGGTGCGTCCTATGCGATTCTCCTAGTGGATGGACGTCTCAAATATGGATCGAGTCTCTATGGTCGGGAACTATCATCCACGTACGTTGCAAAAATTGTCTTCGATGCTCTGATTGACACGAAACCGTGCAAATAGACTGGTTAGGGCCTTCAATAATCAGTGACGAAAAGGCGCACATATGGACAACACCATGATCACAACGTCAAATGAGCTTCCGGGCTACAGGATCACTAAGAACTGCGGCGTGGTGCGCGGCCTAACGGTGCGCTCTCGCTCCCTCGTCGGCAACATCGCCGGCGGCCTGCAGTCGCTCTTTGGCGGGAACATAAGCATCTACACGCAGCTTTGCGAAGAGGCGCGCGCCGAGACCTTTGACCAGATGCGCCAGCACGCGCAGTCGATGAAAGCCAACGCCATCATCGGCGTGCGTTACGACGCGACCGAGGTGATGGCCGGGCTGACCGAGGTGCTGTGCTACGGCACCGCCGTGGTGGTCACGCCAGCGCAATAGGCGCTAGTCGGGCCGCAAGCCTTCTTCAGCGCCGCAATCTCCTCCGGGACCGAAGGGGAAACGCGCGTTTCGCGTGGGCGGCCTTCCAGTCGCCGCTCTCGAGGTGCGCTAGAGCAGATCGAAGTACTCGCGGTGCTCCCATTCGCTGACCTCGCGGCCGTCCACATCCCTGCTTGAAAGCTTGCAGCGCTCGATCTCGGCTTCCTTGATGCGGCAATAGTAGTCGACGAACCCCGAGCCCATGCTTTCGCGCAGCAGGCGGCTCGCCTTCAGATGCTCGAGCGCCTCGCCGAGTGACCGGGGAAGCATCTGCGCTTTGTCCTCGTAGGGGTTTCGCGAAGGCGGCGGCAAGGGCAGTTTCCGGCTCAAGCCGTCCAGCCCGCAATGGATCTGCGAGGCGAAGTACAAATAGGGATTCGCGCCGGGCTCGCCGATGCGGTTCTCGATGCGCGTCGCAGAGTCGCCCGCGCCGCCCATCACGCGCAGCATCGCGCCGCGGTTGTCGCGGCCCCAGATGACGCGCTCGGGCGCGAGGGAATAGGGACGGTAGCGCTTGTAGCCGTTGATCGTCGGCGTCGAGAAGGCGCAGGAGGCTCCCGCATGCTCCAGCAGCCCGGCCAGGTACTGCTTTCCCGGCTCAGAAAGGTGCTCGGTTTTCGAAACGAAAGCGTTCTTTCCATTCTTCGAAAGGCTCTGATGCAGGTGCCAGCCGCTGGACATCACGTTCGGCAGCCTCGGCCGGCACATGAAGGTCGCGTGGTAGCCGTGGCGGCGGGCGACCTGCTTCACGGCGCTGCGAAAGAGCAGCATCGCGTCCGCTGAAGCCATGCCGCGCATCGCCTCGAGCGTGATCTCGATCTGGCTCGGGCCGAACTCGACCTCGAAGGAGCGTAGCGGCAGCCCGAGCGGCTCGAGATTCTTCCTCAGTAATTCGATGACCGGATCGATCTGGTCGTAGCGCTGCTCGGTCAGCAGCTGGTAGCCGGTGGTCAGCAGGCTCACCTCGGGCGGCGTGCCCGGCTGGCCGATGCCGCCCGCATCCTCGGGGCGCAGGTGCGGGTCGATGATCCTGAAGACGTGGAACTCGATTTCCAGGCCGGCGAGGAACTCGTAGCCGGCCATGCCGAGCCTGGCGAGCGCCTCGCGCAGCAGGCGGCGCGTGTCGAACGGCACCGGCTTGCCGTCGGCGAAATACAGGTCGCACAGCACCCACGCGGTTTCCGGCGCCCACGGCAGGACGCGGAACGTGGCCGGGTCGGCGAGGATCAGGAAATCCGCGGAGCCCTCCATTTCCGGCATGCCGATACCCCCGCCCGGGGTGAACGCCGGGAAAACTGTCTTGTGCGAGGTGTCCTTGAGCAGCATCGTGGAGCCGATGGCGACGCCGCTCTCCAGCGCGGACTTGAGCGCGCGGGCCGCGATCGTCTTGCCGCGCAGGATGCCGTGCTGGTCAGCGAACGAAAACCGGATCGCCTGGATCTTCCGCGCCTTCACCTCGGCGAGCAGGTGCTTGGCCGCGGCACGCTGCGCGGCATTCCAGAGCCCGTACTCCGAAACAAAGCTCACGGGACGAAACTCACGCCGCCTTGGCTGCCCAGGGCGCCCGGTTCCGGCGCAGCGCGTCGGCTTCCTTGTAGTAGTCCTCCCAGCGGCCGGTCGGGCCGATACCGTCCACCGCGGGCGGGCCGGTAAGGGCGGCGGCCTGTGCGGGGTCGAGCATCATCAGGGTTTTCTCGCCCCGCGCGGTTTTCTCGATGGCGTCGAGCAGGATGCGGCGGTAGAGGATGATCGCCTTGTCGCTCGAGCCCAGATGCTCCTTCGTGCGGTCGGAAAGGCGGCCGGGCGACTCGCAGGCGAACTGGTCGTGGATGTTGATATCGAAGCCCATCCCCGTGTAGGTCGCCTTGCGCTGCTGCTCCGCATCGAAGCCCCAGCCATTGGCGCGGTTCTTGACCGGCTTGTAGTCGGGCGCGGGGTAGGTCTTGAGACGCTGCTCGCGCATCGTCTTCTTGTCCACGGGCGTGGTGAAGCTCGTGAAGATCGAGTACCAGTAGCAGCCATAGTCGTCCACCGGCACGTGCCACTGGCTGATGGTCATCTCCGCGTTCATCGGGATGACGAAGGCTTCTGGAAAGAGCACGTGCGTCGAGCGTCCGTGCGTCTGCTTCTCGTCGATCCGGCGCAAGGTGACGATGCGCATGCCGTAGTCGGTCTGCGCGACCGTGATCTCGGGCTGGTCGTACTCGCGCAGGACCTTGGAGATCGGCAGCTCCGAGTCCGACGGCCGGCCGCGGAATTGCTTGCCGTAGCTGTCCGCGGTGTCCTCGTCCTCGAAATAGCGGTGCAGGAAGGAGGCGTGCGCCGGGTCCATGCCGACCTCGCAGGCCTGCAGCCAGTTGCAGTCCCAGTAGCCCTTGAAGGCGAAGGTGTAGGCGTCGGGCGCCGTGAAGCAGTCGAGCAGCGGAAACGCGGAGGGCGCGCCTTCGCCGAGCCAGGCCCAGACGATGCCGCTGCGCTCGACCACCGGATAGGTGCGCTGCCGGATGCTCTCGCGCAGCCGGCTGTCCCTCGGCTCGGCCGGCGTTTCCAGGCATTTGCCGTTCACGTCGAAGAGCCAGCCGTGGAACACGCAGCGCAGGTTGCCGTCTTCATAGCGTCCATAGGCGAGGTCCGCCTGGCGGTGCGGGCAATGCCGGTCGAGCAGCCCGTATTGGTTTTTCGTGTTTTTGAACAGCACAAACTCTTCGCCCAGGACCTTGATGGGCAACACCGGGCGAGCCGCATTCTCGAATTCGTCGACCAGCGCGACGGGCTGCCAGTAATTGCGCATCAGCTTGCCGGCCGGCGTGCCCGGTCCGATGCGGGTCATCAATTCGTTTCGATCCGCTCTCATTTCGGATGGTATTTTAATGATTGCCATGCAGCTCAGGGGTTTCGGGGTGGTGGTCGGCCTGCTGCTCCTCTGGGAGCTCAGCGTGCGATCGGGAGCGGTGCGCAGCGAGAGCTGGCCCGCGGTCAGCACGATTCTCCAGGCGCTCGGCACCGGTTTCCAGGCCGAAGGATGGGGCCAGGTCTTCGGCTCGAGCCTGCGCCGGATGGCGATGGGCTTTCTCCTCGCCGCGTTCGCCGGAATCACGCTGGGGCTGCTGCTGGGCGCCTCCCCGAGGCTGCACCGGATCGTCATGCCGACGCAGGAGATCTTCCGCGTGCTGCCGGGCCCCGCGCTCGTGCCGCCGCTCATTTTTCTCCTCGGCGTGGACGATGCGCTGAAGGTCAGCGTGATCGCCATCGCGGCGTTCTTCCCGATCCTGCTCAACACCATCGCTGGCGTGAAAGCGGCCGATCCGGTCCACCTGCTCGTGGCGCGGACCTTCCGCATCCCGCGACGCCGCGTCCTGCTCGGCATCCAGCTGCCCTCCGCGCTGCCCTACGTCTTTGCAGGCTGCCGCATCAGCCTCGGTATCGCGCTCATCGTGACGGTGGTCGCGGAGATGCTCGCGGGCTCCGAGGGCGTGGGCTACTTCATCGTTTCCATGCAATACGCCATGCGCGCGGGCGACATGTATGCGGCGATCGTGCTCCTGTCGGCGATCGGCTACCTGCTGAACCGCCTCTTCCTCGCGCTCGAGCGGCGCGCGCTCTGGTGGGCCCGCGGCCTGGAGCGGCAGGCCGCCCATGGCTGAGCTCCTCGAGATCGAGCGTGTCGCCAAGACCTTCGGCGCAGCCGAGCCGGTGGCCGCCCTGCGCTCGGTCGATCTCGCCGTGGCGAAGGGCGAATTCGTCTCCATCGTCGGGCCGAGCGGCTGCGGCAAATCCACGCTCCTGCAGATCATCGCCGGGCTGATTCCCGCCTCGGCGGGCGAGGTACGCCTGAGCGGGCGCGTCGTGCGGGAACCGCCCGAGGGCGTGGTCTACCTGTTTCAGCAATATTCGCGCTCGCTGTTTCCCTGGCTCACCGTCGCCGAGAACGTGCGCTTCGGCCTGCGGCATTCAGCGCAGGATCGCTGCAGGGAGCTCCTGCAGATGGTCGGGCTGGCCGACTTCAGCGCGCGCTATCCCTGGGAGCTCTCCGGCGGCATGCAGCAGCGAGTCTCCATCGCGCGTGCGCTCGCCGCCGAGCCGAGCGTGCTGCTCCTCGACGAGCCGTTCTCGTCCGTGGATGCGCTCACGCGCCTGGAGCTGCACGGCCTGATCCTCGATCTGTGGGGGAAGACCGGCCTCACCATCCTGCTGGTGACGCACGACGTGGAGGAGGCCGTCTATCTGTCCGACCGCATCGCGCTCCTGACGCGTCGCCCGGCCGAGGTTGCCGAAGTTTTCGCCAACGCGCTGCCGCGCCCGCGCCGCCCGGTGGAATCGCGGGAAGATGCCCGTTTCCTGGCGCTGCGTCACGAGCTCCTGACGCGCCTGCTGCAGCCGGCATGAAAGCCCGCATCGCATCGCTGGCGCCGGGCCTAGCGTTCATCGCGTTCTGGATCGGCGCGCTGGAAGTGGCTGCGCGGAACGGCTGGGTCAACCGCGTCTTTAGCCCGTTTCCCTCCGAAATCGCGGCGCGGCTCGGGGGCGTGCTCGGCTCGCCGGCCCTCCTCGAAGCGCTCGGCTCCACGGTCGGCCTGCTCGCCGCGGGCTTCGGGCTCGCCTGCGCGGCGGGGGTCCTGCTGGGGCTCGCCATGGGCTACCACCGCCCGACTTACGCGCTGCTCGAGCCCACGCTCGAGCTGCTGCGGCCGATCCCCAAGCCCGCGCTCCTGCCGCCGCTCATCCTGCTGCTCGGCCTGGGCGCGCCGATGAAGGTCGCGATCGTGTTCCTCGGGGCCTTTTTTCCCGTGCTGATCAACACGATCGAGGGCGTGCGCACGGTGGATCCGGTGCTGGTCGATGTGGCAAGAACCTTCCGCCGCGGCAAGCTGGCCACGGTATTCCGGGTGATCCTGCCGGCGAGCCTGCCGATGATCCTCGCGGGCATGCGCGTGAGCCTCGGGCTGGGGCTCATCCTCGTCACGCTCGCGGAGATGCTCACCGGCACCCACGGCCTGGGCGCGCAGCTCGTCGACGCGCAGCGCGCGTTCCGCGTGCAGGACATGTATGCCTGGACGGTGGTGCTCGCTTCGCTGGGCCTCGCGCTTGCGCTATCGTTCGATGCACTGGAGCGCCGGCTGATTTTCTGGAGCTCGAGACGTTGATTAGAATCCTTGAGGGAGGAGACGACAGGTGAGAACACTGCTCGCATTGCTCATGGTTGCGGTACTCGCGGTTCCCGCGCAGGCGCAGGAGAAGAAGACGCTCAAGGTGAGCATCATCCCGATCCAGGACGTGGCGCCGCTCTTCGCCGCGATCAAGGAAGGGTATTTCAGGCAGCAAGGCCTGGAGATCGACACCGCGCCCACCGCGGGCGGTGCGTTCGGCATCCCGGGCCTCGTCGCCGGCGCCTACGACATCGCCTTCACCAACGTCGTCTCGACGGTGCAGGCGAGGGCGCAGGGCCTGCCGGTCAAGATCATCGCGCCGGCGAGCGCGGTCGGCGACGGCGCGGGCGGCCCCGGCGGCGCCGGGATCCTCGTTCGCAAGGGCGAGGGCATCAAGACGGGCGCCGACCTCGCCGGCAAGTCGCTGGCGGTGAATACGCAGAAGAACATCATCTGGCTGTATGCGCGCGCGTGGGTGCAGAAGGCGGGCGGCGACCCGAACAAGGTCACCTACCGGGAGGTGCCGTTTCCGCAGATGATCGACGCCCTGCGCGGCAAGCGCGTGGACGCCGTCTTCGCGGTCGATCCTTTCCTGACGATCGCCGCGCCCGACCCGGGGCTGGAGTTCATCGGCTCACCGTATACCGAGGTGCAGCCCAATCTTTCCGTCGCGCAGTACGTCGTGACCGAGGATTTCCTCGCGAAAAACCCCGAGACGGTGAAGCGCTTCAATGCCGCGCTACAGCAGGGCATCGCCTGGGTGAGCAAGAACCTGGGCACGAAGGAGCTGCACGAGTTGCTCTCGGGCTACACCAAGATCCCGGTACCGCTGCTCGCCAAGATGTCGCCGCTCGTCGATCCGCCGCGCAAGGTGGATGCGGACTCGATCCGCAAGACCCTCGCGCTCATGAAGCAGCACGACCTGCTGACCGGCGACGTCGCCGTCGAAACGTTGCTCGCGCCTTCGGCCCGGTGAGCGGGGCGCTAGGCCTCTGCTTCCCGGTAGAGGCCCAGCGCTTTCATCGCCGGGAAGTCGTTGAAAGAGAAGAGCACGGCCTCGCTCGAGGCGCCGTGGCGGTAGCGCGTCCACGAGGGGACGACGAAGATGTCCTTCTCTTGCCACTCGAACCGCTGCTCGCCGATCTCCGACCAGCCGTGGCCCGAGGCGACCTGGAAGACGCTGCTTCCTGTGTTTCTTTTGAACTTGCTTTCTTTGGAAATCCGCTCGAGTTGCGCCCCCATGGTCGGCATCACGGCGCCTCCGGTGAGCGGGTTCTTGTATTCAAAGATCTTTTCTTTCTTCAGTTCCCGGTAGGAAGAATCCCATTTGTATAAAAACACCGGGGAGTAGGGCTTCTTCCAGCTTTCCCGCGAAAGCGGCGAGGGCGTCTGCACGGTTTGCGGATGCACCTCGTAGAAGTTCGCGTCGAGCGAATTCATGAGCGGGATGTCGAGGCCGTCCTGCCAGATGCATTGCGTGCCCGAGGCCTCCACGCCGTGGTCGTGCCAGGTGCCGTTCGGCGTCAGGACGAAATCGCGGGCGCCAAGCTCGAGGCGCTCGCCGTCTACGACGGTGTAGGCGCCTTTGCCTTCCATGACGAAGCGAAGGGCGGAGGCCTGGTGGCGGTGTGCGGAGGTGAATTCACCCGGATTCATGATCTGCACGCCGGTATAGAGCAGGCCCGCGGCCGCGCTCCATTCCTTGCGGCCCGGATTGACGAGCATGACGACGCGCCGCGCGGCTTTCTCCGCGCTCACGAGCTCGGGCGCCTTGCGCACGAGCGGCTCGATCTCGCGCCATTTCCAGTGGATCGGCACCGATTTCGGCTGCGGGTACCAGGGCTCGATCTCGTTGGCCACGTTCCAGAGCGCGCCCAGCTCGCGCTTCTCCAGC
>DATAID010000095.1:0-33827 GCA_036262835.1 Burkholderiales bacterium | reverse complement strand
GCTTGCAGCTTGGCGACGGCAAGCGCCAGGGTCTTCAGGCCGGCCTCGCGGAAGTTCACCTGAATCCGGACGTCGTTGCCCTGCCCCTCAAGATCGACCACGACGCCCTGGCCGAACTTCGGGTGCACGACGTTCTGGCCGATGCGGAAGCCGGCCACCGTCTTGACCTGGAAAAACGGCTTCTCCTTCTTCACCGGCGCGGACCAGGAAAAGTCGCGCTTCTGGCGCGCGAAGCGCGGCGTCAGCCATTTCTTGAGCCCTTCGGGAATCTCCTCGAGGAAGCGCGAGGCAAGGCTGTAGCGCGTCTGGCCGTGCAGCATGCGCGTCTGCGCGAACGAGAGATACAGGCGCTTGCGCGCGCGCGTGATGGCGACATAGGCAAGGCGGCGTTCTTCTTCGAGGCCGTCCTTCTCCATCGCGCTCTGCTCGTGCGGAAAGAGGCCTTCCTCGAGGCCGGAGAGGAAGACGGCGTCGAATTCCAGGCCCTTGGCCGAGTGCACGGTCATCAGCTGGAGCGCATCCTGGCCTTCGGCCGCCTGGTGCTCGCCCGCTTCCAGCGCCGCGTGGGTAAGAAACGCGGTAAGCGGGCTCGTTTCCTCGCCCGATTCGCTCGAGCGCTCCTCCTCGGTAAAGCCCGCCGCGGCGTTGACGAGCTCGCTCAGGTTCTCGAGGCGCTCCTGGCCTTCGCGCTCGGCCTTGTAGTGCTCGACCAGGCCCGAGCGTGCGACCACGTGCTCGATCGTTTCCGGCAGCGAGAGGTTTTCAGTTTCTTGGCGGATTTCTTCGATGAGCTTCTTGAACTGTGAACCTTTGGGAGAAAACTCCAGGGATTCCATCAAGGAAATCCCTTTTTGCTTCGCCGTATCCTGCAGCTGCTCAACCGTGCGCGTGCCGATGCCGCGCGGCGGGAAGTTGACGACGCGCAGGAACGCGTTGTCGTCGGTCGGCGTGGCGACCAGGCGCAGGTAGGCGAGCGCATGCTTGATCTCGGCGCGCTCGAAGAAGCGCAGGCCGCCGTAGACGCGGTACGCGATGCCCGCGCCGAAAAGCGCGTGCTCGATCACGCGCGACTGGGCGTTCGAGCGGTAGAGCACCGCGACGTCGACGAGGCGCGTGCCTTCTCGCTTAAGCGCCGCGACTTCGTCGGTGATGAAGCGCGCCTCGTCCGCGTCGGACTCGCCCTCGAAGACGCGCAGCGGATCGCCCTGGCCGGCGGACGTCCACAGATTCTTGCCGAGGCGATTGCGATTGTTGGAGATGAGCGCGTTCGCGGCATCGAGGATGTTGCCCTGCGAGCGGTAGTTCTGCTCCAGGCGAATCACCTTGCCCTTCGAATACTCCTTCTCGAACTCGGCGAGGTTGCCGACGTTCGCGCCGCGGAAGGCGTAGATCGACTGGTCGTCGTCGCCCACCGCGAAAAGGCTCGTGTCCGCGCCGGCAAAGAGCTTGAGCCACCGGTACTGCAGGCGATTGGTGTCCTGGAACTCGTCCACCAGGATGAAGCGAAAGCGCTGCTGGTAGTGCTCGCGGAGGATCTGGTTGTTCTTCAGCAGCTCGTAGCTTCTCAGCAGCAGCTCGGCAAAATCGACTACGCCTTCGCGCTGGCACTGCTCGTCGTAGGCGGCGTAGAGCTCGGCCTGGCGGCGCGCGTGCTCGTCGCCCGCGATCACATCGCGCGCGCGGATGCCCTCTTCCTTCTGCCCCATGATGAAGTACTGCAGCTCGCGCGGCGGGAAGCGGTCCTCGTCCACGTTGAGCGCGCGCATCAGGCGCTTCACCGCCGAAAGCTGGTCCTGGGTGTCGAGGATCTGGAACTCGCGCGGCAGCCTCGCCTCCTGGTAGTGCGCGCGCAGCAGCCGGTTCGAGAGCCCGTGAAAGGTGCCGATCCACAGGCCGCGCGGGCTCACCGGCAGCATCGCGGCAAGGCGCGTCTGCATCTCGCGCGCCGCCTTGTTGGTGAAGGTCACCGCAAGCACGCCGCCCGGGGCCACGAAGCCGGACTTGATGAGCCAGGCGATGCGCGTTGTGAGCACGCGCGTCTTGCCGCTGCCCGCGCCGGCGAGCACGAGCGCGTGCGCCGCGCCTTCTCCGGCGGGCACGGTGACCGCAGCTAGCTGTTCGGGATTGAGGTGTTCGAGATGCAGCGACAAAGCGCTGCGATTTTAGTCCAACTTGATGCTCAGATCCTTGATGAGGCGCGCGTATTTTTCGTAGTCGTCGCGATACTGGCGCGCGAACTGCTCGGCCGAGCCGCCGACGGGCTCCAGTCCGTTCTGGGCATAGCGCTCGCGCGCCGAGGGCTCGCCGAGCGCGCGGTTCGCTTCGGCATTCAGGCGCTCGACTGCTTCGGCGGGCGAGCCGGCAATGACAAAAAGCCCGAGCCACTGCTCGAGCACGAGTCCTTTCTGGCCGGCCTCCTGATAGGTCGGCACATCGGGCATGGAAGGCGAGCGCCGCGAGCCGGTCTGCGCAAGGATCTTCAGCCTGCCGGCGCGGTAGTGCGGCAGCAGAGGCGTGTTGCCGAGCGAGCCGAGCGGAACCTGGCCGCCGAGCAGGTCCGTGATCGCCTGGCCGCCGCCCTTGTAGGGCACGTGCGTGAGCTGGATGCCGGCGAGCTTCGCGAACCATTCGCCGGCCATGTGCTGAACCGATCCCGAGCCGGAGGTGGCGTAGCCGAGGCCGGGCTTCGCGCGCGCGATCGCGATCAGCTCGGCCACCGACGAGGCGCCGAGCGAAGGATGCACGGCGAGCACGACCGGCTGGCGCGTGAGCTGCATGACCGGAACGAAATCCTTGCGCGGGTCGAAGCTGAGCTTGTACAGATGCGGGTTGGAGGCGAGCGAGTCGGCCGTGGCGAGCACGGTCGTCCCGTCGGCCGGCTGCTTGAGCACGTATTCGGCCGCGATGTTGCCGCCCGCGCCGGTGCGGTTCTCCACCACCACCGGCTGGCCGAGCCCCTGGCTGATCCGCTCGGTGAGCGAGCGCACGGCGATATCGGTCGAGCCGCCGGGCGGAAACGCGACCACGAACCGAACGGGCTTCTGCGGCCAGCCCTGTGCCTGCGCAAGGCCCGGGGTGACGACGAGCGCCGCCCACAGCAAAAGAATTCTCACGAGACACCCCCTTTATAATCCGGCGCTTCCATGCAAGACCGCTACGAACCGCAAGCCGTCGAGCGCGACGCCCAGGCCTTCTGGGACGCGCAGGGCTCGTTTAACGTCAGCGAGGATCCGGCTCGCAGGAAATTCTACTGCCTGTCCATGTTCCCCTATCCCTCGGGGAAGCTGCACATGGGGCACGTGCGCAACTACACGATCGGCGACGTGCTGACACGCCACTACCGCATGCGCGGCATGAACGTGCTGCAGCCGATGGGCTGGGACGCCTTCGGCCTGCCGGCCGAGAACGCGGCGATGGCGAACAAGGTGCCGCCCGCCAGGTGGACGCGCGACAACATCGCGTACATGAAAAAGCAGATGCAGAGCCTCGGCCTCGCGCTCGACTGGAAGCGCGAGCTCGCCACCTGCGACCCGTCCTACTACAAGTGGAACCAGTGGATCTTCACGCGGCTTTTCAGGAAGGGCCTCGCCTACAAGAAGACCGGCGTCGTCAACTGGGACCCGGCCGACCAGACGGTGCTCGCCAACGAGCAGGTGATCGACGGCCGCGGCTGGCGCACGGGCGCGCTCGTGGAGAAGCGCGAGATCCCGATGTACTTCTTCCGCATCACGGCGTACGCCGAGGAGCTCCTCGCGGCGCTCGACGGCCTGAAGGGCTGGCCCGAGCAGGTGAAGCTGATGCAGAAGAACTGGATCGGCAAATCAGAGGGCGTAAGAATCGGTTTTGAATATTTTTTAAACAACAAAAAGCAAATCCTCTGGGTGTTCACGACACGAGCCGACACCCTCATGGGCGCGACCTTCATGGCCGTCGCCGCCGAGCATCCCATCGCCACGTTTGCCGCGGAAGACAATCCGCCATTGAAGGCCTTCATCGAGGAGTGCAAGAAGGGCGGCGTGCAGGAAGCCGACATCGCGCAGCTGGAGAAAAAGGGCATGCCGACGGGATTGTCGGTGCGCCATCCGATCACGAACGAGGAAATCCCGGTCTGGGTCGGCAACTACGTGCTGATGGCCTACGGCGAGGGCGCGGTCATGGGCGTGCCGGGGCACGACGAGCGCGATTTCGGCTTCGCGCGGAAATACGGCCTTCCGATTCGCCAGGTCATCGACACAGGGAAGGCTTTCTCCACCGAGGCCTGGGAGGAATCCTTCGCCGAGCATGGCCGCTGCATCCACTCCGGCAACTACGACGGCCTGGACTATCAGAGTGCGGTTGACCGTATCGCTGCGGATTTGAAAAGCAGGAACCTGGGCGAGAAGCAGGTTCAGTGGCGGCTGCGCGACTGGGGCATCTCGCGCCAGCGCTACTGGGGCTGCCCGGTGCCGATCGTGCACTGCCCGGCCTGCGGCGACGTGCCGGTGCCCGACGACCAGCTCCCCGTGGTGCTGCCCGAAGACCTCGTGCCCGATGGCACGGGCAATCCGCTCAACAAGCGGCCCGAGTTCGTGAACACGACCTGCCCTTCGTGCGGCAAGCCCGCGAAGCGCGAGACCGACACCATGGACACGTTCGTCGATTCGTCGTGGTACTTCGCGCGCTTCGCCTGCCCGGGGCAGGACCGGGCGATGGTGGACGAGCGGGCGTCCTACTGGATGCCGGTCGACCAGTACATCGGCGGCATCGAGCACGCGATCCTGCACCTGCTTTATTCGCGCTTCTTCGAGCGCGTCATGCGCGATGAGAAGCTGATTCCCGGCCTTGCCGAGCCTTTCACGAACCTCCTCACGCAAGGGATGGTGCTCGCCGAGTCCTACTACACCGACGCCAAGGGCCGCCGCGAGTGGGTCAATCCGGCCGACGTCGTCGTCGTTCGCGACGCCAAAGGCAGGATAACGGAAGCAAGAACCAAAGACGGAAGAGAAGTGATTTACGACGGCATCGGCACGATGTCGAAGTCCAAGAACAACGGCGTCGACCCGCAGGCGCTGATCGAGAAGTATGGGGCCGACACGGCGCGCTTCTACACCATGTTCGCCTCGCCGCCGACCAACACGCTGGAGTGGTCGGATGAAAGCGTGGAGGGGTCTTTCCGCTTCCTGAAGCGGGTGTGGGCTTATTGCCTTAAATATGAAAATCAGGATTCCACGCCAAAAAGCGCAGAGCAGAAGGCCGTCCGCTTCGAGATCCACTCGGTGCTGAAGCAGATCAACTACGACATCGAGAAGCACCAGCTGAACACGGTCGCCTCGGGCGCGATGAAAATCCTGAACGCGCTCGAGCGCCTCGAGGGCTGCCCCGAGGAGGCGAAGGAAGGCCTGCAGATCCTCCTGCGGGTGCTCGCGCCGATCACGCCGCACGTCGCGCACCACCTGTGGCGCGAGCTCGGCTTCGGCGAGGACATCATGCGCGCGCCCTGGCCCGACCCCGACCCGGCCGCGCTCGCCCAGGACGAAGTCGAGTACGTGGTGCAGATCAGCGGCAAGACGCGGGGCAAGGTGCTCGTCCCGGCGGGCTCCGACAACGACCAGACCGCTTCCATTGCGATAACCGCGATGAGTAAGTACATTGGCGACAAGGCGATTCGCCGAACGATTGTCGTGCCCGGCCGATTGATCAATATCGTCATCTGATGCGTCTCCTGCTCGCCCTCCTCGTGCTCGCCCTCGCCGGCTGCGGCTTCCAGATGCGCGGCACCGCGTCGCTGCCCTTCGAGACTCTTTACATGCGACCGACGGCGGTGCCGGGAGTCGCGCTCGATCTGAAGCGCAACATCCAGTCGGGCACGCACACGGCGCTCGTCGACGATCCCAAGAAAGCGGACGCGATCCTCGAGCTCACGCCGGACATCCGCGAGAAAGTGATCCTCTCGCTCGCGGCTACCGGCCGGGTGCGCGAATACCAGCTGCGCTACCGCATCAGCTTCCGGGTGCACGACGGCAAGGGCGCGGATTTCATCCCCATGACGCCGGTGCAGCTCACGCGCGACGTGACCTACAACGACACCGACGTGCTCGCGAAGGAGAACGAGGAGCAGCTCCTCTACCGCGACATGCAGGCCGACATGGTGCAGCAGCTCATGCGCCGGCTCTCCGCGGCGCAGAAGCCGAAGCCGCAGTAAGAAGAAGTGCGGCTCCGTCCCGAGCAGCTCGACACCCACCTCGCCAAGTCCCTCTCCGGCCTTTACCTCGTCCACGGCGACGAGCCGCTGCTCGCGCTCGAGTCGGCCGACGCGATCCGCGCCGCGGCGCGAAAGCGCGGCCACGCCGAGCGCGAGGTGTTCTTCGCCGAGCGCGGCACCGACTGGAGCGAGCTGCGCGGGATGCTGGGCAGCCAGTCGCTCTTCGGCGGCCGGAAGATCGTCGAGGTACGGCTCGCCTCCGGGCGCATGCCCGCGCCGCTCGCCGCGCTGATCGAGGAATGCGCGAAAAAGCCCGACCCCGACACGGTGCTGCTCGTCACCATGCCGAAAATCGAGGGCAGCGGCTGGTGGAAGGCGGGCTGGTTCACCGCGATGGAGCGCGAGGGCATGGTGATCGAGGCGCAGCCGGTCGCGCGGCCGATGCTGGCCGACTGGATTGCGCGGCGCCTCGCGCGCCAGAACCAGCGCGCGAGCGTCGAGACGCTGCGCTTCCTGGCCGACCGGGTCGAGGGGAATCTCCTCGCCGCGCAGCAGGAAGTGATGAAGCTCGCGCTCCTCGCCCCCGAAGGCGAGCTCGCGCAGGAGAGCATCGAGAGCGCGGTGGCGAGCGTCGCGCGCTACGACTTCGAGATCCTCGCCGCGGCGCTCTACGCGGGCGACCTTGCGCGGTACGTGCGCGCGTTAACCGGCCTTCGGGGCGAGGGCGAGAGCGTCGCGGCGATTGCCTGGCGGCTCGGCGAAGAGCTCGCCGCGCTCGTGCGCCTGCGCGCCGAGGCCGATCGCGGCCGCCCGCTCGAGGCGCTTTTCAACGAGCAGCGCATCTGGCGCGGCGCGCAGCCGCGCTGCGAGCAGGCGTTGAAGCGCCTAGATGCCGAGCGCCTGCGCCTGTCGCTCTTGCACGTCGCGCGCATCGAGCGCGCCTCGAAGGGCGTCGCGAGCGAGGAGCCCTGGGATGAGCTGCTGCGCCTGGGGTTAGAATTGTCCGATGTCAAAGTCGCCCGCGAACGTGGCACAAATGCGGCGCACTAAAACGCCGGATGTCGCGGCACTCGTGCGCGAGCTTGGCATCGCCGCGCGCGGTGCGGCGCGCGAGCTGGCGCGCGCCTCCACCGACACCAAGAACCGCGCGCTCGCCGAGATGGCGAAGGCGCTGCGCGCGAAGCAGGACGATCTGATCGAGGCGAACCGCGCCGACCTCGCACAGGCGAAGAAGGACGGGCTCGACGCCGCTTTCATCGACCGCCTGACGCTCACGCCCGGGCGCATCGAGCAGATGGCCGCGGGCCTGGAGAGCATCGCCGCGCTGGCCGATCCGGTGGGCGAGATCAGCGAGCTCCGGAAGCAGCCGACCGGCATCGAGGTCGGCCGCATGCGCGTGCCGCTCGGCGTGATCGGCATCATCTACGAGTCGCGGCCCAACGTCACCGCGGACGCGGCGGGCCTTTGCCTCAAGTCGGGCAACGCCTGCATCCTGCGCGGCGGGTCGGAAGCGCTGCGCTCCAACCTCGCCATCGCGGCCTGCGTGCGCGCGGGGCTCAAGGCCGCGGGACTGCCCGAGGCGGCCGTGCAGGTCGTGCCGACCGCCGATCGCGCCGCCGTGGGCGAGCTCGTCAAGCTGCGCGAGTATGTCGACATCATCGTGCCGCGCGGCGGCAAGGAGCTGATCGAGCGCCTCGCGCGCGAGTCGCGCATCCCGATGATCAAGCATCTGGAGGGCGTGTGCCACGTCTACATCGACGATCGCGCCGATCCCGACATGGCGGTGCGCATCGCCGATAACGCCAAGACGCAGCGCTACGGCACCTGCAACACGATGGAGACGCTGCTCGTCGCCGAAGGCATCGCCGACAGGGTTTTGCCGTCGATTGTCTCGATTTTCAATCGCAAGGGCGTGGAAATTCACGGGGACGAAAAAACGAGAGCCTTTGCGCAGAAGGCAAAAGCGGCGACTGAAAAGGACTACTGCACGGAGTGGCTCGCGCCGGTCGTGTCGATCCGCGTGGTGAAGGACATCGACGAGGCGATGGCGCACATCGCCAAGTACGGCTCGCAGCACACCGACGCGATCGTGACCGCCGATCAGGCGCGCGCCCGCCGTTTCCTGCGCGAGGTCGACTCGAGCTCGGTGCTCGTCAACGCCTCGACCCGCTTCGCGGACGGCTTCGAGTACGGCCTGGGCGCCGAGATCGGCATCTCGACCGACAAGCTGCACGCGCGCGGGCCCGTCGGGCTGGAAGGCCTCACCACGCAGAAGTTCGTGGTGCTCGGCCACGGCGAAACGAGGCAGTGAATCCGCCGCTCGCGATCCTCGGCGGAACTTTCGATCCGGTCCACAACGCCCACCTGGCGATCGCCCGCCATGCGCTCGGGCGCCTGGGCTGCGCGCGCGTGCTGTGGGTGCCGACCGGCGCGCCGGCCTACCGCAGCGCGCCCGTCGCCTCGGGCGCCGATCGCGTCGCGATGCTGCGCCTCGCCACCCAGGACGAGAAGCGCTGGCAGATCGACGAGCGCGAGCTCGCGCCGGGGCATTCCGGCTACACGGTGGACACGCTGATCGCGCTGCGCGCCGAATCGGACGCGAAGACGCCGCTGCTGCTGCTCCTGGGCGGCGACCAGTACGCGAAGATCGAGACCTGGCACCGCTGGAAGGATCTCGTCCAGCTCTGCCGCATCGCCGTATTCGAGCGCCCCGGATCGCCGCAAGCCCACGGCGAGGTGATTCACGCCAAGGCGCCCGCGCAGGACATCTCCTCGAGCGAGATCCGCCGCCGCGTGGCGGCGGGCGAGAACGTGGCGACGCTCGTGCCGGCGCCGGTGCTCGGCTACATTCGCTCGCACCGCCTCTATCGTTGATGGATATCCGCCGCAAGCAGCGCGAGGTGGTCGAGGCGCTCGAGGACGTGAAGGCCCGCGACATCCTCGTCTTCAACGTCGCCCGGCAGACCGCCTACTTCGAGCGCGTGGTGATCGCGAGCGGCGACTCGAGCCGCCAGGTGAACGCGCTCGCGATGAGCGTTCAGGACCGCATGCGCGAGATCGGCGCGGCGGTCCACCACGTCGAAGGGCGCAGGAACGGCGAATGGGTGCTCGTCGACCTGGGCGACATCGTGGTGCACGTCATGCACCCCGCCGTGCGCAGCTACTACAACCTGGAAGAGCTCTGGGGCGAGAAGGAAGTGAAGCTGAAGAAGGAAGAAGAAAGGAAGCCGGCGAAGAAGGCCCGGCGCGCGCCCAAAAAGCATGGCAAGGCTTCACGTCGTCGCAGTCGCAAGTAACCTGCCCGGCTGGGCGCGAAGCGCACGAGACGACTATCTGCGCCGGATGCCGAGGGGTTATGAAGTTGAGCTTCTCGAAGTCAAAGCAGCAAAAATGAAAATCCCCGGCCACACCCGCCTCGTCGCCCTGGATGAGCGCGGCAAGGACCTCACGACGAAGCAGTTTGCGGCGCTCCTTGGCGAGCCGACGAGCTTCGTCATCGGCGGCGCCGACGGGCTGGACCCGGCGATAAAGCAGCGCGCGAAGCTGCTCTTGCGGCTTTCCGCGCTCACGCTCCCGCACGCGCTCGCTCAGGTGATCCTGTGCGAGCAGATCTATCGCGCCGCCACTCTGCTCACGGGGCATCCCTACCACAGGGAATAGCTTTACACTGGCGCTTCCCCATGGTGGCGCCGCTCGACCGCAGCATTTATTTGGCCTCGCGCAGCCCGCGCCGCCGCGAGCTCCTCGCGCAGATCGGCGTGCGCTTTCACCTGCTGCTCTTTCGCGACCAGCCGCACTCGGATCCGGACCTGGACGAGACGGTGCTCTCGGGGGAGTCGCCGGCGGCGTACGTGGAGCGCGTCGCGCGCGCCAAGGCGCAGGCCGGCTGGCAGCGCGTCGGACAGCGCAACCTGCCGCGCGCGCCGGTGCTCGCCGCGGACACGACCGTGGCGCTCGCAGGCCGCATCCTCGGCAAGCCCGTCGACCGCAAGGAGGCCGCCGGGATGCTCGGCGAGCTCTCGGGCAAGCGCCACGAGGTGCTCACCGCCGTGGTGGTCAAGCACGAGTCGCAGGTGGAAGCCGCGGTGTCGATTTCGGAAGTCACCTTCAAGGCGCTCTCGCCCGAGGAGATCCGGCGCTACCTTGCGAGCGGCGAGGCCGACGACAAGGCGGGCGCCTACGGCATCCAGGGGCGCGCCGCCGTCTTCGTCGCCGAGCTGAAGGGCAGTTTCTCCGGCGTCATGGGCTTGCCCCTGTACGAGACGGCACAACTGCTGGAACGGCTCGATATTTACCGTGAACGAAGAAATCCTCGTTAACGTCACGCCGCAGGAAACGCGCGTGGCCGTGCTCGCCGCGGGCCAGGTGCAGGAGCTGATGGTCGAGCGCGCGGCGAGCCGGGGTTTGGTCGGCAACATCTACGTCGGGCGCGTGGCGCGCGTGCTGCCCGGCATGCAGTCGGCCTTCGTCGAGATCGGCCTCGAGCGCGCGGGCTTCCTGCACGTGGCCGACATCCGCGGCGAGCGGAAAAACGGCGAAGCGCCGCGGCCCATCGAGAAGATCCTCGCCGAAGGCCAGCCGATCCTCGTGCAGGTGCTGAAAGACCCCCTGGGCACCAAGGGTGCGCGCCTCACCACGCAGATCTCGATCGCGGGGCGGCTGCTCGTCTACCTGCCGGCGTTTTCCGCCAACCCCAATCCGCACATCGGCGTGTCGCAGCGGATCGAGGACGAAGCCGGCCGCGCGGCGCTGCGCGAGAAGCTGAAGGAGCTGCTGCCGGCCGAGGAGAAAGGCGGCTTCATCCTGCGCACGCTCGCCGAGCGCGCGTCCGAGGAGGAGCTGAAGGCCGACATCGCCTACCTGCAGGCGCTCTGGGCCGACGTGCATTCGCGCTCCACGGGGGAGCCGCCCAAGCTCGTCTACCAGGACCTGTCGCTCGCGCAGCGCGTGCTGCGCGACATGGTGACGGCGGAGACGGCGGTGGTGCGCATCGACTCGCGCGAGAACCACCGCAGCCTCGCGGAATTCTCCGGCGCCTACATGCCGCAGCTGCAGGGGCGCCTCGAGCACTACACCGGCGAGCGGCCGCTATTCGACCTCTACAACGTCGAGCCCGAGATCGAAAAAGCGCTCGCGCGCCGCGTCGACCTGAAATCCGGCGGCACGCTCGTCATCGACCAGACCGAGGCGATGACCACGATCGACGTGAACACCGGCGGCTTCGTCGGCAGCCGCAACTTCGACGACACGGTGTTCAAGACCAACCTGGAAGCGGCGCAGGCGATCGCGCGGCAGCTGCGCCTGCGCAACCTCGGCGGCATCGTCGTGGTCGACTTCATCGACATGGACTCGCCCGAGCACCGCGCGGCGGTGCTGGAGGAGTTCCGGCGCGCGCTCGCGCGCGACCGCACGCGCATGACGGTGAGCGGCTTCACCGCCCTCGGCCTCGTCGAGATGACGCGAAAGCGCACGCGCGAGTCGCTCTCGCACGTGCTCTGCGAGCCCTGCCCGGTCTGCGACGGCCGCGGCGAGGTGAAAACCGCGCGCACCGTCTGCTACGAGATCCTGCGCGAGATCCTGCGCGAAGCGCGCGCCTACCACGCCAGGGAGTTCCGCGTGCTCGCCTCGCAGAAGGTCTGCGACCTCTTTTTCGAGGAGGAGTCGGGCTCGCTCGCCATGCTCTCGGACTTCATCGGCAAGCCCGTATCGCTGCAGGTCGAGTCGAGCTATGCTCAGGAGCAATTCGACATCGTCCTGATGTGAACATCCCATGCCCATGAACGACATCGTCTTCAAGCCCGCGCGCGAGCTCGCGCGCCTCATTCACGCGCAGAAGCTTTCCGCCACCGAGGTGATGAAAGCCTTCATCGCGCAGGTCGGGAAGGTCAATCCCAAGGTCAACGCGATAGTGACCTTGGTTCCGGATCTCGCTCTTTCGGCGGCAAGAAAATTCGACAAGATAAAAGACAAAAAGGCGTTTCCTCTCGCGGGACTGCCGATCGCCTACAAGGACAACGTCGCGACCAAGGGCATCCGCACGACCTCGGGCTCGCCGATCTATCGCGACAACGTGCCGAAGGAGGATGCGGCGCTCGTCGAGCGGCTCAAGGCCGCGGGCGCGATCACCCTCGGCAAGACCAATCTTCCCGAGTTCGCCGCCGGCAGCCAGACCTTCAACGAGGTGTTCGGCGCGACGCTCAACCCCTACGACACGACGAAGACCTGCGGCGGCTCCTCGGGCGGCGCGGCGGTCTCGGTGGCCTGCGGGATGCTGCCCTTCGCCGACGGCGGCGACCTCGGCGCCTCGCTCCGCAATCCCGCCAACTACTGCAATGTGGCCGCCTTGCGGCCCACGCCAGGGCGCGTGCCGGCCTGGCCTTCGCCCAACGCGTGGAACACGCTCGCGGTGCTCGGCCCGATCGGCCGCACGGTCGCCGACGCGGCTTTTCTCTTCTCCGCCATGGCCGGACCCGATCCGAGGGCGCCGATCTCGCTTTCGGATTCCGGAAGCATTTTTGCAAAGCCCTTGAAGCGAAACTTCAAGGGCACCCGCATCGCCTGGAGCAGGAGCCTCGGCGGGCTGCCGGTGGACCCGCGGGTGACCGGGGTGCTCGAGTCGCAGAAGAAGGTGTTTCGCGACCTCGGCTGCATCCTCGAGGAAGCGGAGCCCGATCTCTCGAGCGCGACCGAGGCCTTCGAGACGCTGCGTGGGGTCGCCTTCGTCCAGAGCTACGGCGAATTCCTGAAGACGCGGCGCGGCGACCTGAAGGAGGACGTGATCGCCAACATCGAGCACGGCCTAAAGCTCACGCCGCAGGACATCGCGCGCGCGAACGGCCTGCGCTCCGAGCTCTACCACCGCATGCGCGCCTTCCTCGAGCGCTACGAGTTTCTGCTCCTGCCGGTGAACCAGTTGCCGCCCTTTCCGGTCAACGAGCCCTGGCCGCGCGAGATCGCGGGCGTGAAGATGACGAACTACCTCGACTGGATGAAGACCTGCTACTGGATCACGATGACCAGCCACCCTGCGATGTCAGTTCCCGCGGGTTTTACAAAAGAAAATCTCCCTGTAGGACTGCAGATCGTAGGCCGGTACCGCGATGACTTCGGCGTGCTGCAGCTTGCGCACGCCTTCGAGCAGGAGACGAAGGCATGGCAGCGCCGGCCGCCCATCGTGACCGCCTAGGGCTGGAGGTCACCGCCGCGAGCGGCGAAGCCGCGCGCGCCGCCGACGAGGCGATCTGGGAGTACGTCAGCTTCGGCCGCGACCCGGGCGGCAAGATGAAGGCCGCGCTCGCGCTCGACCCCCGGATGCCGATGACCCTGCTGCTGCAGGGCTACTTCTTTCATCTGATGGGCCTGCCCGCGCTCGCGGCGAAGGCGAAGAATGTTTTTCGTTCTCTTTGCGGAATCACGGAAATAAACGAAAGGGAAAAAGCGCACCTCGCGGCATTGGGCGCCTGGTGCGAGGGCGAGCTCGAGCAGGTCTGCTCGATCCTCGAGGGCGTTCTCAAGGAATACCCGCGCGACATCCTCGCGCTCAAGATCTCCAATTACCTGTACTTCTACATGGGCCGGTCGCAGGCGGTGCGCGACGGGCCGGCGCGCGCGCTCAAAGCCTGGGACGCGGCGGCGCCGGGCTATGCGAACGTGCTCGCGCTGCACGCCTTCGGCCTCGAGGAATCGGGCGAGTATGCGGCGGCCGAGCGCGCGGGGCGACACGCTACCGAGCTCAATCCCAAGGACCCGTGGGCCGTGCATTCGGTCGCGCACGTGCTCGAGATGCAGGACCGGACCGCCGAGGGCATCGCCTGGATCGAGTCGCTCACCGAGCACTGGGATGCGGCGAATTTCTTCCGCTTGCACCTGTGGTGGCACCTCGCGCTCATGCACTGGGGCGCCGACCGCCCGGACAAGGCGCTCGCCCTCTACGACGCGCAGATCTGGGCCGAGGGCTCGAACGAGAACATCTCTCTGTGCAACGACATCTCGATGCTGGCGCGCCTGGAGATGGCGGGCGTCGACGTCGGGCCGCGCTGGGACGCCGCCGCCAAAGTGGTGCGCGAGAACTCCGGCGGCTCGGTGCTCGCCTTCGTCGATGCGCACTACGCGCTCGCGCTGGGCGAGGTGCCGGTGCTGCACGCCGAGGGGGTGACCGGGCGGATCCACGCCGATTTCGGCCGCAGGCTGTGCGAGGCGATGGTCGCCTGGCGCGCGAAGGACGATGCGCGCGTGCTCGAGCGCCTCGCGCCCGCGCGCGAGCGCCTGTGGCAGGTCGGCGGCAGCCACGCGCAGCGCGACCTGTTCACGCTCATCCTGCTCGACTCGGCGACCCGGTCCGGCCACAAGACCCTGGCAGGCGCCATCCGGGCGGAGCGTGCCCGGCAGCGTCCCGCCGGCCGCCTGCCCGAGCGATTGCGGCGGGAATAAAGCCGCCGAGCGGCGCGTTAGGATCCATCAACCCAGGGAGGAAGCAACCATGCACAAGATCATCATCGGCGCCGCCCTCGCGCTTTCGCTCGCGAGCCGGGCCCAGGCCGCGATCCACGAGGAGCCGGTCACCTACAAGGACGGCGACACCGTGCTGAAGGGCTTCGTCGTCTATGACGACGCGAAGAAGGGAAAGCGCCCGGGCATCGTGGTGGTGCACGAGTGGTGGGGCATCACCAAGCACACGCGCGACGAGGCGCGCCGCTTCGCGCGGCAGGGCTATACCGCGTTCGTCGCCGACATGTACGGCGAGGCCAAGACCGCGGACAACCCCACGGATGCGAGCGGCCTCATGAAATCGGTGATGGGCGACCCGGCCCTCGTGCGAAGCCGGTTCAACGCCGCGTTCGACGAGCTCGCGAAGAACCCGCGCACCGACGCGAAGAAAATCGGCGCCTCGGGCTACTGCATGGGCGGCGCGGTGGTGCTGAGCGCCGCGCGCGCCGGCGCCGACCTCGCCGGCGTGGCCGCCTTCCACCCGAGCCTTGGCGGATACCGCACCGCGGAGGCGCCGATGAAGGCGAAGGTGCTGGTGCTAAACGGCGCCGAGGACAAGTTCAACAAGCCCGAGCAGATCGACTCGTTCAAGAAGGACATGGGCGCGGCCAAGGCCGATCTCAAGTTCATCGACTATCCGGGCGCGGTGCACGCCTTCACCAATCCGGAGGCGACCGAGAAAGGCAAGAAGTACAACATTCCCCTCGCCTACGACGCCAAGGCCGACAAGGCCTCGAAGGCCGAGGCGGACAAGTTCTTCCGGGCCGTCTTCAAGTAGGCGCTTTCCGGCAAAAAAAAAGGCCGCCCGCGGGCGGCCTTTTTGTTTCCTGGCTTCTATCTAGTCCGCGTACTGGCCCGCCTTCTTGATGAGCGGCGCCCACTTCTCGATCTCGGCTTTCAGGTGCGCCTGCAGCGCCGCGGGGGTCTGCTTGTCCGGCCCGTAGGTGACTGCGCCCAGGTCGCTGAAGCGCTTGCGCACGTCCTCTTCCTTCAACGCCGCCTGCAGCGCGGACACCAGCTTGTCGAGCGCGGGCTTGGGCGTGCCCTTGGGGGCGTAAAGGCCGTGCCAGATGGCGACGTCGGCGCCTTTCAGGCCCTGCTCCTGCAGCGTCGGTACATCGGGCAGCGAGGAAACGCGCTGCGGCGCGGTGACGCCGAACACCTTCACCTTGCCGCTCTTGATCTGGCTGGTGGTGCTCGTCGTCTGGTCGCACATGAAGGTCACCTGGCCGCCGAGCAGGTCGTTCATCGCCGGGCCGGTGCCTTTGTAGGGCACCGTCAGGATGTCGGTCTGGATCGCGCTCATGAAGAGCATGCCGCACAGGTGCGAGGCCGCGCCGATGCCCGCGTTGGCGTAGGTCACCTTGTCCTTGTTCGCCTTGATGTAGGCGAGGAACTCCTTGAGGTCCCTGTCCTTCGCCGGCACCTTCTCGTTGGCGATGATCGTCATCGGCACCTCGTTGATGAGGCCGATGTACTCGAAGTCGGTGAGCGGGTTGTAGCGCAGCTGCCGGTACAGGGTCGGCGTGGTCGCCATGCCGATGTGGTGGATGAGGATGGTGTAGCCGTCGGGCTTGGCGTTCTTCACGTACTCGGGCCCGAGGATGCCGCCGGCGCTCGGCCGGTTCTCGGCGATCACCGTCTGGCCGAGCGACTTGCCCATCGCCTGCGCGAGCACGCGCGCGACGGTGTCGGTCGGGCCGCCCGCGGCATAAGGCACCACCATGTTCACGTTGTGAGTCGGGTACTGCTGCGCCGAGGCGGCGCCTGCCGCCAGCGCGAGCAGCGCGGCGGTGATCCAACGCATCTTCATGTTCCCTCCTGTTTTAATGTTTAGCTCTGGATGCTCTGGCGCGCCCGGCGGGATTCGAACCCACGACCCTTGGCTTCGGAGGCCAATACTCTGATCCGCTGAGCTACGGGCGCTATGGTCTGGACGGTAGGTCTGGACGAATTGCGCGCAAGATTCGCGCTAAAATCAGCATTTTACACCAGCGCTTCCCGGGGATCGCACGCATGAGCGAGCAAGCTTCGCACTCTTCCTTCATCAAGACGCCCCAGCAGCTCGTGGTCGTCGTCCTGCTCGCCTTCGTGATCCCGATTTTCGGGATCGTGATGCTCGTCCAGCTGGTCGTGAACCGGCCGCACGCCGATCCCGCGGCGCTCAAGCCCGAAGCGGTCGCCGCGCGCATCCAGCCGGTCGGCAGCGTCGAGATCGGCGAGCCGCCGGCCGCGCCCGGCGCGCGCTCGGGCGAAGAGATCGTCAAGTCCGTGTGCGCCGCCTGCCACGGCAAGCCCGGCATTCCGACCGCGCCGCACATCGGCGACAACGCCGAATGGGCCAAGCGCTCGAAGGGCGGCTTGAAGGAGCTGCTGGAAACGGCGATCAAGGGCACGCCCAAGGGCATGCCGCCCAAGGGCGGCGCGGGCGACCTGACCGATGTCGAGCTCGCGCGCGCGATCGTTTACATGGTCAACCAGTCCGGCGGCAACATGAAGGAGCCGGCCGCGCCCGAGGCGAAGAAAGCCGAAGGGAAAAAAGCCGAAGGAAAGAAAAAGTAGGCTTCCGGCCCCCTTCGGGACGGCGATGGTCCCGCACCTCGTCACTGCACTGAACGGCCCGCTGCTCGAGCTCGAGCGGCGCTTGCTCGAGTCGAGCACCTCCATCGAGGGCTGGCTGCGCCGGCACTGGCAGCAGCACGAGCCGCCCTTCTACGCGTCGGTCGACCTGAGGAACTCGGGCTTCAAGCTCGCGCCGGTCGACACCAACCTTTTCCCCGGCGGCTTCAACAACCTCGGGCCCGCGTCCACGCCACTCGCGGTCCAGGCGGCGCGCGGCGCGATCGGGCGCCTCTGCCCCGACGCGAAGAACCTGCTCCTCGTTCCCGAGAACCACACGCGCAACCGCGGGTACCAGGAAAACGTCGCCGCGCTCGCGGAAATCCTGCGCCAGAGCGGGCTCGAGGTGCGGGTGGCGCCCTTGCCTCTCCTCAAGCGCGAAGGCGCGCGCGTCACGGTGGAGGGTTTCGATCCCTGCGCGATTCTCGTCAACAACGACCTCTCGGCCGGCATTCCGCAAGTCCTGGAGGGGCTCACGGAGCAATCCGTGCTGCCGCCGCTTCACGCGGGCTGGGCGATCCGCCGCAAATCGCAGCACTTCGCGGCCTACGACGAGGTCGCCGGCGAATTCGCGCAGCTGCTCGGCATCGACCCCTGGCTGGTCAACCCGTATCACGCGAGCTGCGGCAGGATCGATTTCCAGGCGCGCGCGGGCGAGGAATGCCTCGCCTCGAACGTGGCGACGCTGCTCGAGCGGATTCGCGCCAAGTATCTCGAGTACGGGCTCAAGGAAACGCCCTACGTCGTCGTCAAGGCCGATGCCGGCACCTACGGCATGGGCATCATGATGGTGCGCGACCCCGCCGAGGTGAAGGACCTCAACCGCAAGCAGAGGAACAAGATGGCGGTAGTGAAGGAAGGGCTCGAAGTCGAGCAGGTCATCCTGCAGGAGGGCGTGCACACGCTCGAGAGGATCGACGAGAAGGCCGCCGAGCCCGTCGTCTACATGATCGACCGGCACGTGATCGGCGGCTTTTATCGCGTGCACGCGGCGCGCGGCGCCGACGAGAACCTCAATGCCCCCGGCATGGAGTTCGCGCCGTTCGGCTCGGAATTCCCTGCCTACGGCGTGGTGGCGCGGCTCGCGCTCGCCGCAGCCGCGCTGGAACTCGAGCGTACGGCACCACGGTGAAGCTCCTTTTCATCCTCGACCCGCTCGAGCAGCTCAAGGCCTACAAGGACACGAGCGTGGCGATGATGCGCGCCGCGCAGGCGCGCAACCACCAGATCCACGCCTGCCTGCAAAGCGCGCTGGCGAGCAGCTTCGGAACCCAGCCCGGCGCGAAGGTCGTCGCCGAGGCGACGCGGATCACCGTCAGGAAGGACGACGAGGACTGGTACCGCACGCACGACACGAAGGTGCGCGCGCTGGAGGAGTTCGACGGCGTGGTGGTGCGCAAGGACCCGCCCTTCGACATGGAGTACGTGGCGAGCACCTGGGTGCTGGAGGCCGCGCAGCGCCAGGGCGCGCGCGTCTTCAACAACCCGCGCGCCATCCGCGACCACAACGAGAAATTCGCGCTCGCCGAGTTCGCGCAGTTCGCCGCGCCCACGCTCGTCACGCGCTCGATGGCGGACGCGCAGGCCTTCATCACCCGGCACAAGGACACGGTGGTGAAGCCGCTCGACGGCATGGGCGGCGAGGGCGTTTTTCGCGTGCGGGCGGACGACCTGAACCGCAACGCGATCGTCGAGACCGTGGGCGCGCTCGGCCGGCGCAACATGATGGTGCAACGCTACCTCCCCGCAATCAAGGACGGCGACAAGCGCGTCCTTCTCATCGACGGCAAGCCCGTTCCCTATTGCCTCGCGCGCATGGCCAAGCGGGGCGAGGCGCGCGCCAACCTCGCGGCCGGCGGCAAGGGCGTGGCAAAGCCGCTCTCCAAGCGAGACCGGCAGATCGCCGAGTCGGTCGGGCCGATCCTCGCGAAGCGCGGCCTGCTCCTGGTCGGGCTGGATGTGATCGGCGACTGCCTGACCGAGGTGAACGTCACGAGCCCGACCTGCTTCCGGGAAATCCAGGACCAGACCGGATTCGATGTCGCTGGAATGTTTCTGGATTCCTTGGAAAAACAGATAAGGAAGAACAGGAAAGAGAACCCCCGGTGATCGGCATCCTCATCGTTTCCCATGGGGCGTTCGGGGAGGCGCTCATCCACTCGGCGAGCCACGTGCTCGGCAAGCGCCCGCTGCGGGTGCGCCAGGTCGGCGTCACGGTGCACGACGACCCGCAGGCGATGCTGCCGCAGGCGCAGGACCTGGTGCGCCAGCTCGACGAAGGCGAGGGCGTGCTCGTGCTCACCGACATCTACGGCGCGACCCCCGGCAACATCGCGTTGAAGCTCCTCGAGCCCGGCAAGGTCGAGGGCATCTCCGGGGTCAACCTGCCGATGCTCATCCGCGCCCTCACCTATCGCGACAAGGGCCTGAAGGCCGCGGTGGAAAAAGCGCTCTCCGGCGGCACCGAAGGCGTGGTACACATGACGCGGGACGCCTGCGGGAAGTAGGGGGCCGGATGCCGCGCGCCGAAGTCGAGATCGTCAACAAGCTGGGCCTGCACGCGCGGGCCTCGGCCAAGCTCACCCAGGTGGCGAGCAGCTACCGCT
The DNA here is from genome assembly GCA_036262835.1 of Burkholderiales bacterium. Classification (GTDB taxonomy): domain Bacteria; phylum Pseudomonadota; class Gammaproteobacteria; order Burkholderiales; family SG8-39; genus RBG-16-66-20. Next base: position 13,934 of record DATAID010000095.1, on the reverse strand, counting down.
CCGAGGTCTGGCTCTCGCGCAACGGCCGGAGAGTGAACGCGAAAAGCATCATGGGGGTGATGATGCTCGCCGCCGGCAAGGGCTCGAAGGTCATCATCGAGGCCGACGGCGCCGACGGCGAGGCCGCGCTCGCCGCGCTCGTCAAGCTGATCGCCGACAAGTTCGACGAGGGAGAATGAATTTCGTCCTGCATGGTGCCGCGGTCTCCGCCGGCATCAGCATCGGCCATGCGCACCTCGTCTCGAGCGCGCGCCTGGAAGCCGCGCACTACGAGATTCCCGCCTCGCAGGTGCAGGCCGAGATCCTGCGCTTCGACGCGGCGATCGCGCGCGCGCGCCAGGAGCTCGCCGCGCTCGAGGGCCAGATGCCCGACGACGCGCCGAGCGAGTTCGACGCCTTCATCAACCTGCACCGCATGATCCTCGCCGACTCCTCGCTCTCGCAGGAGCCGCGCGACATCATCCGCGAGCGGCGCACCAACGCCGAGTGGGCGCTCGTGCAGCAGATGGAGACGCTGGTCGCGCAGTTCGAGGAGATCGAGGACCCGTACCTGCGCGAGCGGCGCCAGGACATCGAGCAGGTGGTCGAGCGCGTGCTGAAGGCGCTGCAGGCGGGGCGCGGCGCCGCGGGCGAGCCGGCCTCGGCGGAGGCGAACATGATCGTGGTGGCGCACGACCTTTCCCCCGCCGACATGATCCTCTTCAAGGGCCACAAGTTCGGCGCCTTCGTCACCGACGTGGGCGGCGTGACCTCGCACACCGCGATCGTGGCGAGGAGCCTCAACATCCCGGCGCTCGTCGGCCTGCACACCGCGCGCGAGATGATCCGCGAGAACGACATGCTGATCGTCGACGGCATCCAGGGCGTGCTCGTGGTCGATCCGGATCCGCTGGTGCTCGCCGAGTACAAGCTGCGCCAGTCGCAGCACGCGCTCGAGCGCCAGAAGCTCAAGCGCCTCAGGGCGACGCCCTCGGCCACGCTCGACGGCACGCCGATCGAGCTTTTCGCCAACATCGAGCTGCCGCAGGACATGGCCGAGGTGAAGGACTCCGGCGCGCAGGGCATCGGCCTTTTCCGCACCGAGTTCCTTTTCATGAACCGCGACACGCTGCCCTCGGAGGACGAGCAGTTCGAGTCGTACCGCGAGGTGGCAAAGGCGATGGAAGGCAAGCCCGTCGTCATCCGGACCCTGGACCTGGGAGCGGACAAGACCGCGAGCGAGGTCGACGGCGGCGAGATGCCGAACCCGGCGCTCGGCCTGCGCGCGATCCGCTACTGCCTCGCCGAGCCGCAGCTCTTCCTCGCGCAGCTGCGCGCGATCCTGCGCGCCTCGACCTACGGCAAGATCCGCATCCTCCTGCCCATGCTCGCGCATGCGCACGAGATCGAGCAGTCGCTCGCGCTCCTCAGGCAGGCGAAGCAGCAGCTCGATGAGCGCAGGATCGGCTACGACAAGTCGATCGAGGTCGGCGGCATGATCGAGGTGCCGGCCGCCGCGCTCGCGCTGCCGATGTTCATGCGCCACCTCGACTTCCTGTCGCTGGGCACCAACGACCTGATCCAGTACACGCTCGCGATCGACCGCACCGACGACGCGGTCGCGCACCTCTACGATCCGCTGCACCCGGCGGTGCTGCACCTGATCGCGCACACCATCCAGACGGCGACGCGCGGCGACACGCCGGTCGCGGTGTGCGGCGAGATGGCGGGCGAGCCGGAGCTCACGCGCCTCCTGCTCGGCTTCGGCCTGCGCAATTTCTCGATGCACGCGCAGCAGCTGCTCGCCATCAAGGAGCGCGTGCTGCGCACCAATCTCGCCGAGGCGCAGCCGCTCGCGCAGCGCGTGCTCCGGCAATCCGATCCGGCGAAGACGCGCGAATTGCTCGCCAAGCTGAACGCATAGAAGGAAGCCATGGCCGGACCGCTCGCAGGCGTCAAAGTGCTCGACCTCACCAGCGTGGTGATGGGCCCGTACGCGACCCAGATCCTCGCCGACTTCGGCGCCGACGTCGTGAAGGTGGAAGCCCCCGGCGGCGACATCATGCGGCAGAACGCGCCGATGCGCTCCTCCGGCATGGGCCACATCTTCATGAACGCGAACCGCAACAAGCGCTCCGTGGTGCTCGATCTCAAGCACCCCGAGGGGCGCGCGGCCTGCCTCGCGCTCGCGAAGAACGCCGACGTGCTCATCTACAACATCCGCCCGCAGGCGATGGCGCGGCTGCAGCTCGGCTACGAGGACCTGAGAAAGGTCAACCCGCGCCTCCTCTACGTCGGCGCGTTCGGCTACTCGCAGCGCGGGCCTTACGCCGCCAAGCCCGCGTACGACGACCTCATCCAGGGCGCGGTCGGCCTGCCCTGGCTTCACCAGGCGGCGGGCGGCGGCGCGCCGCGCTACCTGCCGGCGATCATCGCCGACCGCGGCACGGCGCTCAACGTCGTCAACGCGGTGTGCGCGGGCCTGTACTGGCGCGAGAAGAGCGGCAAAGGGCAGCGCATCGACGTGCCCATGTTCGAGAGCCTGCTGCAGCTGGTCCTCGGCGAGCACCTCGCCGGCCGCACCTACGACCCGCCGCAGGGCGAGCTCGGCTACAAGCGCATGCTCGCGCGCGGGCGCGCGCCCTACGAGACGAAGGACGGCTACATCTGCGTGCTCGTCTACAACGACAAGCAGTGGGCGGCCTTCTTCGAGCTGATCGGCAGGAAGGACCTGCTCAAGGATCCAAGGTACGCGACGCCCGAGGCGCGCAGCCGCAACTTCGAGAGCGCCTACGAGCTCATGGCCGAGCACATGAAGAAGCGCACCACCGACGAGTGGCTCGCCGCGCTCGAGAAAGCCGACATCCCGGTGCAGCGCATGAACACGCTGCAGGACCTGCTCGACGACCCGCACCTCGCCGCGATCGGCTACTTCCAGGAGCGCGAGCACCCGAGCGAGGGCAGGATCAAGACGCTCGCGGTCGCCTCCGAGTGGAGCGAGTCGGCGCCCGAGTACCGGCGCCACGCGCCGCGCCTTGGAGAGCACACGCGCGAGGTGCTGCGGGAAGCGGGTTTGTCCGAGAAAGAGGTTCAGAATCTGATCGCCAGCGGCGCGGCCGCCGAAGGGGGGAAATCATGATTCGCATCGCGTTTGCTTTCATTTCACTCGTCTTTTCCTGCGCCGCTTTTGCGCAGCTGACATGGCCGAGCGTGCAGTCGCAGCTGCGCGAGCACTGGAAGAAGACCTATCCGGCCGAGAAGATCCTGAAGATCGAGAAGAGGGGCAACCTCCAGTACTACGCCACCGAGCGCACCACGCAAACCACCGACTACTGGGGCTGGCTCTGGGAAACGAAGACGATCGAGAGGAACGGCGCGTTCGCGCGCCAGGTCGCCGCGGTCACGGTCGAGCGCGCCAACAAGACGCAGGCGCAGTTCGAGGTCGCGGCGCTCTTCGAGCGCCAGGGCAACGCCTGGCAATCCAAGGGCGTCGCGGTGCGCGATTCCAAGGATCTCTCCGCCGCCAGGGCGGGCGACCTGCCCTCGAGCGCGCAGGCCGCGGGAATCTTCACCGACGCCTGGAAGAAGCTCCGGCCCGACTTCGACGTGCACTCGGTCGAGGTGCTGAAGAGCGAGCCCAGGCAATCCGGCGAGCGGCGCTGGATCACCTACAAGCTCGCCATCACCGCCACCGGCACCGACAAGGGCAGCCAGTCGATGTACCAGAAGAAGTACCGCTGCACGCCCGAGGACTATTCCTCCGTGCTCAAGCTGGAGGGTGGCAGCTGGGTGGTGGACGCGAACATGATCAAGAACGTCAACGAAGCGCGGGAGTGCTCGCTCGCCAAGTAGTCGCGATGGTTCTTGAGCGCCGCCCGGCGACGCCGGCGGACATCCCCTTCCTCATGCAGCTGCGCTTCGACACGATGGGGCCGCACCTCGTGGCGGCCGGCGCGGATGCGAGCGAGGAGCACCACCGCAAGCGCATGCTCTACCGGTTCGAGCTGGGACAGGTGCTGCTCGAAGGCGGCAAGCCGGTCGGGTTGCTCAAGCTCGCGCGCGATCCGAAGGAATGGGAGGTGGTCCAGATCCAGCTCGCGCCGGAGCTGCAGGGCCGTGGCCTCGGGCGCCGGCTGCTCGAGGAGTTCCTCGCCGAAGCGAAAGCGGCCGGCAAGGACGTCGTGCTCAACGTCCTCAGGAAAAGCCCGGCAAAAAAACTCTATGAGCGCCTCGGCTTCCGCGTCGAGCGCGAGGACGAGTTCCGCCACTACATGCGCGTTCGCCCTTAGTGCCCGCTCGACAATGACGGCGTGAGATGAGACAGCGGCGGAAGGCGCTTGCCGCCGCTCACGACGAAGCACCGTTCCGGGAATTCACGCACCAGCAGCACGAACCGGTCCGGGTCCGTGCCGAAACCTTTTTTGAGCGCGGCGAGCAGCGCCTTGTAGAGCGCCTGCGCGCGCTCTTCTTCCTGCCCGCGGCCGGGGCGCAGATCGACTGTGACGATCGCGCTGCAGTCGCCGGGCTCAGCGAGCATCTCGTGGACGGCGACATAGATGTGCTCCTTCGCCCAAGTCCTGGCGATCGCCTGCTCGACGGCTCGCTTCAACTCAAGCAGCTTCGGGCGCGGATGACCTTGCGGGATATCGACGCGAATGACGGGCATGGGACCTCCGGAAAAAGCGGCCTGCTCAGGCGCCGGGCTTCGGCGCGCCTTTTGACGGGGCAAGAGGCGAGACCGGCACAGCGGGCTCCTCACGCAGCTTGAGCGAAACGACGTCCCAACGAGCGTAGTGGCCCATGGGATCGAAGATGTTCTTGGCGACGATGCGATCCTCGAGATGCAAATCGGCATAGACGATCGCTTCCTTGCCGACGACCGGCTCGGCGAGATACATGCCGAACGGATTGACGATCGCCGAGCCGCCGATTGCCGACCCGAAGTTGGCGCGGGACTTGTACGGAAAGCTGTCGGGCACCGAGTCGGCGGTTTGGATCATGTTGGCGGAGACGACGAACGTCTGCGTCTCGAACGCGTACTCGCGTATCGCCGCATCCTGGTCGCAGGTGTGCCAGGGGCCGACCTTTCCCGTCATCTCGCGGCGGTTCATCCGCTCCCCGCCGTAGCGCCAATACCCTGGCCAGGACGCCGCATGAATCTCCTCGCCCTTCACCGCCATCGCCGCCTTGAACAGCGTCACGTGATTCTCGAAGCAGACAAGGCCGCCGACGCGGCCGAGCGGCGTGTCGAAGACGGCGAGATCGACCGCATCGCCCATGCCCCAGAAAAAGCGCTCCTGGTAGGTGGGCATGAGCTTGCGGTGCCGCCCAAGGAGCGCGCCGTCCGGCCCGATGAATGCCATCGTGTTGTAGAGGCTCTTGCTGCCCGGCCGGTCGTCCTGCTCCGAGACGCCGATCACGCACACCGCGCCTGCTTCGCGCGCCGCTTCCTGGATCGGCCCGAGGTCGCGCTCGAGATGGACCGACTGGTGGTAGTACAGAAGGACCGCCTCGTGCCACTCTTTGGCCATCGAGGCGTCGGTGAAGGTAAAGTTTCCACGCCAGTAGGGATAGCCGGGAACGCTCGTCTCCGGCGTGACGATGAAGCGCGCCCCCTGCCGGCCCGCCTCGCGGATCAGGCCGGCGTACTTCTCGATCGTCGCCCTCTTGTCGAGAAACACGGGGATCGCCTGGATGGCGGCGGCGCGGACGATATCGGACATGATGTTATTTCCGGAGCAGCACTAGGCTGAGTTGCGGGAAGACGGCGATCAGAACCCACGCGATCAGCACCGAGATGAGATAGGGCATGGCGCGCATCGCGATGCGCATGTACGGCAGGTTGGTGATGCCCGAGATGACAAACAGGTTCAGGCCATACGGCGGCGTGATGAAGCCGATGGCATCGCCGACGCAGAAGATCATGGCGAAATGGATCGGATCGACACCGGCCTTCGCCGCGAGCGGCGCGAGGATCGGCGCGAACAGGATCACGTTGGGCACCGATTCGAGGATCGTGCCGGCGATCAGAATCAGCGCCATGCAAGTGAGGACCGCGGGCCAGTAGCCGTGCATCATCGGCTCGAGGAAGCCCTGCATCAGCGCAGGCACGCCGATCGCGGTGAAGGTCTCCTGCAGGATGATCGAGAGGCCGACGATCGGCGCGATCAGGCCGTTGATGGTCGCGCTCTCGAGGAACACGGCCGGCACGTCGCGCAGCTTCAGTTCCCGCGTGAACAGCAAGCCGGCCACGAGGCCGTAGAGGACGACCACGCCCGCGACCTCGGTGGGCGAGAAAAAGCCGCCGAAGATGCCGGCGAGGGCGATGATGATGCCGAGAAAGCCGAGGTTCGCGCGCCAGGCGGCCGCCCCGGTCTCGCGCAGCGAAGGGCGCGCGGGCGGATCCCAGCCGTTGCGCTTCGAGATCACCGCCGCGGTGATCGACATCGCGGCGACCATGAGGATGCCGGGGATGATGCCGGCGATGAACAGGTCACCCGGCGAGAGCCCGAGCAGCACGCCGTAGACGATGAAGATGAGGCTCGGCGGAATGATGACGCCCACGATGCCGCCCGAGGCGGCGGTCGCTGCCGCGAAGACCGGCTCGTAGCCCCGGCGCTGCATCTCCGGGATCATGATGCGGCCCATGGTGGCGGCGGTCGCCGCGTTCGACCCGCTGATCGCGGCGAAGGCGCCGCAGGCGGCCGTGGTCGCCACCGCGAGCTGGCCGGGGACGAACTTGAACGCGGCGCGCGCGAAGTCGGTGAGCCGCACCGCGATGCCGCCCGCCCGGATCAGATCGCCGGTGAGGATGAACAGCGGCATCGCCAGCAACGCGAAGATCTTCAGCCCGAACATCGCGCTTTGCCCGAAATTGGAGAGCGGCAGGATGTCGCTCAAGGAGCAGACGATCGCAACCCACAGGCCCATGCACAGGACGATGGGCGTGCCGAAGACGAACAGCAGCGCGGCAAGCACGCTGGCGATCAGGACGACGGTATCGCGGCTCATGGCGACCCGCTGCCCGGCTGCGGCGCGCCGCCGGGGTCGCGGAGAAGGATCACCAGGTCCTGCAGCGCGCGCACGGCGATCAGCGCCCAGCTGAGCGGCACGGTGGCGCTCGCGACCCATTGCGGGAACGAGTCGGTGCCCTCGAGCGTCGCGCCGAGCATGCGGTGCATCTCGACCACGTCCCAGGAGTAGTAGATCACGATGCCCGAGAGCACCAGCCAGATCAGGTCGTCGATCACCATGCCGGCGAGACGCAGCTTGCGCGGCAGCCGGTTGCGGATGGCGTCGAAGCTGAGGTGCGAGCGGTGCCGCACGTGGTAAGCGCAGCCGACCCAGCTGAGAAAGATGAAGGCCTGGATCGCGGCGGTCCCGCCCCACTGCGTCTGCGTGCTGGTGATGTAGCGCAGGATGCCCTCCCCGCCGATCATCAGCGCGATGAAGGTGTAGAGAGGCAGCATCACCATGCGCTCGACGTTGGCGTCGAGCCAGCGTGCCGCTGTACCGAGGCGCTGCACCAAGTGCTATTCGCCGGCCGCTAGGCCGCCGTCCACCAGCGCCTGGCGGGCACGGCCTCGGCGCGGGTGGTTTCCGGGATCTCGCGCGCGATCTTGTAGATCTCGCCGTAGACGTCGGTGCCGCCCAGCTTGGTGATGCGCTCGCGCCAGGCCTCGTAGGGCTTCGGGTTGGCCTGCGGCGAGGCCTTCGCGATCCAGGCGGCCTTCTCGTCCTTGGTGAGGACGTTCACCTTGACGTTGTTCTTCGCCCAGATGCTGCCGGGCTTCGGCGGATCCTGCATGCCGATCGTCTCGGCGAGTGATTTCTCGATCTCCCGCTGGGTGAATTGCTGCGCGACGAAGGCCGATTCGCGGATCGCGCGCTGCACGGCGCTCTCCAGCTTGGCAAAGACGCGCGCGTCCATCGCCGTATGCTCGGTGAACGCGAAGAACTCGACCCCGACATCCTGGGAGGTCACCGCGCCCATGTTGTAGGCGGCCGCCGCGGCGGACGAGGTTTCCTGGCCGTCCACCACTCCGGATTTCAATCCTTCGAGCGTCTCCGCCCAGTCGAGCGGGATCGCGTTGGCCCCGAACAGGCTCACCGCCGTGCGGCCGAGGTCCGAGCCGGTGACCCGGATCTTGCTGCCCTTGATGTCCTCGGGGCGCCGTACCCGCTGCTTGTCACGCCAGGCGAGGCCCATGTAGAGGTTGCGCAGCTCGCACGAGGTCCAGAGGAACTCGACGTTGAACCGCTCCCGCAGCGGCTTGCGCAGCAGCGCCTCGGAGCGAGGATCGTAGAAGAAATGGAACATGCTGGCGCGGCTCGGGAACAAGAACGGGAAGTCGAGGCAGTTGAAGAACGGCACCGTGCGCGCGGCATTCTGCGTCGAGGAGTTGTAGCCGTGGACGGTGCCGGCGAGGGTTTTCTGGATGCAGGTGAGCTCGGTGCAGATGGCGTTGCCCCCGAGCAGCTCGACGCCGACCGCGCCATTGGTGCGCTTGGCGAGATCGTCCTTGAACTCGGGCAGGCCGAGCCGCAGGACCTGCATGGTGGCGGGCGTATGCCCGGAGATCCCGAAGCGCAGCATCACCTGCGCCTGGGCCGCCGACTTCGCTTCGCTTTTCGCGGCCGATTCGGCGCGCTGCGCGAGCATCCGGTATTCGAGCGGCTCTCCGGCACGCGCGGCTCTTGCCACCACGCTGCAGGCGACGGTTGCGCCATAGGCGCCAAGCAAACGATTGAACTGACGGCGGGTCAGGCTTTTCATCAGGGTCTCCTCCTGACTTGAACGCTACCCGGCTCGTGCCATAAAGCAAATATTCTGTCGGTATCGCTCCGATACCGAACGCTTATATGTCGTTTCCCTAGCCCGCGACGGCGAGCGCGGGCCGGCGTCCGGCCACGGCGCGCACGGCACGGCTGGGCTGCATTTCCTCGCGCGCGATCTCGCGCACGATCTGCATGAATGCGGCGGCGGCCGGCGACAGGCTGCGATCGGCCGACCAGGCGAGCGCGATGACACGTCGCGGGACGGGCTTCCTGACGCGGCGCCAGCGCAGGTTCGGATAGGTGCGCTGCATGGCCATGGTCGGCATCAGGCCGATGCCGAGGCCGGCGGCGACCATCTCGCAGACGGCCTCCACCTGGCTCGTTTCGAGCCGCACCCGCGGCTGCACCCCCGACTCGGAGAAGGCCTGCGCGATGACCCGGCTCATGCCGCAGCTCGGCTTGGGCAGCACGAACGCCTCGCCCGCCACCTCCTTCAGGGCGAGCGGCTGCTCTGCGGGCGCTTTCGCCAGCCGATGGTCGGCGGGAAAGATCAGCACCTGCTCATCGACGAAGAGGCGCTCGGCCTGAACGCCGCTGCCAATGCGGCCCGCGACCGCGTCACCCAGCTGAACGATGCCCACGTCGGCGATCGCGCCGCGGAAATCCTCCGGCGTGCAGCCCGCGTGCTCGTGAATCTGGACTTCGACATCCGGGTAATGGCGGCGATAGCGCGAGATCACGCGCGGCAGCCAGTAGGTCGCCACGGTCGGGAGGCACATCACCGAGATCACCCCGTGTCTCACCTTCTGCAGGTCGGAGACGCATTGCTTGCCCTCCGCGACCAGGCGCAGGACCTGCTCGGCGTAGGCGAGGAAGGCGGTACCGGCCACCGTGAGGTTGACGCCCCGCCTGCGGCGCTCGAATACCGGCAGGCCGAGCTCCTCCTCGAGCTTGCGGATCTGCTGCGAGAGCGCGGGCTGCGCCACGAAGCACGTTTCGGCGGCGCGCGTGAAGTTGCGAGCGCGCGCCACGGCGACGAAGTACGTGAGCTGCTGGAGGTTCATATCGCGGCCTCTTATGAATTCGACTCAACCATAGGGCACGCTTATGCTACCAGTGAAGCTTCGAGGCCGGTTTCATCGCTTGCGCGCAAAGAAGATCGCCGTGCAGGCAAGGAGCAGCGCGCTGGTCAGGAAGTAGGGCGCGCCCATGCGCCAGTCGCCCGGAGGCAGGTGCGACACCGCGCCAAGGAGCGGCGCGCCGATCGCCGGCGCGAGCACCGCCGCCAGGCTGCCCAGCGCGGCGATCGAGCCCATCGTCTGTCCCTGAGCCTGCGCGTCCGCGGCCCTCGACACCATGCTCTGCAGCGCCGGCACCACCGCGTAGCCGAGCAGGTTCACCACGATCACCGCATACATCATCCAGCCCTGCGTCGAGAGCGCCCAGGCGAGGTGGGCGAGCACGTTCGACACCATCCCGATTTTCACCAGCCGCTGCATGCCGAAGACGGCGCTCAGCCGCTTGAGCAGGAGCCCCTGCACCAGGAACGACATCGCGCCCACGAGGAAGAGCGACGCGCCGGTCTGCAGCGGGCTCCAGCCGAAGCGGAACGTCGTATAGAGCACCCAGGTGCTCTGCACGATGAACTGCGCGAGGCTGCCGAGCGCGATGATCACCATCAGGCTGCCCACGCCGCGCAGCTCGCGCAGGCGCGCGAGCGCCGCGAACGGATTCGCCGCCGCGCGCCAGTTCATGGCGCGGCGCCGCTCCGGCGGCAGCGACTCGGGCAGCACGAGCCAGCCGTAGAGGAGGTTCGCCACCCCGCCCAGCCCGGCGACGAAAAACGGCAGCCGGATGTCCACGTTGCCGAGCAGCCCGCCCATCGCGGGCCCGAGCACGAAGCCCAGCCCGATCATCGCGCCGAGCTGGCCGAAGCGCTGCGCGCGGTCCTCGGGCGGCGTGATATCGGCCGCGTACGCCTGCGCGATCGACATGTTCGCCATCAGGGCGCCGGACACGAGGCGGATGCCGACCAGCATCCAGAGCTGCGTCACCACCGCCGTCACGAAAAAGCTGATCGCGAAGCCGCAGAAGCCGAGCAGCAGCACGGGCCGCCGGCCCCAGTGGTCCGACAGCGCGCCGAGCACGGGCGAGGCGAAGAAATTCGCCACCGAGAACGTGAACGTCACCGCGCCGAACCAGAACGCCTGCTCCGCGAGGCTGTCGGTGAAATGCCCCACCAGCACCGGCAGCACGGGAATGATGAGGCCGATCGACAGCATGTCGATCAGCGTCGTCACCATGACGAAGCGCATCGCCGCCGCGCGCTTGGGCGGCGGCGCGGGGTTTGCGGAGCTCGTGGTCAGCTCTTCCTGGAAAAGCCGGTGCAGCGCAGGTGGCGCGCTTCCACCGTCCAGTTTTTCTCGGCCGGATTCCAGAGCAGCATGTTCTGCGTCGCGTTGACGTAGTTCGCACCGTCCTCGGAGAGCCGGAACTTGCCGTTGCCCTTCGCCGCGACCTTCACGCTGTAGACGTACCAGCGCTTGGCGTTGGCGCGATCCGAGGTCGGCTCGATCTGGAAGCGCGGCGCGCCGTCGATCGCCACGTTGATGTTGTCGAACGCGTCGCACTTCGCGCCTTGCCACGCCGCCTGCAGGATCCGCTGCGCCTCCTCCTGCGTCGGCGGCTTGAGATCGGCCTGCGTGTTCTGTTCATACACCTTCACCGTCTGCAGCTCCCATTTGGAGCCGAAGAGCCGGTACTCGACCCAGAAGCGGTCGCTCGACTTCGACTTGTCGGCTCGCTCGACCTGCGCGCCGCCGTAGTAGCGGATCGCGATCGCGACGCCTTTTTTTCGCTCGGGGCCGGTGATCTCGAGCACCTTGTCGCCGGGCTGCTGCTTCTTGTAGTCGGCAAGGACGTCCTTCTTCGCCTGGTCCCAGGAAGGCGCGGGCTGCGCGAAGGCAAAGAGCGGCAGCAGAGCGGCGCTCGCGAGAAGCGCGCGAATGACATTCATGGAATTCCTCCCCCGTTCTGCGGCGATGCTACACCACCCCCCGAGACCGGGAGGTGGCGCTTTTTTCCTGCTAGCTTGGCAACGAGCCGTTCATCCCGCCATTGGCCTCCGAGCCGCCTGACTCAGGAAAGGCGGACGAAAGCCCGCTCGACGACGAGGACGAGGACGAGCTGCCCGTGGTCGGGCCGAGGTCGCCCATGCCGAGCGCCGCGAGCGTCTGCGAGTCGATCTGCCCCGTCTCGCTCAGGCCCTTGTCGTGCTGCGCCTGCTTGAGCGCATCCTGCGTCTGGCTGCTGAGCTGCCCGTCGATCGGGCCCGGGTCGTAGCCCTCGTAGGAGAGGGCGGTTTGCACCTGGCGAACGATCTCGCTGTCCTGCGCGGACTGTTCCGAGCCCTGCGAGGACTGGACGCCCGGCTGCATGCGCTCATCCGAGCCTAGCGCGCTCGGCGAGGTGCTGGAAGCGCCGGAGTCGCCTTGCTGCTGATACATCCGGTCGCCGTGGGCGAACGCGCCCGTCGTGGCGAGACCCATGCTTGCAATCGCAATGGCAATAAGGTTCCTCTTCATCAGATGGTGGCTCCTTTTTTGAGAGGCCTGTACGTCGCCCGGCCCCAACAGCGTGCCGCGGTTGCCCGCGGCGGATTGCGGATACCCCATTCGATGCAAGAGCCGTTCCGGGGTAATATCCCTACTGCTAAAGGCGCCGATTTGAAGTTCAGCTTGCGGGCGCTCGATAAATGCAGCTAAAGAGGACGCACTTGAACGCTCCCCTTGCCCCTGCCTCGGTCGGCGTGGTCACGCCGCAGAAGGCGCATTTCGGTCAGCCGCTCAAATTGAAGAGCGGCGCGACCTTGCCCGAGTTCGACCTCGTCTACGAGACCTACGGGACGCTCAACGCCGCGCGCACGAACGCGGTGCTCGTCTGCCACGCGCTGAACGCCTCGCACCACGTCGCCGGCATCTACGCGAACGACGCCGACAACGTCGGCTGGTGGGACAACATGGTCGGGCCGGGCAAGCCGCTCGACACGAACCGGTTCTTCGTCATCGGCTCGAACTACCTCGGCTCGTGCTTCGGCTCGACGGGGCCCGCCTCCCCCAATCCGAAAACCGGCAAGCCCTGGGGCGCGGATTTTCCCGTGGTCACGGTGGAAGACTGGGTCGAGGCGCAGGCGCGCCTCGCCGACCATCTCGGCATCCAGAGCTTCGCCGCGGTGATGGGCGGGTCCCTTGGCGCCATGCAGGCGCTGCAGTGGACGCTCTCCTACCCGGAGCGCGTGCGCCACGCCCTGGTGATTGCCGCGACGCCCAAGCTCTCGGCGCAGAACATCGCCTTCAACGAAGTCGCGCGCCAGGCGATCATCACCGACCCGGACTTCCACGGCGGGCACTACTACGAGAAGGGCGTCGTGCCCACGCGCGGCCTGCGCATTGCGCGCATGATCGGCCACATCACCTACATCTCGGGCGACGCGATGATGGAGAAGTTCGGCCGGCAGCTGCGCCGCGCCGCGCTCGGCTTCGACTTCGACATCGACTTCGAGGTCGAGAGCTACCTGCGCTACCAGGGCGACAAGTTCTCCAAGTACTTCGACGCGAACACGTATCTCAGGATCACCAAGGCGCTCGACTACTACGACCCCGCGGCCGACTTCGGCGGCGACCTCTCGAAGGCCTTCGCGCGCGCCAAGGCGAACTTCCTCGTCGTCTCCTTCACCTCCGACTGGCGCTTCACCTCCGAGCGCTCGCGCGAGATCGTAAAAGCGCTGCTCGACAACCGCCGGGTCGTCTCCTACCTCGAGATCGACGCGCCGCAGGGCCACGACGCGTTTCTGCTCGACGATCCGCGCTACTTCGCCGCCCTGCGCGCCTACTTCGACAACATCGACCTGTGACCGAGCGCGATCACATCACCCGCTGGGTCGCCCAGGGCGCGCGCGTGCTCGATCTCGGCTGCGGCGACGGCAAGCTCCTCAGCCACCTGTGGCGGGAGAAGCAGGCGCCCGGCTACGGCGTCGAGATCGCCGACGCCAAGGTGCTCGAGTGCATCAAGAACGACGTCAACGTCCTGCAGATGAACCTCGAGCACGGCCTCGCCACCTTCGCCGACCACTCCTTCGACTACGTCATCCTCTCCGAGACCCTGCAGGCCATCCACCG
>DATAID010000094.1:0-4881 GCA_036262835.1 Burkholderiales bacterium | reverse complement strand
CGGCCTGGCGGGCAACGACACGCTGGAGGGCGGCGCGGGCAACGACACGCTGACGGGCGGCGCGGGCGACGACAGCTACGTGTACGACCCCGCGGACACGATCGTCGAAGCGCCGGGCGGCGGCTCGGACACCCTTCGCGTCGACGTGACTTACACGCTTGCGATGCCGAACATCGAGAACCTGCTCCTCACCGGCTCGGCGGACCTCGACGCGACCGGCGACGACCAGAACAACGCGCTCACCGGCAACAGCGGCGCAAACGTGCTCGACGGCGGGGCAGGCAGCGACGCGATGACGGGCGGGCTGGGGAATGACACCTACTACGTGGACTCGCCCGGCGACACGGTCATCGAGGCAAGCGCCGCCGGTGGCACCGACCAGGTTTTCAGCACGGTCAGCTTCACGCTCGGTGCGAACGTCGAAAACCTCGTTTTGGGCGGAGGAGCGATCAGCGGCACGGGCAACGGCGGGGCGAACGAGCTCACTGGCACAGGCAGCACGGACAACGTGCTCTCGGGCGGCGCGGGGAACGATGTCCTGCAGGGCGGTCGGGGCGAAGACGTGATGATGGGCGGCACCGGCAATGACGTCTATTACGTCAACCGGGGCGACGGGGCGGGGGTGGCGAAGACGGGAGCGGAAGAAGACCAGGTGATCGAGGCGGCCGGCGCGGGAACCGACACGGTGCATTCGAACGTCTACACCTACCTGCTGGGCGCGAACGTGGAGAACCTGGTGCTCGAGGACGGAGCGCGCCGGGGTTACGGCAATGCGCTGGATAACGAAATCAGCGGGAACGATCGCAACAACTTCCTTTTCGGGGCCGCGGGAAACGACACGCTGAACGGCGGCCTGGGCGCAGACACGCTCACGGGCGGCCCGGGCGAGGATGAATTCGTGTTCGATAACACGGCGAACATCGATCGGGTCATGGACTTCGTCGCTGGGGAGGACACGGTGGTGCTCTCGCTCGCCGCCTTTGCGGGCGTGGGCACGCCCGGCAACTTCAATCCGGACGCTTTGGCGATCGGTGCGACGGCGCTCGATGCGGACGACCGGATCCTGTACGACAGCGCAAGCGGCGCACTTTATTACGACGATGACGGCTCGGGCGCCGATGCCGCCGTGCAGTTCGCCACGCTTGTCGGACATCCCGCGCTCGCGGCGGACGACATCGAGGTGAGCTAGCGCATGCCCGCCACCGACTATCGCGAGGGTAGCGACGCCTCGCTCGTCGACTTTACCGGCAACGTCCTGATCGATGCGCTGATCGGCGGCACCGTGTGGGGCAACGGCCCGGCGGGCCACCCGGCGGAGGTCAGCTACAGCTTTCCTGTCAGCGACAGCTTCTGGCTCCTGGATATAAACGAAGGCTACATGCACCTGACGGGCCTGGACGAGCCTTTCAACGGCTATCACGGGCTCGACGCCGCGCAGCAGGACGCGGTAAGAACCGCGCTCTCGGCCTGGCACAACGTCGCCGGCATCACGTTCACCGAGGTCGACGAGACTCCGCCCCCCGACAACATTGCCGACATCCTGGTAGGCGACATCCGCATCGCGTCTACGACCGGCGGCGGCATGGATGCGGACACCTACGCCTACACCTATCTTCCGGCGCCTTTCGCGTACGCGGGCGATGTGTGGCTAAACCCGAACCCTCCCGCCGACACCGGCAACGACTTCTCGGGCGGCGCAAACGGCTGGGAGACGGTGCTCCACGAGCTCGGCCATGCGATCGGCATGGATCACCCGTTTTCGCTCTCGCGCTTTCCGGAGCAATTCGACACGCTCAAGTACACGGTGATGAGCTATTCGGACGCTCCCGGGCATCCGGACCAGGGGGATTCGTCGTTCTACCCGACTACGCCGATGCTCTACGACATCCGCGCGCTGCAATACCTGTACGGCGCGAACATGTCTTACAACGCCGGCGATACCGTCTATACGTTCGACGAGGGCACGAACTACTACCAGACGATCTGGGACGCGGGTGGCACCGACACGATCGTCTACAACTCGGTGTCGGACGGGGCGCGCATCGACCTGCGCGCGGGCTTTTTCAGCCAGCTCGGCAACACCATCCACCTGAGCGCCGGCTTCGACCAGGACGACGACGTCGCG
Organism: Burkholderiales bacterium; assembly: GCA_036262835.1. GTDB lineage: Bacteria > Pseudomonadota > Gammaproteobacteria > Burkholderiales > SG8-39 > RBG-16-66-20. The sequence goes on along the minus strand of DATAID010000094.1, from coordinate 2,756 downwards.
ATCGCCTTCAATGTGACGATCGAGAACGCGACGGGCGGCGGCGGCAACGACGTGCTCATCGGCAACGCCGCGAGCAACGTTCTCGATGGCGGCGGCGGCGCCGACTTGATGAGCGGCGGCCTGGGCAATGACATTTACTACGTCGATGTCAGCGGCGACCGCGTCACCGAGGACGCGAGCGCGGGTCTCGACACGGTGTTCAGCGTCGTGGACTTCACGCTTTCCGCCAACGTCGAGAACCTGGTGCTACAGGGGACCGCGGTCAGCGGCACCGGCAACGGGTTCGCCAACGCGCTGACCGGGAACGCGAGCGACAACGTGCTCAACGGCGGCGCGGGCAACGACATCCTGGATGGCGGCGCGGGCAACGACACGCTCTCGGGCGGCGTGGGCAACGACAGCTACGTGTACGACAGCGCCGACACGATCGTCGAGGCGCCCGGCGGCGGCTCGGACACCATTCGCAGCGCCGTGAGCTACGCGCTGGCGGTGGCGAACGTCGAGAACGTGCTCCTCACAGGATCCGCGGACGTCGACGCGACCGGCGATGACCAGAACAATGCGCTGACCGGCAACAGCGGCGCCAATGTTCTCAATGGCGGGGCCGGCGACGACGCGATGGCCGGCGGCCCGGGCAATGACAGCTACTACGTCGACTCGAGCGGCGACACGGTCATCGAGTCAATTGGGGGCGGCGCTGCCGATCACGTCTTCAGCGAGGTCAGCTTTTCGCTTGGCGCCAATTTCGAGGCGCTCACGCTCATCGGCCCCGAGGCGATCAACGGCACCGGCAACGCGCTTAACAACGAGATCGACGGCAGCGGGGTGGACAACCTCCTCTCCGGCGGCGCGGGCAACGACGTCCTGCAGGGCGGGCGCGGCGAGGACGTGATGATGGGCGGCACCGGGAACGACGTCTATTACGTCAATCGCGGCGACGGCGCCGGGTTGGCGAAGAACGGAGCGGAAGAAGACCAGGTGATCGAGGCGGCGGGTGCGGGGAACGACACGGTGCATTCGACCGTGTACAGCTACCTGCTCGATGCCAATGTGGAGAACCTGGTGCTCGAGGGCGTGGCGCGCCGGGGCTATGGCAATGCGCTCGATAATGAGCTCACCGGCAACGATCGCAACAACTTTCTCTTCGGCGCCGAGGGCGACGACACGCTGAACGGGGATCTTGGCCGCGATACGCTCACGGGCGGGACGGGGAACGATGCGTTCGTGTTCGACAACCTGGACGGCAACATCGACCGGGTGATGGACTTCGTGGCGGGGCAGGACCATATGGTGCTCCCGCTCGCCGCATTCGCGGGCATCGGAGCTGTCGGCGCGTTCGATTCGAGCACTTTCTTCTCCGGCGTTGCACCCACCGCCCAGGATGCAAACGACCATCTCCTGTACGACAGCTCGAGCGGGGCGCTCTACTACGACGACGACGGCACGGGGTCGGACGCCGCGGTGCAGTTCGCCACGCTGGTCAGCCATCCCGCGCTGACATCCGCCGACTTCCTGGTCGTTGCTTAGGCCGTTTCTCGCGCTCGTTTTTCTCTCGAGCTTCGCCGCGCAGGCAGGCGAGGCGCCGCGTCTGGCGCTGCCGCTCGAATGTGTGCCGGGCGAATCGTGCTGGATCGTCAACTACGTGGACGAGGATGCCAGCGCCCAGGCGCGCGACTACACCTGCGGCCCGCAGACCTACGACGGGCACGACGGCACCGATTTTGCGATCCGCAACCTGCGCGCGATGCGCGAAGGCGTTCCGGTGCTGGCGAGCGCGGCCGGCACGGTGCGCGCGACGCGCGACGGTATGGCTGACGGCCAGTTTTCCCGCGACAAGGCGTCGGTGGTGAAAGACCGAGAATGCGGCAACGGCATTCTCATCGAGCACGAAGACGGCTGGCAGACGCAGTACTGCCACCTGCGCCGCGGCAGCGTCGCAGTGCGCAAGGGCGAGAGAGTCGAGCGCGGCACGAAGCTCGGGCTGGTCGGCATGTCCGGCCGCGCCGAATTTCCGCATGTCCATCTGACGGTGCGCGAGGGTCGCATGGCGATCGATCCCTTCACCCGCCATGCCGCCGGCTCGGGCTGCGGCACCGCGGGCGACCCGCTCTGGGAGCCGGCGGCCTCGGAGCGGCTGCGCTACCGTCCGGTTTCGATCTACGACGCCGGCATCGCCGGGGACATGCCGAGCGTCGCGCAGGTGGTAAGCGGCGAGCGCCTCGCGCGCGCGGGGCGCGATTCACCCACGCTGGCCGCGTGGGCCGCGCTCTATGGGGTGCGCGCGGGCGACGAGCTCGCGCTCACGCTCCTCGATCCGCAGGGGCGCACGCTCGCAGAGAATCGCCACCGCATCGAGCGCACGCAAGCCCGGCGCATCGAGATCCTCGGCAAGCGCAGGGGCGGGGCTTCATGGCCCGCCGGCCGCTATCAGCTCACCGTGCGAATCCTGCGCGAAGGCGGCGCAATACCCGCGTCGGAGCGGGTACTCACACTAGATCTCGACTAGCTCAGGCGCCATCGAGCCGGACTTGCCGCTCGATGTACTCGAGCAGGTGCGCGCAGGCGCGCTCTGGGTCCAGCGCCTCGGTGTCGATCACGAGCTCGGGCGCCTCGGGCGCCTCGAAGGGCGAGGAGATGCCGGTGAAATCCGGAATCTCGCGCCGGCGCGCTCGCGCATAAAGGCCCTTGGGGTCGCGCCGCTCGCAGGTCTCGAGGCTCGCGCGCACGTATATCTCGTGAAAGTTGCCCGGGAAGCG
>DATAID010000093.1:0-7551 GCA_036262835.1 Burkholderiales bacterium | reverse complement strand
TGACGAGCGGCGGATGCTCCTCCTCGCGCTTTTTCTCGACCTCGACCGCCTGCGTTCTCTCCTCGCGAGCGATCTTGCCGATCTTCTCGTCGCGCCGGCGCTCCCAGGCGCCGAGCGCGAGCGCGTAGCCGGTCTCGAGCAGAAGTCCCGTGACCTCCGCAATGCGCAGCCACGACGTGCTGCTGAACAGGCTCCAGCCGATCGCCGCCGCGGCGAGCGCAAGCAGCGTCGCGCCGGTGAAGCCGATCAGGCCCGAGCTCCAGCCGCCGAGGATCGACCCGATGATGCCGCCCGCGCCCTGCGGCAGAGCCCCGCCGAAGCTGCGAAGCCGCAGCGCTTCGAGCGCGGCGCTCGAGGCCAGGAGCAGCACGAAGCCGAGCGCTGCCATCCAGAGCGGGCGCTGCTCGGCCGCGGGCTTGCCTTCGATCCCCCGATAGCCGCGCGCCACCAGCACGAGGCACAGGCCCGCCCACCAGAACGCCGACCAGCCGAAGAGCGAGAGCAGCACGTCGGAGAGCCAGGCGCCGACCCGGCCGCCCGCGTTCTGCACGATCGAGGCGGTGGCCTCGCGCGACCAGCCGGGGTCGCCCGCGCGATGCGTGAAGAGGATGAGCAGCAGGTAGCCCGCGAGCGCCACCAGGACCAGCCACTTCGCCTCGCGGATCAGGCCCGCGAGCCTTGCGGGAAGGGGAGTGCCGCGGGAGTTCTTGTTTGCCGCCGCCATGCTTCTCGCCATCGGGACAGCGCTCAGCCTGCGGCGCTCAGTCCGGCAGCGTGATGGTGTCGCGCAGGACGATCGTGGAGCCGCGCATCTCGATGTAGCCGCCCATCTGCAGGTCCTTCATCACGCGGCTCACCATCTCGCGCGAGGCGCCGATCATCTTGGCGATGTCCTGCTTGGGCAGGCGCTTGGTGACGATCTTCTGGCCGTTCACGTTCTCCGACATGTCGAGCAGCAGCCGCGCGACGCGGCCGTAGACGTCGAGCAGCGCGAGCGAGCCGATCTTGCGGTCGGCCTCGCGCAGGCGCCGCACCAGGCCGCGCATCACCGTCATCGCCATCTCGAAATTTTCCTGCAGGCACTTCCTGAAATCGCGCTTGGTGATCGAGAGCAGCTCGCAGGGCTCGATCGCCACCACGGAGGCCGACCTCGGGCTGTCGTCGATCAGGCCCATCTCGCCGAAGAATTCCCCCGGGCCGATCAGGGACAGGATCACTTCCTTGCCGTCGGCGTCGCCCATCATGACTTTCAGGCGCCCGGAAATGACGATATAGAGGGAGTCGATCGGGTCGCCCGCGGCCATGATCACGGAGCTGCGCGGCGCGCTCCTGCGCGTGACCACCGTCACGAGCGTGCGCAGCTGGTCGTCGGGAAAGCTGGCGAAGAGCGGCACCGACTTCAGGACCGTCGTCGAAACGGTGGTAGGTGTCGCGGGCATCGGGCTGAATCTTAACAGAACCCCTCACTTATACTTTCGCCCATGGCAGCGAACACGCGTCACACCAAGCTTCTCATCCTCGGCTCGGGGCCGGCCGGCTACACCGCGGCGGTGTATGCGGCGCGGGCGAACTTGAAGCCCATGCTCGTCACCGGCATCGCGCAGGGCGGTCAGCTCATGACCACCACCGACGTCGACAACTGGCCCGCGGATGCCGAGGGCGTGCAGGGCCCGGACCTGATGACGCGGTTCCTCAAGCACGCCGAGCGTTTCGACACCGAGATCGTTTTCGACCATGTCGGCAAGGTCGATCTCGCCAGCCGGCCGTTCGTGCTCACGGGCGACTCGGCCACCTACACCTGCGACGCGCTCGTCATCGCCACGGGCGCCTCGGCGAAGTACCTCGGCATGCCCTCGGAGCAGAAATTCATGGGCAAGGGCGTGTCGGCCTGCGCGACCTGCGACGGCTTTTTCTACAAGGGGCAGGAAGCCGCGGTGATCGGCGGCGGCAACACGGCGGTCGAGGAAACGCTCTTTCTCGCCAACATCTGCAGCAAGGTGACCCTGGTTCACCGCCGCGACAGGTTCCGCGCCGAGAAGATCATGATCGACAAGCTGATGAAGCGCGTGGCCGAGGGCAAGGTCGTGCTCGAGCTCGATTCGGTTCTCGACGAGGTCATCGGGGATGCGACCGGAGTCACCGCGATACGCGTACACAATCTGAAAAGCAGCGCGAAGAAGACCCTCAACCTGAAAGGCCTCTTCATCGCGATCGGCCACACGCCGAACACGCAGGTCTTCGACGGGCAGCTCAGGATGGAGAACGGCTACATCGTCACGCGCGGCGGCCGGGAGGGCGGCTCCACGGCGACGAGCGTGCCGGGCGTGTTCGCCGCGGGCGACGTGCAGGATCACGTCTACCGGCAGGCGGTGACGAGCGCGGGCAGCGGCTGCATGGCCGCCCTCGACGCGGAGAAATTCCTCGATGGCGTCGGATGACCCGCAGGACGATGCGCCAAACGAATTCCGCAAGGCGGTCCGCGACGTCACGCCGCTCGAGCGCGCGCCCCGCGTAGAGCGGCGCGCGCCGGCGCCCCGGCCGGTCGCGCTGCAGCGGCGCCGCGACGATCTCGCGGTGCTCGAGGAAAGCCTCGCCGGCCCGGTGTCGCTCGAGGACGCGCTCGATTCCGGCGACGAGCTCGTTTACCTGAGCGAGGGCCTGTCGCGCCAGGTGCTGCGGCGCCTGCGGCGCGGGCACTGGGTGATCCAGGACGAGCTCGACCTGCACGGGCTTTCCTGGAGCGAGGCGGCGCTCGCCACGGCCGGGTTCCTGCGCTCGAGCGCCGCGCAGGGGCTGCGCTGCGTGCGCATCGTGCACGGCAAGGGCTTGCGCTCGCCCAACCGCGAGCCGGTGCTGAAAGGAAAGCTCAGGAAGTGGCTGCCGCTGAGGCAGGAAGTGCTGGCGTTCTGCCAGGCGCCGGCGGCGGAAGGCGGCGCGGGCGCCCTGCTCGTCCTTCTGAAAGCGAAAAACTAGACCGCGGCTTCGTTCGTCTCGCCGGTGCGGATGCGCACCACGTGGTCCACGCTCGTCACGAAGATCTTGCCGTCGCCGATCTTGCCCGTGCGCGCCGACTTCACGATCGCCTCGATCGCCTGCTCGACCTGTCCCTCGGTGACGACGACCTCGATCTTCACCTTGGGCAGGAAATCGACGACGTACTCGGCGCCGCGATAGAGCTCGGTGTGCCCCTTCTGCCGCCCGAAGCCTTTCACCTCCGTGACCGTGAGGCCGGTGACGCCGACTTCCGACAGGGCTTCGCGCACCTCGTCGAGCTTGAAGGGCTTCACGATCGCTTCGATTTTTTTCATCTGCGGCTCCTCGGCCACCTCGGGCGGGTTTTGGTAATTCTATAATGATCGCATGGCCGGCGAGCGTATCCGGGTCGTGGAGTCGCTCGCGGGCGTGCCCGCCGCCGCCTGGAACGCGCTCTCCGGCGGAGATCCTTTCGTCAGCCACGAATTCCTCTCCGCCCTCGTCGACACCGGCTGCGCCGTGGCCCGCAAAGGCTGGCAGCCGCAGATCCTCGTGCTCGAGAAGGACGACGGCAGCTCGGGCGGCGAACTGCGCGGCGCCATGCCGCTCTTCCTCAAATCCCACTCCTACGGCGAGTATGTCTTCGACTGGGCGTGGGCCGATGCCTACGCGCGCCATGGGCACGAGTATTACCCGAAGCTGCTGTGCGCCGTGCCGTTCACCCCGGTCACCGGGCCGCGGCTCCTCGCCGCGGATGTGCTCGACCGGAAGCTCCTGCTCGCCGCCGCGCGCGAAATGGCGAAGGAGGTTTCGTCGCTGCACATCCTTTTCCCGCCCGAGGAGGACGCGGAGCTGATGCGCAAGGCCGGCCTTCTGATGCGGCGCACGGTCCAGTTCCATTGGGAAAACGACGGCTACGCGGACTTCGACGATTTCCTCGCGCGCATGAACGCGCACCGGCGCAAGGTGATCCGCCAGGAGCGCCGCCGGGTGCGCGAGGCCGGCGTGACTTTCCGGCGCCTCTCGGGCGCGCAGATCGAGCGATCGCACTGGGAATTCTTCGAGCGCTGCTACCGGCGCACCTACGCGGAGCACCATTCCAGCCCCTATCTGAATCTCGAGTTTTTTCTGCGTTTGGGCACGACGCTGACGCAGCACATGGTCATGGTGCTCGCCGAGAGAAACGGCAAGCCCATCGCCGCCTCGCTTCTCGTGGCGGCGCAAGACCGGCTCTTCGGCCGCTACTGGGGCGCGCTCGAGCACGTGCCGCTGCTGCATTTCGAGTGCTGCTACTACCAGGCCATCGAGCACGCGATCGAGCAGCGCCTCGCGCGCTTCGAGGGCGGGGCGCAAGGCGAGCACAAGCTCTTTCGCGGGCTACTGCCGAAAGAAACACATTCGGCGCACTGGCTCGCGCACCCGCAGTTCGCGCGCGCGATCGAGGACTACCTCACCCGCGAGCGGGCCGGCATCGCGCGCTACGTCGACGAGCTGAACGAGCACTCGCCGTTCCGTGCCTCGGCGTGAAATAATTTTCCGTTGGAGGACAGAATGAGACTCAAGGGCAAGGTTGCAATCGTCACCGGCGGCGCGAGCGGCTTCGGCGCGGGCATCGCGCGCCGCTTCACCGAGGAGGGCGCGAAGGTCCTGATCGCCGACCTGAACGCGGAGGCCGGCAAGAAGGTCGCCGGCGCGATCAACGCGGCGTTCGTGCAGGCCGACGTCGCCAGGAGCGGCGACTGGGCGAAGATGGTCGGCGAGGCGACCGGTCAGTTCGGCCGGCTCGACGTGGTGGTCAACAACGCCGGCTGGACGCACCGGCGCAAGCCCTACCTGGAAGTCACCGAGGCGGAGTTCGACAAGGTCTATGCGATCAACGTGAAGAGCATCTATCTCTCAGCGCTGCACGCGGTGCCGGTCTTCAAGAAGCAGGGCGGCGGCGCGTTCATCAATATCGCCTCGACCGCCGGCATCCGGCCGCGGCCCGGCCTCACCGTCTACAACAGCTCCAAGGGCGCGGTGATCACGATGTCGAAATCGATGGCGGGCGAATTCGGCCCGGACAAGATCCGCGTCAACTGCATCAACCCGGTGTTCAGCCCGGACACCGCGCTCTCGGCCGATTTCGCGGGCGGCGCGCTGACCGACGACGCGAAAAAAGGCTTTCTTGCGACGATTCCGCTCGGGCGCTTCTCCACCGCGCTCGACATCGCCAACGCCTGCCTCTACCTCGCTTCCGACGAAGCCGCGTTCGTGAGCGGCGTCTGCATAGAAGTGGACGGGGCCCGCTCGGTCTGAGCCGTCATTCCCGCGAAAGCGGGAATCCAGGTTTCAGGAAAAATCCGGCCCGATCCGGTCGAGCGCGTCGGTGATGATGCAGTCGGCGCCCATCGCAAGCATGCGCCGTGCGTCAGCCGGCTCGTTCACGGTCCAGACCGCGACGCCGTAGCCGGCCTCGCGTGCCTCGCGCGCGATGTTCGGCGTAAACGCCTTGTAGTTGCAGTGCAGGGCCGCGCATTCCAGGCGCCGCATCGTGCCGCGCCAGTCGTCGGGCAGGCGTCCGACGAGGTAGCCGCGGGCGAGCTCGGGCGCGGCTGCCTGCGCCTCCTCCAGCGCCTCGATCGAAAACGACGAGAGCTCGGGCGCGAGCGGCGCGCCGCGCCAAAGCTCGCGCGTCATCAGCGCGACCGCTTTCCCCGTCGCGCGCTCGTGCCCTTTCGCCGGCTTGATCTCCACATTGGCCCACAGTCCCAGTTCCCTGCACAGGGCCACGAGCTCTTCGTAGCTTGGAATGCGGTCGTCCTTGCCGATCCTGAAGCGCGCAAGCTCGCTCCAGCTCATCTTCGGGACCGCTCCGCGCCCATCGGTCGTACGGTCCACGGTCTCGTCGTGGATCACGACCGGCGTGCCGTCGCCCGCGAGCATGACGTCGAACTCGACGCCCTTGAAGCCCATCGAGGCGCCGAGGCGCAGCCCGCCGAGCGTGTTCTCAGGGTAGAGCGTGCCGCCGCCCCGGTGCGCAACGATTTTCGGGAAGGGCCAAGTCATGAGGTTCGGTAGCGGGGCTTCAGGCGCACGTAGAGCGTCTTGTGAACCTTGGCGACGACCGCGTCGGCTTCGTCCTTGATGTTGAGATGGAACTCGGGGAAGACCTTGGCGCCCTTTTCCGCCTCGCCGCGGATCTCGCCGATGCGCCGCTCCGACAGGTGAAAGTGCGCGTGCACGGTGCCGCGGCCGGGCGCGACGTATTCGATCGCGCCCGCCTTGTCCCAGACCAGATACCGGTCGCCGAGGTTGTGCATCAGCATGATGGCGAAAAAGGGATCGGTCATCGCGTAGAGACTGCCGCCGAAATGCGTGCCGACCGCGTTGCGGTTCAGGCGGCCCAGCTTCATCTCGACCACGGCGTCGCGGAAATCATCGGTCAGGCTCTTCACCTTGATGCCCGCGCCGAGAAAGGGCGGCCACCAGCCCATGCCGCGGCGCAGCTGCCCCGCCGTGAACCTCATGCCTCGATTCGTTTGCCGCTCGCCGGGTCGAACCAGTGCACGAGCTCCGGGCGGTAGCGCAGCGAGAGCTTGCCGGGCTTGGCCGCCGCCTCGCCCGGCAGGCGCGCCGCGATGCGCGCCGTCGAAGCGATGCCCGTCGACTTGCCTTCATGGCCGTAGACGAGCGTGTCGGCGCCGAGCGGCTCGATCAGGTCGACTTCGATCGTGAGCATCGCCTCGGACTCCGCGCAGGGCTCGAGGTGCTCCGGGCGGATGCCGAGCAGCCTGCCCTCGCGGGGAATCAGGTTCATCGGCGGCGAGCCGATGAAGCCGGCGACGAACACGCTGGCGGGCCTGGCGTACACCTCGAGCGGCGCGCCGATCTGCTCGGCGCGGCCGGCGTTCATCACGATCATGCGCTGCGCGAGCGTCATCGCCTCGACCTGGTCGTGGGTGACGAAGAGGCTCGTCGTCCCCAGCCGCCGGTGCAGCGCCGCGAGCTCGCCGCGCATGGTGACGCGCAGCTTGGCGTCCAGGTTGGAGAGCGGCTCGTCGAAGAGGAACACCTGCGGCTCGCGCACGATGGCGCGGCCCATCGCGACCCGCTGACGCTGTCCTCCCGACAAGGCTCTCGGCTTTCGATCGAGAAATTTCTTCAGCTCGAGAATTTCCGCCGCCTGATTGACCCGCGTGGAAATTTCCCGGGCGGGCAAACCCCGGATCCTCAAGCCATAGGCCATGTTGTCGAACACGCTCATGTGCGGATAGAGCGCGTAGTTCTGGAACACCATCGCGATGTCGCGGTCCTTGGGCGGGACGTCGTTCACGACGCGGTCGCCGATGCTCACCGTGCCACGCGTGATGTGCTCGAGCCCGGCGACCATCCGCAGCGCCGTCGTCTTGCCGCAGCCCGACGGGCCGACGAGCACGACGAACTCCTTGTCGGCGATGGCGAGGTCGAGGGCGGGGATGGGTCTAAGTCTTGACTCCTGATCTCTGACCTCTGACTTCTGACCCCCATCCCCCACCTAACCTCCCCCTTGAAGGGGGAGGGATGTATCGTTGAAGGGGGAGGAATGTATTGCGCTCC
>DATAID010000092.1:0-91406 GCA_036262835.1 Burkholderiales bacterium | reverse complement strand
ATCCCGGTCTCGACGTTGGCGGCGATGGCGTTCGCCGTCTTCGCCGAGCGCGTCCAGGCGTAGGCGGCGAGCCCGTAGGGCAGGCGGTTCGCCTCGACCACCGCTTCATCGAACGTCTTGAACGGGTTGATCACCGCGAGCGGGCCGAACGGCTCGTCGTTCATCGCCTTCGCGTCGTTCGGCAGCTCGGTCACGACGGTCGGCTCCCAGAAGTTGCCGTCCTTGCCGATGCGGTGGCCGCCGGTGCGGACCTTGCCGCCGTGCTTGCTCGCGTCCTCGACGTTGGCCTCCATCGCGGTGGCGCGGCGCGGGTTGGCGAGCGCGCCCATCTGCACGCCGCTCTCCATGCCATTACCGACTTTCAGTGCCTTGGTGGCATCGACGAACTTCTCCACGAACCGGTTGTAGACCCCTTCCTGCACCAGGAAGCGCGTCGGCGAGATGCACACCTGGCCGGCGTTCCTGAACTTGCTCGCCGCCATCACCTTTGCCGCGACCGCGACGTCGGCGTCGTCGAACACGATCACCGGCGCGTGGCCGCCGAGCTCCATGGTGCAGCGCTTCATGTGCTTGCCGGCGAGCGCGGCAAGTTGCTTGCCGACCACGGTCGAGCCGGTGAAGGTGATCTTGCGGATGGTCGGGTGCGGGATCAGGTACTCGGAGATCTCGGCCGGAACCCCGTAGACGAGATTCACCACGCCCGCGGGGGCGCCGGCGTCCACGAAGACGCGCAGGAGCTCCGCCGGGGAGGCCGGCGTCTCCTCGGGCGCCTTGACGATGATCGAGCAGCCCGCGGCGACGGCGCAGGAGAGCTTGCGCACCACCTGGTTGATCGGGAAGTTCCAGGGCGTGAACGCCGCCACCGGGCCGACCGGCTCCTTGATGACGAGCTGGTAGACGCCCATGGCGCGCGGCGGAATGACGCGCCCATAGGCGCGGCGCGCCTCCTCGGCGAACCAGTCGATGATGTCCGCGCCCGCGAGGATCTCCATTTTCGCCTCGGCGAGCGGCTTGCCCTGCTCCTGCGTCATGAGGGGCGCGATGCTCTCCGCGCGCGAGCGCAGCAGGTCGGCCGCCTTGCGCATGAGCTTGTAGCGGTCGAACGCGCCGACCTTGCGCCAGGCCTGGAAGCCCTTCGCCGCCGCCTCGAGCGCGCGATCGAGGTCCGCCTTGCCCGCGCGCGCCACCGTGCCGATGGTCTCGCCGGTCGCCGGGTTGGCGACGGGCAGCGTGTCGCCCGAGGCGCTGTCGCACCACTGGCCGTCGATGAGGAGCTGAACTTTGGGATACATGGGTCACGCCTCCGTTGTCTGAGGTACGTCCTGCAGGGATTGCATGGCGTCGCGGTAGGCGACGCTCTTTCTCAGGTCGCGCCCGCCCGCGTGGCGCATCCGTTCCGCTCTTTCGGGCTTTTCCATCGAAAACTCCTTCAAGGACTCCAGGAGCGCATCCTGGCCTTCCGGATTCTGGCAGAGCAGCACCATGTCGCAGCCGGCGGCGAGCGCCGCGCGCGCGCGCTCGGGGATGCCGCCCGCGGTGCTCGCGCCTTCCATCGAGAGGTCGTCGCTGAAGATGAGCCCGTCGAAGCCGAGCTTTTTGCGCAGCACCTCCTGCAGCCAGTATTTCGAGTAGCCGGCGGGCTCGGCATCGGCCTTGGGGTAGATGACGTGCGCGGGCATCACGCCGGCGAGGCCCGCGTCGATCGCCGCGCGGTAGGGCGCGACGTCCTTCTTCATGATCGCGGCGACCTCGCGCTCGTCGACCGGCACGGCGACGTGCGAATCGGCGGCGGCGAAGCCGTGCCCCGGAAAGTGCTTGCCGACCGCCTTCATGCCGCCCGCGGCGAAGCCCTTGACGATCTCGGCCGCGAGCGTGCCCACGGCGTTCGGGTCGTAGTGCAGCGCGCGATCGCCGATCACGGAGCTGCCGCCGTAGTCGAGGTCGAGCACCGGCGCGAAGCTGAAATCCACGCCGTGCGCGGCGAGCTCGGCCGCCGCGATGTAGGAAACCGCCTGCGCGCAGCGCCGCCCCTTCTCCCGGTCGCGCTCCCAGAGCACGCCCAGCTGGCGCATCGGCGGCAGCACGGTGAAGCCCTCGCGAAAGCGCTGCACGCGGCCGCCTTCGTGGTCCACGCAGATGAAGAGCTCGGGGGTGCGCAGCGTCTTGATTTCATTCGCGAGCTGGGTCAATTGATCGCAGCTCTGAAAATTGTGCGCGAAGAGGATCACCCCTCCTGTGGCCGGATGCAGCAGGCGCCGGCGGTCCTCGTCGGTCAGGGCGAGCCCCGTGGGGTCGAGCACCACCGGCCCGAGCGCCATGCGCTTCCTCATGCGGTCTCCAGGATCACCGTCGCCGCGGCCATGCCGCGCTCGTCGGTGAGGCTGAGATGGGCCTGAGCAACCCTTCTCTGCTTCAGGAGCTCGCCGAGCGCCGGGGAAAACTCGAGCGACGGCTTTCCCGAGCGGGCATTCACGACCCAGACGCCATGCCAGTTGGCCGGCGCATGGATGCCGGTGCCCAGCGCCTTGGTGAACGCCTCCTTGGCGGCAAAGCGCTTGGCGAGGTACGCCGCGGGCTTGCGGTGCACCGCGAAGCGCCTGAGCTCGGGCTCGCAGAGGATGCGTTTTGCGAAGCGCTCGCCGAAGCGCTCGAGCGCCTTCTCGATGCGGCTGATTTCCACCAGGTCCGTGCCGACGCCGTAGATCATCTTGCCGCGTCGGTGATGAGGCGCTTCATCTCCCGCACCGCCTCGCGCATGCCGACGAAGACGGCGCGCGACACGATGGCGTGGCCGATGTGCAGCTCGCGCACGCCCGGCAGCCGCGCCACCGGCTGCACATTGAAATAGTTCAGCGCATGGCCGGCGTTGAAGCGCATGCCGAGCGCGCGAATTCGCTCGCCCGCGCTCTTTAGTTTTTTTAATTGAGAAACAACTGCGCGGCTTTCGGCATCCCGGCCTTTGGCATGAAACGCATGCGCATACGGACCGGTGTGGATCTCGCAGACCGAGGCGCCGATGCGCTTCGCGGCCTCGACCTGCTCCAGGTCGGCATCGATGAACACGGACACCACGATGCCGGCGTCGGCCAATCGGCTGACTGCTTTTTTGATTTTGTTTTCTTTCGAAAGAATGTCCAACCCGCCTTCGGTCGTGACCTCGCGCCTGCCTTCAGGCACGAGCATGGCCATCTCGGGCCGGATCTTGCGCGCGATGGCGACCATCTCGTCGGTCGCCGCCATCTCGAGGTTGAGCTTGATATGGGTGAGCTCGCGCAGGCGCGCGACGTCCTTGTCCTGGATGTGGCGCCGGTCCTCGCGCAGGTGCACGGTGATGCCATCGGCGCCGCCGAGGTGCGCCTCGACCGCGGCCCAGACCGGGTCGGGCTCGTAGGTGCGCCGCGCCTGGCGCACGGTCGCGACGTGATCGATGTTGACGCCGAGCTCGATCACAGGTCCTGCAGCTCCGAGAGCACGGTGCGCGTGTGCAGCGACTGGCCGGAGAGGCGCTCGCCGATCAGCACGCGCATGAGGCGGCGCGCCTCCTCGCGGGTGCGCGCGCTCTCATAATTGTCCGCCGCCATGTCGAGCAAGGTGCTGCCGCTCACCACCGATTCTCCGCTTTCGCGCCGGGTCTCGACCGGCCCGCGCTCCGCCTCGTAGGCGTAGGTCTTGCCGGCGTCGATTGCCGCGCCGCTCGCGGCGTCGCGATCGAGCACGGGAGCATACCCGAGTTCGGCGAGCAGCCTGCGCTCGAAGCTGCGCAGCACCGGCGCCTGGCCGCCGCCGCCGGAAAGATGCTCGAGCGCGAGCGCATAGGCGTCGAAGAGCGCCTCGTGCGGATCCTCGCGCGGCAGCAGCCGCAGCAGCAGCTCGTTCAGGTAAAAGCCGCACATCAGCGCCGTGCCGGCGAGCGAGCGCTGGCCGCTCGCCCACTCCGCCGAGATGAGCGTGCCGAGCTCGGCCGAAGCGGTCCAGGTGAGCCTGAGCGGGTGAAACGAGAGCAGCACGCCGCGCATCGCCGAGCGCGGCCGGCGCGCGCCGCGCGCGAGCAGGCCGAGGCGCCCGTGGCGGCGGCTGAAGACTTCCACGACGAGGCTCGTCTCCTTGTAGGCGTAGGAATGCAGGACGAAGGCCGGCTCCTGCTCGACGCGCCGCTTCACTGGTAGCCCAGCTGCCGCAGCAGGCGCGGGTCGCGGGTCCAGTCGCGGCGCACCTTCACCCACAGGCCGAGGTAGACCTTGCCCGCGAAGAGCCGCTCCATGTCGCGCCGCGCCGCGGTGCCGATGCGCTTGAGCAGCGTTCCGCCCGCGCCGAGCACGATCGGCTTCTGGCTGTCGCGCTCGACCCAGATCGTGGCCTCGATGCGCCTGAGCTTGCCTTCTTCCTTGAAGCTGTCGACGGTGACTTCGCAGCGATAGGGCAGGTCCTGCCCGAGGAGGAGAAAGAGCTTCTCGCGCACGATCTCCGCGGCGAAGAAGCGCTCGTCGCGGTCGGTGAGCTGCTCGACCGGGTAGGCGAACGGCCCCTCGGGCAGCTGCTCGCGCAGCGCCTTGAGCAGCTCGGGCACGTTCTTGCCGGTGCGCGCGGAAACCGGCACGAGCGCCGCGAACTCGCGCTCCTTCGCTAGGCGCTCCATCAGCGGCAGCACCTCGGCCGCATCCTCGAGGAGATCGATCTTGTTCAGCGCGACGACGACGCGCTGCTCCGCCGGGATGCGCTCGAGCACCTCGCGGTCGGCGGCGCCGTAGCCCTTTGCCTCCAGCACGAGCACGACGACGTCGCAATCGCGCGCCCCTTCGGACGCGCGCCGGTTGAGCGAGCGGTTCAGGCCGTTCACGTGCCGCGTCTGGTAGCCCGGCAGGTCGAGAAAGACGTACTGGCAGTCGCCCTCGGTGAGGATGCCCGCCACGGGATTGCGCGTGGTCTGCGCCTTGGGCGAGACGACGGCGATCTTCTGGCCGACAAGGCGGTTGAGCAGGCTCGACTTGCCGGCGTTGGGCCGGCCGGCCAGGGCGATGGTGCCGCAGCGCGTGGAAGCCAAGGCGCGCGCCTATCCTTCGAGCAGCTTGAGCAGGTTGGCGGCCGCCTGCTGCTCGGCGCTCTGCCGCGAGCCGCCGCTCGCGCTCATGCGCAGGCCGAGGGGCTCCACGACGCATTCGATCTCGATCACCGGCTGATGGGGGCGGCCCTTGGTGGAGAGCAGCCCGTATTTCGGGGGCGGCAGGCCGCGCGCGTGCAGGTGCTCCTGGAGCCGCGATTTGGCGTTCTTGAGCGGCTTGGCGGCGGCGATCCGGTCGAGCTCCTCGCCGAAGGTCCGCGTCACGACCTTTTTTGCCTCCTCATAGCCGCCGTCGAGAAGCACCGCCCCGTAGAGCGCTTCCAGGCTGTCGGCCAGCACCGAAGGCAGGCGCTTCGCCTCCTCGCCGACGCCCACCTGCAGGAACTCCGAGAGCCCGAGCGACTTGGCGATGTCGGCGAGCGCGGACTGGCGCACGAGCGCGATCCGGCGCTCGTGCAGCTCGCCCTCGGGCAGGGACGCGAAGCGCACGTAGAGCTCGGAAGCGATCACACAGCCGAGCACGGCGTCGCCCAGGAACTCGAGGCGCTCGTTGTGCGGCGAGCCGAAGCTGCGGTGGGTGAGCGCCTGCGCGAGCAGCGCCGGTTCGCGGAAGCGGTAGCCGATGCGCCGCTCGAGCGCCGCGTTCCGGGCCGCCATCCGCGTTGACGCCGAACGGCGGGCGCGATTACTTGCCCTCGGCGACGAAGTCGATGTACATCCCGACGTTGGCGACGAGCGGAACTTCCCTGCGGTAGGCGGCGCGGATCACCGTCGAGCCGCCCTCCTTGGTGATCTCGAGATCCGAGCCCTTGATGGTGCTGATATCGTCGATGGTGGCGTGGTTGTCGAAGGACTTGCGGATTTCCGCGACCGAGGCGCCGTTTTTCTCGCTTGCGATGGAGTTGACCGCCTTCTTGATCGCAAAGAACTCGATGTAGGACGGCGCGAGCTTCATGCCGACCAGCAGCACCGCGATGATGACCACGGAGGCCATGAGAAGGCCAAGCAGGCTGACGCCGAGCTGTTTTGTGCGCATGTTCTCTCTCCCTTGGTCGCTCACCGGAACGCGCCGAAGCGGCCGAGCTCGTTCAGGTTGAGCCAGATGAAAAACGCCTTGCCGACGATGTTCTCGTCGGGCACGAACCCCCAGACGCGGCTGTCGCTCGAGTTGTCCCGGTTGTCGCCCATCACGAAGTAATGCCCCGACGGCACCGTGCACGCCAGACCGCTCGTATTGTAGTGGCAATTGCCGGAGAGGGGGAACGAGCGCGGCGGCATGGGCGCCGAGCCCTGCGGATCGTCCTCGATCAGGATGTCGTGCTCGACCCCGCCGAGCTTTTCCTCGTAGCGGCGCGAGTACTGCATGCGGTCGCGCGCCAGGTAGTCGTCGACCTGCCTCACCGGCACGAGCTCGCCGTTGATCGACAGGCGCTTGCTGCGGTACTGGTATTCGATCCGGTCGCCGGGCAGGCCGACCACCCGCTTGATGTAGTCGAGCGACGGATCGTCCGGATAGCGGAACACCATCACGTCGCCGCGCTTGGGGCTGCCGAGCGCGACGATCTTCTTGTTGATGACGGGGAGCCGGATGCCGTAGGAGAACTTGTTGACGAGGATGAAGTCGCCGATCAGCAGCGTCGGGATCATCGAGCCCGAGGGGATCTTGAACGGCTCGACCAGGAACGAGCGCAGCACGAACACGATCAGGATCACCGGGAAGAAGCTGATCGAGTACTCGACCCACCACGGCTGTTTCGCGTCGGTTTTCCTGTGTTTCCTTAAAAATCCGAATTCAAAAAGCCAAACGACGCCCGTGACGACGAGCAGCACGAGCAGGAAGCCGGCGAAGCCGAAGGTGACCGAGCTCACGCCTTCTCGTCCCGCTGCAGCACGGCGAGGAAGGCCTCCTGGGGGATCTCCACCGAGCCGACCTGCTTCATGCGCTTCTTGCCCTCCTTCTGCTTCTCCAGCAGCTTCTTCTTGCGCGTCACGTCGCCGCCGTAGCACTTCGCCAGCACGTTCTTGCGCAGCGCCTTGACGGTCTCTCGGGCGAGGATATTGGAGCCGATCGCCGCTTGGATGGCGACGTCGAACATCTGGCGCGGGATGAGGCTGCGCAGGCGCGACACGACCTCGCGGCCGCGGTACTGGGCGGTCTCCCGGTGCACCATCACCGAGAGCGCGTCGACCTTGTCGCCGTTCACCAGCACGTCGAGCCGCACCACGTCGGCGGGTCGATATTCCTTGAATTCGTAGTCGAGCGACCCGTAGCCGCGCGTCAGCGACTTCAGCTTGTCGAAGAAATCCATGACCACCTCTGAGAGCGGCAGGTCGTAGGACATCACGACGTGGCGCGCCGAATAGTGCAGGTTCGTCTGCACGCCCCGCTTCTGCAGGCAAAGCGTCATCACCGGCCCGACGTACTCCTGCGGCAGGAAGATCGTCGTGGCGATCGTCGGCTCGCGGATCTCCTCGATTTTCGACGGATCGGGGAGCTTGGCCGGGTTGGACACGGTCTCGACGCTGCCGTCGCGCAGCAGCACCTCGTAGACGACCGAGGGCGCCGTGGTGACGAGCGCGATCTGGTACTCGCGCTCCAGGCGCTCCTGCACGATGTCCATGTGCAGCAGCCCGAGGAAGCCGCAGCGAAAGCCGAAGCCGAGCGCCTGCGAGGTCTCCTGCTCGTACTGGAACGAGGCGTCGTTCAGGTGCAGCTTCTCGAGCGCGTCGCGCATCGCGCCGAACTGGTTCGCCTCGACCGGATAGAGCCCGGCGAAGACCTGCGGCTTGATCTCCTTGAAGCCGGGCAGCGGCGCCGCCGCCGGCTTGTCGGCATGGGTGATCGTGTCGCCGACCTTCGCCTCGCGCAGCTCCTTCACCCCGGCGATGACGAAGCCCACCTCGCCCGCCGAGAGCTGCTCGCGCTGCTTGGACTTGGGGGTGAACACGCCCACCTGCTCGCACGGGTGCGTCGCGCCGGTGCTCATGAGCAGCAGCTTGTCGCGCGGCTTGAGCGTGCCCGCCACCATGCGCACGAGCATCACGATGCCGACGTAGTTGTCGAACCAGGAGTCGATGATGAGCGCCTGCAGCTTCGCCTCCGGGTCGCCACCCGGCGCCGGCACGCGCCGGATCACCGTCTCGAGGATCTCGGCCACGCCCTCGCCCGTCTTCGCGCTCACGCGCAGCGCATCGCCGGCCGGAATGCCGATCACGTCCTCGATTTCCTGGATCGCGCCTTCGGGGTCGGCCGAGGGCAGGTCGATCTTGTTCAGCACCGGGATCACCTCGACGCCCTGCTCGGTCGCCGTGTAGCAGTTGGCCACGGTCTGCGCTTCCACGCCCTGCGAGGCGTCCACGACGAGCAGCGCGCCCTCGCAGGCGGCGAGCGAGCGGCTCACCTCGTAGGAGAAGTCCACGTGGCCGGGCGTGTCGATGAGATTGAGCAGGTAGGTCTGGCCATCCTTCGAGCGGTACTCGAGCGCCGCGGTCTGCGCCTTGATGGTGATGCCGCGCTCGCGCTCGAGGTCCATGGAGTCGAGCACCTGCGCCTGCATCTCGCGCTCGGCGAGGCCGCCGCAGAGCTGGATGAAGCGGTCCGCCAGCGTCGACTTGCCGTGGTCGATGTGCGCGATGATGGAAAAGTTGCGGATGCGGCTCTGGGACATTGAGGGCACAAACAAAGAGGGTACCCCCGCCGGGGGCACCCTCCGGAATGCCTTGCTATTTTAGCTCAGCCCTTGTCGGTCAGGCCGTTGACCGTGACGAAGGCCATGGAGTCGCCGCGCCGCACCTTGAGCGTGATGACCGAGTTCTTGTCCAGCCCGGCGAGGAGCTGGTTCAACTGGTCGACCGACTTGAGCTCCGTGTGCTGGCCCTTGTGCACGAGGGTGAGCAGGATGTCGCCGCGGCGCACCTCGGCGCGCGCTTCGGGCCGCACCTCCATCACCACGAGGCCCGAGGCGAGCTTCAGGTCCTCCTTCTGCTTGGCCGTCAGCTCGCTCACCGCGATGCCCAGGCGGTTGGTGGCGAGCGGCGTGGGCTTGGGCGTGCGCGGGGTCTCGTCGGTGGAGGCGATGCGCTCGTCCTGCAGCTCGCCCACGGTGATGGCGAGCTGCCTGGTGCTGCCCTTGCGCCACACCTCGAGCTCCGACTTCGAACCGGGCCGCGTCGCGCCCACGAAGCGCGGCAGGTCGCTCTGCGACTCGACCGGCTTGCCGTTGAACTTGGTGATGATGTCGCTCGCCTCCACGCCCGCCTTCTCGGCCGGGCTGCCCTTCTCCACCGTGACCACGAGCGCGCCGCGCGGGCGGTCCAGGTTGAACGAGGTCGCGAGGTCGCGGCTCACCTCCTGGATGACCACGCCGATGCGCCCGCGCGAGACCCGGCCCTTCGCCTGCAGCTGCTGCTGCACGTCGAGCGCGACGTCGATCGGAATGGCAAAAGCGATGCCGAGGTTGGTGCCGGTCGGGCTGAAGAGGCGCGAGTTGATGCCGACGACCTCGCCGCGCATGTTGAAGAGCGGCCCGCCCGAGTTGCCGATGTTGATGGCGACGTCGGTCTGCAGGAAGGGCACGAGGTTCGCGTCCTGCATGACCCGGCCCTTGCCCGAGATGATGCCGGCGGTGACCGTGTTCTCGAAGCCGAAGGGCGAGCCGATCGCGATCACCCATTCGCCGACCTTGAGCTTGCCCGGGTCGCCGAGCTTGACGGTGGGCAGCGAGCCGCCGGGCTCGATCTTGATGAGCGCGATGTCGGTGCGCTTGTCGGCGCCGATCACTTTCGCCTTGAACTCGCGCTTGTCGGTGAGCTTGACGGTGATCTCGTCGGCGCCCTCGACGACGTGCTCGTTGGTGAGGATGAAGCCGTCCTTGCTGATGATGAAGCCCGAGCCGAGGGAGCGCGCCTCCTGGCGCGGACCCTGCTGCGGCCCCTGACCCGGGCCGGGCTGCGGCCGCTGCGGGAAGAAGCGCCGGAAGAATTCCTGCCCCTCCTCGTTCTCCATCCCCGGGAACTGCGGGACGGCGCCGGAGCGGCGCATGGTCTGCGTCGCGCTGATGTTGACCACCGCCGGCCCCTCCTCCTCCACCAGGCGCGTGAAGTCGGGCAGGTCGCGGCCCTGGGCGAAGAGCGGCGCGGCCACCGCGAGCGCGATGAACGCAATGAGGCTTTTCAGGAAGTTCATGGTTCCCTCTCCGGGGAGTATGGACTGCGAAAGGCTACTGCGGGGGACGGAAGACGACGGTATTGGCGACGCGCTGCACGCTCGCGGCGGGCGCCTCGCCCACCACGGTGACGATATGGTTGGCGACCTCGCGCGTATAGATGTGGAAGGCGCCGCGCGTCGACAGGCCCGGGCGCACCGCCTCGGCGCGGCCGGACTTGGGCTCGATGAAGACCGAGAGCGCCGCGAGGCCGTCGGAGTAGACGACCTGGCCGGCCGGTCGCGACTCGCCGAGCTTGCGTCGCACCTCGATCACCTTGCGAAAGCCGGGCAGGTCGCCCGCGACGATCCAGCCCGACTGCGCGAGGTTGGCCGGGGTCACGGCCGCGTCCTCGACCCGCCAGTTGCGCGCGTCCTCGCGCGTGCGCACGCGCTCGCGCGGCACGCTGCCGATGTGCAGCTGCGTGAAGGTGAACTGGTCGACCGTGCTGCCCTTCTTGTTGAAGGTCTCGGCCTTGAGCAGCATGCCGCTCGCCACGTCGGCCCACAGCCGGTAGCCGTAGCGCAAATCGTCCTTGGGCGTGAGGGTGACCGACTCGCAGTCGAAGCCCGCGATGCGCTTGTGCGCCCCGCGCGAGATCGTGTAGTTGCGCTCGAGCTCGGCGACCCGCTCCGGCAGGAGCGCCGGGAAGGCGCGCTGGTCGTTCCGCTCGACCTTCACGGTGTGGCTCTCGGGCAGGTAGCAGCGCACGCTGTCGCGCGTGCGCACGATCTCGCGCCGCGGCCCGTCGAGCACCTCGACGCGCTCCACGCCGCCGCCTTCGCCGGCCACGCGCGTGATGCGCGAGGTCTCGCTCTTGTCGCCCTGCGTATAGACGAAGATGCCGGTGTAGGAGAGCTTGTCGGTGGCCTGGTAGATCTTGCGAAGCAGCGCCGTGGCCTCCGGCGGCGTCTGCGCCTGCGCGAACCCCGCCCAGGCGAGCGCCAGGATGCCGAGCGCCCGCCTCACCGTCTGCGGGCCTCTGTGTCGCCCGAGACGCGCACGTAAGGCGCCACGCCAAGGAACGAGTTGCGCGGCGAGTAGCCCTGGTGCGCGAGCAGATAGTCGTCCGCGGTGTCCGGCGGGGCCACCATCGTGTCGGCGGCCGGCTGGACGCGCGGCGCGGCCGCGGGCAACACGGTCGCCACCTGGGGCGCGCGCGCGGCCTCCTGCTCGGGCAGGAAAGCCACCCAGCCCACGAAAGCGACCGCCGCGAGGCTCGCGGCGAGCGCGGACCAGCGCGCCGCCGGGCGGGCCCGCAGGCCCGCCGCCGAAAAGGCGGGCGCGAGCACGGTCGGCTCTTCCTTCAGCCTGGCGATGACACGGTCCGCGAAGCCGGGCGAGAGCACGCGCGTATCGCGCATCGCGTCGCCGATCAGATGATAGGTGCGCCAGCTCTCGCGCCCCTCGCCCCCGTCTTCGAGCGCCTTGAGCGCCCCGGCGGACTCGAAGCGCTCGAGCTCGCCGTCCATCATCGCCGAAATTTTCTCTTTCACCCCTACCACCTCTTGTCCTTGGCCGAATCCAGCAGCGGCTTCAGCCTTTCCGCAATCGCCTCGCGCGCCCGGAAGATCCGCGAGCGCACCGTGCCGATCGGGCAATCCATCATCTTCGCAATCTCCTCGTAGCTCATCCCCTCGAGCTCGCGCAGCTGGATCGCGCTGCGCAGCTCCTCGGGGAGCGCTTCGATCGCCGCGTTCACGGTCGCCGCGATCTCCTTGGACAGCACCACGTTTTCAGGCGTGTTGATGTCCCGCAACTGCTCGCCTCCCTCATAGCCTTCCGCCTCCTCGGCTTCCACTTCGGTCGAGGTCGGCGCCCTTCTGCCCATCGCCACCAGGTAGTTCTTGGCGGTGTTGATGCCTATCCGGTACAGCCACGTATAGAACGCGCTGTCTCCGCGAAACGAGGGTAATGCCCGGTAGGCCTTGACGAACGCTTCCTGCGTCACGTCTTCCACCTCGCCCGGATCCCGGATGAGGCGTGCCAGCAACCGGGCGAGCTTGCGCTGATACTTCTCCACCAGCAGCTCGAAGGCCCGCTTATCGCCGCGCTGCGCGCGCTCGACCAACTGCTGGTCGACTTCGCGCTCAGACACTTTCGACGGGCCCCTTACCCGTCATGCCTATGTGCCACAGACAGTGGTGTTTGCAAATAGTTCGGCGCACGGCGGGCCTCATCCCCGGGCCTGCAGTTGCCCCCGCGCCACGGCGCCCGGAGGTTTCTGCCAGAGCGCCCAGAGTCGCAGCCGACGGAGCGGCTCATCGCCGAGCATCCCCGCGCAAACGAGAAATCCGTCACGTCCACACCGCAAAGCGACCCAGCCGCGCGTCACGCCGGCGCCGCGCACCGCCGCCACCGGCAGCCGCTTGCCGTCGCCCCGGACGAGCACGGCTTCGCCCGAGGGGCCGATCTCGATCGCGCGCGGCGCGCTCGCGCCGCGCAGCAGGGCCCGGGTCCAGGCCGAGGCCGCGCCCAGTCCCATCAGGAGCGCGGCCAGCGCCGCGCCCGCGGCGCCCGGAACCGCGAGCAGCGCCGACACGGCCGCGGCGGCATGGGCGACAAGAAGGAGGCCGGCGAAAACCGCGGAGGGCGAAAGCTCCAGCCGAAGGGTGGATGCGGTACTCAAGGAACCGCGGTTCAAGCCCGGTTGAAAACGAGCGTGCCGTTCGTGCCGCCGAAGCCGAAGGAGTTCGACAGCGCGGTGCGAATCGTCATCTTGCGCGCCTCGTTCGGCACGTAGTCCAGGTCGCACTTCGGGTCGGGGTTCTGCAGGTTGATCGTCGGCGGCGAGACCTGCTCGCGCAGCGCGAGGATCGTGAACACCGCCTCGATCCCGCCGGCGGCGCCGAGCAGGTGCCCGGTCATCGACTTGGTCGAGTTGACCGCCACCTTGCCGGCGCGATCGCCGAGCGCGCGCTTCACCGCCATCGTCTCGGCGATGTCGCCGAGCGGCGTGGAGGTGCCGTGCGCGTTGACGTAGTCGACGCTGCCGGCGTCGAGCCCCGCGTCCTTGAGCGCGTTGCGCATGCAGCGGAAGGCGCCGTCGCCGTCCTCGGCGGGCGCGGTCATGTGATAGGCGTCGGCCGACACGCCGTAGCCGGCGAGCTCGCAATAGATCGTGGCGCCGCGCTTTTTCGCGTGCTCCATCTCCTCTAGCACCACGGCGCCCGCGCCCTCGCCAAGCACGAAGCCGTCGCGGTCCCTGTCCCAGGGGCGGCTCGCGCCCGCCGGGTCGTCGTTGCGGGTGGAAAGCGCGCGCGCCGCGGCAAAGCCGCCCATCGCGAGCTCGGTCACCGTCGCCTCGGCGCCGCCCGCGATCATCACGTCGGCCTCGCCGTAGCGGATCGACTTCGCCGCTTCGCCGATGCAATGCGTCGAGGTGGTGCAGGCGGTGACGATGGCCAGGTTCGGGCCCTTGGTGCCGAGCATGATCGAGAGGTTGCCGGCGATCATGTTGATGATCGTGCCGGGAATGAAGAAGGGCGAGATGCGCCGCGGCCCGCTCTTCTTCAGCTCGTCGTGCATTTCCTCGATCAGCGGCAGACCGCCGATGCCCGAGCCGAAGTTGATGCCGATCCTCTCGGCGTTCTCCGGCGTGAGCGCGATCCCGCAATCCTTCCAGGCCTGCAGGCCGGCGGCCATGCCGTAGTGGATGAAGGTGTCCATGCGTCTCGCTTCTTTAGCAGAAAGATATTGCGAGACGTCGAAGCCCTTCACCTCCCCCGCGATCTGGCTGGCGAGGCGCGAGGGGTCGAAGCGGGTGACGCGGGTGATGCCGGATTTTCCGGCGAGGACGCTACTCCAGGCTTCCGGAACGGTATTGCCCACCGGGCTGATGATGCCAAGCCCGGTGACGACGACTCTGCGGCGTTGCACGGGCGGCGCGGATCAAGCCTTGGCGTGCGACTTCACGTAGTCGATGGCCTGCTGGACGGTGGTGATCTTCTCGGCGTCCTCGTCGGGAATCTCGGTCTCGAACTCCTCCTCGAGCGCCATGACCAGCTCGACGGTGTCAAGCGAGTCCGCGCCGAGGTCATCGACGAACGAGGACTCGTTCTTGATCTCGGCCTCGTTCACGCCGAGCTGCTCGGCGATGATTTTTTTTACGCGCTGCTCGATGTTTTCCATCCAGTTTCTCCTTCCCTGCGGGGTGCGTATTTTAACCGGAATCAGGTCATGAACATGCCGCCGTTCACGTGCAGCACGGTGCCCGTGACGTACGCGGCGGCCGGCGACGCCAGGTAGGCGACGGCGGCGGCGATGTCCTCGGGCTGGCCGAGCCGGCCGAGCGGAATCTGGCCGAGCAGCGCGCTCTTCTGCTCCTCGGAAAGCGCGCGCGTCATGTCGGTGTCGATGAAGCCCGGGGCGACGCAGTTCACCGTGATGTTGCGGCTGCCCAGCTCGCGCGCGAGGGACTTGGTCATGCCGACGAGCCCCGCCTTGGCGGTCGCGTAGTTCGCCTGGCCCGCGTTGCCGGTGGCGCCCACCACCGAGGTGATGTTGATGATGCGGCCCCAGCGCGCCTTCATCATGCCGCGCATCACCGCGCGCGAGAGCCGGAAGACGGGCTTCAGGTTCGTCTCCATCACCTCGTCCCATTCGGCGTCCTTCATGCGCAGCGCGAGGTTGTCGCGCGTGATGCCGGCGTTGTTGACGAGGATGTCGACCACCCCGATCGACTGCACGAGCGCGTCGCACTGCTCGGCGTTCTTCACGTCGAGCACTCTTCCGGCCACGCCGGCCTCCGAGATGCGCTTCGCGCCCTCTTCGCTCGTCGCCGTGCCGGTCACTTTCGCGCCCTGCTTCGCGAGCTCGAGCGCGATGGCGCGCCCGATGCCGCGCGAGGCGCCCGTCACCAACGCGACTTTGCCTTCGAGCATCCGCTAGCTCCCCTGGATAGTGGCGAGCGCCTGCTCGAGGCTCGCCTTGTCCGCGGCCGCGATCCCCGTCAGCGCCGGGTCGATGCGCTTGACCATGCCGGCGAGCACCTTGCCGGGCCCGCATTCGACGACGTGCGTCACGCCCTGCGCGGCCATCGCCTTGATGGTCTCGATCCAGCGCACCGGCGACGCCGCCTGGCGCACGAGCGCGTCCTTTATCGCTTCGGGATTCGCTTCTGTTCTTACGTCGACGTTGTTGATCAGCGAAATTGCGGGAGAACCCAAGGACACTTTCTTCAGATACTCCTTCAGCTTCTCACCGGCCGGCTTCATGAGGCTCGAGTGAAACGGCGCGCTCACCGGCAGCGGCATCGCCCGCTTGGCGCCGCGCGCCTTGCACGCCTCGATGGCGCGGGCGACCGCGGCCTTGTGGCCGGCGATCACGACTTGCCCGGGCGCGTTGAAATTCACCGCCTGCACGACTTCGCCCTGCGCCGCTTCGGCGCAGGCGTCCATCGCGCCTTTTTCGTCGAGCCCGAGGATCGCCGCCATCGCTCCCGTGCCTTCGGGAACCGCATCCTGCATGGATTGCGCGCGATACCTCACCAACGGAAGGGCGTCCTTGAGAGAAAGAGCGCCGGCCGCGACCAGCGCCGAGTATTCCCCAAGGCTGTGCCCGGCGACGATCGCGGGCTCCGCACCGCCCAGGCCGCGCCAGCCTCGATAGGCGGCGATGGCCGCGGTGACCATCGCAGGTTGCGTGTTGACGGTGAGATTCAACTGCTCAGCCGGGCCTTCGTCGAGCAGTTTCAGGAACGACTCGTCGAAGCTCCTGACCTCATTCCGAAGCTCCTCGACACCCGGCAGGCCGTCGTATCCCTTCAGCATCCCGACGGATTGAGATCCCTGCCCCGGAAACACCATCGCGAATTTCATGTCATCGTCACCAGTGAGGCGCCCCAGGTAAAGCCGCCGCCGACGCCTTGCAGCATCACGCGGTGGCCCGCCTTGATTTTTCCGGCGCGCACGTACTCGTCGAGCGCGAGCGGCACGGAGGCCGCCGAAGTGTTGCCGTGGTGGTCGACCGTCACCACGAGCTTGTCTCGCGCGAGGCCCATCTTCTTCGCCGTCGCTTCCAGGATCCGCACGTTCGCCTGGTGCGGGATGAGCCAATCCACGTCCTCGGGCTTCATCTTCGCCGCGGCGAGCGTCTCTCGCGCGACTTCGTCGAGCACCTTCACGGCGATCTTGAACACCTGGCTCCCCTGCATCTGCAGATAGGGCGAGCCGAGGATCTTGCCTCCGCACACGTTGCCCGGCACCGAAAGGATGCCCGACTGGCTGCCGTCGGCGTGAAGGACCGAGGCGTGGATGCCGGGCTGCTCGCCGGCGACGAGCACGACCGCGCCCGCGCCGTCGCCAAAGAGCACGCACGTGCCGCGGTCGTTCCAGTCGAGGATCCGCGAGAACACCTCGGCCCCGACCACCAAAGCTTTTTTTATGGATTGTGTCTTGATCATGCTGTCGGCAACCGACAAGGCATAGACAAAACCACTGCAAACGGCCTGAACATCAAAGGCCGCGCCGCCTTTGGCGCCGAGCTTTGCCTGCAGCAGGCAGGCCGTGCTCGGAAAGACGAAATCCGGCGTCGAGGTGGCCACGATGATGAGGTCGAGGTCGGAGGCCGCGACGCCGGCCGCCTCGAGCGCCTTGCGGCTCGCCTCGAGCGCGAGGTCGCTGGAGGCCTGCGATTCGTCCGCGATGTGGCGCTGGCGGATGCCGGTGCGCTCGCGGATCCACTCGTCGCTCGTGTCGAGCTTCTTCGCCAGGTCGTCGTTGGTGACGATCCTGGGGGGCAGATAGCTGCCGGTGCCGGCGATGCGCGAGTGGATCAAGCGCGCGCTCCGTGCATGCGCTCGCCGATGCGGCGCACGACGTCGTTCTCCACTTCCTCGACCGCGCGGCGGACCGCCTGGCCGAAGGCGTGGCGGTCGGCCGAGCCGTGGCTCTTGATCACGATGCCCTTGAGCCCCAGCAGGCTCGCGCCGTTGTAGTTGCCGGGGTCCATCCGGGCGCGCAACGCATCGAGGACCGGCAGGGCGAGCAGAGCGGAAATTTTCCTCAAGGGATTCTTCGAGAATTCCTGGCGCAGGAATCCCGCCATCATCTTGGCGACCCCTTCGGAAGCCTTGAGGACGGCATTGCCCACGAAGCCGTCGCATACGACGACGTCGGTCGTGCCCTTGTAGATGTCGTCGCCCTCGACGTTGCCGTAGAAGTTGAGGCCGCTCGCCTTGAGCAGCTCGCCGGCTTCCTTCACCGTGTCGTTGCCCTTGATGTCCTCGATGCCGATGTTGAGCAGGCCCACGCTCGGGCGCTCCTTGTGCTCGACCGCCGCGACCAGCATCGCGCCCATGACGCCGAACTGCATCAGCTGCCCGGCGGTGCAATCGACGTTGGCGCCGAGGTCGAGCACGTAGGTGTAGCCGCCTTTCATGTTCGGCAGCACGGTGGCGATGGCGGGACGGTCGATCTCGGGCAAGGTCTTCAGGACGAACCTCGAGATCGCCATGAGCGCGCCGGTGTTGCCCGCGCTCACGCAGGCGTGCGCCTCGCCGCTCTTGACGAGGTTCACGGCCACGCGCATCGACGAATCCTTCTTGTAGCGCATCGCCTGCGCCGGCGGCTCGTCGCTCGCAACCACCTCGGAGGCGTGATGCACGCGCAAGCGCTCGCCGGCCGCGGCGCCGCTCGCCGAGAGCTCGGGCTCGATTTTTTCACGGAGACCGACGAGGACCAGGCCCACGCCGGGATTGCCGCGCTGGAATTCGACCGCGGCCGGTACCGTGACAGGGGGGCCGTGATCGCCCCCCATGCAGTCGACGGCAACCGTGATCTTCAGTCGTCCTTGCCCTTCGCGACCTTTTTCCCGCGGTAGTAGCCCGTCGGGCTGATGTGATGGCGCAGGTGCGTTTCGCCCGTGGTGGGCTCGACCGCGAGCGGCGGCGCCGTGAGGCGATCGTGCGAGCGGTGCATGCCGCGCTTGGACGCGGTTTTTCTATTCTGCGGAACTGCCATTGGCCTTGCTCCTAAAAAAAGAGTTCAGTGCTTCGTGCCGCCCAGCAAGCCGCGCAACCCCGCGAAGGGTGCGTGCTTCGCACCCGCCGCCGGCGCGTTTCGCTCGGCGCAGTGCTCGTGCCGCGGCGCGATCGGGATGGCGAGCAGCAGCTCATCCTCGATCAGGTCGTGCACCGGCATCTCGCGCCCCGCGACGATCCGCTCGGGCCCTTCGGCCTCGATCGGCTCCGCGTCGATTTCCGCCTGCGATCCCGCCAGCAGCAGCGTGTTCTCGATCCGGAGCGGAAACTCGAGCGGCCCGAGGCATCGCTGGCAAGCGAGCTGCAACGTGCCTTCGATCCGCAGCTTGAGCGCCGGACGCCCCTGCGCTTCCGGCACGCCGCGCAGCTCGTACTTGAGCGACCCGGCATTGCCCAGCAGCGCATCGCGCAGCCTCGGGAAATCGGCCAGCGGCCACTCTCCCTGCAGCTTTCCCCCGGTCCTCGAGAATTCAAGCCCGTCGATGACCGGCTGGTGCGACATACGGGGGCGAATGGTATCATCCCCCGAAAACCTCTGTCAAAACAAGATCATGCCTTCGCCCAAGCGGGTCGTCCTCGCCTCCACCTCGAGGTATCGCCGGGCGCTCCTGGAACGGCTCGGCTTTCCCTTCGAGTGCGCGGACCCGAAAACCGATGAAGCGGCGCTGAAAGGTGAGGCGACGGGCGCGACCGCCCTGCGCCTCGCAGAGGCCAAGGCGCGCGCCGCGGCGGCCCGGTTTCCCGATGCGCTCATCATCGGCTCGGACCAGGTTGCCTCCTGCGACGGCCTGCGGCTCGACAAGCCGGGCACGCATGAGAACGCGGTACGGCAGCTCACGGCGATGTCCGGCAAGAGCGCTGTCTTCGAAACCGCGGTGGCGCTTCTCGATTCAAGATCGGCCAAGGTGTCCTCGCGACTCGTGCCTTGCCGTGTCACGTTCAGGGTCCTCACGGCAGACACGATCGAGAAATACCTTCGAAAGGAAAAACCCTACGATTGCGCGGGAAGCGCGAAAGCCGAAGGGCTCGGCATTGCGCTCATCTCGCGCATCGATACGGAGGATCCGACTTCGCTCATCGGCCTGCCGCTGATCGCGCTGACCGGGCTTCTCAACGAGGCGGGCCTGCCCGTCCTGGGTTGATGCTCTATGTGATTCCATCGCCGGTCGGCGGAAGAGCGGCGGACGCGCTTCCGGACTCGGCTCTGAATTTGATTCGATCTCTAAGAACTTTTTCCGTGGAAAACGCAAAAAGCGCACGCGCGTTTCTCGCCGACGTCGGCATGCCTTGTCCGATCCAGGAACTGCACATCTCGGTCCTCGACGAAAACACCTCAAGGGAAATAAAAGCAATGAAGAGCGGCACCGCGATCGGCCTGCTCTCGGAGGCCGGCTGCCCTGCCATCGCCGATCCGGGCGCCTCGCTCGTGGAGGCGGCGCACCGCGAAGGCATCCACGTCGTGCCGCTCGTCGGGCCTTCGTCGATCGTCCTCGCGCTCATGGCGTCGGGGCTCGAAGGCCAGCGCTTTGCTTTTTGCGGCTACCTGCCGCGCGACAGAGGGGAACGAGCGCGACGGATCGCCGAGCTGGAAAAACGATCGAGAAAAGAAGGCGAAACGCAGATCTTCATCGAAACGCCCTATCGGAACGACGTCCTCGTGAGCGCCCTGCTCGAGTGCTGCGCAAGCGAAACGAAGCTTTGCCTGGCGAGCGATCTGACCTTACAGTCCGAGACCGTTGCGACGAAAACCATCGGGCAGTGGCGCAAGGCGCGCCCGGGCGTCGGCAAGCGGCCGACGGTGTTCCTGCTGCTCGCCCGTTAAGAGGAGGACGACATGATCTACGAGATGCGCACCTACACCCTCAAGCCCCGCTCGATTCCGGAAGTCCTCAAGCGCTTCGGCGAGGCCTACGATAAAAGAAAGAGCCTCTCTCCGCTCTTCGCGTTCTGGTACACGGAGATCGGGCCGCTCAACCAGATCATCCACGTCTGGCCGTACAAGGACGTCGCCGAGCGCACGCGCATCCGCGAGGAAGCGGTCAAGGGCGGCAACTGGCCGCCGAAGATCCGCGAGTTCATCACCCACATGCAAAGCGACATCTATTACCCGCTCGTCGACGTGCCGGCGCCGGGCGGCAAGGTCGGGCCGTTCTTCGAGATGCGCACCTACACCTACAGCCCGGGCGACACGCCCAAGATCAAGGCGATCTGGGAGAAGGCGCTGCCGGCGCGGCAGAAGTTCTCGCCCATCGTCGGCTGCTGGTATTCGGACATCGGCGCACTGAACAGTTTCGTGCACATCTGGCCCTATGGCTCGATGAACGAGCGCATGGACACGCGCAAGAAGGCGACCGACGCCGGCATCTGGCCGCCCAAGTCCGGCGAGGGCGACGCGGCCTACACGCTCCTCACGCAGGAGACCAAGATCCTGCTCGCGGCGCCGTTCTCGCCGCTGCAGTAACTCAGTAAAAGACCACGCTCGAGCGCGCGAAGAAGTCGAGCAGCGCGCTCGTCGCGCCCATGCCGAAGCGGCGCGCGAACTTCTCGGCGAGGTTCTCTTTCTGCGTGTAGTCGACGACGTCCTCGGCCTTGATCACGTCGCGCGCGACCGAATCGAGCGTGCCCAGGCCGTCGGCGAGCCCGAGCTCGATGCTCTTCGGGCCGGTCCAGATCAGGCCCGAGAACATGTCGGGCGTCTCCTTGAGCCGCTTGCCGCGCCCCTCGCGCACCGCGTCGATGAACTGCTGGTGGATCTCGCCGACCAGCTCCTCGGCGATCTTCTTGTGCTCCGGCTGCTCGGGCAGGAACGGATCCAGGAGCGCCTTGTTCTTGCCCGCGGTGATGAGGCGCCGCTCGACGCCGAGCTTTTCCATCAAGCCGACGACGCCGAAATTGTCCATGCGCACGCCGATCGAGCCGACGATCGAGCCCTTGGCGACGTAGATCTTGTCGGCAGCGGCGGCGACGTAATAGCCGCCCGAGGCGCACAGATCCTCGACCACCGCGTAGAGCGGCACCTTCGGGTATTTCGCGCGCAGCCGCCGGATCTCGTCGAAGATGTTCTGCGCCTGCACGGGGCTTCCGCCGGGCGAGTTGATCCTCAGCACGACGCCCTGCGTGTTCTTGTCCTTGAACGCCGATTGCAGCGCCAGCGAGACCTTCTCCGCGCTCGAGTCGGTGCCGGGCGCGATCAGCCCCTTGATTTCGACCAGCGCGGTATGGCGCCCCGTCTTCGCGGCCTCGCCGCTGTCCTTCCAGTCCACCGCGAGCAGGATGAGCACGGTGAGGTAGGCGAAGGTCAGCAGCTTCCAGAAGATGCCCCAGAGCCGCGCGCGCCGCTGCTCTTTCAGCGCCGCCATGGCGAGCTTCTCTATGAGGCCGCGTTCCCACTGCTGGTCGTTGTCAGCCATCGTCAATCCCTTTGAAGTAGACCTTGCCGTCGCGCTCTTCCATCAGAAGCGCGACCAGAGGAGTGCCGCCGCACGGGCCGCCGAGGCATTTGCCGCTGTCCGCGGCATACGTGGCGCCGTGCGTCGAGCATATCAAATCGCGCTTGTTCAAATCGAACACGTCCCCTTCGCGCCAATCGAGCTCCATGGGCAGGTGTGAGCAGCGATTCAGGTAGCCGTACACCCTGCCCTCGAAGCGCACGACGAACGCCGGCGCGCGCTCGCCGAAATACTCGACCTCGAAGCGCACGGCGAGGCCCGAATCGGCAAGCGCGCCGGACTCGCACACTAGCCGCCGCTTGTTACCCATGTTCGTGCAGCCAGCGGCGCAGCTCGCCCACGCTGGTGATGCAGGCGCGCGGGTCGTGGCAGCGCAGCGCCGCCTCGGGATGGGCGCCGTAAGTCACGGCGATGGCGTCCACCCCGGCGTTCTTCGCCATCTGCAGGTCGTGCGAGGTGTCGCCGATCATGAGGAGCTCGGCCGCCGGCCGGCCCATCTCCGCCATGAGCTCGAGGAGCATTGCCGGGTGCGGCTTGGAATGGCACTCGTCGCCGCAGCGGGTGGCGATGAAAAGCCGGCCGACCCGGCTCGAGGCGAGCGCCTTGTCCAGGCCGCGCCGCGGCTTGCCGGTCGCCACGGCGAGGTGATGGCCGCGGTCCTTGAGCTCTTCGAGAAGCTCGGCAATCCCGGCGAAAAGGGTGAGCGAATCCTCCTTGTCCAGGAACAGGCGCCGGTAGCGGGCGAGGAAATCGGGATAGCGCTCGGGCGCGAGGTCGGGCAGCGCATGCCTGAGCGAGTCGTGCAGCCCCAGGCCGATGACGTGGCTCGCCGTCGCCCGGTCGGGCACGCGCAGGTCCATGTCGCGCGCGGCCTCGATGATGCAGTCGGTGATGACCGCGGCCGAGTCGAACAGCGTCCCGTCCCAGTCAAAGACGATCAGCGGATAGCGCAAGCTGCGCCTCCATGAAGCCCTGCATGTCGGCCGGCAGCGGCGAGTCGAGCTTGACCTGCTTTTTCTCCAGCGGGTGCCGGAACACCAGCCGGCGCGCATGAAGCAACAATCGCTTTACGCCCTGCTTCGCCAGGCTGCGATTGAGCTCGAAATCGCCGTATTTGTCGTCGCCGAGCACCGGATGCCCCGCGTGCGCGAGGTGGACGCGGATCTGGTGGGTCCGGCCCGTGAGAAGGCGCAGCTCCAGGCTGCTGAAGTTCGCTCCCGCATGAATGGGTTTGACCTTCGTGATGGCGGATTGTCCTTCGCTGTGTACGCTGACCCGGCGCTCGCCCTTGGCATTCACGTGCTTGTGCAGGGATTCCCTTAGCTCCCGCTGCCCGCCTTGCCAGCTGCCCTTGACCACCGCCGTGTAGACCTTCTCTATTTCGCCTTCGCGCAGCATGCGGTGAAGCTCGAGGAGCGCGCTTCGCTTCTTGGCGACGAGGAGCAGGCCGGAGGTGTCCCGGTCGAGCCGGTGGGCAAGCTCGAGCATCTTCGCCTCGGGCCGCGCCGCGCGCAGCGACTCGATCACGCCGAAGCTCACCCCGCTGCCGCCATGGACCGCGACGCCGGAAGGTTTGTCGATCACCAGGAAGCTGGCGTCCTCGAAGACGATCGGCAGATCAAGCGACCTGGCCCTGGGCTTTTCGACTCGAGAAACTCTGATGGGCGGAACGCGGACGCGGTCGCCGATCCGCAGCCGGTAATCGGGCTTGATCCGGCCGGAATTGACGCGGACTTCGCCGCTTCTCAGCACCCGGTAGACGTGGCTTTTCGGGACGCCTTTCAGCCGGCGCAGCAGGAAGTTGTCGATGCGCTGCGACGCGCTTTCCTCGCCGACTTCCAGCCAGGTGGCGCCCGATTTGCCTAACTCTTTCATTTTCAATACAATCCGCGAACTTGCTTCGAGTAGCGAGGCACAGGGACCACAAGACGCGGTGACGTCGGGCTACCGCCTGCCACGCGCCGGAACCTGCAACCCGCCTCCTGTCCGGCCACAGCCGGTCCTGAAGCAACGGTCAAATTCGCTCACCGGGAGTAGCGATGGTACTGGAAACGCGCGCTGACAGCGTGCCCCCTATGACCGGTCTTCCTTCTATCGGAGAACACTCGTTCACTGGGTCGGCGCTCGCCTGCGCGTTCAGGAGAAAAATAAGTGAAACGCATGCTTTTCAATGCAACGCAGCAGGAAGAACTGCGCGTTGCCATCGTCGACGGACAGAAGCTCGTCGACCTCGACATCGAGTCGGCTTCTAGGGAACAGCGCAAGAGCAACATCTACAAAGGCATCATCACCCGCATCGAGCCCAGCCTCGAGGCGGCGTTTGTAGACTACGGCGAAGAGCGCCACGGCTTCCTGCCCTTCAAGGAAGTCTCCAAGGCCTACTTCCGCGACGGCGCCGGCCACGGCCGCATCCAGGATGCGCTGCGCGAAGGCCAGGATCTGATCGTCCAGGTCGAAAAAGACGAGCGCGGCAACAAGGGCGCCGCCCTCACCACCTACATCAGCCTCGCCGGCCGCTACCTGGTCCTCATGCCGAACAACCCGCGCGGCGGCGGCGTGTCGCGCCGCGTCGAGGGCGAGGACAGGAATGAGCTGCGCGATACCATCGACCAGCTGCAGGTGCCCGACGGCATGAGCGTCATCGCGCGCACCGCGGCGATCGGCCGCTCGGCCGAGGAGTTGCAGTGGGACCTCAACTACCTGCTCCAGCTCTGGGGCGCGATCGACGGCGCGGCCAAGGACACCGAGAAGAAGCCCTTCCTCATCTACCTGGAGTCGAGCCTCGTCATCCGCGCGATCCGCGACTACTTCCAGCCCGACATCGGCGAGATCCTGATCGACACGCAGGAAATCTTCGACCAGGCGGTCGCCTTCATGCAGACGGTGATGCCGGCCAACGTCAACAAGGTGAAGCTCTACCGCGACGACGTGCCGCTGTTCTCGCGCTTCCAGATCGAGCACCAGATCGAGAGCGCTTACGGCCGGCACGTCAACCTGCCCTCGGGCGGCGCGGTGGTGATCGACCATACCGAGGCGCTCGTCGCGATCGACGTCAACTCGGCGCGCGCCACCAAGGGCCACGACATCGAGGAAACGGCGTTTCGCACCAACCTCGAGGCGGCCGAGGAAGTCGCGCGCCAGCTCAGGCTGCGCGACCTGGGCGGCCTGATAGTCGTCGACTTCATCGACATGGAGTCGCAGAAAAACCAGCGCGAGGTCGAGAACCGCTTCCGCGATGCGCTCAGGCATGACCGCGCGCGCGTGCAGATCGGCAAGATCTCCCGCTTCGGGCTGATGGAGCTTTCCCGCCAGCGACTGCAGCCGTCGCTCGAGGAGACCGCCCACATCAATTGCCCCCGCTGCTCGGGCACCGGCTTCATCCGCGGCACCGAGTCGACCGCCCTGCACGTGCTGCGCATCGTGCAGGAAGAGGCCATGAAGGAGAACACCGGCGCCGTGCATGTCCAGGTGCCGGTCGACGTCGCCTCTTTCCTCCTGAACGAGAAGCGCGCCGAGATCCAGAAGCTGGAGAGCCGGCTCAAGGTCAACATCATCCTGGTGCCGAACGCGCACCTGGAGACGCCGCATTACAAGGTGCAGCGCCTGAAGCATGACGAGCTGAACCAGATGGAGCACGTTCCCGCGAGCTACGAGCTGGTCGAGAAGCCGGAGGAGCCGAAGCTCGCCGGCGAGGAAGGCGAGGCGAAGCGCGAGCGCCAGCAGGCGGTCGTGCAAGGCATCGTGCCCGATCAGCCGGCGCCGATCGTGCCCGAGCCGCAGCCCCAGCAGGTGCGCAGCGCCCCGGTCACGGCTCCGGCCGCGGCACCCGTCACTCCGGCCCAGGAACCGGCTCGTCCCGGATTCCTCGGGAAACTGTTCAGCCTGTTCAAGTCCGAAAAGCCTGCAGACCAGCCCGCAGCGGCAAACGAGCCGACCATGCAGGCCGCGCAGGCGCAATCGCAGCAGCGCCATGATCGCCATCGCGACGAAGGTCGCGACCGGGATCGTTCGCGCGGCGGACGCGGCGACCGGGACCGCGGCGGAAAGCGCGACCATGGCCGCGGCGACCGCGACGGACGAAGGGATTTCCGCGGCGAGCGTGGCGACCGGGGCGATCGCGGCCCGCGCGACGGCCGGCGCGACCATCAGCAGCAGCGCGGCGACCGTGACGGACGCCGCGACCAGGCGCAGCACGGCCACGGCGGCGATCGCCATCGCGACCAGCGTCATCAGCAACAGCAGCAACGCCAGCCGCAAGGCATCGGCGAGCGACGCCACGAGCCGCGCCATCAGCCGCGCGAGCAGCCGCACGCCCAGCCTCCCCAGGACCTGGCCGTGGGCGCGGGGGAGCAGCCCCACGCTGCCGAGCAGCATCACCAGCCTCACGAGCAGCAGCCGCAGCACCAGGAGCAGCAGCCGCAGCACCAGGAGCAGCACCCGCAGCAGCACGGACAGCAGCCGCGCCCGGAGGGCGAAGAGCATCGCCGCCGCCGGCGCAGGGGCGGACGCGGACGCGGCGGAGATCGCGGCGAGCGCCGTCCGGGGGACCAGCAGCGCCCGGACCAGTCGGTGTACGCGCAGCAGCTCGAGGAGCATCGCCTGCAGCAGCAGCGCGAGGCTCAGGAAGCCGCGTCGCACGCTCACCCGCAATCGCACGCTCATCACGAGCCCGCGCGGGCCGAAGAGCCTGCCCCGGCGCCGGTTTCCCACTATGCGGCGCCCGAGCCCGCCCCGGAACCCGTCGTCGAGCAGCGCCCGGAGCCGCGCATCGAGGCACCGCGCATCCAGGTGCCGCAAGTCGATGCTCGCGAGGCGCTCTCGAGCGCCGGCCTGCAGATGGTCGAGACCTCCCGGGCGCCCGCGCCGATGCCGGAGCCGGAGCCCGAGCGGCTTGGACGGCCGCGCCGCGAGCGTCCCGCCGCGCCCTCAGGCGGCGAAGAGCTGGTTCAGGTCGAAACGCGCGACAAGTGATGTCTTAACTCATCGAGGAGGCGCTTCGCCGCCTTCTCGATGAGGTCGAGCGCTTCCTCGAAGTGCTCGGCCCCGCCGTAGTACGGGTCCGGCACCTCCTCCCCCGCCGCGAAGAGCCGCAGCTTGTGCCGGCTCCCGGCCGGGCACATCCGCTCGAGGATCCGCAGGTGCCCGCGGTCCATCGCGAGCACGAGGTCGAACTTTTCGAAGTCTTCCGGCGCGACCTGGCGCGCGCGCAGGCCCGAGATGTCGTAGCCGCGCTTTTTCGCGTGCGCGATCGCGCGCCGGTCGGGCGCTTCTCCGACGTGGTAGTCATGCGTGCCGGCGGAGTCGATCTCGAATTTCTGCCGAGGACATTCCTTTTCAAGCAAGGACCGAAGAACCCCTTCCCCGGTCGGGGAACGGCAGATATTGCCGGTACAAACGACGAGAATCTTCACTCGGAGGCGAGCTCGACCCCGAACACCCGCTTCCTGAGCTCGGCCAGCTGGTCGCGGGCTTTCGCCGCCTTCTCGAACTCCAGGTTGCGCGCGAAGTCGAGCATCTGCTTCTCGAGCGCCTTGATCTCGCGCGCGAGCTGCTTCTCGCTCATCGACTCGTAGCGCGCCTCGGCCTGCGCGGCCTTCAGCTCCTGCTCGGCGGCCTCGCCGTCGTAGACGCCGTCGATCAGGTCCTTGATGCGCTTGATGACGCCCTTCGGGGTGATCGAATGCGCCTGGTTGTACTCCATCTGCCTGCTGCGGCGCCGGTCGGTTTCCGCGAGCGCGCGCTTGATCGAATCCGTGACGACGTCGGCGTAGAGAATCGCGCTGCCGTTGATGTGGCGCGCCGCGCGCCCGATGGTCTGGATGAGCGAGCGCTCCGAGCGCAGGAAACCCTCCTTGTCCGCGTCGAGGATCGCCACCAGCGAAACTTCGGGCAGGTCGAGGCCCTCGCGCAGCAGGTTGATGCCGACCAGCACATCGAATTCGCCGAGGCGCAGGTCGCGGATGATCTCCACTCGCTCGACCGTCTCCACCTCGGAGTGCAGGTAGCGCACCTTCACGCCGTGCTCGGCGAGGTAGTCGGTGAGCTCTTCCGCCATCCGCTTGGTCAGCGTCGTGACCAGAACGCGTTCGTTTTTCTTCACCCGCTTGGAGATTTCGGACAACAGATCGTCGACTTGCGTCGCAGCCGGCCGGATTTCGACCTGCGGATCGACGAGGCCGGTCGGTCGGACCACCTGCTCGACCACCTGCCCGGACTTGCCCGCCTCGTAGTCGGCCGGTGTGGCCGAGACGAAGATCGTCTGGCGCACCACCGCCTCGAACTCGTCGAACCGGAGCGGCCGGTTATCCAGCGCCGAGGGAAGCCGGAAGCCGTACTCGACGAGGTTCTCCTTGCGCGAGCGGTCGCCGCGGTACATGCCGCCGAGCTGGCCAATGGTGACGTGGCTCTCGTCGATGATCATGAGCGCATCGGGCGGCAGGTAGTCGATCAGGGTCGGCGGCGGCTCGCCCGCCTTGCGGCCCGAGAGATGGCGCGAATAGTTCTCGATGCCCTTGCAGAAGCCGAGCTCGGCGAGCATCTCCAGGTCGAAGCGCGTCCGCTGCTCGATCCGCTGCGCCTCGACCAGCTTCTGCGCCTTGTGGAAGAAGTCGATGCGCTCGCGCAGCTCGGCCTTGATCGCCTCGATCGCGCGCAAGGTCGTCTCGCGCGGCGTCACGTAGTGGCTCGAGGGATAGACGGTGAACCGCGCGACCGGGTGCAGCGAGCGCCCGGTGAGCGGATCGAAGATCTCGATCTTCTCGATGCGGTCGTCGTCGAGGAAAATCCGGATCGCGTGCTCGGCATGCTCGGCCGGGAAGACGTCGATCACCTCGCCGCGCACGCGGAAGGTGCCGCGGCGGAAGTCGAGCTCATTGCGGTCGTACTGCATCGCCACCAGGCGCGCGATCACGTCCCGCTGCGACATCTTCTCGCCGTTGCGCAGGTGCAGGATCATGCCGTGGTATTCGGACGGGTCGCCGATGCCGTAGATCGCCGAGACGGTGCCGACGATCACCACGTCGCGCCGCTCCATGAGCGACTTGGTCGCCGACAGGCGCATCTGCTCGATGTGCTCGTTGATCGACGAATCCTTCTCGATGTAGAGGTCGCGCGAGGGCACGTAGGCCTCGGGCTGGTAGTAGTCGTAGTACGAGACGAAGTACTCGACCGCGTTCTCCGGGAAGAACTCGCGGAACTCGGCATAGAGCTGCGCGGCGAGCGTCTTGTTCGGCGCGAGCACGAGCGCGGGACGCCCGAGGCGCGCGATCACGTTCGCCATCGTGAAGGTCTTGCCCGAGCCGGTGACCCCGAGCAGCGTCTGGAAGGCGAGCCCGTCGTTGATGCCCTCGACCAGTTTCTCGATCGCCTCGGGCTGGTCGCCCGCCGGCGCGTAGACCTGGCGCAACTTGAAGGGGCTATTGGGAAAAACCGGATCCACAGGTAAACTATTGCGGTGCAATAACGAACTTTCCAGTCTAGCAGAATGAACGCTCCTCACTCACCCTCTCCCCTCGCAACGATCGAGATGGCGCCCAAGGACCCGATCCTCGGGGTCACCGAAGCGTTCGTCGCGGATACCAACCCGAAGAAAGTGAACCTCGGCGTGGGCGTGTACACCGACGACAACGGCAAGGTGCCGGTGCTCGAGTGCGTGAAGCGCGTCGAGGAAGAGCGCGCGAAGAGCGGCGCGCCCAAGGCCTACCTGCCGATCGACGGGCTGAAAAGCTACGACGCCGCCGTCCAGGAGCTGGTGTTCGGCAAGGACAGCGAAGCCCGCAGGAGCGGCCGCATCGTCACGGTGCAGGCGATCGGCGGCACGGGCGGCCTCAAGGTCGGCGCGGACTTCCTCAGGGTCCTCAACCCGAAGGCGACCGTGTCGATCAGCGAGCCGAGCTGGGAGAATCACCGCGCGCTCTTCGAGGGCGCCGGATTCACGGTCAAGTCCTACCCCTACTACGACGCGGCCACCCACGGCCTCAATTTCGCCGGCATGAAAAGCGCGCTGCAGGCGCTGCCGGCGGGCTCGATCGTCATCCTGCATTCCTGCTGCCACAACCCGACCGGCGTGGATCT
Source organism: Burkholderiales bacterium (assembly GCA_036262835.1). Taxonomy (GTDB): domain Bacteria; phylum Pseudomonadota; class Gammaproteobacteria; order Burkholderiales; family SG8-39; genus RBG-16-66-20. The sequence goes on along the minus strand of DATAID010000092.1, from coordinate 61,640 downwards.
CACCCAGGAGCAGTGGCGCGAGGTGCTCGAGATCGTGCGCTCGCGCGGCCTCGTGCCTTTCCTCGATCTCGCCTACCAGGGCTTCGCCGACGGCATCGACGCCGACGCGTTTGCGCCGCGCCTTTTCGCCGAGTCGCTGCCGTTCGTGCTGCTGTCGAGCTCGTTCTCGAAATCGGTCTCGCTCTACGGCGAGCGCATCGGCGCGACCAGCGTCGTCTGCGGCACCGCGGAGGAGGCGGCGCGCGTGCTTTCCCAGGTGAAGCGCGTCGTGCGGGCCAACTACTCTAATCCGCCGGCCACCGGCGCCGACATCGTGGCGCGCATCCTGAACTCGCCCGAGCTGCGCAAGCAGTGGGATGAGGAAGTCGGCGCGATGCGCGAACGCATCAAGTCGATGAGGAAGGGCCTCGTCGAGGGCATCCACAAGCGCGTGCCGGGCGCGGACTTCTCGTTCATCCTGCGTCAGCGCGGCATGTTCTCGTACTCCGGCCTCACCAAAGACCAGGTTCTGCGCCTGAGGAGCGAGCACTCGATCTACGCGATCGAGACCGGCCGCATCTGCGTCGCCGCGCTGACGACGAAAAACCTCGACTACGTCGCCGACGCGATCGCGAAAATCATCCGCTAGCTACCTGCAGTTTGCCGGCCGGCCTTCCATCGCGCCGCCGGCCGAGCCTCCCAGCGCCGTTCCCACACCCGGCAGCAGCACCGTGCCGACCACCGCGCCGATCGTGTAGCCCTTCGTAGGCCGCACCACTGGATTCTCGGTCGTACCCGAAAGCGCCACCGGTACCCCCGCGAAGCCGCCCGTCTTCGCGACGGACACGCCCATGCGGCCCGAGAGCTGCTGCTGCGGATCGACCTCGACGAAACCTCCTGCGACGAGCGCGCTCGAGCGCGCGCACAGCTCTTCGACGCGCACGCGCTTGCCGCGCACCTGCAGCTTGCCGCGCAGCTCGTCGAACTTCGTGGCGCCCCCCTCGCCCCGGCTGCCGGTGAGGTCGGCGACCTTGGTGAGGTCCACGCCGTGAAAGGCGCCGCCCGAAACTTCGAACGGGCCGTCGAGGGCGAGCGCGCCGGCAAGCTGCTCCGGGCCGCGCGCGGCTGCGCTGAACTTCGTGCTGACGGCAAGCCTGCCGGTGAGCTGCGCCTTGCGGCCGAGCGCCTGCTGCACGCCCGCGATGTCGATGGCGGAGAGCTGCGCGCGGCCGGAGAGCTGCCAGAGCTTCTGCCAGTCGGCGCTCGCCCGGCCCTTGAGTGCGCCGCCGTAGAGCCGGCCGTCGATCTCCGGGAGCTCGAGCCGCTTGCCCGCAAGCGTGCCCGAGGCCGTGAGCGAATCGAAGACGAGCGGCGCCGCGGCGAGCGGCAGCCGCCACTTGACGGCGGTCAGGAGAACGCGCGCTTTGCCCGCGCCCTCGGGATCGAGGTGCACTTTCATGGCGCCGTCGAGGGATTCGAGCCGTATGCCCTCGATCGCGAGCGCCTCGCCGAGGTCGGCCTCCAGGTTGAACGCCGGCAGGCGCAGCGCCGAATGCTGGAGATGCACGTCCATCAGGGCGACGCGGCGCACGGCCATCGGCGTGCCGCCCTTCGGCATTTTCTCCACGATCTTGAGCGCCGCCTCCTTGATCTCCACTTTTTCCGCGCGCACAAGCCGCAGCGCGCGCTCCCCGCGCAGGAGCGCAAGGAGGTCCGGCACGATCTGCAGCTCCTCGATGCGCACCTCGTCGCGCTTGCCGACGCGCACGCCGTGCGCCGCCACGCGCGGGGTCGGAAGGAGGTGCAGCTTCAGGTCGGCGATCGAGACCGGCTGCCCGATCGCGGTGGAAGCTTCAGCGCTTACCCGGGGAACGAAGGAGTCCAGCGGGACGAGAAAAGGCGTCACCACCGCCGCAACGAGCACTACCGCGGCGGTCCCGAGCGTCCAGCGCAGCCAACGGCGACGTTTTGCCATTGCCCGGAGGATACCTAAGCAATTAAAATAGCGCCCTTTTTCCGGATCCCCGATAGCTCAGTCGGTAGAGCGACGGACTGTTAATCCGCAGGTCCCAGGTTCGAGCCCTGGTCGGGGAGCCAACTGATCGCATCGAAACTCTTTCGATGCGATACCGTCTAAGCAGTGTGGATATCTACGCGCGCCTGACGGTCCTGACAACCACGCTTGTCCTGAGCGTGAGCGCTTCGGCGCAGACAATTTATAAATACCAGTCGAGCGACGGCCGAACGGTCTATTCGGACAAGCTGCCGCGCGGCGTGAAGGCGCAAAAAGAGCTCACGCCGGATAGCGAGTTGAGCGTGGTCGCGCCGCCGGTGGCCATGGCGGAAACGCCCGCCACGGCCAACCAGCGCATCACCCAGCAGCTCTCGCGGCGAGATGAGCTCTGGAACCAGCGCAACCAGGCCCTCGCCCGCTTGCAGGCGGCGCGCACCGCCAAGGCCGACGGTGAAGAGCCGCAGGCCGGCGAGCGCACGGGCAAAGTCGGCGGCGGCTCGCGCCTGAACGATGCCTATTGGGCGCGCCAGGGACGCCTGCAGCACGAGATCGACACGGCGCAGCGCGACCTGGAGCGCGCCGAGCGCAATCTGCGCGAAGCAGGCTCTTGAAGGCCGTCGTCCTTTCAGCCGCGGTTCTCGCGGTGGCCGGGTGCAGTTCCGCTCCAGCGGTCGAGGATGCTTCGCCCGAAGCCCTGTGGGGCGAGCGCATGAACGCTTTCCGGGCGCTCGCCGACGCAAAAAGCGCGGCGGTCAACACGCACGCGACGCCCTTCACCGCGCTGAGCTACGAGAGCAGCGACGGCTACAAGGCCCGCCGCCAGGCGCTGCGGGACGAGGTTGGCCGCGCGCAGGACCGGCTCGATCGGGCGGAGTGCGCGCTCGCCCGGGCGCGCCGTTAGTCCGACCGAACTAAAAAAAGCGTCTCCCCTCATAGCACTGCCGGAACCTGTGACGCGCAGGCTCGTCGATCCCATCGCCGATCCAAGGCGCGACGGAACGTCCATGCCGACGGGCTACGAGCTCCCGGTCCTCGTCGTCGAGGACAATGCGTCGAACAGGCTCGCGCTGCGCGCACTGCTCGATCGATTCAACGTGCCCGCGGATTTCGTCGCCAGCGCCGACCAGGCGGTCGCGCTCGCGCGATCAAAGCGCTACGGCCTCATCCTCATGGACCTTATGCTGCCCGGCATGGACGGCTACGAAGCCTCGCGCCAGATCCGCCGGCTCGAGTTCGGCACGGGCCGGCACACGCCGATCGTGGCGGTTACCGCGGTGGATCCGGTGGTGAGCCGGCCCGCCTGCATCGCCGCCGGCATCGACGGCTTCATCTTCAAGCCGATCGAGCCCGACGCGCTCGCGGAAGTGCTGCGCCGCTGGATTTTTCGCCGGCGCGAGGAGCGCTCTGCTATTCGGCCTTGAAGCCGATCGCTTTCACCACGCCGCTCCACTTCGCCTGGTCGTGGGCGAGGTAGGCGGCGAATTCCTCGGGCGACGAGGGCATCGGCACCCCGCCCACCTTCGCGTACTGCTCGGCGACCTCTTTTGAGGTGAGCGCCGAGGCTGCGGCCGAATGAATCCGCCGCAGCACCGCCGGCGGCAGCGCGGGCGGCGCCACGAGCCCGTACCAGTTGTCCGAGAGCACCTTCGGATACCCGGCTTCCGCGGTCGTCGGGACTTCGGGCAGCGTCGCCGCGCGCCGGCCGCTCGTGATGGCGAGCGCGCGCAGCTTCCCGGCGCGGATATGCGGCAGCAGCACCGGGACATCGAAGATGCCGAACTGGACCTGGCCGCCGAGGAGATCGGTGACCGCCGGCGCAGCGCCCTTGTAGGGAACGTGCAGCGCATTCACGCTCGCCTCGACTTTGAGCAGCTCCACCGCGAGGTGCGTGATGCTGCCCGGGCCGGCGGAGCCGTAGTTCAGCTTGCCGGGATTCGCTTTCAGGTGCGCGACCAGCTCGGTGAGCGTGTGAGCCTGCAGCGAGGGATTTACGGCAAGCACCTCGGGCACGCGCACGACCGTCGTGACGAGGCCCAGGTCCCTCGCCGGATCGAACGGCATCTTCGCCATCGCGAAGGGACCGATTGACGCGGCCGAGGAGCTGATGAGGGCGAGCGTATAGCCATCGGCGGGCGCCTTCGCGGCGCGCTCGACGCCGAGCACGCCGCTCATGCCGCTTACGTTCTCGACCACGACCGTCTGGCCGAGCGGGCCTGCCATCCCTTGCGCGAGCGTGCGGCCGAAGATGTCGGCCGGGCCGCCGGCCGGAAACGGCACGATGAGCCGCAAGGGCTTCGCGGGAAACGCCTGCGCGTGAACTATGCCCGAGCCGAGAGCGGCCAGCAGCAAAACGAGCCAGGCCAGGGATCGAGCGAGCGGCGCCATGCGTGCTATCGTGCCTGCAACGGGGATCACCGGCAAATGGCAGCCGATACGACAACGAGCTCGTTTCCGCCGCGCCGCTCGCTGCTCGGCATCGGCGGCGTCGCGGCGCTCGCGCTCGTGCTCGCGCTGGGCGCCGTGCTCGAGCCGATCGACGCCGAAGTCGCCGCCGAAGGCTGCGCCGCGCTCGTCCTGCTCGCGACGCTTTGCTACGGTCTGCTGCGCACGCCCTTCGGCGCGCGCCTGACGGACGCGAACTTCATCGCCGCGCAGCTCGGCGCGACCTACCTTGTGCTCGCCTGGATCGCCTTCCGCCTCGAGGCGGCGCTGCCCGCCGTCACCGCGCTCTATCTCATGACCATGCTCTATGGGGCGCTGCAGCTCGATCGCCCGCGCCTTGCGATCGTCGGCGCCGTCGCCTTCGTCGCACACCTCACGGCGCTCCTCGTTCTTCGCGAAAGCGGGCATCTCGTCAACCCGCGCGCCGCCTGGAGCCAGTTGGGCGGCCTCGTGCTCGCCTACGCCTGGTCGGCCTACGCCGCGGGCGTCGTGCTGCGGCTGCGCGCGCGCCTTGCCGAGGCGCAGCGCCGGCTGCACGACGTGGGCGCCGAGGCGCGCGAGCGCGCGACGCGGGACGGGCTCACGCAGTCCTTCAACCGCGGCTACGTGATCGAAGCGCTCGAGCGCGAGATCGCGCGCGCCGAGCGCATCGGCAAGCCCCTCTCGGTGGCGCGCGTCGACCTCGACTGGCTCGGCGCGCTGAACGAGGCGCATGGCCACCTGGCGGGCGACGTCGCCCTGAGGACCTTCACGCAGGCCGCGGCGGGCGCGCTGCGCGACGTCGACGTCCTCGGCCGGCTGGGCGGCAAGGAATTCCTCATCCTCATGCCCGACACGGACCTGAGCGGCGCGGTGGTCGCGGCCGAGCGCGTGCGCGGCGCGGTCGCGCGCGAGGCGGTGCCGGAATTCGAGGGGCGGCGCAACCTGAGCTGCACCGTCGGCGTGGCCGAGCACAAGAAGGGGGAGAACGCCCGCCTGCTGCTCGGGCGGGCCGAGGCGCACCTCAACCTCGGCAAGGCGGGCGGCCGCGGCCGCGTCGTCGCGGAGAAGCGCTGATGGCGCTCAGGCCGAGCAAATTCAAGCAGGACGACGGGCTCTCGCTCATCGGCCGCTCGGTGCGCGTGGCAGGCCTCATCCAGTACGAGGACGCGGCCGGCCAGACCGTCACCCGCTATTTCGTCGCGGAGCCCTCCGGCGCGCCGGCGCTGGTCGAGGAAACGGCCGCGGGTTTCACGCTGCTCGGCTCTTTTCCCGGCGATGCTCCGCCCTCGGCGAGCGGCAACTCGGTGTCGGTGATGGGCGAGAAATACGCGCTCAAGGGCGTGCGCAAGCTGACCTTGCTCGGCAGCGCCGGGCAGATCCCCGGCGGCCCGCCGCGGAGCGACCTCCTCCTGAGCGGCGAATTCTCCGGCTCGATGGGCGCCGTGCTGCGCGAGATGGTGCCGGGCGTCGGCACGCAGATCTTCTATCTGCTCAGGCAGCTGCGCGCCGACGACGTGCTTTCGAACGACGAGATCGCCTCGCGGCTCGAATCCGGGCGGCGCGAGGCCGAGACCCGGGGCGCCGCGGAGCCCGAAGAAGCGCCCGTCCAGACGAAGATCCAGATCGCGGTGCTCGCCGCGATCGCCGTGCTCGTGATCGCGGCGCTCGCCTACGCCTTGACCGCGGGCGCGCCGTAGCGCTCGCGCAGCTTCACCTTCCAGAACTTGCCGGTGGAGGTGCGCGGAATCGCGTCGAGGACCTCGAAGCGCTCCGGCAGCTGCCATTTCGCGAAGCTCTTCGAGAGGTGCGCGCGCAGCTCCTCGGGCGTCGCCGACTTGCCCTGCTTGAAGACGACGCAGGCGAGCGGCCGCTCCGACCATTTCGGATCGGGAATGGCGATGACCGCCGCCTCCACGATCGAGGGGTGCGCCATCAGCAGGTTCTCCATGTCCACCGAGCTGATCCACTCGCCGCCCGACTTGATCAGGTCCTTGGTGCGGTCGGTGATGCGGATGTAGCCGTGCGCATCGATGGCGGCGACGTCGCCCGTGCGCAACCAGCCGTCCGCGGTAAACCGGTCCGCCGCCTCGGCGACGTTGTGGTAGCTGCCCGTGATGAACGGCCCCCGCAGCTGCAGCTCGCCGACCGACGCGCCGTCCCAGGGCTTGTCCTTGCCATCGTCGCCGCGCACGCGGATCTCCATCACCGGCACGGGCACGCCGGCCGACGCCGAGCGCCGGTAGCGCTCCTCGTCGCTCGCGCCCTGCAGCTCGGGCTTCAGGTAGGCGATCGAGGCGACCGGGCTCGTCTCGGTCATCCCCCAGCCCTGCCGGATCTCGGCGCCGTGCTTCGCGTAGGCGCGAATCAGCGCTTCGGGCACCGCCGCGCCGCCAACCAGCATCTTCATTCGCGGCGGCAACGCGTACTTTTTCGGATCGCTCTCGATCAGCTGCAGCATGGCGAGCCAGATCGTCGGCACGCCGAGGACGAAGTTCGGTTTCTCGGCCTGGAACAAGGCGACCAGGTCCTCGGGATGAAGATGCGGCCCCGGGAACACCATCTTGATGCCCATCATCACGCAGCCGTAGGGAATGCCCCAGCAGTTGGCGTGGAACATCGGCGTCACGGGGCAGACGCTGTCGCCGGCGCCGAGGCCCCAGTGGTCGGGCTGGTTCGCCATGAGCGTGTGGATCACCGTGGAGCGGTGCGAATAGACGACGCCTTTCGGCCGCCCCGTCGTGCCCGAGGTGTAACACATGGCGATCGGGTCGTCCTCCTCATGGGGGACGTAGCTGAATTCCTTTGGCTCTTTCTCTATGAAATATTCATAGTTAATGAAAGAAGAAGAGACAGATGAACCACTGAAAGGAAACACAATGACTTTCTCGAACGAAGCCTTGTCCTTGAACTGCTCGTAGAGCGGCAGCAGGATGTCGTCGACGATGAGGAAGCGGTCCTCGGCGTGCTGCGCGATCCAGCCGATCTCATCGGGCGCCAGGCGCAGGTTGAGCGTGTGCATCACGCCGCCGGCCGCCGGGATGCCGAAATAGCATTCGAGGTGCGCGTGATGGTTCCAGCAAAGCGTCGCGACGCGATCGCCTTTCTTCAGCCCCGCCGCGAGGAGCGCGGCCCCGAGGCGCCGGGTGCGGCGGTGAAAGTCCGCGAAGCGGTGGCGCCGCAGCGACTTGTCGGGCAGGCGGCTGACGATCTCGACCTCGGCAAACAGCTTTCCGGCGCGCTCCACGAGCGGATTGATCGACAGCGGCACGCGCTGCATCGTCGAGCGGATCATGTCAGTCGAGGGCGGGCTCTCCCTTGTCGAAGGCCGTAAGGTAAAGCTTGTCGATCGGCTGGTCCAGATCGTTGCCGGCGCGCTCGAAGCCCTTCCTCCAGTCGTCGATGTGCCGGCGCGCCCAGAGCTGCCCCGCCGCGACATCGCGGCGCCTGATTGCGTCGAGCATCTGCCGGTGCGCCTCGATCAGCCGCGCCGCGCCGATTTTCGACTTGCGCAGCACGATCTCGGTGGTGGGAAAGATGAGCGAGTCGGAGGGCTCGCGCGCGAGCTGCAGCACCTTGTTGCCCGAGGCCTTGCCGATCAGAAGATGGAATTCGGCGTCGAGCGTCGCGACCGCGGCCGGATCGGCGAGCACCTTCCCGGTGCGCTCGATGTTGTCCTCGAGCTTGCGGATCTGGGCGGGCGTCGCGCGCTGCACCGCGCCCGCCATGGTCGCCATCTGCAGCGCCATGGCGGTCTCGTAGAGCTCGCGGAAAGTCGCCTCGTGCAGCACCATCGCGCGCGTGGTGCGCGTGGCGAGGCGCTCGTAATGCGGCAGCCCGACGGCGAGCTGGCGGTTGGCCTGGCGGCGCACGAGCCCGTCGTTCTCGAGCAGCCGGATGCCCTCCCGCACAGTGGAGCGGTTGACGCCGAACTGCTTGACGAGCTCGGCTTCGGTGCCGATCGGCTCGCCGGGGCGGATCGCGCCCGTGAGGATGCGCTGCTCGATCGCCTCGGCGACGAGGCGGTAGGCGGGGGTCGCGCTGATGCGCTGGAAGTTTTTCGCGGGACCGGACATATTTCTTGACGGAAGGCGGGACATCGTCCGACAATCCGACGCGATTTGCAATCGCCCCCGGGAGAGCCGCTCGCGCGGTGGGGGTTCATGGAGGAGGAGATCATAGGAGCCACCGGTGCAGAGGCGTTGCTGCGCGTGCAGAACGTGGGCGTGCGCTTTGGCGGCATCGTCGCGCTCGATAACGTCTCCTTCGACGTCGAGCGAGGACGCATCGTCGGCCTGATCGGCCCGAACGGCGCCGGCAAGACGACGCTCTTCAACTGCCTGTCGCGCCTCTACGAGTGCGGCAGCGGCGACATCCGCTTCGACGGCGCCTCGCTCCTCTCGGTGCCGCGCCACCGCTGCGCCGCGCTCGGCATCGGCCGCACGTTCCAGAACCTGGCGCTCTTTCGCACCATGACCGTGCTCGACAACGTCATGGTCGGCCGCCACTCCCGCACCTCCAGCGGCTTCTTCGTCAACAGCCTGCGCCTGCCCGGCGTCGCGCGCGAGGAAGCCGACACGCTGGAAAAAGCGCGCGCGCTGGTGAAGCTGCTCGATCTGGACGCCGTCGCAGGCGCGCGCGTCATGGACCTGCCCTTCGGCACGCAAAAGCGCGTGGAGCTCGCGCGCGCGCTCGCCGCCGAGCCCAAGCTCCTGCTGCTCGACGAGCCGGCGAGCGGCCTCAATCACGAGGAAGTCCACGCGCTCGGCCGCCTGATCAAGGAGATCCGCGACAAGCTCTCGCTCACCGTGCTGCTGGTCGAGCACCACATGAGCCTCGTGATGAGCGTCTCGGACCGCGTCGTCGCGCTCAACTTCGGCAAGAAGATCGCCGAGGGCACGCCGTCGGAAGTGCAAAAGCACCCTGAAGTGATCCAGGCTTACCTGGGAACCGCCTGATGGCGCTCCTCTCCGCCAGGGACCTCCATGCCCAGTACGGCCTCACGCGCGTGCTGCACGGCATCAGCTTCTCGATGGAGAAAGGCACGATCACCACGCTGCTCGGCGCGAACGGCGCCGGCAAGACGACCACCCTGCGCGCGCTCTGCGGCATGGTGCGCACGCAGGGCGAGATCAGCTTCGACGGCCAGCGCATCGACGGTCGCGCGACCGAGGACATCGTGCGCCTCGGCATCGCGCACGTGCCCGACGGGCGCGGCACCTTCGTCAACCTGAGCACCGAGGAGAACCTGCGCCTGGGCGCCTATGTGCGCAAGGATCGCGAGAACGTCGAGGCGGACCTCGAGCGCGTCTTCGGCTACTTCCCGCGCCTGAAGGAGCGGCGCGCGCAGCAGGCCGGCACGCTCTCGGGCGGCGAGCAGCAGATGCTCGCGGTGTCGCGCGCGCTCATGCTGAGGCCCAAGCTCATGCTGCTGGACGAGCCCTCCTTCGGCCTCGCGCCGCTCATCGTGCGCGAGCTCTTCGGCATCCTCCGCTCGGTAAACGAGAAGGAGCATGTCAGCATGCTCGTGGTCGAGCAGAACGCGGCCATGGCGCTCGACCTCGCCGACCACGCCTACCTCATCGAGACCGGCCGCGTGGTGCTCTCGGGCACGGCCGACGAGATCAAGAACAACGACTCGGTGCGCCGTTCCTATCTGGGGTACTAGGCCATGACCTTCGACGCCCTCCTCCACCAGGTCCTCGCCGGCCTCGCCACCGGCGGCATCTACGCGAGCCTCGCGCTCGCGCTGGTGATGATCTACCAGGCGACGCACCTCGTGAACTTCGCCCAGGGCGAGCTCGCCATGTTCGCCACCTACATGGCCTGGGACCTGATCAACCGCGGCATGCCGTACTGGGCCGCGTTTTTCATCACCATCGTGCTCGCCTTCGTGCTCGGCGTGCTCATCGAGCGGATCATCGTCCGTCCGGTCGAGAACGCGCCCGTGCTGGCCGTCGTCGTGGTGTTCATCGCGCTTCTCGTCATCCTGAACAGCGTCACCGGCTGGATCTACACCTACACCATCAAGACCTTCCCGAGCCCCTTCCCGTCCGAGATCGGCGTCGGCGTGTACATGTCGCCGCACGAGGTCGGCGCGATCGGCGTGACCCTGATCGTGCTCACCCTGCTCTATGCGTTCTTCCGCTTCACCCCGCTCGGCCTCGCGATGCGCGCGGCGGCGCAGAACCCGGATTCGGCGCGCCTGGTCGGCATCCGCGTGGGCTGGATGCTCGCGCTCGGCTGGGGCCTCGCCGCCGCCATCGGCAGCGTCGCGGGAATGATGGTCGCGCCGATCGTCTACCTCGACCCGAACATGATGGGTGGCATCCTGCTCTACGCCTTCGCCGCCGCGCTCGTGGGCGGGGTGGACAACCCGGCCGGCGCGGTGTTCGGCGGGTTCCTCGTCGGCGTGCTCGAGAACGTGCTCGGCGCCTTCGTGATCGGCAACGAGCTCAAGCTCGCGGTCGCCCTCGTCATCATCATCGGCGTGCTGGTCGTGAAGCCCTCCGGCTTCTTCGGCAAGGTGCACGTGACGCGCGTATGAGCAGGAAGCAGATCATTCTCCTCGGCATCCTGCTCGTCGCGGCGTGCATCCTGCCGTTCGTGATCAGCAACTACCGGACGTTCCAGTTCTGCCTCGTGATCATCTATTCGATCGCCCTGCTGGGACTGAACATCCTCACCGGCTTCAACGGACAGATCTCGCTCGGCCACGGCGCCTTCTACGCCATGGGCGCCTACGTCACGGCGATCCTCATGGACCAGGCCGGCTTTCCCTACTGGGCGACGCTGCCTTTCTCGGGCGCGGTGTGCCTGCTCTTCGGGTTCCTGTTCGGGCTGCCGGCGCTGCGCCTGGAGGGCCTCTACCTTGCCCTCGCCACCTTCGCCCTCGGCGTGTCGCTCCCACAGCTGCTCAAGTACAAGCACCTCGAGCACTGGACGGGCGGCGTGCAGGGCATCGTCATCCCGAAGCCGGAAGCGCCCTTCGGCCTCCCGCTCACGCCCGACCAGTGGCTGTACTTCTTTTGCCTCGCGGTCGCGCTCGTCATGTTCGCGCTCGCCTGGAACCTGCTGCGCGGGCGCATCGGCCGCGCGCTCGTCGCCATCCGCGACCAGCACATCGCGGCCGAGGCCATGGGCGTGAACAGCGCGATCTACAAGTCGCTCGCCTTCGGGGTGTCGGCGATGTATACGGGCATCGCCGGGGCGCTCTCCGCCATCGCGGTCCAGTTCGTCGCGCCCGACAGCTTCGACATCTTCAAGTCGATCGTGTTCCTGGTCGGAATCGTGATCGGCGGCCTCGCCTCGATCTCCGGGGCGGTCTACGGCGCCCTGTTCATCCAGTTCGTCCCCAACATCGCCGACGAGATCTCGAAGGCCGCCCCCTGGGCGGTCTTCGGCGTATTCCTGATCGGCTTTGTCTACCTCATGCCCTACGGCATCGCGGGCGCGATCCGGATAGTGTTGGCATGGCTGGGGCGAAAGAGGCAGAATACCTGAGCGACTTTTCCTAGGAGGGAAATCCATGAAATTCAGACTGGTTCCGATTGCAGCGCTGCTTTCCGCCGCGCTCGCCTCGCCGGCGGCGCTGGCGCAGAAGAAATACGATCCGGGTGCGTCCGACACCGAAATCAAGATCGGCAACACCAACCCGTACAGCGGGCCCGCGTCCGCCTACGGCACGATCGGCAAGACGATCGCGGCGTACTTCAAGATGGTCAACGAGAAGGGCGGCATCAACGGCCGCAAGATCACCTTCATCTCCTACGACGACGCCTACAGCCCGCCCAAGACGGTCGAGATGGCGCGCAAGCTCGTCGAGCAGGACCAGGTGCTGTTCCTGTTCCAAACGCTCGGCACGCCCTGCAACACGGCGATCCACAAGTACATGAACATGCAGAAGGTGCCGCAGTCGTTCGTCGCCACCGGCGCGAGCAAGTGGAACGACCCGCGCAACTTCCCCTGGACGATCGGCTGGCAGCCGAACTACCAGACCGAGGCGAAGATCTACGCGCAGTACATCCTCAAAGAGAAGCCGAACGCGAAGATCGCGGTCCTCTACCAGAACGACGACTACGGCAAGGACTACCTCAAGGGCTTCCACGACGGCCTGGGCGAGAAGGGCAAGAAGATGATCGTGAAGGAGGTCTCGTACGAAACCTCCGATCCGACCGTCGACTCGCAGATCGTGCAGCTGCAGGGCTCGGGCGCCGACGTGTTCTTCAACATCTCGACGCCGAAGTTCGCCGCCCAGGCGATCCGCAAGGCCTACGACATCGGCTGGAAGCCGATGCACTTCCTCAACAACGTGTCCTCCTCGGTCGGCTCGGTGCTGACGCCGGCGGGGCTCGACAAGTCGATCGGCATCATCACCACGCAGTACGGCAAGGATCCGACCGATCCGAAGTGGGCCAATGACCCGGGCATGAACAAGTGGCGCGAGTTCATGAAGAAGTACTACCCCGAGGGCAGCCTGATCGACGCCTCGAACGTCTACGGCTACTCGGTGTCACAGACGCTCGAGCAGGTGCTCAAGCAGGCCGGCAACGACCTGTCGCGCGCCAACATCATGAAGCAGGCGGCCAGCCTGAAGAACTTCACGACGGACGCGGCGCTGCCGGGCATCACGATCAACACGAGCCCGACAGACTTCGCGCCGATCCAGCAGATGCAGCTGGCCCGGTTCGACGGCAAGACCTGGCAGACTTTCGGCGACGTGATGGGCGCCAAGTAAGGCCGGTTGTGGTAGCGTAAAAAGCGCGGGTCGCCGACCCGCGCTTTTCTTTTGGAGGCCCGAAAATGGACCTGAGCGAGAAAGTTCTCGGCCTGAAGCCCGCCGGCATGGCGGCCGGGGAATGGGCGGTGCGCCTCGAGCTCGCCGCGCTCTATCGCCTGTTCGACTGGATGGGATGGACCGAGCTCATCTACAACCACATCACCGCCAAGGTGCCGGGGCCCGAGAAGCATTACCTGATCAACCCGTACGGCCTCTGGTACAACGAGGTGACCGCCTCGAACCTCGTCAAGGTCAACCTCGAGGGCAAGGCGGTGGACGGCTCGAAGTACCCGGTCAACGTCGCCGGGTTCATCATCCACAGCGCGGTCCACGCCGCGCGCGAGGATGCGAAGTGCATCATCCACACCCACTCGACCGCCGGCAGCGCGGTCTCGTGCAAGAAGGAAGGTTTGCGCTACGACAACTTCTACAGCGCGATCCTGCACGGCGAGGTGGCATATCACGAGTTCGAGGGCGTGACGACGGATCTTTCCGAGCAGACGCGCCTCGTGAAGAGCCTCGGCACGAAGGGCGTGCTCATCCTGCGCAACCACGGCCTGCTCGTCGCCTGCCCCGGCATCCCCGAGGCGTTCTCGACCTACTGGACCCTGCAGCGCGCCTGCGAGATCCAGGCGGCGACCGACGCGATGGCGGGCGAGAACCTGCCGATCACGCGCAAGGTGCTGGAAGAGACGCCCGAGCGCACCGCGCCGTTCCGCAAGGGCGCCCGCCCGGGCGGCATGGTATTTGATGGAACGCTGCGTCGAGCAGGGATTCGCTACGAGGACATCGTCTAGACATGGACAAGAAAGCCCACAAGGAACGCTATGACGCGGGGCTGAAGACCCGCAGCGACGTGCTCGGCAAGAGCTATGTCGAGAAATCGATGGCCGCGGTGGACGACTTCAATCAGGAGTTCACCGAGCTGCTCAACACCTACTGCTGGAACGACATCTGGAACCGGCCGGGCCTGGATCGCAAGACCCGCTCCATGCTCAACCTCGCCATGCTCGCCGCCCTTGGCAAGGAGCACGAGCTGAAGCTCCACATCAACGGCTCGCTCAACAACGGCCTCACCAAGGACCAGATCAAGGAAGTGTTCCTGCAGGTCGCCATCTACTGCGGCGTGCCCGCCGCGGTCGTCTGCTTCCGCTGCGCGCGCGAGGTGTTCAAAGAGCGCGGCGTGTGAAGGTCGGCTTCATCGGCCTCGGGCGGATGGGCCGCCTGATGGCCGCCAACCTGGCGCGAGCGGGGTTTTCCCTCCAGACCTACGACCTGAACGGCTCAGGCAACCGCCGCTCGCCGCGCGATGCGGCCGCGGGCTCGGACGTGCTCATCACCATGGTTCCCGACGGCAAGGCGGCCCTGCGCGCCGTGCGCGCGGCCCTGCCCGGCTTGAAGAAGAACTCGATTGTCATCGACATGAGCTCTTCCGATCCGGCCGACACGCATCGTTTGAATGCGATTCTGAAAAGAAAAGGCATTCACCTGCTCGATGCTCCCGTTTCCGGCGCGAAAGCCAAAGCGAAGGATGGGACGCTCGCCATCATGGTGGGAGGCGACGCGGCCGTGCTCAAGCGGGCCCGCCCTGTCCTCTCCCGGCTCGGCACCGAGATCTTCCACACCGGCGGCATCGGCAGCGGACACGCCACCAAGGCGCTCAACAACTACCTCGGCGCGGCCGGGACGATCGCCGGGTTCGAAGCGCTCATCGTCGCGGAAAAGTTCGGGCTCGATCCTCGCACCTTCGTCCACGTCGTCAACGCCTCGACCGGGAAGAACAGCACCACCGAGCGCAAGATTCCCCAGCAGATCTTCACCGGCGCCTTCGCCTCCGGCTTCCGCCTCGCCTTGATGACGAAGGATGTGGGGATCGCGAAAAAGGTTGCCGATAAAACCGGGACAGAAGTTCCTTACCTCTGCAAGACCCTGCAAATCTGGCGGGCCGCGCTCAGCCGGCTGCCCGGCGGGGCGGACCATACCGAGATGTATCGCTACCTGAAGCGGCTGAAGCCTCGAGCTCCCGGCGCAGCTTCACGGCGGGCAGGCTCGCGTCGCAGGCGACGTCGGTCCACCTGACCGGCTGGCCGGCGGCGACCGGCTTCAGCATCTTCACGTTGTGCGCGAGGCCGAGGGGGAGGCAGCCCTGCGCGAGCGAATCGGCGGCGGGCATGAGACGGCCGACGACGGTATAGCCGCCCTCTCCATCGAGAATTTCTTTTTCCCTCAAGTCTTTTTTGGCAATGGCGACCGCATCCGCCCGCCAGCCGGTGGCGCAGCCCGTCGGCTCGCCGCGCAGGCCGACCGAGGCAACCGAGATGCCGACCTCCAGGCCGATCAGGTGCCAGCGCTTGTACAGGCATGCGTAGCGGCCGGACGAATCCGTCTTCACGCCGTACTCCGAGAAGCAGCGCTGGATGTAGTCCGTCTCGCCTTCGAAGACGACAAAGACGCCGAAGCGGATGTCGTAGGGAATCGTCTCGCCCGCTTTCGTCAGCGACGAGACGACCTCGACCTGCCCCTTGTGGTGCAGCACGCCGCCTTCGGACTTCGGCCGCATCAGGTTGGGAATCTCGTCGATCGGCCCGGCGGGATAGAGCAAGCCTTCGGGCGCCGGCGTAAGGCCGGTGGCATTGCACACCGCGCTCGTCTCGATCGCGGGCTTGGAGCCGTCGAGGAACGAATTGAACATCTTCGGGTTGAGCCCGCCGATCCGGGCCTGCTCCGGCGTCAGTCCGTAATGGCCCCACACCGTCTCGGGCGTCGATTGCGCGAAATGCGGCAACCACTTGTGCCCGCGCCCCGCCGCCACTACCGGGAAACCCGCCGTGCGTGCCCAATCCACCAGGTCGCAGATCAGCGCCGGCTGGTCGCCGTAAGCGAGGCTGTAGACGACGCCGGCTTCCTTCGCCTTCTGCGCAAGCAACGGCCCGACGAACGCGTCGGCTTCGACGGTCACCATCACGACGTGCTTGCGGTTCCTGAACGCCGCGAGGACGTGCTCCACCGCGGCCACCGGATTGCCCGTCGCCTCGATGACGATATCGATCCCGGGATCTGCGACGAGCTTTTGCCAGTCGTCGGTGATCGGCGTCTTCTGAATCCGCTCTTTCGACCAGCCGACCCTTGCCAGGTTGGCGCGTGCGTTGTCGGGCGCAAGATCCGCGATGCGCGCGAGCCGGATGCCCGGCGTCTTCGGCACCTGCGCGAGGTACATCGCGGCAAACTTGCCGGCGCCGATCAGTCCTACGCGGAGCGGCTTATCCTCCGCTTCCCGGGTCTTGAGCATTGCATGAAGATTCACCGTGCCACCTCCAGCTCTCGGCGCGCCGCCTTGATCCAGTCTGCCTGGGTTTCTTGATAGTGCTCGGGCGAGCGTTCGCTGTATTTGACGATTTCGGCAAAGAGCGCGCGCGCCCGCTCCTCCTGCCCCGCCGCTTTGAGCATCGATGCATAGCGATAGCGCGCTTCCTCTCCGGAGCAGGCCTTGACGGCCTCCGCGTAGGCGCCTTCCGCAGCGGGCATTTCGCCGAGCGCCTCGCAGGCGCGCGCAAGGATGAGGGACACCTCCCCCGTCCTGTAGCCGGCATGCTGCGCGAGCAGGCCGCTCGCCGTGATCCGGGCGCCCGCCGGATCGTCTGCGGCGAGCTCGGCGAGCGCCAGCGCAAGCTTGATGTGCGGATCCGCCGAATAAGGGCCGACGAGACAGCTCCGATAGAGCTTGGCGGCCTCGCCGGGAAGATGGCTCGCCATGCATTCGGCGGCGAGCGAAAGCTTGTTATCCACGCTCGGGTTGAGCTCGAGCTCGGCCAGACGCCGCTTGAGCTCCTTGTCGGGCTCCATCCTGCGCGAGAGGCCGTCCACCGCCTTCTGCACGGCTCGCGCCGCTTTCGTGGACTCGCGCGTGTTCGGCCAGACCTCGACAAAGTAGTAGATGAGGCAGCCCATGACCGGGAATCCCATGATGATGAAGATCCACCAGTAGGGCCGCCCCGTCTTCAGCGCGTGATACGCGAAGCACGCCTGGATGACGAGAACGACGATGGCGAGGGGCATTCGCTGCCTACGCCGCCTTGAGGCTTCCCTGCAGCTCCTCGGCCGGCGTGCCGTTCTTCCACGGCAGCGGCACGTCGTAGGCCTTCGTCAGGCAGTCGTCGGGCAGGCACTGGATCGGCGAAAAGTCGCGGTGCGCGATGTAGCCCGGGCGCTTGAAGCGGCGGATGTGGTTCGAGACCGCGCATAGCGACAGGTACACGCTCACGCGGTTCCACGGCGAGAGGTTCGACGTCGAGGCGTGCACGAGGCAGCCGTGGAAAAGGATCATCGAGCCCGCCACGCCCTTCGGCGCGACGATTCCGCCGCGCTCGACGAGCCTGGCGATCGTCTCGTTGTTGATGGTCCATAGCGGGTAGCTCGTGGTCGTGAGGTCGTGCGCCGCGTCGAGCACGCCCAGCTTGTGGCTGCCCGGAATGAACATGAGCGGCCCGTTGAATTCGTTCACCTCGTCGAGGAAGATCGCGACGTTCATGGCGCGCGCCTCGGGCATCTGGTCGTCCGCCCGCCAGGTGCCGTAGTCCTGGTGCCACTGCCACACGTCGCCGTCGAAGGCCTGCTTGCCGTTGATCTTGAACTGGTGCATGTACACGTCTTCGCCGAAAAGCTGCTTCACCGGCTCGACCATGCGCGGGTGACGCGCGAGGCGCGCGAAAGGCGCGCTGTACATGTGCGCCGCGAAATTCGTGCGCACGACGTCGCCCGTCTTCTCGCGCACGTTCTCGGGACGCCGCTGCGCATAGAGCGCGGGCACCTCGTCGAGCAGCGTCTTGATCTCCTGCGGCTTGAAGAGAGCCGGGAAAAACAGGTAGCCGTCGCGATCGAAGGACTCGATCTGGGTCGGGGTCAGTTTCATGGGCGAACCTCCTGCGCCCGTGTATTATAGGTTCTTCCTTGAGGAGGGAGACCATGTACTTGATCCGCATGCTGCTTTTGATCGCCGTGGCGATCGCCGCGCCGGCGCAGGCCGTGACGCTCAAATGGGCCGCGCAGAACGACATCCTGACGATGGACCCGCATTCGCAGAACCACGCCACCACCAACGGCATCATGCAGCACGTCTACGAGGGCCTGGTCCGGTTCGACAAGGACTTCTCCATCCAGCCCTGCCTCGCGGCCAGCTGGAAGGAAGTCTCGCCCACGCAGTGGCGCTTCAACCTGCGCAAGAACGTCAAGTTCCAGGACGGCACGCCTTTCACGGCCGACGACGTCGTCTTCTCGTACACCCGGATCCTCGAGCCGCAGGGCACGATGCAGATCTACGTGCAGGGCGTGAAGGAAGTGAAGAAGATCGACGACTTCACCGTGGACCTGATCCTCTCGGGCCCGAACCCGGTGCTCCTCAAGAACCTGGTCGATTTCCGCATCATGAGCAAATCGTGGTCGGAGAAGAACAAGTCGACGCACGTGCAGGACTACAAGGCGAAGGAGGAAACCTACGCCTCGCGCAACACCAACGGCACCGGTCCCTACATGATCAAGGCGTGGGAGCCCGACAAGCGCATCGTCATGCAGGCCTACCCGGGCTGGTGGGACAAGATCAGCGGCAACGTCACCGAGGTGATCTACACGCCGATCAAGTCGGACGCGACCCGCGTCGCCGCCCTGCTCTCGGGCGACGTCGACCTCCTCACCGACCTGCCGACGCAGGACGTGGCGCGGCTGCAGAAGGACGCGAAGCTGAAGGTCATGGAAGGCGCCGAGAACCGCACCATCTTCATCGGCATGGACCAGTTCAGCCCCGAGCTCAAGTACTCGGACGTGAAGGGCAAGAACCCCTTCAAGGACATCCGCGTGCGCAAGGCGCTCAACATGGCGGTCGACCGCGAGGCGATCAAGCGCGTCACCATGCGCGGCCTGTCGATCCCGGCGGCGATCATGGTCGCCCCCAGCGTGCACGGCTGGTCGAAGGACCTCGATCAGCCCATGAAGGTCGACGCCGAGGGCGCGAAGAAGCTGCTCGCCGAGGCCGGCTACCCGAACGGCTTTTCCTTCGAGCTCGACTGCCCGAACAACCGCTACGTGAACGACGAGGAGATCTGCCAGGCGCTCGTCGGCATGTGGGCGAAGATCGGCCTGAAGGCGAAGCTGCTCGCGCAGACCATGCCGCTGTGGATCGCGAAGATCCAGAAGTTCGACCACGACGCCTACATGCTGGGCTGGGGCGTGGCGAACTTCGACGCGAACTACTCGCTCTTCTCGCTGCTGCACACCAAGACGACCGGAGCCGCCGGCAGCTTCAACCTCGGCCGCGTCAGCGACCCGAAGCTCGATTCGCTCATCGACGCCATCAACATCGAGACCGACGTGAAGAAGCGCGACGCCATGATCCGCGAGGCGCTCACGATCACGCGCGACCAGTACTACTACGTGCCGCTGCACCACCAGCTGCGGCCCTGGGCGATGAAGAAGAGCGTCGAGACGGTCTACAAGTCCGACGACCGCCCGGAAGCGCGCTACGCGACGGTGAAGTAGCCGGCTAGAGCCTGTTTCGGTAGAACCGCCCCGCTTTCATCACCGCAAGGAGCCCCTTCTCGGGCTTCCTCAGCGGGGCGAGGTCCTTCAGAGGATCTCCTGCCGCGACGATCAGGTCGGCGGCCGCGCCGGGCGCGATCACGCCGAGCTTTCCTGACTGGCCGACCAGCTCGGCGCCCACGCTGGTCGCGCTCTGCAGGATTTCGGCCGGCTTCATGGCGGGCAGGCGCAGGCCGAACTCCTCGGACTGGAAAGCGTGCATGTGGCCGAGGAGGTCGGTGCCGAAGGCGATCGGGATGCCCTCGGCTTTTGCGCGCCGGATCGCGTCCACGCCGCGTGCTTTCACGCGCTCGAGCTTCTCCAGCATCTCCGGCGTGAGCCCGAGATTCGCATCGGCAGCGAGGGCCGAATAGGTTGCGAGCGTGGGCACCAGGTAGGCGCCTTCGGTCTTCATCGCGCGCGCCGAGCGCGCATCGAGCAGGTTGCCATGCTCGATCGAGCGCACCCCCGCCCCGACCGCGCGCTCGATCGAGCGCGGCGAATAGGCGTGCGCCATCACGTATTTGCCGGCGTTCTCGGCTTCCTCGCAGATCGCGCGCATCTCCTCGACCGAGTACTGCGCGCCCTCGATCGGGTCGTTGGGGCTCATCACGCCGCCGCCCGCCATGACCTTGAGGTGGTTCGCGCCGTTCCTC
Source organism: Burkholderiales bacterium (assembly GCA_036262835.1). Taxonomy (GTDB): domain Bacteria; phylum Pseudomonadota; class Gammaproteobacteria; order Burkholderiales; family SG8-39; genus RBG-16-66-20. Next base: position 41,224 of record DATAID010000092.1, on the reverse strand, counting down.
AGCTGCTCGCGCGCGGCGCGGCGCACCTCCGCCACGCCGTCGCAAATCGCGCCAAAGAGCCCGAGGCCTGCGCAGGTGCAGAACATCGTTTTCGCGCCGCGCGGCCGCGCATCCGCGTGCCCGCCGGTCTGCGTGAGCGGCCAGCCGGCAATGAAAAGCCGCGGCCCGGCGAAGAGCCCGCGCTCGACCGCTTCCTGCAGGCCGAAGTCGGCGCCCGCGGCGTCGCGCACCGTGGTGAAGCCGCGCAGCAGCATGCCTTCCAGAATATCCTTGGACAGCGCCGTGATGAGCGAGGGCGGCTGGGCCGAGAGGCGGACGATGTCATGCGTGGTCGCAGTCACATGCACATGGCAGTCGATCAGCCCGGGAAGCAAGGCCTTGCCCTTGAGGTCGAAGCTCCTGAAATCCGCCGCTTTGACGTTTTGGAAGGCGACGTGCGAAATCCGCTCGCCCTCGATGAGGACGGTTGCGCCGCGACGCAGGACTCCCTTGCGGCTATCGAACAGGGCCGCGTTGCGAAACGCGATGCGGTTCACTTGCGTGCGGGCGGGACCTGGAAGAAGACCTCGTCGCCCTTCACCATGCCGAGCTCGTAGCGCGCGCGCTCCTCGATCGCGTCGAACCCCTGCTTGAGATCCCTCACCTCGGCGGCGAGCGCGGCATTCCGGGTCTCGAGCTGCGCGTTCTTCTCGTGGCGCGCATCGAGCTGCCGGTCCACGTCCCAGACGCGCAGCCACCCGCCCTTGCCCAGCCAGAGCGGGTACTGGATCGCGACGATGAGCCCGGCGAGGATGCCGGCGAGGATTCTCATGGCCTGAAGGAAAACGCCTCCGCGCCGGGATAGCTCACCGAATCGCCGAGGTCTTCCTCGATGCGCAGGAGCTGGTTGTACTTCGCGTTGCGATCGGAGCGCGAGAGCGACCCGGTCTTGATCTGCAGCGCATTGGCGCCCACGGCGATGTCGGCGATGGTCGTGTCCTCGGTCTCGCCCGAGCGGTGCGAGATCACCGTGCCGTAGGCCGCGCGCTTGGCGAGCTCGATGGCGGCGAACGTCTCGGAGAGCGTGCCGATCTGGTTCACCTTGATGAGAATGGCGCTCGCGACGCCCTTCCTGATGCCTTCGCGCAGGATCTTCGTGTTGGTGACGAAGACGTCGTCGCCGACGATCTGAACCTTCTTGCCGAGCCGGTCGGTGAGCAGCTTCCAGCCGTCCCAGTCGCCCTCGGCCATGCCGTCCTCGATCGAGCAGATCGGATAGCGCTCGGCCAGGTCCGCCAGGTAGTCCACGAACTGGGCCGAAGAAAGATTTTTACCTTCCGACTCCAGCGTGTACTGCCCATCCTTGAAGAATTCCGAAGCCGCGCAGTCGAGCGCGATGCGCACGTCCTGGCGCGGGGCGTAGCCGGCCGCGGAGATCGCCTCGAGGATCAGCTCGATCGCCGCCGCGTGGGTGGGCAGGTTGGGCGCGAAGCCGCCCTCGTCGCCCACCGCGGTCGACATGCCCTTGCCGTCGATGATCTTCTTCAGCGCCTGGAAAACCTCGGAGCCGCAGCGCAGCGCCTCGCGGAAGGACTTCGCGCCGACCGGCACGATCATGAATTCCTGCATGTCGAGGCTGTTGTTCGCGTGCGCGCCGCCGTTGACGACGTTCATCATCGGCACCGGCATCTGCATCGGCCCGGCCCCGCCGAAGTAGCGGTAGAGCGGCAGCCCCGATTCCTCGGCCGCCGCCTTGGCCGCGGCCATCGACACGGCGAGCGTCGCATTCGCTCCGATGCGCGACTTGTTGTCCGTGCCGTCGAGCTCGACGAGCGTCCTGTCGATGAAGGCCTGCTCCGAGGCGTCGAGCCCGACGATCGCCTCGGACACCTCGGTATTGACCGCCTCGACCGCCTTCAGCACGCCCTTGCCGCCGTAGCGCTTCGCATCGCCGTCGCGCAACTCGATCGCCTCGCGGCTCCCCGTCGAGGCGCCCGAAGGCACGGCGGCACGGCCCATCGCGCCCGATTCGAGCAGCACGTCCGCCTCCACGGTGGGGTTGCCCCGCGAGTCGAGAATTTCCCTGGCGACCACATCGACGATCGAGCTCATCAGCTTTTCACTTTCTTCTCAGCGAATCCGTTTTTCTTCACCACCGCGTCGAGCGCGGCGAGCGTCTCGAGCAGCTCCCCCACCATGGCAAGCGGCCAGGAATTCGGCCCGTCGCAAAGCGCCTTTTCGGGCTGCGGGTGCGTCTCCATGAAGACGCCCGACACTCCGGCGCCCACCGCCGCGCGCGCGAGCACCGGAATGTACTCGCGCTGGCCGCCGCTCGCCTCGCCCTGCCCGCCCGGCAGCTGCACCGAATGCGTCGCGTCGAACACGACCGGGCACCCGGTTTCGCGCATGGCCGCGAGGCCGCGCATATCCACGACCAGGTTGTGGTAGCCGAAGCTGAAGCCGCGCTCGCAGACGAGCACCTGCTCGTTGCCCGTGCTCTTCGCCTTGTCGACCACGTTCTTCATCTCCCAGGGAGAGAGGAACTGGCCCTTCTTGATGTTGACCGGCTTCCCCGCGGAAGCCGCGGCTTTGATGAAGTTCGTCTGCCGGCAAAGGAACGCGGGCGTCTGGAGGACGTCGACCACGTCCGCGACCTCCTTGATCGGCGTGTCCTCGTGAACATCGGTCAGGACAGGGACCTTCACCTGCTTCCTGATCTCGGAAAGTATCTTCAGGCCCTCGGCCATGCCGGGACCCCGGTAGCTCCTGCCCGAGCTGCGGTTCGCCTTGTCGAAGGAGCCCTTGAAGATGTACGGCATGTTCAGCTTGCCGGCCTTCTCCTTCACGTGCCCCGCGACGTCCAGGCAGAGCTGCAGACTCTCCAGCGTATCCGGGCCGGCGATGAGGAAAAGCGGCTTGTCGAGGCCGGCTTCGAACCCGCAGAGCCTCACGCTGCGACGACGGACAGTGTCCCGCCGGGGCGCTTGGCATTGGCGCGGTATTTCAGCGCGGCGTTGACGAAGGCGCGAAAGAGCGGATGGCCGCCCCTCGGCGTCGAGGTGAATTCCGGGTGGAACTGCACGCCGAAGAAAAACGGGTGCCCGGGCAGCTCCATCATCTCGGGCAGCTTCTCGCTCGGGGTGCGCGCCGAGACCTTGTAGCCCTTCGCCTCGAGCTGCGGCACGTAGATGTTGTTGACTTCGTATCTGTGCCGATGCCGCTCGTTCACTTCGGGTCCATAGATCTGAAAAGCGAGGGTCTCTTTTTCGACGGGGACCTTCTGCGCGCCGAGCCGCATGGTGCCGCCCATGTCCGACTTCTCGGTGCGCTGCTCGATCCGCCCCGTGCGGTCGAGCCACTCGGTGATGAGCGCGACCACCGGGTGCGGCGTCGCCGGGTCGAATTCGGTGCTGTTCGCGCCCGCAAGGCCCGCCACATTGCGGGCGAACTCGATCGTGGCGAGCTGCATGCCGAGGCAGATGCCGAGGTAGGGCACGCCCTTCTCGCGCGCGTAGCGGATCGCGGCGATCTTGCCCTCGGTCCCGCGCTTGCCGAAACCGCCCGGCACGAGGATCGCGTCCATCTTCTCGAGCACGCCGGTGCCGTTCTTCTCGATCTCCTCGGAGTCGAGGTAATGCACGCGCACCTTGCTGCGCGTGTGGATGCCGGCGTGGGTGAGCGCCTCGTTCAGCGACTTGTAGGAGTCCTGCAGGTCGACGTACTTGCCGACGAAGGCGATGTCGACCTCGTGCTCGGGATGCTCGAGCGCGTGCACGAGCTGGCGCCAGGCCGAGAGGTCCGCGGCGCGCGCGAGGATCTGCAGCTTGTGGCAGACGATCTCGTCGAGCATCTGCTCGTGCAGCATCATCGGGACCTTGTAGATCGAGTCCACGTCCCAGGCCGAGATGACGGCTTCCTTCTGCACGTTGCAGAAGAGCGCGATCTTGCGCCGCTCGTCATCGGGCAGCGGCCGGTCGGTGCGCGCGAGCACCACGTCGGCCGAGATGCCGATCTCGCGCAGCTCCTTGACCGAGTGCTGGGTGGGCTTGGTCTTGATCTCCCCCGCCGAGGCGATGAAGGGGACGAGGGTGAGGTGGATGTAGCAGACGTTCGAGCGCCCGAGCTCCAGGCCCATCTGCCGGATCGCCTCCAGGAACGGCAGCGACTCGATGTCGCCCACGGTGCCCCCGACTTCGACGATGGCAACGTCCGCCTCGCCCGCGCCCCGCTTGATGAACGCCTTGACCTCGTCGGTGATGTGGGGGATCACCTGGACCGTCCCGCCGAGGTAGTCGCCGCGGCGCTCCTTCTTGATCACCGACTCATAGACCTGGCCGGTGGTGAAGTTGTTGGAGCGGCGCATCCGCGAGGACTGGAAGCGCTCATAGTGGCCGAGGTCGAGGTCGGTCTCGGCCCCGTCCTCGGTCACGAACACCTCGCCGTGCTGGAACGGCGACATCGTGCCCGGATCCACGTTGATGTAGGGATCCAGCTTGATGTTGGTGACGCGGATGCCGCGGGATTCGAGGATTGCGGCGAGAGAGGCGGCGGCTATTCCCTTTCCAAGACTGGAAACGACGCCACCAGTAACAAAGACGTACTTCGTCATTACCGCCTAGTAGGGCGTGGATATGGGATTTTACAGGAATCACCCGCGCCTCACAAACTCGATGCGTAGCAGGAGCGAAAGAGCTCGGCCATCGCGGCCACGTTCGGCGCCTGCAGGATGTTCTCGGTCGCGCAACCCGGCGGCCCGAAGTACTCCTCGACCCGCAGGGCCGTCCCGCGCCAGCGCTCCGGCATGTCGATCGCCTTGGCCGAGTCCGGATTGGGGAGAAAAAGGCAGACGCGCCCGGGAAAGAAGCCGGCGCGGTAGCGGCTCGCCGCGGCCACGGTGGCGCGCTCGACCTTGCCGCGCCTCACGAGCACCGGATCCTCGGCCGCCGCGCGAACGCCGGCGCGCCGCGCGGCCAGCCTGCGCAGCCCGCTCAGCACGTACTCGCGCCGCGCCTCGAGCGGGCCGGTGCCCAGCTCGCGCGCATGCTTTACGACGCGCGCGCAGCCGTTCTCGACAAGCTCGCGCAGGAACACGAGCGGCCGGTAGCGGTCCGGGTGTGGCGTGGCGAAAAGGGCCAGGAAACGGATCAGCACGCCCGATTCCTGGAGCTGGCGTGCCAGCTCGAGCGCGATCGTGCCGCCCGCGCAATAGCCGGCGATGACGACCCCTTCGGGTCGTAAGCTGCGGATTTGGCTCGCAAAGTACGCCGCCAGGTGCTCGATGCGCGTGAGCGGCTCGCTATGCTCGTCGGAGCCCGGGGGCTGCAGGCCGAAGAAGGGCTGCTCGGGGCCGAGCGCCTCGGCAAGGAGCCGGTAGCAGTACACGTCGCCGTTGTGCCCGCCGACGCCGAAGATCGGCTCCTTCGTCCCGTGCGGCTGCAGGGGCACGATCGCGCGCTGCTCGCGCACCTGGCGCTCGACCGAGCGCAGGAAGTGGAGGATGTCGGGCTTGTTTTGCCGCAGCAGGTCGGAGAGCTCGACCGTGAGCGCGCCGGCCGGCGCGTCGCAGCGAAGCAGCTCGCCATCGGCCCAGACGCGAATGTCGCGGCGGCGCAGCTCGTCGAGGATGCCCTGCACCGTCATAGCGTCACCTCCACGCGCGCTCCGGCCGCTCCGGCTTGCGAGGAGGACCCGCCCGAGGCCCAGGCGAGCGCATCGACATAGCGCGCGAGCTCGGCCACGGTCGGGGCATCGAGCAGTGCCCGGAGGGGCAGCTCGATGGAAAAGCGCTTGCTCAGCTCGGCCACCACGCGGATCGCGAGCAGCGAATGCCCGCCCAGCTGGGCAAAGCTGTCATGAATGCCCACCGCGGCGAGACCGAGGGCGTCCTCCCAGACGCGGGCCACCGCGCGCTCGGTGTCGTCGCGCGGCGCGTCTGCAACCGTGGCGGCGACCGGGCGCGGCGTCGCCGGAGCGCTGATCGCTACTGGCGGCTGCGAATCCATCCTCACCCATTGGTCGATCCGCGCGAGCAGGTCCCCGGTCGAAACCACGACTTGCGGCGTGCCACGAAGGGCGAGCACGGCCTCCATCATGGCGGCGCCTTCGGCCTCGCTCATCCCGAGGCCCTTCAGGGTGGCCCCCGCCTCGGCATCGCTTTCGCCACCCAGCCGCCAGACGTCCCAGTTCACGCTCAGCCAGCGCACAGCGGAAGCGCGGCGCTGCCGGCGCGCGAACGTATCCATGTAGAGGTTGGCCGAGGCATACGCGGCCTGTCCCAGTCCGCCCAGGAGGGAGGCGAGTGACGACATGAGCAGGCAGAAATCGACCGCCCTGCCCTCGAGCGCCCGCTCGAGCGCCCGCAGACCGAGCGCCTTGGCGCGGAAATGGGAGTCGCAGCTCGCCCCGCCGACCTCCTTGAGCTCCTGGTAGCCGTCGCGTCCGACGATGCCGGCGGCATGGATGACTCCGTGCAGCGCGCCGAAGCGCCGCGTCGTCGCATCGAGGGCGCGCCGCAGCGCCGCGGCATCGGCCACGTCCGCGGCGACATAAAACGCCTGCGCGCCGTTCTTCTCGAGCTCTGCAAGCGCCGCCTCGGGCGGCGCCGAACGCCGGCCCACCAGAGCGAGCCTCGCCTGGTACCTCCGCGCGAGATAGGTCGCGATCGCCATCCCGACCTTGCCGGTGCCGCCGGTCACCAGATAGACCCCGCCCTGCCGGAACGCGGGCGCAGGCGGCGCCGGCGCGATGCGCTCGTAGGCCTGCACCCAGCGCTGGCCGTTCCGATAGGCCACGAATTTGTTCGCATCAGGATCGAGGATTTCGGCCAGCACCCGATCGGCAGCCGACTCGTCCGAAGCCTCCAGGTCGATGTGCCTCACGCGAACGTTCGGACATTCCTGGCCGATCACGAGGCAAGGTCCGAGCAGCGTCGCTTTTTCAGCCGAAAGAGCTTCACTGCCGAGCACATCCTGCACGCCGTCCGAGAGCACGCACAAGTCGATTTCGTGGCGCAGCTTCGCCGTGCCGAGCGCTTTCACCAGGCGCGAGAGGCTGAACAAGCCGGCCGTCAGCGCGGCATCGAGCTCCGCGGAAACGCCCGTCACTCCCCAGGCATGCACGATCGTCGCGGGCGCCAGGCCGTCGGCGGCGAGCGCGCGCAGCAATTGCCCATAGTGCTCGGCGTTTTTCGGGTCGAGGCTGAAGCGGCGCGGATCTGCGCGGTGGAAACGCTTGCCCTCGGTCGCGATCACGATCGTGTGTCCGGCGGATGCCGCCTTCGCCGCGAGGCGCTCGGCCAACCCACCGCGGTCCGCGAAGACGAGCCAGTTCGACGGCGCGCGCTCGCGAGCATTTCTCGGCAGGAGACGCTTCCACGAAGGAACGTAAAGCCACTGCGCCGTATCCGGATTGCGCGGCACGCTCGCGCTTGCCGGAGCCAGGCCCGCATCGGCCGCGGGCGACGCCGGCAGCCCCTCGGGTTCCTGCGGCAACCAGTGCAACTTGCGCTCGAAGGGATAAGTCGGCAGCGGCACCTTGCGGCCACCGCCCGGCATCGCCGCCCATCGCAGGTCCGCTCCCAGCGCCCAGAGGCGCCCGACCGCCTGGAGCAGGAACTCGGTGTCGGAAAGGTTTTCGTAGGACGGCCGGATCGTGGCGAGCGCGAGCGGCGCGCCGCCCTCCTTGCGGCCCGGATGCTGCATGGCCAGCATGCCGAGCGTGCGTCCGGGGCCGATTTCCAGGAGCACCGGGTCCTTGTGCTTCCACATCGCGCGCAAGGCGTCGTCGAATCGGGCAGTTTGCAGCGCGTGCGCGACCCAGTAGTCCGCGCTCGTCGCCTGCTCGGGCGTAATCCAGGTACCCGTCACATTGGAGGTGTACGGAATCGCCGGCGCGCTCAGCCGGACCTTGCGCACCTCTTCGCGGAACGGCTCGGCAATCGGCGCGAGCATTGCGGAATGAAAGGCGTGCCCGTTCGCGACTCGTCGCGCGATGACGCCGCGCTCGGCGAGCTTCGACTCGACGGCGGCCACTTCGGCAGGGGCCCCGCTCACCACGCAGAGCTCGGGGCCGTTGATGAGCGAGAGGGAAAGCCCGGGGCTCAGCAACTCGCGCAACGCACTCTCGCCGAGCGTGACCGCCAGCATCGCGCCTTTGGGCAGCGCCTCGACCAGCTTCGCGCGCACCGCGATCAGCCGCAGCGCATCCTCGAGCGACATCACACCCGCAAGACAGGCGGCGACGTATTCCCCCATGCTGTGGCCGACGATCGCATCGGGCATGACCCCGAGCGATTGCCAGAGCCGGCTTGCCGCGTACTCGACGGAGAATTGCGCCGCTTGCGCGTGCAGCGTTCGCTCGAGCGCCCCTTTGCTGGCGGGCTTGCGCCCGAGCATCGCCGCGAGATCGATTCCTTTCGAAGCCGGCGCCGCCTGCTCCGGCGGATACAGCAGGTCGCGCAGCTTGGTCCCGAGGTGAGGCTCGAGGATCCGCTCGCAACGCTCTAGCTCTTCCCGGAAAGCCGGCCAGCGCTCGTGCAGATCGCGGCCCATCCCCACGTACTGGTCGCCGATGCCGGGCAAGAGGTAGATGACCGGCCGTCGCCGGTCGGCTGCCTGAGCGCTGAAGATGCGCTTGGATGCCGGCTCGACCAGCGCTTCGATCGCGTCCTGGCGGTCGGCGCAGACGAGGCATCGCCGGTGCTTGAAGGCTTTGCGCCCGATTCGCAATGTGTGGGCCACATCCCCGACATCCACGTCGGTCTTCGCGAGGTGGTCCCGCAAACGCGTGGTTGCCTGCGCGAGCGCGGTTTCGGTGGCGGCCGAAAGGACAAGCAACTGCGGTGCGCGGCTCTCGGGCGCCCGGGCCGGCTCGGGCGCCTCTTCGAGGATGACCACGGCATTGGTTCCGCCCATGCCTGTCGAGAGCACGGCCGCCCGCCGCGGACCGCTCGCGCGCCAGTCCTGAAGGCGCGTATTGACGTAAAAAGGCGTGCTCGCAAAATCGATTTGGGGATTGGGCGCCTGGAAGTTGAGGCTCGGCGGCAGCTTGCGCGCTTTGAGCGCAAGCACGGTTTTCAGGATTCCGGCCACACCGGCCGCAGCATCCAGGTGCCCAATGTTGGTTTTAACGGACCCGAGCGCGCAGAATCCGCGCCTTGTCGTCGCGCTGCCAAAAGCCTTGCTGAGCGCGCGCATCTCCACCGCATCGCCCAGCGGGGTTCCGGACCCGTGCGCTTCCACATAGCTGACCGTATCCGCCTCGACTCCGGCGTTGGCGAGCGCCTCCATCACCGCGTCGGCCTGGCTGTCGACGCCGGGCGCGGTGTAGCCGGCCTTGCCCGCGCCGTCGTTGTTGACCGCGGAGCCCTTGATGACGGCATAGACCGTGTCGCCGTCGCGCTCGGCATCCTGCCAGCGCTTGAGGACCAGCATGCCGCCGCCGCTGCCGAACACGGTGCCATTGGCCGAAGCGTCGAACGCCCGCACGTGGCCCTCGGGGGAGACGATGCCGCCGCCGTCGCAGAAATAACCCGCCCGGTGAGGCACGCGCACGGATACCGCCCCGGCCAGCGCCGCGTCGGTTTCGCTGCTGAGCAAACTTTGGCATGCGAGGTGGATCGCCACCATCGAGGTCGAGCACGCGGTCTGGATGGTCAGGCTCGGGCCCTTCAGGTTCAGCTTGTAGGAGATCCGGGTGCTCAGGAAGTCCTTGTCGCTGCCGATCAGCGTCGGGATGTATTCCTTCGCCAGGCGCCGGTCGAGCCCGGTGTGGCTGAAGTAGGTGTTGAGCGCCGTACCCGCGAAAACGCCGATGCGGCCGGCATAGCGGCCCGGATCGCAGCCCGCTGTCTCAAGCGCCTCGAGCGCGAGCTCGAGCAGCAGCCGGTGCTGCGGGTCCATCGCCGCGGCCTCCACGGGCGCGTAACCGAAGAATGCCGCGTCGAAATCCCCCGGGGCTTCCAGCACCGGCGCCGCCTTCACATACGCGGGATCGGCGAGATACCCGTCGGGCACGCCGGCCTCGCGCAATTCCTCGTCGGAGAACCGCGTGATCGCTTCCACGCCGCCCGCCAGGTTCGCCCAGAACTGCTCGGTGTCGCGCGCTCCCGGAAAGCGGCCGGCGACACCGACGATCGCGATATCGAATTCTCGACTCATTGAGCCTGCAGCGCCTCCGGCTGCGCCGCTGCTGCTTTCACGCGCGTGGCGAGCGCCCGCCGGTCAGCCTTGCCGTTCGGCGTCAGGGGCATGCGCTCGATGCGCTCGAAGCGGTGCGGCACCATGTAGTCGGGAAGCTGCGTGCGCAGGTAGCGCTTCAAGGCTTCAACGTCGAGCTCGGCCCGGCTCACCACATAGGCGGCGATCTGCGCCACCTGCTCGGAGAGCTTGTCCACGAGCGCCACGCAGTCGGTGACGCCCGGGCTCGAGCGGATCGTGTTCTCGATCTCGCCCAGCTCGATGCGCATGCCGCGGATCTTGACCTGGTGGTCTTCCCGGCCGAGATACTCGACATTGCCGTCGGGCAGCCAGCGCGCGATGTCGCCCGTGCGGTAGATGCGCTCGCCCGGATTGACGGGGTTGTCGGTGAACTTCTCGGCCGTCAGCGCCGGGTTGTTGACGTAGCCGCGCGCAAGGCCGACGCCCGCGATGCAAAGCTCGCCCGGCTCGCCCACGGCGGCCTCGCGGCCGTCCTTGAGCACGTAGAGCTTCATGTGGTCGATCGCCCGGCCGATCGGCACGCATCCGATCTCGCCCTCGCGCGGGCAGTCGTAGTAGCTCACGTCCACCGTCGCCTCTGTCGGCCCATAGAGATTGATCAGCCTTGCGCCGGTCGCCTTGCCGAGCACGTCGTTGAATTTCCTCACATGGCTGGGCGCGAGCGCCTCGCCGCTCGCAAACACGTGCTTGAGCGAAGCGAGGCCCGCGAGCGCCTGCGCATCCTTGCCCTCCAGGTACTCGAGGAACACGCTCAGCATCGAGGGCACGAAGTGCATGACGCTGACGCGCTCGCGCCGGATCGTCTTCACGAGGGCGAGCGGATTCGCCTCGGCGCCCGGCGCGAGCAGGCAGAGCCGCGCGCCCTCGAGCGCCCACCAGAGCAGCTCCCAGACCGAGACGTCGAACGCGTACGGCGTCTTCTGCAGGATGACGTCGTCGGCTCCCAGCGGATACGCGCGCTGCATCCACTGCAGGCGATTGACGACCGAGTGATGCTCGATCATCACGCCCTTGGGCCGCCCGGTGGAGCCCGACGTGTAGATGATGTAGGCAAGGTCCTCGGGCGCATTGACCCGCGCCGGGTTGCCGGTCGGACCCTGGTAAAGCGCGGGATCCTCGAGATCGAGAATGCGGCCGGCGAAGGCCACCCGGCCGGCGGTGCGCCCGTGCACGAGGAGGAGCCTGGCGCCGCTGTTCTCGAGCATGTAGTCGAGGCGATCCTGCGGATAGGAGGGCGCGAGCGGCACATAGGCGCCGCCGGCCTTGAGGATCGCGAGCACGCCAAGGATCATGGCGAAGGACCGCTCGGTGAGCAGCCCCACCACGTCGCCGGGGCGAACGCCCTCCGCCCGCAGCCGGTGCGCTAGGCTGTTGACTCTGTCGTTCAGCTGCGCGTAGCTGAGCGAGGAGAAGCCGAAGGCGGGATCCGGCTCGCCCACCACCGCGGTCGCCTCCCCCATGCGCTCGAAGCGCGCCTCGATCAGCCCGGTCAGCGTCGCGCGCGGCGCGGAGCTCATGGCGTCACGCGTACTGGGTCTTTTTCTCGACGAACGCGGTCGCGGCGTTGAGCGACCGGAAGTTGCGGATCTCGAGATCCTCGGCGTCCACCTCGAGGCCGAAGGTCTTCTCGATGAAGGTCACGAGCTGCACCGCGAAGAGCGAGTTCACGATGCCCGTGGCGAAGAGGTCCTCGTCGTCCGCGAGTTGCGGAAGCTGGACCGAGTGCTGGATGAAGCGCCGCAGGGATTCCTTGACGCTGCCGTTTTCCTGGATTGCCATGTTTTTGCTCCTCGTGAATGGGGTCAGGCGGTGGCGGCCGAGGCCTGCGCGACGACAGCCTGCGCCTTCTGCTCGGCGGCCGCCGCCTGCAGGTCGGGGTATTCGTAGAAGCCCTTGCCGGTCTTGCGGCCGAGATGGCCGGCCTGCACGAGCTTTCTCAGCAGCGGGCAGCAGCGGTACTTGGAGTCCTGGAAGCTCTGGTAGAGCACATCGAGCGAGCGCATCACCGTGTCCAGGCCAATCAGGTCCGCGGTCTCGAGCGGTCCCATCTTGTGGCCGAAGCACTTGCGGAAGATCGCGTCGACGCTCGCCGCGTCCGCCACGCCGTCCTGCAGCACGAACACCGCCTCGTTCATGAAGATGTGCGAGATGCGGTTGGAGACGAATCCCGGCCCGTCCTCCACCATCACCGCCTGCTTGCCGAGCAGCCCGAACAGGTGCAGCAGCACCGAGACCGCATAGTCGGAGGTGTGGAAGCCGCGGATCACCTCGGCGGTCGGAATCAGGTGCACCGGGTTCATGAAATGAATGCCGACCACGAGCTCCGGCCGCTTCGTCACCGCGGCGATCTGCGTGATCGGGATGCACGAGGTGTTGGGCCCGAGGCACACGCCCGCGGGCACGATGCGATCGAGCTTCTCGTAGAGCGGCTTCTTGACCGCCCATTCCTCGAAGACGTTCTCGACGATGAAATCGCAGGTCGCCGCCGCCGAGAGCTCGGTGGTGTGCTCCATGCGCTGCAGCAGCTCGTCGCGGCCGACGCGCGGGAGCGTCTTGGACATCAGCGGCGCCAGGCGCGCGTTCTCGAGCACCTGCGCCTTGCTGCGCGCGAGCGCCTCGGGCGACTGGTCGATGACGACCGCGTGCAGGCCGCTCATCACGATGTTGGTGATGACGCCGGTGCCGATGGTGCCCGCGCCGATGACGCCGATGCGATGGAGTTTCATGTCGTTGAGTTTCATGTCAGGCTGCCCTCATTCCAGTTTGATGTTGACGCCGGCGCTGTCCGCGCCGCGCCGCTTCCCCCGGCCCCGCCCCGGGCGCCGTCGGCCGAGCCTCCAGCCGCGCCGCCAGCAACGCTACCGTCGGGCACTCGAGCAGGCTGACCACTTGCAGCGCCCGTCCGAGCTCTTTCTTCACCAGCGCAACGACGCGCACGGCCTTGAGCGAAGTCCCGCCCGCGTCGAAGAAGTTGTCGTTCAGGCCCACGCGCGCGCGGCCGAGCACTCTCGCCCAGATGTCGGCGAGCGCCGCCTCGAGCGATCCGGCTTCGGCGAGCTGCGAGGGGGCCGGCTGCGCGAGCGGCGCGAGCGCGCGGGCTTCGATCGCGCGCACGACCGGTTCCGCGCCCGCCAGCTCCGTGGCGATCGCCTGCAGGCGCTCGGAGCCCGAGCGGAAATCCCAGGCGGATTCGGCCGCCGCCTGCGGCGCCCGCTCCGCTTCGGTCTCAAGCGGCGGCAGCTCCGCCGGCGCATAGGCAAGCTTCGCCAGCTGCTCTGCCGGGAGGCTCCAGCGGGTTTGCGCATCGCCCGGCCTTGGTCCGCCGATCGCCGCGATGAAATCCTGCGCGGGCCGGTTTCGCTCGGTCGGCCGGTACTCGAGCCCGACCTCGTGGCAGCCTTCGGCAAGCGCGTGCCGGCCGAGCCAGGCCGCCATCGCGTGCTCCACGCCGCGCCCCAGCGCCCGGCAGCTGAGCAGCAGGCTGTCGACGCACAGCCGCCCGCCGGCGCGCTCAAAGAGCGCCGCGCCGACGAGTCCGTAGTCGCCGAAGCGGTCGGCCACCCGCACCGCGATCGCGCCGGCGCCGGGCTGGGCAAGGAACTGGCGCAGCTCGCCCTCGGAGCGGCGCCGCGTCACCAGGCTGAACTGGTTGGTGCGCGCGATGAGCTGCGCGATGCGTGCGAGCTCGGCCGGCGCAGCCGGCGCGATGTCCACGCGCAGCTCGAGCCCGTCGATGAAGTCCTTGAGGGTGCTCGCCTCCGCGCGGAATTGGCGCCGCTGCGCGTTCTCCTGGACCATGCGGGTGCGGCGCCGGTCCTCCTGGGTCGCCGCCGCGCGGTCGAAGGCCCAGACATGGTCGAGAAACGCGCCGAGCGCGTGCTCGTCCTTCGGCAGTTGCAAGGTCAGCACTTCGGGACACAGGCGCCGTACTTCCGCGCACTCGCGCGCGTCGTCGTCCAGGAAGATGAAGCTGTCCAGCCCCAGGCCGAGCTCCGCGGCAAGGGATCGCAGGTTCTGCGCCTTTCCCTGCCAGTTCAGCCGGCGCGCGGCGAAATGCGCGAGCTTGAGCGGCATCTCGCTGCGGCGCTCGAAGACTTCCAGCACGTCGCGCTCGTTGTTCTTGCTGCACAGACACAGCAGCATCCCGGCCTGCATCTGCGCGAGCATGAATTCCTGCAGCCTGCGGCGCGCCGCGCCCAGGCCGATGCCCGCCACGCCGTCCTCGCCGCACACGCCCTGCCACAGCGTGTTGTCGCAATCGAGCGCGATCACCTTGCAAGGCCGGCGCTTGAGTCCGTAGGCGGCGCGCATGAGCGCCGTCCCCAGGGCGGCGTAGCCCTCCGGCGTATAGGGCACGTGGCCCGCGCGGGCGGCCGCCGTATCGTGAAAGACGCGGGTCGGGTAACGCTGCGCAATCGAGGAGGACGAGATCGTCTGGACGTTCGGGATCGCGCCGGCTTCCTCGAGCAGCCTGCGCTCGGCCTCATCCAGCACCGGGTCGGGCGCGTTCCTCGGGCACACGCAGAGCACGAGTGGCGCCGGAGCGCGCTGCATGTGCGCGCGCAGCGCCGAGCAGAATTCGGTGACATTGCGTTGCAGGTTGGCGCGGGACGAGTCCCCCGCGCCCGCTTCGCGCGCCGCTCGCCGGGTGGCGTAGATGTTGCAAAGCCCCGAGCGCTCGAGGAGCGGTACCTCTTCGAGGGTGCAGCGATAGCCGAGGCTGCGCAGCCGCTCGAGGACACGCTCGGCGGCGCCGCCGGCGCGGTCATGCACTTCGATGACCAGCTGGTCGATCTTCGCCCAGTCCTCCTCGCCGATGCCCGCGAGGATCGCCGCTTCGCTTTTTTCCGCGTCGATCTTGAGCAGGCCGATCCGCTCGAGGCGGTGCTCGCGCATGAATTCGGAGACCGAGACCATCGGGCAGGCGTATTCGGTGCGCTCGAGCCGGTCGGCGACGAGCTCGCCGGCGTACTCCTCGAGCGCCTCGCCGTCCTTCGCCTCGCGCCTGAGCATGTTGCTCACCACCGCCTGCAGCGAGGCGCGGTCGTCCTGCTCCTCGGGGTGAAAGCCGGAGAACACCGACGCCTTGCCGTAGACGGTCAGGGTCGCGGTTCCCGCCTTGTCCGAGACGCCGGCGTTGAACGCCTGCGCGCCGGGCGCGTGCGCCGCCAGGTTGGCGCGCAGCACGTCGAAGGCGGGCGGCGCGGGCTCGAACGCGTAGATGCGCGCGCCCGGGCAGCGGCTCTGCACGAAAAGGGAGAAGAGGCCGACGTTGGCGCCGATGTCGAGCACCGTATCGCCCTCCTCGAGCACGATGCCGTGGCGCAGGTAGCACTCGTCGGCGAAGATTTCCTCGTAGAGGTAGCCGGTCTCCTGCGGGTTCAGCTGCGCGATCTCGAGGCCGTTCGGGAGCACGGTGCGCGAGCGCGTGCCGAAGCACTCGTCCGCCCGCGCGCGCGAGATCGCCGGCAGCGTGCGCGCGTGCGCCGCCCACTCCTCCAGCGCGAGGAGCACCGCGTTCACGCCGTCGCGATTGCGGCCGAGGGCGCTCGCGGGATCGAGCAGCTGCTGGAAGACCTGGTTGTACGGCGCAAAACCCACGCGCAGGCGCAGGCCGAAGTGCTCGCCCCAGAACGCGAGCGATTCCTCGAGCGGCTCGGCGGTGAAATTGGCGGCGACGACCAGGTTCGCGGCCGCGCCGCGCCCCGAGAGGCTGAAGGCGACGCCGGAGAGCTTGAGCACCCGCCGGCCGGCGGCGTCGAACGCCTCGACTTCGCCGAGATAATCCGTGCCTTCGCTCGCGCTTGCGGGCTCAAGCCTTGCGCGGGCCCAAAGGCTGGCGCCGGCGTCCTCGAGCCTCCCTTCGACGCTCGCAATCGAGCGCAACAGGAACGTCCCGCCCTGCTCGAGCGCGAAGGAGGCGAGCGTTTGGACGAGGCAGTCGAGCAGGATCGCCTGCCGCGCCACCGGGCCGTGCGCGGCGCCTGCCGGCGGGGCCTCGATCCGCGCCAGGACTTCTTCGCCCGCTCGCCAGAGCGCGCTGACGCCCTGAAAGCCGGGGCCGTACTGGTTTCCGCGCGCGCGCAATTGCGCGTAATACGCGCCGGATTCGAGGGTCTCGCGCGGGACTGCGCGAAAGTCGTCCACGGAAAATGTGTCCTGGGAGGCCGGGGCGCCGGGCTCGATCTCGAGCGTGGCGGCCTGGCCCTCGCCTTCCCTGAAAACGTACTCCGTGACGCCATCCTCGCGCGGCCGCGCTTCGACTTCGAGGCGGGTGTCCTCGGCCGAGAGCACGACCGGCGCATGAAAGACGGCATTGCGCACGCGCGCGGGGCTTCCCCCGAAGAACTCGCGCTGCAGGCGCAGCGCCGTGGCCACGTAGAAGGCGCCGGGGAGCAGGACCGCGTCCTGCACCGCGTGATCGCCGAGGTAGGCCATGGAGCGCAGGCCGACGGTGAGGCGGGCGGATCTCAGTGGAGCGTCCTTGGCTCACCTGCCCTCGAGCTCTCCTGCGAGCGAACGACCACGGCGCCGGTCAGCCCCGGCCCGGGCTGCAGGCCGATCAGCAGCCAGCCGCAACGGTCGCCCGGCTTGCACCCCACGCGCAGAAGGCGCGGCGGCTCGTGCGGCGAGAGCGAGACATCGAAGCGATCGAGCGGGAGGTGCAGTCCCCCGCCGAGCGCCTTGACGAAAGCTTCCTTGCGCGTCCAGCAGTTGAAGAAGCCCTGCGGGCGCTCGGCTGCCGGAAGCGAGCGGTAGGCGAGATTTTCCTGCGGCGAAAAAAAGCGCGCCGCGACGTCGTCCGCGTCGCGCAGCGGGCGCACGGCCTCGACATCGACGCCCACTTCCCGCTCGTGCGTGAAGGCGTAGACCGCGACATCGTCGCAGTGCGTGAGGTTGAAGCGCAGCCCGGTCCCGGCGAACCTGGGCGCGAGCGCGGGCTTGCCGCGCTTGCCGTAGACGAGCTCGACGGCTTGCGGGCGCTCGCCCAGGCGCTCGGCCAGCAGCCGGCGCAGGCGCGAGCGCGCCGCGATGTAGCGGTTCCGGTCGCGCTCCAGCGCGAAGCGCGCCGCGCGCGCCTGCTCGCCCGCACAAAGCAGCTTCGATCCCGCCCGAATCTCCGCGGCGCCCGCCTCAAGCCGGGCCACCACGACTTCCACAGAGTCGTACATCTCCGAGTCGCTTCCCATCTGCAGTGTCTGGGAAGCTTAGGGAAGCGACCTTTCGGAATATGACCGGCAATTTGAGCCGGATGGCTTAAACCGTAGTCCGAACCGCCCGGCGATTGTTGCGGCAGGCGCGAAGCGCAGCCGCGCGGCTCAGGGCAGCCGCAGTTCCTGGCGCCCCCGGAAGTAGTCGAGCGCCTCGGGATTGGCGAGCGCCTCGAGATTCTTGGGCTCCCGGCCGTGCACCACATCGCGCACCGCGAGCTCGACGATCTTGCCGCTCTTGGTGCGCGGGATGTCGGCGACCTGCAGGATCTTGTCGGGAACGTGACGCGGGGTCGTATTGGTCCTGATTTTCTGCTTCAGCCTGGAAATCAGATCCTCGTCCAGCGAAAGACCCTCCTTCAGCTTCACGAACAGCACCACCCTGACATCGCCCTGCCAGTCCTGCCCGATGACGAGCGACTCCACCACGTCCTCGAGGCTCTCGACCTGCCGGTAAATCTCGGCCGTGCCGATGCGCACGCCGCCCGGATTGAGCACCGCATCGGAGCGGCCGTAGATGATCATCCCGCCGTGCGCGGTCTCCTCGCACCAGTCGCCGTGGCGCCAGACATTCGGATATTTCTCGAAATAGGCAGCGCGGTATCTCGCGCCATCCGGGTCGTTCCAGAAGCCGACCGGCATCGACGGAAAAGGTCGTGTGCAGACGAGCTCGCCCTTTTCGCCCTTGAGAGGCAGCCCCTGCTCGCTGAAGACTTCCACCGCCATCCCGAGGCCCTTCGCCTGGATCTCGCCGCGCCAGACCGGGCCCAGGGGATTGCCGAGCACGAAGCAGGACACGATGTCGGTGCCGCCCGAGATCGACGAAAGGCACACATCCGCCTTGACGCTCGCGTAAACGTAGTCGAAACCCTCGGGCGAGAGCGGCGAGCCGGTGGAAAGGAGCGCGCGCAGCTTCTCAAGCTTGTGCGTCTCGCGCGGCTTCAGGCCGATCTTCGCGATCGCGTCGATGTACTTCGCCGAAGTGCCGAAGTGCGTCATGCCTTCGACGTCGGCAAAGTCGAACAGGATGCGGCCGCGGCCGACGAAAGGAGAGCCGTCGTAGAGCAGCAGCGCCGCCCCGCTCGCGAGGCCCGAGACGAGCCAGTTCCACATCATCCAGCCCAGGGTGCTGAAGTAGAAGAGCCGGTCGCCCGGCCGCACATCGCTTTGCAGCTGGTGCTCCTTCAGGTGCTGGAGCAGCGTTCCGCCGGTACCGTGCACGATGCACTTGGGCACGCCCGTGGTTCCCGAGGAATACAGGATGTAGAGCGGATGATTGAATTCACATTGTTCGAAGGTGATGTCTTTTGCTTCATGGGGTTTTAAAAACTCCTCGAGTGACACCCCGACCCTCACCTTTGCACCCACGTACGGCATGACAACGCACTGCTTGACGCTTGGCAGCCTCGTGAGCAGCTCGGCGACCTTGTCCTGAGAATCGAACTCCTTGCCGCCATAGAAGTAGCCGTCGGCGCAGAAAAGCACCTTGGGCTCGATCTGCCCGAAGCGGTCGAGCACGCCCTGCACGCCGAAGTCGGGCGAGCAGGAGGACCAGATCGCGCCGAGGCTCGCGGTCGCGAGGGTCGCAGCGATCGACTCGGGGAGGTTCGGCAGGTAGCCCGCGACACGGTCGCCCTTTCTCACGCCGGCGGCGCGCAGCGCCCGGGCAAGCCGCGACACGAGGTCGTAGAGCTGCCGGCGCGAATAGCGGCGCTTGACCCGGTCCTCGCCCCAGAAGGAGATCGCGAGCTCGTCGTCGCGCTGCCGCAGCAGGTTCTCGGCGAAGTTGAGCCTGCCCTCCGGAAACCAGACGGCGCCCGGCATGCGGCCCGGATTGATCAGGGTACGCGGGCCTTTGGAGCCGACCACCCCGCAAAACTCCCAGAGCAGGGTCCAGAACTCCTCGCTGTGCTCCACCGACCAACGGTGCAGCTCGGCATAGCTCTTCTTCCCCGCTCGCTGCATGAAGCGCGCGAGCAGCGTCTGCGCGGCCCGCTCGGGCGAAGGGGTCCAGAGCGGCTTCACGCGTCGACCTTCGCGTTCTCCAGGCGCTCGCGGATCGCCTCGGGAATGCGCTTGGATTTCTGCTGCTTCATGTCGACGAAGACCACGAGCGCGGCGCCGTCGGCATAAGGAACCGGATCATCGTCGACGCGCAGCTCGTAGTGGGTCGCGACGCTCGAGCCGCCGGGCTTGCCGACATAGAGCCTCACTTCCGCGGTGCCGGGATAGGTCATCGCGCGCTTGTAGTTGCAGCTCGCGTTGGCGATGACGATGCCGGTGGAGACCCAGGCCTCGCGCTCGGGCACGAGCGCGCGGAACCAGCTGATGCGCGCCTGCTCCATGAAGCGGAAGTACACGGTGTTGTTGACATGGCCCATCGCGTCCATGTCGCCCCAGCGAATCGGGATTCTTTCGATATGGGCGAGCCGTCGGTCTGCGCTCATGGAGCCCATTCTATAATTCCCTCATGCTGCGGGAATCCATGCAGTACGACGTGGTGGTGGTCGGCGGCGGGCCCGCCGGCCTCGCCGCCGCGATCCGCCTGAAGCAGCTCAATGCCGAGCTCTCGGTGTGCCTGATCGAGAAAGGCTCCGAGATCGGCGCGCACATCCTCTCGGGCGCCGTCATGGACCCGCGCGCCATCGCCGAGCTCTTTCCCGACTGGAAGGAGAAAGGCGCGCCGCTGAATGTTCCGGTCACGGAAGATAGGTTTTTATTCTTGAAGGAACAAACAGCAGTAAGAACCCCCAATTTCCTTCTCCCTGCCTGCTTCCGCAACCACGGCAACTACGTCATCAGCCTGGGCAGCTTCTGCCGCTGGCTCGGACAGCAGGCCGAGGCCGCGGGCGTCGAGATTTTCCCGGGCTTTGCCGGCGCCGAGGTGCTCTACGACGACCAGGGCGCGGTCAAGGGCGTCGCCACCGGCGACATGGGCATCAACAAGAAAGGCGAGAAGACCGATGCCTACCAGCAGGGCATGGAGCTTCACGCCAAGTACACCTTCTTCGCCGAGGGCTGCCGCGGCAACCTCGCGCGGCAACTGGAGAAGAAATTCGACCTGCGCAAGGGATCGGATCCCCAGGTCTACGGCATCGGCCTGAAGGAGCTCTGGGACATCCAGCCCGGGAAGCACCAGGCGGGCCTCGTCGTGCATACGGCCGGCTGGCCGCTCGATTCCGAGACCTACGGCGGCTCGTTCCTCTATCACGCCGAGAACAACCAGGTCGCGGTCGGCTTCGTGGTCGGCCTGGGTTATTCGAATCCCTACCTCAGCCCATTCGAGGAATTCCAGCGCTACAAGACGCATCCGGCGATCCGCGGCTTCTTCGAGGGCGGCAAGCGCGTCGCCTACGGTGCGCGCGCGATCTCGGCGGGCGGCCTGCAATCGCTGCCCGAGCTCGTCTTCCCGGGCGGCTGCCTGATCGGCGACGACGCGGGCTTCCTGAATGCCTCGCGGATCAAGGGCAGCCACTGCGCGATCAAGTCGGGAATGATGGCCGCAGAAGCGGCCGCCGAAGCCTTGAAAGCGGGTCGCTCGAGCGACAAGCTGGAGGCCTACCCTGCCGCGTTCCGCGAGAGCTGGCTCTTCGACGAGCTCTATCGCGCGCGCAACTTCAAGCCCTGGATGTCCAAGGGCCTCTACACCGGCACGCTCATGGTCGGCATCGACCAGATCGTCTTCGGCGGCAAGGCGCCGTGGACGCTGCACCATGACCATGCGGACAATGAAACGTTGCGTCCCAAAGGTGAATCAAAACCAATTCAATATCCGAAACCGGACGGCAAGCTGACCTTTGATCGCCTTACGGATCTCTCCTTCTCCAATACGAACCACAGCGAGGACCAGCCGGCGCACCTGACGCTGAAGGACGCTTCCGTGCCGGTGAGCGTGAACCTCGAGCAGTACGCCGGGCCGGAGCAGCGCTACTGTCCGGCGGGCGTGTACGAGTTCGTCAACACTGATTCCGCCCCGCGGCTGCAGATCAACGCGCAGAACTGCGTGCACTGCAAGACCTGCGACATCAAGGATCCCACCCAGAACATCGTCTGGGTCACACCCGAGGGCGGCGGCGGCCCCAACTACCCGAACATGTAGCCATGAAGACGTTCAGCGAGTTCTACCCCTTTTATCTGAGCGAGCACTCGAACCGAACGTCGCGGCGGCTGCATTTCGCCGGCACCACGATCGGGCTCCTCTGCGTCCTGCACGCGTTTTCCACGCTCAATTTCTGGTGGCTGCTGGTCGGCCTCGTGCAGGGCTACGCCTGGGCCTGGGTGGGGCATTTTTTCTTCGAGAAGAACCGCCCCGCCACGTTCAAGCACCCGCTCTACAGCTTCCTGGGCGACTGGGTGATGTGGAAGCAGATCCTCACCGGGCAAATCAAGTTCTAGTTCCGCCCGACCTCACCGAAGCGTTCGAGCCGATCACCGGCCAGGCGGTCACCCTGCGCGCCCTGAGGCGCGAGGATCACGACATCGAGCACGCGTTCGTGAGCGGCCTCTCGGCCGACACGCGCCATAACCGCCTCCTCGGCGGCGCCAAGCGCATCACGCGCGAGTACATCGAGAGCCTGATCACGATCGACTACTCGCGCGACATGGCGATCGCCGCGGTAGTCATGCTGGAAGGCCACGAATCCCTGATCGGCGTCGCGCGCTACGTCCTTGTCGCGCCCGACACCTGCGAATTCGCGATCGTGATCGCGGACCCCTGGCAGGGACGCGGCATCGGCCGGCGCTTGATGGAGAAGCTGGCCGCCGTCGCGCGAAGCCGCGGCCTGAAGACGATCTACGGGGACGTGCTCTCGACCAACCGGCACATGCTCGAGATGTGCCGCGCGCTCGGCTACTCGCTCGGGCGCAATCCCGATGACCCCACGGTGACGCGGGTGACGCTCAGCCTGGCTTAGGCCGCGAGGAACTGCTCGTCGGAGAGCGACATCACGGCGGCTGAGCCGCTCGTCACGGTCGCCGCAAGTCCGGGAGCCTGCGAAAGAACGTGATCGCCGAAGAAACGGGCGGTCTTGATCTTTGCTTCCAGGAAGGGTTTGTCTTCACTCCCGGAAAGCTTTTTCTCCGCGATCAGCGCGGCGCGCGCCATCTGCCATCCCCCCGCCGTGATCCCCATGAGCTTCAGGAACGGCACGGCGCCCGCAAATGCGGCATTGGGATCCTTGCCCGCGGCGGAGAGGATGAACGCGACGCTCTCCTCGACCGCTTTCACGGCCGCTGCCAGATGCGCGCGCAGGGACTGGATGTCGGGATTTCTGGATTTCGCCAGGTCGTGATCGAAAGCTTTCAGGACTGAAACCCAGTCTTTGACAGTGGCACCGCCCTCGCGCGCGATCTTGCGGCCGACGAGGTCGCTCGCCTGGATGCCGGTGGTGCCCTCGTAGATCGACGTGATGCGCGCATCGCGCAGGTGCTGGGCGGCGCCGGTTTCCTCGATGAAGCCCATGCCGCCGTGCACCTGCACGCCGAGCGAGGCGACCTCGATGCCGGTTTCCGTGCTCCAGCCTTTCACCACGGGAATCATCAGGTCGACAAAGGCCTGGTGTTTCTTTTTCTCGTCCGGATTCGTGGAGCGGGAAGCCACATCCATGGAAGCCGCGACCACATAGGCGAGGGCCCGCATGGCCTCGGTCTGCGATTTCATGAGCATCAGCATCCGGCGCACGTCCGGATGGCGGATGATCGGCACGGTCTTGCCGCCCTGCACGAGATCCTTGCCCTGCAGGCGCTCTTTCGCGTACGCGAGCGCGCGCTGGAACGCGCGCTCGGCGATCGACATGCCTTCAAGGCCCACGGAGAAGCGCGCCGCATTCATCATCACGAACATGTAGGCGAGGCCCTTGTTTTCCTCGCCCACGAGGTAGCCCTTCGCGTCCTCGAACACCATCACGGCGGTCGGGCTCGCGTGGATGCCGAGCTTGTGCTCGATCGAGGCGCACTTGGCGTTGTTGCGCTCCCCGAGCGTTCCATCGGGCTTCACCAGGAACTTCGGCACCACGAAAAGCGAAATGCCCTTCACGCCTTCGGGCGCTTCGGGCGTGCGCGCGAGCACGAGATGGACGATGTTCTCGGCCATGTCGTGCTCGCCGTAGGTGATGAAGATCTTCTGGCCGCTGATGAGGTAGTGGTCGCCGGCCGGCTTGGCCCTCGTCTTCACCAGCGCCAGGTCGGAGCCGGCCTGCGGCTCGGTGAGGTTCATGGTGCCCGTCCACTTCCCGGCCACCATGTTGGCGAGGAAGGTGCGCTTGAGCGCGTCGCTGCCGGCGAGCTCGAGCGCGTGGATCGCGCCCTGGGTGAGGAGCGGGCAAAGCGAGAAGGACATGTTGCAGGAGGTCAGCATCTCCTCGACCGCGGTGGCGACGAGCTTCGGCAGCCCCTGCCCGCCGTGCTCCGCGTCGAAGGGCAGCGCCGCCCAGCCGCCCTCGATGTACTGGCGATAGGCCGCCTTGAAGCCCCTGGGGGTGGTGACCTTCCCGTCGCTCCACTGGGAGCCTTCGACGTCACCAGAATGGTTCAATGGATCAAGGACTTCCGAAGCAAACTTCGAGGCTTCCTCAAGGATTGCATCCACCGTGTCCTGGGTCGCTTCCTGATACCCCGGGAGCTTGGCCACCTCGGCGAAGCCGGCGAGCTCCGACATGGCAAAACGCATGTCCTTCAGGGGCGCGGCGTAGCTCATTTCTTGAGTTCTTCGACGAGCTCGGGAACCACCTTGAAGAGGTCGCCCACGATCCCGTAGTCCGCGACCTGGAAGATCGGCGCCTCCTCGTCCTTGTTGATCGCCACGATCACCCGGCTGTCCTTCATGCCGGCGAGGTGCTGGATCGCGCCCGAGATGCCCACCGCGACATAGAGGTCCGGCGCCACGATCTTGCCGGTCTGCCCCACCTGCCAGTCGTTCGGCACGAAACCGGCGTCGACAGCGGCGCGCGAAGCGCCCATCGCGGCGTTCAGCCTGTCGGCAAGCGGCTCGAGGAGCTTGAAGTTCTCGCCCGAGCCCATGCCTCGCCCGCCCGAGACGATGATCTTGGCGGCGGTCAGCTCCGGCCTCTCCGATTTCGAGACTTCCCGGCCGACGAACGAGGACAGGCCCGTATCGCCGGGCGCGGATACTTTTTCGATCGAGGCACTGCCGCCCGAAGGCGCGGCTGCATCGAAGCCCGTCGTCCTGACGGTGATGACCTTGATCGCATCCTTCGACTGCACCGTGGCAAGCGCGTTGCCGGCGTAGATCGGCCGCACGAAGGTGTCGGGCGATTCCACCGCGATGATGTCGGAGATCTGCTGGACATCGAGCAGCGCGGCGACTCTCGGCGCGACGTTCTTGCCGTTCGAGGTCGAAGGCGCAAGGAGGTGCGAGTAGCTCTTCGCCATCGAGACGACGAGCGCGGCGACATTCTCGGCGAGGAATTCGCCCAGGTGCGGGGCGTCGGCGAGAAGAACCTTGGTGACGCCGGCCACCTGCGCCGCGGCCTTGGCGGCGGCCTCCGCGTTGTGGCCGGCTACCAGAACATGGATGTCGCCGCCGATCTTCTGCGCGGCGCCTACCGCGTTGCGCGTGGCCGCTTTCAGCGCGCCGTTATCGTGCTCGGCGATGACGAGGCTGGCCATCAGATCACCTTCGCTTCGTTGCGCAGCTTCTCGATGAGCAGCTTCGCGTCGGCCACCTTGACGCCCGCCTTGCGCTTCGGGGGCTCCACCACCTTCAAGGTCGCCAGCCTGGGAGCAACGTCGACCCCGAGCGCCTCGGGCTTGAGCGTCTCGAGCGGCTTTTTCTTCGCCTTCATGATGTTCGGCAGCGTGACGTAGCGCGGCTCGTTCAGCCGCAGGTCGGTCGTCACGACCGCAGGGAGCTTGATACCGATGGTTTCCAGCCCGCCGTCGACCTCTCGCGTAACTTTGGCGTTTTCCTTATCCAGGACGATCTTCGAAGCAAAGGTCGCCTGCGACCAGCCCAGCAGCGCCGCCAGCATCTGACCCGTCTGATTCGAGTCGTCGTCGATGGCCTGTTTGCCGAGAATGATGAGGCCGGGTTTTTCCCTGTCCACAACGGCCTTCAGGAGCTTCGCCACGGCAAGCGGCTGCAACTCGCCCGCGGCTTCCACGAGGATCGCCTTGTCAGCGCCGATCGCGAGCGCGGTGCGCAGGGTCTCCTGGCAGGCCTGCACGCCGCAGGACACCGCGACGATCTCGGTCGCGACGCCGGCCTCTTTCAGCCGCACCGCCTCCTCGACCGCTATCTCGTCGAACGGATTCATCGACATCTTGACGTTGGCGGTCTCGACGCCGGTGCCGTCGGGCTTGACCCGCACCTTGACGTTGAAGTCGATGACGCGCTTGACGGCAACCAGCACTTTCATGGGAGAGAAATCAAAGAGTGGAAGGCGGCCGGATTATAGCGCGGCGTGCGACAATCCCTTTGCTCCCGGAGGGCCGCCATGACAGATCTTTCCCAGGCAAAAATCAAAGGCCGAGTCAGCGCCGCGGAGTGGGCGATGCGCGTCGATGTCGCCGCCTGCTACCGGCTGGTCGCGCTGCACGGCATGAACGACCTGGTCTACAACCACATCTCGGGGCGCGTGCCGGGCGAGGAAGGCCACTTCCTCATCAATCCCTACGGCTACGCCTATGAGGAAGTCACCGCCTCGAGCCTCGTCAAGATCGACTTTGACGGCAACGTCGTGCTCGACTCGGGCACCGGCCTTGGCATCAACCAGGCCGGCTTCGTGATCCACAGCGCGGTCCACCGGGCGCGCCACGACGTCGATTGCGTGATCCACACGCACTCGCCCGCGGGCATGGCGGTGTCGGCGCTGAAGTGCGGCCTTCTGCCGCTCACGCAGAACGCGATGTTTTTCGGCAAGCTCGGCTACCACGACTACGAGAGCGTCGCGATCGACCTCGACGAGCAGAAGCGCCTCGTGCGCGACCTCGGCGACGGCTACGCGATGATCCTGCGCAACCACGGCCTGATCACCGCGGGCCGCACGGTGTGCGAAGCCTTCGTTACCATGCATTGGCTGGAGAAAGCCTGCCAGGCGCAGATCATGGCGATGGGCTGCCACACCGAGCTGAACCACCCGTCCGCGGAAGTCGTGCGCCTCACCAACGAGCGCTACATGCCGGGTCAGCGCAGAAAGATCACTGAACTGGAGTGGCCGGCCCTGTTGCGGATGCTCGATCGCCGGGATCCGTCCTACCGGGAATAGGTTTTCGCCACTCGACCGTAAACAAGCCTCACCTTGCGGGGCGCCGCGATCCAGATCGCGATCGCGGATACCACGCAACACGCAATCGCCAGGACGAACGCGAGGCGGTAGCTCCCCGTCGCATCGTGGATCACGCCCGTCAGCCACGGGCCGAAGGCCCCGCCGCCCATGAGCGCGATCGTGAAAACGCCGAAGATCGCGCCATAGTGCGGGCCCTCGAAGATTTCTGCCGCGATCGGCGCCATGACCGAAGTCATCGCATAGCCGAGCAAGCCCTGCGAGACCACCATGACATAGAGCAGCGCCGTCGAGTGGCTGTGCTCGAGGCCGATCAGGGCCAGGTAGCAGATCGCAAAGCCGAGGCAGCCGACCGTCCAGATCCACTCGCGGCCGATGCGATCGGACAGCGCGCCGAAGCCGATCTGGCCCGGGATGCCGACCACGCTGACCACGCCGAGGGCCCAGCCGGCCACCATCGGGCTGAAGCCGATCTCGGTCAGGTACTTCGTCTGGTGGATCTGCACCGCATACCAGGCGTGAAGCGCGGTGAAATAGCCCACCGCGATCCACCAGAAGCGCGCCGTGCGCAGCGCGCGGCGTAGTGTCCAGTCCACCGCCGCCCACTCCCGGTCGACCACGTTCGATCGGCCCTTCGCCGCCGCGCCCGCATCGTGCGCAGGTTCTCCGTCAGGCATGAGGCCGAGATCCGCGGGCTTATGCCGTACGAGCAGGTTCAGGGGGCCGAGCACGAACACCACCAGCAATCCCAGGGTCCAGCACGAGGCGCGCCAGCCCTCTTGCACGATGATCTTCTGGAGCCAGGGCAGGAGCACGATCGCGCCGACGCCGACGCCCGAGAAGGCGATGCTGATCGCCAGGCCCCGGCGCCTCACGAACCAGTGCGGCAGGAAGAGCGATTGCGCGGTAAAGCTCATGAAGTTGGCGCCCGCGCCCACCAGCACGCCGAGCGTCGCATAGAGGTGCCAGGGCTCCCTGATCAAAGGCGCAAGGAAGAGGCCGGCCGACAGGAGAACCACGCCCGTCTCGATCACCAGGCGCGGGCCGTAACGGTCCATCACCCGGCCCGCGATCGGGCCGAGGAACGCCGACACCATGAAGCCGAAAGAGAACGCGCCGGCGGCAAGGCCCCGGTGCCAGCCGAATTCGTCGATGAGCGGCGGCAGCAGCAGCGAGAACGCCGTGCGCGCGGTCACGCTGACCGCCATGGTCACGAAGGCGAGTCCGACGATCACCCAGCCGTAGAAGAACGGCAGTCGCGAGGCCCAGGAAACCATGCTGGAAGGTATTATCGGAGCACCATGCTCAAAGACAAAGTGGTCGTCGTCACAGGCGCCGGCGGCGGCATCGGCCGGGATTTCGCGCTCGCCATGGCATCGAAAGGCGCCAAGGTGGTCGTCAACGACCTCGGCGCTTCGGTGTCCGGCGAAGGCAAGAGCGCGGGGCCGGCGCAGAAAGTCGTCGACGAGATCAAGGCGAAAGGCGGTCAAGCCGTCGCCAGCACGGACAGCGTTGCGGAGTGGGAGGCCGCCAACCGGATCATCAAGACGGCGATCGACGCGTTCGGAAAGATCGACGTCGTCGTCAATAACGCCGGCATCCTGCGCGACCGGTTCTTCTTCAATATGTCGGTCGAGGAATGGAAGGCCGTGATCGACGTGCACCTGAACGGCAGCTTCTACGTCGCGCGCGCCGCGGCCCCCTACTTCAAGAGCCAGAACTCCGGGCGCTACATCAACATGACCTCGACCTCGGGCCTGGTGGGCAACTTCGGCCAGGCGAACTACGCCGCGGCGAAGCTCGGCATCGTGGGACTGTCGAAATCCATGGCGCTCGACATGGCGAAGTACAAGGTGACGTCCAACTGCATCTCGCCTTTCGCCTGGAGCCGCATGATCGGAACGATTCCCGCGGACACCCCGGATCAGCAGGCGCGGCTGGAAAAGATCAAGAAGATGGAGACCGCCAAGATCGCGCCGCTCGCCGTCTATCTCGCGAGCGACGCCGCGCAGGAGGTCACGGGCCAGATCTTCGCGGTGCGCGCGAACGAGCTCTTCCTCATGTCGCAGAACCGGCCGCTCCGGTCGGTGGCGCGCGCCGAGGGCTGGACGCCGGAGACCATCGCCGAGCACGCGATTCCCGCGCTCTCGGCGCATTTCTACAAGCTCGATCGCTCGCAGGATGTCTTTTCGTGGGATCCCTTTTGAACAAAGTTCTTGGTTTTGTTTTCTTCCTGGCCCTATCGGGGGCCTCGCTTGCGCAGCCTTACCCGTCCAAGCCCGTCAAATGGATCGTGCCCTTCCCGCCGGGCGGACCCACCGACACCTTCTCGCGCGCCGCGGCGCAAAAGCTCGCGGAGCTCGTGGGCCAGCCGGTCGTGGTCGAGAACCGCGCCGGCGCCGGCGCGGCGATCGGCATGGAGGCGCTCGCGAAGAGCGCGCCCGACGGCTACACGATCGGCCTCTCGACCACCGGCAGCCATGCGATCAATCCGCACCTGTACAAGAACCTCGCCTATGACCCGGTCCGCGACTTCGCGCCGATCACGCTGGCGATCTCGTATGTGAACGTCCTCGTGGTGAACCCGAAGCTGCCCATCCACAACGGCGCCGAGCTCGTCGCCTATGCGAAGTCCCATCCGGGCGGCGCGACCTTCGGCTCGGCGGGCAACGGCTCCTCCAACCACCTCTTCGGCGAGCTGCTCAAGACGCTCACCGGCGCGCCGATGCAGCATGTCCCCTATAAGGGCAGCGCCGCTGCGCTCACCGATGTGATGGCCGGCAACCTCACCTTCATGTTCGACATCCTCAACGTCTCCGGCCCGCAGATCCGCGCCGGGCGCGTGCGCGGCATCGCAGTGGCGAGCGCGAAGCGCACGCCCTACATGCCGGAGCTGCCGACGCTCGCGGAATCCGGGATCAAGGGATTCGAGCAGGCCGGCTCGGATCTCTGGTTCGGAATCATGGCGCCGGCGAAAACGCCCCGCCCGATCATCGCCAAGCTCAATGCGGCGCTCGTCGCCGGCCTGCGCTCGCCCGACATGCGCGAGCGTATCCGCGCGCAGTCGCTCGACATCTGGACCAGCACGCCGGAGGAATTCGCGGCGGTGCTGAAATCCGACCTCGCGCGATGGGGCAAGGTGGTGCGGGCCTCCGGCGCCCGCATCGACTAGTGGCGGCGCTTCCGCGGAGCAGCGCGACGGGCACGCGCGCGCCCGAGGGCGTGCCCGACTCGCGCGGCCTCAACCTCTTTCACGCCGATCCCTCCTTCCGGGGGTTGCTCGAGCTGCATCTCGAGCGCAAGCTCTTCGTCCACCTCATGCCGCACATGGACGCCCTGGGCGCGCTTGCCGGGACGGAGCTCGATGAGCTCGCGCTGGAAGCGGACAAGCACCCGCCGGAGCTGAAAGGCGGTTCGATAGAAAAGAGCAAGGCCTACAAGGCACTCGAAGAAAAAGCCTTCGGCACCTACGGCCTCGCGGCCATGTCGCACCGCGGCGGGGTGCTCGGCTGGCCCGAGCCGCTGCCGCCGATCGCCAAGTACGCGCTCTCCTATCTTTTCGTGCAGGCCGAATTCGGCGTCTGCTGCCCGCTGTCGATGACCGATTCGCTCACGCGCACGATCCGGAAGTTCGCCGATCCGGCGCTCGTGGCGCGCTATCTGCCGGGCCTCACCTCCCAGGACATGGACAGCCTCGTGCAGGGCGCGATGTTCATGACCGAGCAGCGCGCCGGCTCGGATGTCGGCCGCGTTTCCACAAAAGCGGTAAGGCAGGGCAGCGAGTGGAAGCTCTACGGCGACAAGTGGTTCTGCTCGAACGCGGACGCGGGACTCGCGCTCGTGCTCGCGCGGCCCGAGGGCGCGCCGCAAGGCACCGCCGGCCTTTCCCTTTTCCTCCTGCCGCGCGCGCTTCCCGACGGCTCGCCCAACCGCTACCGCATCGTGCGGCTGAAGGACAAGCTCGGCACGCGCGACATGCCGAGCGGCGAGATCACGCTCGAAGGCGCGAGCGCGTTCCTGGTCGGCGACCCGCAGCAGGGCTTCAAGCAGATGGCCGACATGATCAACATGTCGCGCCTCTCCAACGGCATGCGCGCCGCCGGCATGATGCGCCGCGCGCTCACCGAGGCGCTCTTCGTCGCGCGCAACCGCGAGGCGTTCGGCGAGCGGCTGGAGAACCTTCCGCTCATGCGCCGGCAGCTGCTCAAGCTGATGCTGCCCACGGAGGCGGCGCGTTCTGTCCTGTTCTTCATTTCTTCCGAATTGCAGCGGGCAGACCAGGGCGATGAAGATTCCCGGAAACGGGTGAGGCTGCTCACGCCGCTCATCAAGTTCCGCGCCTGCCGCGACGCCAGGCGCGTGACGGGCGACGCGATGGAAGTGCGCGGCGGCGTCGGCTATACCGAGGAGTGGTCCGACCCCCGGCTCGTGCGCGACGCGCACCTGGGCTCGATCTGGGAGGGCACCTCCAACGTCGTGGCGCTCGACGTCCTGCGCGCCATCCGCCGCGAGCATTGCCTGGAGGCGCTGCTGCCGGTGCTGAACGCAAAAATCGCCGCCGCGCCGCGCCTGCTCGCCGGCCGGCTCGCCGCCTCGCTCGACAAGGCGGCCGAATTCGCGCACGAGGCGGCCAGCATGAAAAGCGATGGCCACGCCCGCCAGGCCGCGACCGGTCTCTACTATGCCTGCGCCGCCGCGCTGCTTGCGGAGGAAGGCGCCAGCCTGGGCCAGCGCGGCGATGCCCGGCGGCTTCTCATCGCATTTCTCGCCTATATGCACCGGCTCGCGCCGCGCGATCCACTGCGGCGCCTTGCGCCCGCCAACGAGGCCGAGCTCGCCGACGCGCTCCTGCCGGAAACCGCGGTCGCGCCGGAGTCCGCGGACAGGATCCTCGCCAAGCTCGCCTAGAGATGCGCGTCCTGCTCGTCGATTCGATCGACCCCTCGGGCGAAGCGCTGCTGCGCGCGAAGGCCGAGCTGCTCTACTGCCAGGAAGCGTCCTTCGACGGCATCCGGCGCGCGGCGGTCGAGGCCGACGCGATCATCACGCGCAGCCGCCTGCCGGATGATGTCTTCGAGGCGGCGCCCAAGGTCCGCGCGGTGACGATCCACGGCACCGGCACGGACCTCGTTCCGCGCGCGCCGGCGAGCGAGCGCGGCATCCTCATCGCCAACCTGCCGGGGGGCAACGCCCAGAGCGTCGCCGAATACTGCGTCATGGCTTTGCTGGTCCTTGCTCGAAGCCTGGTTGAAATTCATTCAAGACTGAAGGCAACACCCTGGGATGAAGTGCGCCTGCTCGGCGCCAAATCGCACGAGATCACCGGCCTGACCGTCGGTCTCGTGGGCGTGGGCGAGATCGGCAAGCGCATCGCGCACATTTGCCGCAACGGCTTCGGCATGAAGGTGCTCGGCAATCGCCGGCGCATGGACAGGGCCGATCCGAACGCGGAGCCCGCCGAACTCGACGACCTTGTCGAGCGCTCCGATGCGATCATCGTCACCTGCCCGCTCTCGCCGGAGACCTACCACCTGTTCGAAGCGAAAAGAATCGCCCGCATGAAGAAGACGGCTTGGCTCATCAACGCCGGGCGCGGCGCGGTGATCGACGAGAGCGCGCTCATCGACGCGCTGCGCGAAAAGCGCATCGGCGGCGCGATGCTGGACGTCTATGAGCACTACCGCCTCGAGCCCGGCCACCCGCTGCTTGCGCTCGAGAACGCCGTGCTCACGCCGCACCTGGCCGGGATGACCGTCGAATCGCGCGGGCGCGTGAGCGTGCTTGCGGCCGAGGACACGCTGCGCATGCTCGCCGGCGAGCGGCCGCGCCACCTCGTCAATCCCGAGGCCTGGGATGCGTTTACCATGCGCTTTTCCGGGAAGAAGAAGACCGCGTGAAGAAGCTGCGCACCGAGATGGGCTGGAGCACGACCGACCGCATCGTCGTGCGCGGCAAGGACCTGCCGGGCGAGCTGCTCGGCAACATCAACCTCGGCGACATGGCATGGCTCGAGCTGACCGGGCGCCTGCCGAGCGCCAACGAGTCGCGCATGTTCAACGCCATGGTCGTCACCCTGGTCGAGCACGGCGTCACGCCCTCCGCCATCGCCGCGCGCATGACCTACCTGGGCGCGCCCGAGGCGATGCAGGCCGCCGTGGCCGCCGGCCTTTGCGGATTGGGCAGTGTTTTTGTCGGCTCGACCGAAGGCTGCGCCCGGATGCTGATGGAGCACAAGGACGTCAAAAGCATCCTCGAGAATTACCAGCAGATTCCGGGGCTGGGACATCCCATTCACAGGCCCGTGGACCCGCGCACGGTGAAGCTCTTCGAGATCGCGAAAGAATGCGGTTTTTTCGGCGCTTACTGTGAGTTGATGATTTCAATTGCAAAAACCAAAAATCTCACCCTCAACGCCACGGGCGCGATCGGGGCGATCTCGTGCGAGATGAAGCTCGACTGGAAAGCGGTGCGCGGCCTCGGCGTGATGGCGCGCGCGGTCGGGCTGGTCGGCCACCTGCTCGAGGAATCGCGCGACCCGATGGCCGGCGAGATCTGGCACCGCATCGAAGCCGAGGCGACCGAACACGCGAGGCCGAAGAAGCCTTGAGCGCCGATCTCAAGATCACCGATATCAAGGCGTATCCCACCTCGTTTCCGGTCGCGCCGGAAAATCGGGTTTCGCTCGGCATTGGCACGGCGATCAAGCGCGATGCAGTGCTCGTCAGGGTAACGACCGCCGGCGGTCTGGTCGGCTGGGGCGAATCACACCATGGACGAGCGCATACGGCAGTGGCGAAGCTGATCGAGACCACGCTTCGCCAGCTGGTCGTCGGCATGGATGCCACCGACGTGGTCGGGGTCTGGAAAAAGATTTACGACAAGCAGCTCGCGAGCCATGGCATGGGCGCAGGCACCTGCCTTGCGATGAGCGGCATCGACCTCGCGCTCTGGGACATCCGCGGCAAGGCCGCGGGGCTGCCGCTCTACAGGCTGCTGGGCGGCTCTCGCAAGGCTGTTCCTGCCTATGCGGGCGGAGTCTCGCTGGGATATCAGGAGCCCTCGAAGCTGCTTCAGGAACTGAATCTTTCGCTGGAGCAGGGCTACAAGGCGGTAAAACTTCGCGTCGGCGACTCTCCCGGAAGAGACCTCGAGCGCATCAGCGCGGTCCGCAAGGCCTGCGGTGACGGTCTCGCCATCCTGACCGACGCCAACATCGGCTACAGCGTCGAAGACGTGCGCCGGGTGATGCCGGGAATGGACGAGCTGAACGTGGCCTGGCTCGAGGAACCCTTCCCCGCCCACGATCACCGCAGCTATCGGCTGGCCAGGGGCTTTGGCCGCACGCCGCTTGCGGCGGGCGAGAATCACTACACGCGCTTCGAGTTCAACCGCGTGATCGAGGACGGCGCCATCACGATCCTGCAGCCCGATCTCTCCAAGACCGGCGGGCTCACCGAGTCCCTGCGCATTGCGGCGCTGGCATCGGCATGGAAGCTGCCGGTTCATCCGCACAGCTCGATGACCGGCCTGAACCACGCCGCCTCGGTCCACTTCCTCGCCGCCATCGACAACGGCGGCTATTTCGAGGCCGACGTGTCGAAGGCCAACAAGTTTCGCGATGAGCTCGTCTCGAATCCCTGCCCCGTGGACAAGGATGGCAACGTCTGGCCGCTGGACAAGCCGGGGCTCGGGCTCGAGATCGACGAAGAGTTTTTGAGAAAGCATCCGCCAATCGAGGGGCCCGGGTACATATGAGAGCGTTGTTCGCCGTCTTTCTGCTTGTCTTTTCCCTGAATTCGAATGCGCAAAACTGGCCCTCCAAGCCGATGCGCTACATCGTTCCGTTTCCGCCGGGCGCGTTCAACGACACGCTCGGCCGGACAATTTCGGCGGAGCTCTCCAAGACGCTCGGCCAGCCGGTGGTGGTGGATAACCGCCCCGGCGCAAACAGCATCATCGGCACCGAGGCCGCGGCCAAATCGGCGCCCGACGGCTACACCATTTTCGGCGCCGCGCTGCCCTTTTCGGCGATCCAGAGCCTCTTCAAGACCTCCTTCGACGTCACCAGGGACTTCGCGCCGATCACGCTGGCCGGCTTCTCGGCCAACCTCATGGTGGCGAATCCGAACTTCAAGGCAGGCACGGTGAAGGAGCTGATCGACTACGCCCGCAGCAACCCCGGCAGGATCAACTATGGCAGCTCCGGCAACGGCACGTCGGTGCACCTTGCCATGGAGCTTTTCAAGTCCATGACGAAGACCTACATGCTCCACATTCCCTACAAGGGCAGCGCCCCGGTGGTCGCGGATCTGATCGCAGGCCAGGTCGACCTCATGTTCGACAACATGCCGAACGTGATAGGCCATGTGCGCGCCGGCAGAATGAAGGCGCTCGCCGTCTCGACGGCGCAGCGCTCGCCGCTCGCCCCCGAGATTCCGACGGTCGCGGAGGCCGGCGTGCCGGGCTACGAGCAGCAGGTCTGGTTCGGCGTGCTCGCGCCCGCCGGCACGCCGCGCGACATCATCGCCCGGCTGAATACCGAGATCGTCAGGATCCTGAACTCGCGCGAGGTGAAGGAGCGCTTCGGCAAGCAAGGCGTGGAGGTGCGGACCACCTCGCCCGACGAGTTCAGCGTTTTCCTGCGCAGCGAGGTGACGCGCTGGGCCAAGGTGATCAAGGACTCGGGCATCAAGGCGGACTGATGAGAGCAGAAGAGTCGCACCCGGAATTGCGCGACGCCGTCCGGTCGCTCTGCCAGACCTTCGATTCCGCCTACTGGCAGAAAGTGGACGAGGCGCGCGCCTATCCGGAGGAATTTGTCGAGGCGCTGACCAAAGCAGGCTGGATGTCGGCGCTCATTCCCGAGGAGTTCGGCGGCTCCGGCCTCTCGCTGACCGAAGCCACCGTCATCATGGAGGAGATCACCCGCTCGGGGGGCAACGCCGGCTGCTGCCACGGCCAGATGTACAACATGAATACGGTGCTGCGGCACGGCTCGCCCGGGCAGAAGAAGAAGTACCTGCCCAGGATCGCCACCGGCGAGCTGCGCCTGCAATCGATGGGCGTGACCGAGCCCACTGCCGGCACCGACACCACGCGCATCAAGACGGTCGCCGTGAAAAAGGGCGACCGCTACGTCGTGAACGGCCAGAAGGTCTGGACCTCGCGCCTGCAGCACTCGGATCTGATGATCCTGCTCGCGCGCACGACGCCGCTCGACAAGGTCGCGAAGAAGTCCGAGGGCATGTCGATTTTCATCGTCGACACCAAATCGAAAGGGATCGAAGTCCGGCCGATCCGCAACATGGTCAACCACGAGACCAACCAGGTGTTTTTCGACAACCTCGAGATCCCGGCCGAGAACCTGATCGGCGAGGAAGGCCGGGGCTTCAAGTACATCCTCGACGGCATGAACGCCGAGCGCATCCTCATCGCCGCCGAGTGCATCGGCGACGGCTACTGGTTTCTCGACAAGGCGGTGGCCTACTCCAGGGACCGGGTCGTCTTCGACCGCCCGATCGGCCAGAACCAGGGCATCCAGTTCCCGATCGCGGAGGCCTACATGGAGGTCGAGGCCGCGAACCTGATGCGCTACAAGGCCGCGGCCCTCTTCGACGAGAAGAAGCACTGCGGGGCGGAAGCCAACATGGCCAAGCACCTGTGCGCCAAGGCCTCCTGGGAGGCGGGCAATGTCTGCCTGCAGACCTACGGGGGCTTCGGGTTCGCCGCCGAGTACGACGTCGAACGGAAGTTCCGGGAGACGCGTCTATACCTGGTGGCCCCGATTTCCACCAACCTCATCCTCTCCTACGTCGCGGAGCACGTGCTCGGCCTGCCCCGCTCGTTCTGATGATTGAAGTCATTGGCAAAACGCCGCTGGTGCGGCTGAACAAGGCCTCCGAGATGACGCGCTGCGAGATTCTCGGCAAGGCGGAGTTCCTCAATCCCGGCGGCTCGGTGAAGGACCGCGCGGCCCTCTACATGATCCTCGACGCCGAGAAGCGGGGCGTGCTCAAGCCCGGCGGCACGATCGTCGAGGGCACCGCGGGCAACACCGGCATCGGCCTCGCGCTCGTCGGCAACGCGCGCGGCTACAAGACCGTCATCGTCATTCCCCAGACGCAGAGCCAGGAAAAGAAGGACATGCTGCGCCTGTGCGGCGCGGAGCTGCGCGAGGTGCCGGCCGTCCCTTACAAGGACCCGAACAACTACGTGCACGTCTCGGAGCGCGTGGCGAAGGAGCTGGGCGCCTTCTGGGCCAACCAGTGGGACAACACCGCCAACCGCGAGGGCCATGTCCAGAGCACCGGCCCGGAAATCTGGGAGCAGACCGGCGGCAAGGTGGACGGCTTTACCTGCGCGATCGGCACCGGCGGGACGCTCGCCGGCGTGAGCATTTATCTGAAGAGCAGGAGCAAGGCCATC
Organism: Burkholderiales bacterium; assembly: GCA_036262835.1. Classification (GTDB taxonomy): domain Bacteria; phylum Pseudomonadota; class Gammaproteobacteria; order Burkholderiales; family SG8-39; genus RBG-16-66-20. Next base: position 4,150 of record DATAID010000092.1, on the reverse strand, counting down.
CGGACGGCCGCCGCCGACCCCATGGGCGCGGCGATGTACGACTGGATCAAGCACAAGCAGCTGAAAAGCGAGGGCAGCTCGGTCACCGAGGGCATCGGCCTCGGCCGGGTGACGAAGAACATCGAGGGCGCGCCGATCGACGACGCCTACCGGATTGCGGACGCGGAAGCCCTTCCCCTGCTTTTTTCCCTGCTGAAGGAAGAAGGCCTGTGCCTCGGCGGCTCGAGCGCCATCAACGTGGCGGGCGCGATCCGGCTTGCGCGCGAGCTCGGGCCCGGCCACACGGTGGTGACGATCCTCGCCGACTCGGGCACGCGCTATCAGTCGAAGCTTTTCAATCCCGCGTTCCTCAAGTCGAAGGGCCTGCCGGCGCCGGATTGGCTCTGAATGGCGTCGCTGCCGGGCGACGTCATCGAACCTCGTACAAGCGATGCGGTCCAACGGGCCGCATGCTCCACGAAATCGTCGGCGTCGCAGACGAGCCCCCCGCCCGGCGGCGCTGGTTTCACGACGACTTCTTCGACCTCTTCGTCTGGCAGACGCGCGAGGGCGAGGTCATCCTCTTCCAGCTCTGCTACGGCATCGCCTCGAGCGAGCGGGCGCTGGTCTGGCACCGCCAGGGCGGCTTTTTCCATGACGGGCTCGGCTCGGGCACGCGCGACGACCAGCGCCTCGCCGAGGAGGTCATGGCGAGGTTCGCCGAGGCCGCGCCGACCGTGCCGAAGACGATCCGCCAGACCGTGGAGGCGCGCCTGCAGGAATACGTGAAGCGCAACGCCGCGGCACCCACGCGGCGGCGCACGTTCCGCCGCGCCGCCTGGCAAAAGCGCCTCGCCGGCGCGAAGTCAGGCCAGAACGGTCAGCGCACCGGGTAGCAGCCCGATCTCGAGGCGGCGAGCGCCGCCGAAGGCGATCTCGCCGTCGGCTTCCACGAGGAGCGGCTCGCTCGACTCGATTCTCACCGTCCGCGCGCGCCGCAGCTCCAGGCGCGGGTCGCCCGCGTGCGCGCCCCGCATGATCCGCGGCACGAGGCCGAGGATCTCGAGCCGGCCGAGCGCATCGACGATCAGCACGTCGAGCTCGCCGTCGTCCGCGCGTGCCTCAGGGCAGACGCGAAAGCTTCCGCCGAAGGTCGTCCCGTTCATGAGGGCCGCCATCACCGTCGTGATCGCGCGCTCGGGTCCGTCGTCGAGCCGGATGCGCACTTCCAGGAGCGGATAGCGCACGAGCGTCAGGACGAGCGCCGCGAGGTAGGCGCCCAGCCCGGTGAGAAAACGCGGGACGGAGGCGACATGGCGCGCTCCGTGCGCGCCGAAGCCGATGTCCATGCCGTTGGCGAAGTAGCGGGTTTCGCCATCCGCGGTGATCTTGCCGACGTCTACTTTTCTTTTATTCCCGCCAAGAATTCTTTCCAGCGGATCGCCGGACCCCAGCATCTTGGCGAAATCATCGCCGCTGCCGAGCGGAATGACGCCCAGCGCCGCCTTTCCGCCCGCGCGCATCAAGCCATTCACGACTTCGTGCACCGTGCCGTCTCCGCCGCAAGCGATGACAAGGGAATGCTTTGACTTTTCTGCAATCGCGGTTCCCTCGCCGCGCCGGGAGGTAATGGCTTCGTCAAATTCAAACCCTGAAAGGCGCTCGCGAATGGAAGGCCACAGCCTTCGGGCCCGCCCTCGCCCGGCGGCCGGGTTGCGGATGATCAGAGCGCGATCGACCACTCGACGCGGGCGTCGGTTCGCGAGGGGCTCAGCTTGAGGAAGCGATCGTGCGCCGCGCAGGCGCCGACCCAGAGCTCGTTCCACGCCTTGAAGGCCGGCTCGGGCGACGGGAGGCCTTCGCCTAGGCGCCAGCCCGTCATCCGGACGATGGCGCCTTCGCGCTCGACGTCCTCGCCGTGCCCGCGCAAGACCGCTTCAAGCCAGCCCGCGAAGAGCTCCGCGCTGCGCCCGGTGCCTTCGCTCAGGTTGGTCGGGTAGCCGAGCTCCGCGGCGAGCGCCTCGTGGTACTGCAGCCCGATCAGGCGCGCGACGCGCGCCAGCTCGTCATAGGAGCCTGCCGCCTCGGGCAGCACGCGCAGCATCGTGCGCACGTATTCGACCGCGTAGGCGCGATGCGTGCGCTCGAGCCGCTCCTCGGGCCACTCTTTCGGATCGAGCGCGGGCATGGACTGCGCCGGCGGCATCGTCTCCTCGCCGTAGGCGAAGCGCACGCGCTCTTCCGGGGCGAGCTCGCGGTCGTGCTCGAGGTAGTAGCCCTCGAGCCCCGGCATGCCGTCGACAGTCATGCCGGTACAGACGAAGCCCAGGCGCGGATTGCCGAGCGAGACGCCGTTGTGCCCGTGCCAGCCGTGCAGCATCGCCGCCGAGACTTCGGAGGGCACGCCGGCGATCGCGGTGCCGTGCCAGATCCAGCGCGGCGGCGGGTAGCGCACCCAGGCTTTGCGGTCCGATTCACGGTGGAATTCGGTGTGCACGCCGCCGAGCGCGTTGGAGCGGAAGTGATAGAGCGCGCAGGCCACCGCGTGCGGCTCGCCCGAGAGCCCGAGCTTGGCGAGCCCGGGCAGGAATTTGTCGAGATGCTGGCGCCGGAAATGCGCGAAGACGTAGTTGCGGGCGACCGAGGCGCCGCGCCGGGAGACGAGCCCCAGCACGAGGCCGGTCATCAGCGCGTTGCCGAGCGTGGCGGCCGCGCGCCAGGCGGGGATCAGGCTTTCCAGTCCGGCTTGCGCTTCTCGATGAAGGCGGCCATGCCCTCCTTGCCTTCCGGGTGGGCGAAGCTGGCGGAGATCACCTCCGAGGCGAGGTCGTAGGCGCGGCCGAGCTGCAGGTCCATCTGCTGGTAGAACGCGCGCTTTCCTGCAGCGAGCGTTGCAGGGGGTTTGGAGGCAAGGAGTTGGGCCAACTTGAGAACTTCAGAATCAAGCGCCTCGGGGGCGACCACCCGATTGACGAGCCCCCACTCCATCGCCCGCCTGGCGTCAATCGGCTCGCCCGTCAGCAGCATCTCCATCGCGTGCTTGCGCTGCAGGTTGCGCCCGATCGCGACGCCGGGGGTCGAGCAGAAAAAGCCCCAGCTCACGCCCGAGGTGACGAACTTGACCGTTTCGGCGGCCACGGCGAGGTCGCACTGCGCGACGAGCTGCGCCCCGGCCGCGGCGGCGGCGCCCTGCACTTTCGCGATCACCGGCTGCGGCAGCCAGGAAATGGTCATCATCATGCGGCTGCACCTGGCGAAGAGCTCCGCGATCTTCGGCTGCTCGCCCAGGGACCGGATCTCCTTCAGGTCGTGGCCGGCGCAGAACCCCTTGCCCGTGGCCGCCAGGACGACGACGCGGGTCTTCGCATCGTTCTGCAGCGACTCGAAGGCCGATTGCAGCGCCTCGAGCATCTCGCTCGTCAGCAGGTTCATCTGCTGCGGGCGGTTCAGGGTCAGCGTGCAGATGCCGTCGCGGTCCTCGCGCAGGAGGACGGGCTGCAAATCTTGCGGTTGTGCGCTCACGGGAGGCTCCTCAGGTGTCGATGGCGCTGGCGGATTTCGCCTTCTCGCGCAGGACGAACTTCTGGATCTTGCCGGTCGAGGTCTTCGGCAGCTCGCCGAACACCACCGCGCGCGGCGACTTGAATTTCGCGAGATGGGTTCTGCAGAAATCGATAATTTCTTTTTCCGTCGTTTTCGAATCGGGCTTTACTTCAATGAACGCGCAAGGCGTCTCTCCCCACTTTTCATCAGGCATGGCGACAACGGCGGCGGCGAGCACCGCGGGATGGCGATAGAGCACGTCCTCGACTTCGAGCGAGGAAATGTTCTCGCCGCCCGAGATGATCACGTCTTTCGAGCGGTCCCGGATCTTCACGTAGCCGTCGGGCTGCATCACCGCCAGGTCGCCCGAGTGGAACCAGCCGCCGGCGAAGGCCTTTTGCGACGCGGCCGGGTTCTTGAGGTAGCCCTTCATGGTGATGTTGCCGCGGAACATGATTTCGCCCATGGTCTCGCCGTCGGCCGGCACGGGCTTCATCGTCTCCGGGTCCATGACGTTCAGGCCCTCTTCCATGAGGTAGCGCACGCCCTGGCGCCCGTTCAGGCGCGTCCGCTCGCCGATGTCCACGCTCGCCCACTCCTCGTGGCGCGCGCAGACGGTCGCCGGACC
>DATAID010000091.1:0-2853 GCA_036262835.1 Burkholderiales bacterium | reverse complement strand
GGAGCGCACGATGACCTTCACGTCCTCGCCGCCCAGGCGCCGGCTGGTGCGGCAGCAGTCCATCGCGGTATTGCCGCCGCCGAGCACGATGACGCGCTTGCCGATCTTCGAGGTGTGGCCGAAGGAGACGGACGACAGCCAGTCGATGCCGATGTGAATGTTTTTTGCCGCCTCTTTTCTTCCAGGTATCTCTAAATCTCTTCCTCTTGGCGCGCCGGATCCCACGAACACGGCGTCGTAGCCCTCCGAAAGCAGCGCTTTCATCGAATCGATTTTCCGCTGCTTGAAGGTCACGCCCAGGCCGAGGATGTAGCCCACCTCCTCGTCGATGACCTCCAGCGGCAGCCGGAAGCGCGGGATCTGCGACCAGATCATGCCGCCGGCGCGCGGATCCTGGTCGAACACGGTGACTTCGTAGCCGAGCGGCGCGAGATCGCGCGCCACGGTGAGCGACGCCGGACCCGCGCCGACGCACGCGATCTTTTTGCCGTTGGTTTTCTGGGGTTTCTGCGGGAGCCTGCTTTGGACGGATTCTTTTTCTTTCAGGTCTGCGGCCACTCGCTTCAGCCGGCAGATCGCGACCGGCTCGGGCTTCTCGAGGTTCTCGTCCTCGACCCGCCCCCGCCGGCAGGCGGGCTCGCAGGGCCGGTCGCAGGTGCGGCCGAGGATGCCGGGGAAGACGTTGGAGCGCCAATTGACGAGGTAGGCGTCGGAGTACCGGCCTGCGGCGATCAATCGGATGTATTCGGGGACCGGAGTGTGGGCCGGGCAGGCCCACTGGCAATCGACAACCTTGTGGAAGTAGTCGGGATTCCTGATGTCGGTCGGCTGCAAGCCCGCGTCTCCTTCGCTGTTTTTGTTCTTCTTTTTAGAGAGTTATCTCAACGTTTCAATTGGCGCCGAAGTTTACGCCCCCATCAAAAGAAAATAAAGCTTATTTTTCATAATCCTACGGGCTTGTCAGGCGGACTTGGCGGGGTGGGCGTCGGCCGCGTGGCCGTTCAGCTCGCGGAAGAGGCTGACGAAGTGGGTGACCCGCCCTTCCGGATCGCTCACTGCCGAGACGCTGCGCCATTCCCGGTACACACTGGCGTCGCGCCGCCGGCACCAGGTGGTGCCCGTCCAGTAGCCGTGGCGCAGCACCTCGGCGTAGAGGTCGTCGTAGAAAGCCGGCGGCTGCATGGCCGAGCGGAAGTCGCTCTCCTGCCGGCCGATCACCTCCTCGGCCGCGTAGCCGGTGATGCGCGTGAAGGAGTGGTTGATGGTGAGGATGCGTCCGGCGGCGTTCGAGATGACCATCGCCTCGCTCATGCGCTCGAAGGCGTGCGCGGCGACTTCGAGCTGCTCCTCGCGGTCGCGCAGCTCGGTGACGTCGCGCGCCGCGATCACTGCGCCCGTGATCGAGCCGTCCTCCGCGTTCACCGGATGCACGAGCGCCTCGAAGCGGCGCACGTCGCCATCGAGCGTGCGAAGGCGCATGCGCAGGCGGCAGGATTCGCCGCTCCGCATTACGACCTGCAGCGCGCCGCGCACGCGGAACTGGTCTTCCTCGTGCAAGGAGGCGAACGCGTCGCGCCCGACGCCGAGGTTTTCCTCGGGCAGGATCTTCGCGTACGAGGGGCTCGCGTACAGCCAGCGCCCGTCGCGGTCGACCATGGCGACGAGGTCGGCCGCGTGCTCGGTGATGAGGCGGTAGCGCCGCTCTTCCTGGCGCAGGCTCTCGCGCGCCTCGCGCAGCCGCTGCTGCTGGCGGTGCACGACCGCGCCCACGCCGCACGCGTAGGCGACCGAGCCGACGAAGCAGAGCGTCGTGACGAGGCTGCTCGTATGGGGGTAGTACATGAGCCCCATCGGCAGGATCCAGGCGAGCGCGCCGCCGGCGAAGCACACGATCGAGACCGCGCCGCCCGCCGCGCCGCGCACCACGATGTTGTTGAGCGCCGTGCTGAAGAGCGCGGCGAAGAGCACCCAGGTCGGAAAGCCGAGCGCGGCGAGCATCGCGCCAAGGAGCACCGCGTCCACGTAGAGCGTCTGCCGCTCGGCGCGGCGCGAATCGGCGGACCTGGCGGCGCGCAGCCAGGCGAGGTGCGGATAGGCGAGGAAAAGGAGCACCGCCGCGCTCCAGGGGCCGGCGCCCGCCTGGCGCTCCCCCAGCACCAGCCCGACCACGAGGAAACACCAGGCAAAAGCGGCCGTCCGGATCGCGTAGTTGATCTGCGCCAAACGGTGCACCTTCATGTCATCACCCTACGCGCCTGCCGATGGTTTCATTTTCCAAGGTGATGTTTTGTAATGGCGCCTGACAGAATCTCACGAACGAGCCGTGATGCGCCCCTCCGCGTTGTATCCTGCTGTCCTGTGAGCACCCAACTCGAATCCCTGCGCCGCCATTCCACCGTCGTCGCCGACACCGGCGACCTCGACGCGATCGCGCGCTGGCAGCCGCAGGACGCGACGACCAACCCGTCGCTCCTGCTCTCGGTCGCGCAGGACAAGCGCTTTTCGCACCTGGTCGTGAAGGACCTCGACCAGCTGTTCGTCAACTTCGGCTGCGAGATTCTGAAGCTGATCCCGGGCCGCGTTTCCACGGAAGTGGACGCGCGCCTTTCCTTTGATGTCGAAGGCAGCATTTCAAAAGCCCGGAAGTTCGTGGAGCTTTATCAAAAACAGAACATCGACAAGGAGCGCGTGCTCATCAAGCTCGCGAGCACCTGGGAAGGCATCCGCGCGGCGGAAAAGCTCGAGCGCGAGGGCATCCACTGCAACATGACCTTGCTCTTCTCGTTTGCGCAGGCCGCGGCGTGCGCGGACGCGGGCGTGACGCTCATCTCCCCCTTCGTCGGGCGCATCTAC
>DATAID010000090.1:0-27290 GCA_036262835.1 Burkholderiales bacterium | reverse complement strand
ATCGGGCATCACGCCCATGTCGAACTGGCGCTGCCTCTCCGCCCTCATCGCAAGCAGGTCCTGCCGTCGCGACTCGAAGCGCCGGTGCAGCGCCGCCACGAACGCGAGCGCCTCCGGGCTCAGGATCTGCGCGAACTCGGGAGCGATTTGGCCCAAGACTGAAATGCCTTGCGGGAGAGGGAGGGACATGTGCATCGCAGCATTTTATGTAATGAAATGTGGCGCCGCAACATGAAATCGGCGGCCGAGAGGAGTAGGCTCCACCTCCCGATGGGCGGCAGCCCATTCCACATTGCGGGATTGCGAAAATGACCCCTCGCTATCGCATTCTCAGTCTCGGTGCCTCGTATGGCTCGCTGCTCGCGACCAAGCTCGCGCTCGCCGGCCACGACTGCCACCTGATCTGCCTGCCGGCCGAAGCCGACCTCATCAACCGCGAAGGCGCGATCGTGCGCATGCCTGTGAAGGGCCACGACGGCCTGGTCGAGATCAACACGCGGCGCCTGCCCGGAAAGCTCACCGCGGGCGGCACCGCCGGCGTGAATCCCTCGCAGTACGACCTCGTCGTGCTCGCGATGCAGGAGCCCCAGTACCGTTCGGCCGGCGTGCGGGAGCTGCTCGATGCCGTCGCAAAAGCGAAGGTGCCGTGCATGTCGATCATGAACATCCCGCCGCTGCCCTATCTGGCGCGCATTCCGGGCCTGTCGATGGCGTCGCTGCGCGATTGCTTCGCCGACGCGACGGTCTGGGATGGTTTCGACCCGAAGTGCATGACGCTCTGCAGCCCCGATCCGCAGGCCTTCCGCCCGCCCGAGGACAAGGTCAACGTGCTGCAGGTGCGGCTGCCGACCAACTTCAAGGCCGCGAGCTTCGCCTCCGTCGAGCACACGGCGATCCTGCGGCGCCTGGCGGCCGACGTAGAGGCGGCGCGCTTCGAGGTGGACGGCAAGAAGCTGGAGCTGCCCGTGAAGCTGAAGGTGCACGACTCGGTGTTTGTCCCGCTCGCCAAGTGGGCCATGCTGCTCGCCGGCAACTACCGCTGCATCCAGCGCGACGGCATTCGCCCGATCAAGGACGCGGTCCACTCCGACCTGGAAACGTCCCGCTCGGTCTACCACTGGGTGGTGAAGCTTTGCGTGACGCTGGGCGCGAATCAGAACGATCTCGTGCCCTTCGAGAAATACGCCGCCGCCGCGCAATCGCTGGTTACGCCTTCCTCGGCAGCGCGGGCCGTGGCCGCCGGCGCGCCGAACATCGAGCGCACGGACCGCCTCGTGAAGGCGATCGGCGCGCAAAAGGGCATGCGCAATCCCGCGATCGACGAAATCGTCGCGACGGTCGACGCGCGGCTCGAAGCGAACCGCCGAAAAGCGGCTTAGGTTCTAGCTTTCTTCGGCATCACCGATGCCGAGGTCCTGGATTTTCCGGGTGATGGTGTTTCGCCCCATCCCCAGCAGGTTCGCCGCCTCGATGCGCCGCCCGCCGGTGCGCGCGAGGGCGCGTGCGATGAGCGCGCGCTCGAACTGGCGCGAAAGCTGATCGAGAAGCCCGGTCTCCCCGCGCGAGAGGCGCCGCTCGACTTCCTGCTCGAGCGCGGCGACCCAATCGGCGGCTTGCGGTGCGGCGCCCGTGCCCTCGCCGCGGAATTCGGCCGGAAGATCCGCGACGCCGATCGCCTGGCCGGGCGCCATCACGGTGAGCCAGTGGCACAGGTTCTCGATCTGGCGCACGTTGCCGGGGAAATCCATGCCGCCGAGGTGAGCAAGCACTTCGTCGGTAAGGCGCTTGGGCTCGACGCCCAGTTCCTTCGCGCTCTTCGCGAGGAAATGGCGCGTGAGGAGCGGGATATCCTCGCGCCGCTCGCGCAATGCGGGAAGCCGCACCCGGATCACGTTCAGGCGGTGATACAGGTCTTCGCGGAACGCCCCTTCGCGCACGCGCGCATCGAGGTCCTGATGGGTGGCGGCGATGACGCGCACGTTCGCCTTCAGCGGCTCGTGGCCGCCGACGCGATAGAAAGTCCCGTCCGAGAGCACGCGCAGGAGCCGCGTCTGCAACTCGGCGGGCATGTCGCCGATCTCGTCCAGGAACAGCGTTCCGCCTTCGGCCTGCTCGAAGCGGCCACGGCGCAGCGCCTGCGCTCCGGTAAAGGCGCCGCGCTCGTGCCCGAAGAGCTCGGACTCGAGCAGGTCCTTCGGCATCGCCGCCGTGTTGATGGCGATGAACGGCTTCGGCGCCCGCGTGCTGTGCCGGTGCAGCGCGCGCGCGACGAGCTCCTTGCCGGTGCCCGACTCGCCGGTGATGAGGACGGTCGCGCTCGATTGCGCGAGCCGGCCGATCGCGCGGAACACCTCCTGCATCGCCGCCGCCTGGCCGAGGATCTCGGGCGCCTTGGCCACCGGCTCGTGCACGCCCTGCTCGCGCTCGCTTTCGCCGAGCGCGCGGCGGATCAATTCGACCGCCTGGTCGACGTCGAAGGGCTTGGGCAGGTACTCGTAGGCGCCGCCCTGGAATGCGGCGACCGCCGACTCGAGATCGGAATACGCCGTCATGACGATGACCGGGACTGCGGGGTGCTTCTCCTTCACCTCCTGCAGCAGCTCGATGCCCGACTGTCCGGGCATGCGGATGTCGGAGACGAGCACCTGGGGCGCGCCCTCGGCGAGCGCCTCGAGCGCCTCGCGCGCCGAGGCGAACGAGCTGTAGGAGATGCCTTCCCGGCTGAGCGCTTTCTCGAACACCCAGCGGATCGAGCGGTCGTCATCGACGATCCAGACCGGCTTCATGACAGCGGCAGCAGGATGGTAAATGCGGTTCTCCCCGGGCGGCTGTCGAACTCGACCACGCCGCCGTGGTTGTGCACGAACGTCTGCACGAGCGCGAGTCCCAATCCGGTGCCGCCTTCACGCCCGGAAACGAGGGGATTGAAGACGCGGTCGCGGATCTCTTCCGGGATGCCCGGCCCGTCGTCGATGACTTGCAATTCCAATGCCAGCTTGTGCCGGCGCCGGGCGAGCGTGACCTGCCGTGCGGCGCGGGTGCGCAGCACGATCGTTCCGCCCTTGCCTGCGTTTGCCTCGGAAAGGAGCGCTTGCGCGGCGTTGCGCACCAGGTTGAGGATCGCCTGGATGAGCTGCTCGATATCGCCCGTCAGCGTGGGCACGCTCGGGTCGTAATTGCGCTGGCAGGCGATCCCCTGCGGAAACTCGGCGAGGACGAGGCTTCGTACCCGCTCGAGCACCTCGTGGATGTTCACCTCCGACACCTTAACCGCGCGCCGCGGCGTGAGCAGCCGGTCGAGCAGCGACTGAAGGCGATCGGCTTCCTTGATGATCACGCGCGTGTATTCGCGCAGCTCGGGCCGGTCGAGCTCGCGCTCGAGCAGCTGCGCCGAGCCGCGCAATCCGCCAAGCGGGTTCTTGATCTCGTGCGCGAGGTTGCGGATCAGCTCGCGGGAGAGCTCCTGCTGCCCGAGCATGCGCTCCTCGCGCTCGAAGCGCAGCTGCTCCTGGATCGGCCTCAACTCGACGAGGAGCGGTGCGGGCGCGCGCTCGATCGGCGTGACCACGCAGGCAAGGGGCAGCGGCTCGCGCCCCGGTCGCTCATAGCTCACGATCTGCGCGCGGTAGCTCCAGTGCACGGCGAGCGCCTCGGCGAGCGTCGCCTCGAGCGCCGCGGGATCCGCGAAGAGCGGCGGTAACGCCTGGCCGATCAGCGAGCGGGCGCCCGCGTCGAGAAGGCTCTCGGCCGCGGGATTGGCATAGCGCACGACGTATTTCGAATCGAGCGCGACGACGGCCGTGGCGAGGAGCTCGAGACCCGCGTACGCGGCGGCGGACATGGGGAAGGAAGTAACCCCGGGCCGTTCGGAAACTGCCTCAGCGCGAAAGATTGCCGAGCTCTCGCTTGAGCGCGTCGACGTTCTTGGTGTGGACTTCCACGGCGTCCTGGTAGGGGCGCAGCCGGTCGAGTACGCGCGCGTAGTTCTTCTCGTCGCCGCTGCGGACTGCTTCCTGCTCGGCGAGCTTGCGTCTTGCGTCCGCGAGCATGCTCTCCTCCTGCGAGAGCTCGCGCTCGAGCGTCTCGCGCTGCTTGGACTTCGCCGCCGCGCGATCGGCCGCCGACTCCTTGGGAAAGTTGGCCGGCGAGGGCTGCTTGGAGGCGGCCTTTTGCGCCGGCACGACATTCACCTCGCGCGAAACGAGCTCGCACTTCTTGCCCGCGGTCTCACGCTTGTCGCTGGTGTAGAGCGGGCGCCCGCGCTCGTCGACGCACTTCCAGATCTCGCTTTGCGCGCGCGCCGCCCCTGACAGGGCGAGAGCGAGGACGATGAGTGCACCAAAATGTCGCATGCGATGGAATCCGTCTGAATTATAGGGTTTTTTCGGCGAGCGGTTCACCCAAAAAGAAAGGGACGGGTTTATCCCGTCCCTTCCTTGACGCCCGGGGGCCTGGCCGGCTTACGAGCTGTAGTACATGTCGAACTCGACCGGATGGGTCGTCATGCGGAAGCGCGTGACCTCGTCCATCTTGAGCGCGATGTAGGACTCGAGGAAGTCCTCGTCGAACACGCCGCCCTTGGTGAGGAAGGCGTGGTCTTTCTCGAGGTGCCCGAGCGCTTCTTCCAGCGAAGCGCACACGTGCGGGACCTTGGCCGCTTCTTCCGGCGGCAGGTGATAGAGATCCTTGTCGATGGGATCGCCCGGGTGGATCTTGTTCTGCACGCCGTCGAGGCCCGCCATCAGCATGGCGGAGAACGCGAGGTAGGCGTTCGCGGTCGGGTCGGGAAAGCGCACTTCGACGCGGCGCGCCTTCGGGCTCGACACGTACGGAATGCGGCACGAGGCCGAGCGGTTCTTCGCCGAGTAGGCGAGGTTGATCGGCGCCTCGAATCCGGGCACCAGCCGCTTGTAGGAGTTCGTGCCCGGGTTGGTGATCGCGTTCAGCGCCTTCGCGTGCTTGATGATGCCGCCGATGTAGTGCAGCGCGAACTCCGACAGACCCGCGTAGAGGTTGCCGGCGAAGAGGTTGTTGCCGCCCTTCCACACCGATTGATGCACGTGCATGCCCGAGCCGTTGTCGCCGACGACGGGCTTGGGCATGAAAGTCGCGGTCTTGCCGTAGGACGCCGCCACGTTCCACACCGTGTACTTGAGGATCTGCATCCAGTCGGCGCGCTGCACGAGCGGCGCGAAGCGGGTGCCGATCTCGCACTGGCCCGCGGCCGCTACTTCGTGGTGATGCACTTCCACTTCGACGCCCTGCTGCTCCAGCGAGAGGGCCATCGCGTTGCGAATGTCCTGCAGCGTGTCGGCCGGCGGCACGGGGAAATAGCCGCCCTTCACCGGCGCGCGGTGCGCCATGTTGCCCGCCTCGTACTCGATGCCCGTGGACCAGGGCGCCTCTTCCGACTTGATCTTCACCGACGCGCCCGACATGTCGACGCTCCAGGTCACGCCGTCGAAGATGAAGAACTCGGGCTCGGGACCGAAGTAGGCGATGTCGCCCAGCCCGCTCGACTTGAGATACGCCTCGGCGCGCTTGGCGATGCCGCGCGGGCAGCGGTTATAGGGCTTGCCGTCGGTGGGCTCGATCACGTCGCAGGTGATGTTGAGCACCGCTTCGTCGGTGAACGGATCCATGCGCGCCGAACTCGGATCGGGCATGAGCAGCATGTCGGAGGCCTGAATGCCCTTCCAGCCGGCGATCGACGAGCCGTCGAAGGCGTGGCCGTCGGTGAACTTGTCCTTGGTGAAGTACTTGCCCGGCACCGATACGTGCTGCTCCTTGCCGCGCGTGTCCGTGAAGCGCACGTCCACGAACTTCACTTCCTTGTCCTTGATCAGCTTCAATACGTCATCAGGCGTCATCGCCATTTCTGGATCTCCCTAAGCACGGGTATTAAGAAAACACAGGCTGAACCCCCAGCCGGACCCGCTTGCCTCAGCAGAATCCATGCCAAACGCCCGCGTCCCCGGCCGGCCTCCTCCGCCGACCAAGTCGGTGCGATTCTACCCGATGGATTTGCACTGGGATGGTGCGAAGGAGCGCCGTGTCGCACCGGTCCGGTGCCGCCATGGCGCCTGCCTATAATCGGAAGCCATGGACGACCTCCGCAAAAAAGCCGCCGAGCGCGCCAGGGAAAAGGGCCTTTCCTACGCTGGCGCGCTGCTCCCTGCCGAGGCGCAGGCGCTCATGAAGGCCGGCGCCAAGCTCGTCGACGTGAGAACAAAACCCGAATTGCAATACGTGGGAAAAATCCCGGGCAGCATCGCGATCGAGTGGCAGACCTGGCCCGGCAACCGGCCCAATCCCGAATTCATCGCCGAGCTTTCCGCGGTGGTTTCGCGCGACGACACGGTGATGTTCCTGTGCCGCTCGGGCGCGCGCTCGGACGCCGCGGCGCAGGCGGCCGCGCAGGCGGGCTACAAGGATGCCTATAACGTGCTCGAAGGCTTCGAAGGCGACAAGGACGCCGAGCAGCACCGCAACACCGTGGGCGGCTGGCGCAAAGCCGGCCTGCCCTGGACACAAAGCTGAGCGCTCGGTTGACCCGGCTCATGGCGTAACGGACGAAGTTGTGCCTAGATAGCAACCGGTTCCCAAAGGAGGAGGAAAGCCATGAAACGCCGTAAATTTCTCGCAGGCGGCGCCGCCGCGCTCGCCGGCAGCGCCGCGGTTTCGAGCGCGATCGCGCAAACCCCGGCCCTGCCCAACATCCGCTGGCGCTGTGCCTCGAGCTTCCCCAAGAGCCTCGACACGATCTTCGGCGGCGGCGAGGTCGTCGCCAAGCGGGTGGAGGCGATCACGGGCGGCAAGTTCCAGATTCGCGTGTTTGCCGCGGGCGAGATCGTGCCCGCCTTCGGCGTGGTCGATGCGCTCCAGCAGGGCACCATCGAATGCGCGCACACCGCGAGCTACTACTTCGTGGGCAAGAACAAGGCCTTCGCGTTCGACACCACGCTGCCCTTCGGCATGAACCAGCGCGAGCAGAACGCCTGGATGTACTACGGCGGCGGGCAGGACCTGGTGCGCGCCTTCTTCAAGGACTTCGGCTTCATTCCGTTTCCGGCCGGCAACACCGGCGCCCAGATGGGCGGCTGGTGGCGCAAGGAAGTGCGCTCGGTAAACGACCTCAAAGGCGTGAAGATGCGCATCGCGGGCCTGGGCGGCGAGGTAATGGCGCGGCTCGGCGCGGTGCCCCAGCAGATCGCCGGCGGCGACATTTATCCGGCGCTCGAGCGCGGCGCGATCGACTCGGCCGAATGGGTCGGCCCGTACGATGACGAGAAGCTCGGCTTCTTCAAGGTCGCGCCGCACTACTACTTCCCGGGGTGGTGGGAATCGAATTCGATGTACTCGTTCTACGTCGGCCTGAAAGAGTGGGAAAAGCTGCCCAAGGAGTACCAGGCGGCGATCGAGGCGGCCTGCTACGAGGCCAACATCGACATGATGGCCAAGTACGACGCGAAGAACGTCCCCGCGCTCGAGCGGCTGGTGAAGAACGGCGTCAAGCTGCACCAGTTCTCGAATGACATCCTCAAGGCGGCGCAGAACGCGGCCTACGAGCTCTACGAGGATGAGGCCGGCAAGAACCCGGCGTGGAAGAAAATCTACGAGCCGTGGAAAAAATTCCGCTCCGACCAGTTCCTCTGGCACCGCGTGCAGGAGTTCGCGTACGAAAGCTTCGTGTACAACAACCCGCTCGGCAAGAAATAGCGCGAGCGGCGCGATAAAAAAAACCCCGCCTCGGCGGGGTTTTTTATCGGCAGCGCTTCAAGCGACTCACTTTCCTCCGCGGAGCGCCTTCTCGATCTCGGAGGCCGTGTCGTCTGATTTCTGCTCTTCGCCGGAGGGCGGTTTCCCCGCCTCGCCCGGCGCAGGCAGGCCGAGCTGGCGCCTCAGCTCCTCTTCGCCGGTTCCCTTGACCGTCGCCGCCTCGGTGACGTTGCCCGTGACGAGGTTCGGGAAAGCGATCACCGTCGCGACCATGAGCACCTGGATCACGACGAACGGGATGGCGCCCCAGTAGATGTCGGAGGTCTTCACGCTCCTGGGGGCCACGCTGCGCAGGTAAAACAGCGCGAAGCCGAACGGCGGGTGCAGGAACGAGGTCTGCATGTTCACCGCGAGCAGCACGCCGAACCAGATCAGGTCGATGCCGAGCTTCTGCGCGACGGGCGTGAGCAGCGGCACCATGATGAAGGCGATCTCGAAATAGTCGAGGAAGAACGCAAGCAGGAAGATCATCACGTTCACCACGATCAGGAAGCCGAGCGCGCCGCCCGGCACGTGCAGGAGCAGGCGCTCGACCCACAGGTCGCCGTCCACGCCCCGGAACACGAGGCTGAACACGGTCGAGCCGACCAGGATGAACATGACGAAGCTGGTCATCGTGGCCGTCGACTCGACCGCCTCGCGCAGCAGCTTCCAGGAAAGCTTGCGCTTCACGAGCGCGAGGATGAGCGCGCCGGTGGCGCCCATGCCGCCGCCCTCGGTCGGCGTGGCGACGCCGAGGAAGATGGTGCCGAGCACGAGGAAAATCAGCACGAGCGGCGGGACCATCGAGGTGATCACGCGCCACGCGAGCTTGCTGCCGTGGAGCGTGCGCATCTCGGGCGGGCAGCCGGGCGCCGCCTCGGGCTTCGTCATGGAGACGATGAAGACCCAGACCGCGTAGGCGGCGGCGAGGCCCAGGCCGGGAAAGAGCGCGCCCTCGTACATGTCCCCGACCGATACGCCCATCTGGTCGGCGAGCACGATCAGCACCAGGCTGGGCGGGATGATCTGCGCGAGCGTGCCCGAGGCGGCGATCACGCCGGTCGAGAGGCGGTTCGAGTAGCCGTAGCGCATCATCACCGGCAGCGAGATGAGGCCCATGGCGAGCACCGAGGCGGCGACCACGCCGGTCGTGGCCGCGAGCAGCGCGCCGACGAAGACGACCGCATAGGCGACGCCGCCGCGGATCGAGCCGAACACCTGGCCGATGGTGTCGAGCAGGTCCTCGGCCATGCCGCTGCGCTCGAGGATGAGGCCCATCAGGGTGAAGAACGGAATCGCAAGCAGCGTCGAGTTGCCCATGATGCCCAGCACCCGCTCCGGCAGCGCCTGCAGGAGCACCGGCTGCAGCATGCCGAGCTCGACCCCGAGATAGCCGAAGGCGAGCCCCGTAAACGCGAGCGAGAAGGCGACCGGGTAGCCGATGAGGAGGAACACGACCAGTCCGCCGAACATGATCGGCGCCATGTATTCGGCAAGCATCAGCTGGCGTGGCCCTTCTTCTCGAACTCGGATTCCGGCACGAGCCCGCGCAGGAAGCCGACGCGCTTGATGATCTCGGAGACGCCCTGCAGGGCGAGGAGCGTGAAGGCGACCGGAATCAGCAGCCGCACCGGCCAGCGGATCAGGCCGCCGGGATCCGACGAGTACTCCTGGATGCCGTAGGAATTGACGAGCGAGGGCCAGCTGTACCAGGCGATGATGAGGGTCGCCGGCAGCAGCATGAAGATCCCGCCGAGGATGTGGATCCAGGCCTGCACCCGGGCCGGAAGCTTGCCGGCCAGCACGTCGATGTTGACGTGCTCGTGGCGCTTGAGCGTGTAGCCCGCGACGAGCAGGAAGACGGCGGCGTTGAGATACCACTGGATCTCGAGCCAGGCATTGGAGCCGATGTTGAGCGCGTAGCGCGCGAGCGCCGCGCCGGCGCAGATGACGACCGCGGCGAGCCCGAGCCAGGAGACCGAGCGGCCGATGAACTCATTCAGCTTGTCGATGCCCCTCGCGAGGCGCAGCAGTGCGTTCAAAGGGGTGTCTCAGGCGGCCCAGTCGATCCAGCCCAAGTATGCCGTGAAGAGCACCAGCACGCCAAAGGCGATTCGATACCAGGCAAAGGGCCTGAAGTCGTGCGTCGCCACGTAGCGGATGAGCCAGCGCACAACGACGAACGCCGACGCGAATGCGGCGACCGCGCCCACCCCGAAGACGGGCACGTCGGCGGACGAAAGCAGCTCGCGGTGCTTCCAGAGATCGTAGAGGCCGGCGGCGACGAGGGTCGGCACGGCGAGAAAGAACGAGAACTCGGTCGCCGCCGGGCGCGACAGGCCGAAGAGCATGCCGCCGATGATGGTCGCCCCGGAGCGCGACGTTCCCGGAATGAGCGCGAAGCATTGGGCGATGCCGACCTTCAAGGCATCCCGCCAGTTCATCGCTTGAGTGGTTTGCACCCTCGGAATGAATGATTTTTTTTCCACAAGAAGAATGATCACACCGCCCACGATAAAAGCCATCGCCACCGGCACGGCGTGGAACAGGTACTGCTTGATGTACTTCGAGAAAAGGAGGCCGAGTACCGCCGCGGGAATGAAGGCGACGACCAGGTTGCGGTAGAGCGCGACGTCGATCCTGAAGAAGCGCGCGCGGTATTCCCAGAGGACGGCGAACATCGCGCCCGTCTGGATCACGATCTTGAAGACGTCCCAGCGCTCGCCGGTCGCGCCGACGAGCTCGCCCGCGACGACGAGATGCCCGGTGCTCGAGATCGGCAGGAACTCGGTGAGGCCCTCGACGATGCCGAGAAAAAGCGCCTTCAGGAAGACGATGGCGTCCATACTCAGGATTTTTGCAGAAACGGACCGATGCTCTGCCAGAACGCAGGCTGGCTGTCGGTCGTGCCGTGGCTCGCGCCCGGGAGCAGCACCCACTGCTTCGGGCCCGCCCAGGCGTCATACAGGCGGCGCGCATGCTCGGGCGGAATCACCTCGTCGCGCTCGACCGCGAGACAAAGGAGCGGCGCGGTGATCCCCGGCGCAAGCTCGATCGAGTCGAAGCGGTGCTTGAGGAGAAGATCGACCGGCAGGTACCAGTAGTAGCGCTTGGCCACCGCGTGCAGGCTGTCGAACGGCGCCACGAGCACGACGCCGGCGAGAGACCGGGCGCCGGCGAGCTGCACGGCCGGCCCGGAGCCCAGGCTGCGGCCGAAGGCGAACACGCGTTTCGGCTTCCATTCCTTCACGGCGTGATCGTGCCAGGCAAGCGCATCGCGGGTGATCGCGGCGGCCGAGGGCGCGCCCTCGCTTCCCCCGTAGCCGCGATAGCTTACCAGCAGCCAGCTCGCGCCGGGCGCGTGCTCGAGCACCTCGGCGATCATCCCGGAAACGTCTTCCGCGTTGCCGCCGAAGTACAGGACGAGCGGCGCGTCTCTGCCCGCGTCGACGTGCCAGGCATGGATTTTCTGGCTGTCATTGCGGAGAAAGACCTCCCGGACGGCCGGGTGTCGCTTTCCGACCGCGGAACGCTCGGCATCGGAGAGCGACAGCGGATGGAAGATGAGGCGATCCTGCAGCAGGTAGACGACGAGCGGCAGCCCGATCGCCACCGCGAGGAAAATCTTGAGGAAGGAGGCGATCAGGTCTTGTTGTATATCTCGCCGCCCTTGCGCACGAACTCGACCGACTTCTCCTTCATGCCGGACTCGACGTAGTCGCGCACGTCCTGCGTGATCTTCATCGAGCAGAAGTGCGGCCCGCACATCGAGCAGAAGTGCGCCACCTTCATCGAGTCCTTGGGCAGCGTCTCGTCGTGGAAGTCCTTGGCAGTATCCGGATCGAGGCCGAGGTTGAACTGGTCTTCCCAGCGGAACTCGAACCGCGCCTTGGAGATCGCGTTGTCGCGGATCTGCGCGCCGGGATGGCCCTTCGCGAGATCGGCCGCGTGCGCGGCGATCTTGTAGGCGATGATGCCGTCCTTTACGTCCTTCTTGTTCGGCAGGCCGAGGTGCTCCTTCGGCGTCACATAGCAGAGCATCGCCGTGCCGTACCAGCCGATCTGCGCCGCGCCGATCGCGCTCGTGATGTGGTCGTAGCCCGGCGCGATGTCGGTCGTCAACGGCCCGAGCGTGTAGAAGGGCGCCTCGTGGCAGTCGCGCAGCTGCAGGTCCATGTTCTCCTTGATGAGCTGCATGGGCACGTGGCCGGGGCCTTCGATCATGACCTGCACGTCGTGCTTCCAGGCGATCTGCGTGAGCTCGCCCAGCGTCCTTAGCTCGGAAAGCTGCGCCTCGTCGTTCGCGTCGTAGCCCGATCCCGGACGCAGCCCGTCGCCCAGCGAGAAGGAGACGTCGTAGGCCTTCATGATTTCGCAGATTTCCTCGAAGTGCGTGTAGAGGAAACTCTCCTGGTGGTGAGCGAGGCACCACTTGGCCATGATCGAGCCGCCGCGCGAGACGATCCCGGTCATGCGCTTCGCCGTCATCGGCACGTAGCGCAGCAGCACGCCCGCATGGATGGTGAAGTAGTCCACGCCCTGCTCGGCCTGCTCGATGAGGGTGTCGCGGTAAATCTCCCAGGTGAGCTCCTCGGCCTTGCCGTCGACTTTCTCGAGGGCCTGGTAGATCGGCACGGTGCCGATCGGCACCGGCGAATTCCTCAGGATCCACTCGCGCGTCTCATGGATGTGCTTGCCCGTGGAGAGATCCATCACGGTGTCCGCGCCCCAGCGGATCGCCCAGGTCATCTTCTCGACCTCTTCGGCGATGCCGGAGGACACCGCCGAGTTGCCGATGTTGGCGTTGATCTTCACCAGGAAATTCCGCCCGATGATCATCGGCTCGGATTCGGGATGGTTGATGTTCGCGGGAATAATCGCGCGGCCGCGAGCCACTTCTGATCTTACAAATTCAGCATCTATCGTTTGAGGAATCGAGGCGCCAAATGATTGTCCGGGATGCTGCTTCATCAGGAGCTCGAGCATCTTCTCGCCGGTCTTGCCGGTCGCCTTGAGGCTCTCGATGTACTGCTCGCGCTGCAGGTTCTCACGGACCGCGATGTACTCCATCTCCGGGGTGATGATGCCGCGCCGCGCGTAGTGCATCTGGCTCGCGTTGGCGCGCGCCTTCCGGGGCTTTCGCTTCAGATTGAAGCGCAGCTCCGCGAGCCTGGGATCCTCCAGCCTTTCCTGCCCGTAGCGCGAGGAAGGGCCGTCCAGCAACTGCGTATCGTTCCTCTCGACAATCCATTTTTCGCGCAAGGCTGGCAGGCCTGAGCGAACATCGATCTTCGCCGCCGGATCGGTGTAAGGGCCCGAGCAGTCGTAGACATAAATGGGCGGATTCTTCTCGCCGCCGAACATGGTCGGCGTGTCGGCCTGGCTCACTTCGCGCATCGGCACGCGCAGCGGTCCGACGTAGACCTTGCGCGAATTCGGCAGCGGCTGAATGGCCGCCTGATCGACTTGAGCGGTGGCGGCGAGAAACTTGGGATTGGCGTTCATATCGCTTCCTTCGGCCGGATTACCGGCATCAGGTTCAAAGGGTTTGTCTCACCCGACCCCCGTGACACGGCGGCAGGACCCCTGCGTACTCAATAGTTTGCCGCGCTTGACGTTTTTGCAGCGCAATAATATATTACTGACCGGTCAGTTACTTTTATTTTCCGCCTATGAATGATCGACTTTCCAGCCGGGGCGCCCGGCGCTGGACCCGCCGAAAGGAAGCCCGCCCGGAGGAGATCACCGCCGCCGCGCTCGAGCTTTTCGTCGAGCGCGGTTTTGCCAATACGCGCCTCGAGGACGTCGCAGCGCGCGCCGGGGTCTCCAAGGGCACCCTGTACCTCTACTTCGCGAACAAGGAAGAGCTCTTCAAGGCGGTGGTGCGCGAGGCGCTCGTCGCGAGGCTGGTGGAGTTCCGCAGCCAGATCGGCCAGTTCGAGGGCTCGAGCTTCGAGCTGCTGCGCCTCGTTTTCAAGACCTGGTGGGAGCGCATCGGCTCGACTCGCATCTCGGGCATCCCCAAGCTGATCATCTCGGAGGCGCGCAACTTCCCGGAGATCGCGCGCTTCTACGTCGATGAGGTCATCCGGCCGGGGCGCGAGACGCTCGCCGCGGTCGTGCGGCGCGGCGTCGAGCGCGGCGAGTTCCGTCCGGTCGATCCGAACGCGACGGCGCACCTGCTCGCCGCGCCGATGCTGCAGATTTCGCTCTGGCGCAACTCGCTCGAGTGCTGCTCGGACGACAAGCTCGACCCGCACGCGCTCATCGAAGCCCATGTGGACATGCTTTCACGAGGCCTCAAGCCATGAAGCTCGGGAAAATCCACCTCGCCGTTCTCGCCGCGGCGCTCGTCGCGGCGGGCGCCTTCGCCACGCTGCGCGCGAAGACGAGGCCCGCGCCTCCCGCCAACCAGGCGCCGGCGGTGCTCGAATTCACCCAGGCCGACCTCTATATCGTCGAGCCGCGAGCGCTCGAGCGCATGTTGCCGCTCACGGGGACGCTCAATACGCTAAGCGAAGCCACGGTGAAGGCGAAGGTCGCAGGCGAGCTGATCGAAGTGCCGGTGCGCGAGGGCCAGAGCGTCGCGCGCGGCCAGGTCGTGGCGAAAATCGACCCGACCGAGGTGAACGCGCGCGTCGCCGCGCGTCAGGCCGACGTCGAGGCCGCGAAGGCGCAGCTCACCTGGGCGCAGAAAAACCGCGCCACGCAGAAGGCGCTGCTCGACAAGGGCTTCATCTCGCAGAACTCCTTCGACAACACGCAGAGCAACTACGACGTCGCCGTCGCCAGGCTGCGCGCCGCGGAAGCCGATCTGGTGGTGGCGAGAAAAGGCCTGACCGATTCGGTCCTCTACGCGCCCTTCGCCGGCATGGTCGCCGAGCGCCACGCGCAAGCCGGCGAGCGCGTCCCGCTCGATGCCAAGGTCGTCACCGTGGTCGACCTTTCGCGCATGGAGCTCGAAGCCGCCGTGCCGGCGACCGCGATCGGCCAGGTGAAGGTCGGGCAGAGCCTCAAGTTCCGCGTCGATGGGTTCGGCGGGCGCGAGTTCGATGGCACGATCGAGCGCATCAACCCGGCGACGATTGCCGGCTCGCGCTCGATCAACGTCTACGCCGTCATCGACAACCGCGACCAGAGCCTGAGGAAAGGCATGTTCGCGCAGGGCGGACTCCTGCTCGGCAGCGTGGACGGCGCGCTCGTCATCCCCGTGTCGGCAGTGCGCGAGGAAGCCGGCACCTCCTACGTGTATGCGATCGTCGAAGGCCAGCTCCGGCGCAAGCCCGTCAAGACCGGCCCGGCGGACGCGGCCGGCCTCGTGCAGGTCGTCGACGGCCTCTCGGGCGGCGATCGCATCGTGCGCGCCAACCTGGGAGCGCTGCGCGAAGGCGCGAGCGCCCGACTCGCCGGGCCGCAGGACAAATAACCGATGTGGTTCACCCGCGTCAGCATCGCGAACCCCGTGTTCGCGACCATGATGATGGCCGCGCTGCTCGTGCTCGGCCTCTTTTCCTACAGCCGGCTCTCGGTCGAGCAGTTTCCCGACGTCACCTTTCCCGTCGTCGTCGTGGACACCGAATATCCGGGCGCGGCCCCGGAGAACGTCGAGGAAGAGCTCACGCGCAAGATCGAGGAAGCGGTCAACACGGTAAGCGGCATCAAGACGCTCTCCTCGCGCTCCTACGAGGGCCGCTCCACCGTCATCATCGAGTTCGACCTCACCGTCGACCCCAAGCTCGCCGCGCAGGACGTGCGCGAGAAGGTCGCGCTCATCCGCCCGCAGTTCCGCGACGAGATCAAGGAGCCCAAGATCAGCCGCTTCAACCCGGACGATTTCCCGATCGCCTCGGTCGCGGTGCTCTCCTCGACCCGTTCCCTGCGCGAGCTCACCACGCTCGCCGACCAGGTGATCAAGAAGCGCCTGGAGAACGTCGGCGGCGTCGGCCAGGCGACGCTCGTCGGCGGCGTCAAGCGCGAGATCAAGGTCTACCTCAACCTGGAAGCGCTGGAAGCGCAGAAAATCGGCGCCGACCAGGTGCTGAAGGCGCTGCAGACCGAGAACCAGGACCTGCCGGCGGGCAGCATCATCGGCGCGAGCAGCGAGAAGATCGTGCAGATCAAGGCGCGTCTCAACACGCCGCAGGATTTCAGGAATCTCATCGTCGCGCGCCGCGGCGGCAAGGCCGTCACGCTCGGGCAGGTCGCCGAGATCGAGGACGGCCAGCAGGAGGAGGAGAACGCCGCGCTCATCAACGGCCAGCGCGCGCTCTCGATCGACATCGTCAAGGCGCAGGGCGAGAACACGATCGCCGTGGTCGACGGCGTGCGCCGCGTCGTGAAGGAGCTCGGCACCTTCCTTCCGGCCGACGTGCGGGTCGAGATCGTGCGCGACGCCTCGACCAGCATCCGCAATTCGGTGGACGACGTGAAGAAGACCATGATCGAGGGCGCGGCGCTCACGATCGCCATCGTCTTTCTCTTCCTCGCCTCCTGGCGCAGCACGGTGATCACCGGCCTCACGCTGCCGATCGCGCTCATCGGCACCTTTCTTTTCATCTACGCGTTCGGTTTCACCCTGAACCTGCTCACGCTCATGGCGCTCTCGCTCTCGGTGGGCCTGCTCATCGACGACGCGATCGTGGTGCGCGAGAACATCGTGCGCCATGTCGGGCTCGGCAAGGGGCATCACGAGGCGGCGCTCATCGGCACGCAGGAGATCGGCCTTGCCGTGCTCGCCACGACGCTCTCGATCGTGGCGGTGTTCCTGCCGGTCGGCTTCATGGGCGGGATCATCGGGCGCTTCTTCCACCAGTTCGGCGTCACCGTGGTCGCCGCGGTGCTCATCTCGATGTTCGTGTCCTTCACGCTCGATCCGATGCTCTCCTCGATCTGGCACGACCCGCAGGCCGAAGGCCGGTTCGGCGCCGGGCCGCTCGGCCGGACGATGGCCTGGTTTCACGCTTTCGTCGAAAAAATGACCCTCCGGTACGAAAAGCTTCTTGCATGGAGCCTCGCGCACCGCAAGACCGTGATCGCCATCGCGCTGACGAGCTTTCTCTCGAGCTGCGGCCTGGGCAAGTTCCTCGGCTCGGAGTTCGTGCCCGATCCCGACCTCTCGGAGCTGCAGGTGCAGTTCAAGACCCCGGTCGGCTCCTCGCTCGAGCTCACGCAATCCAAGGCGCAGCAGGCCGAAGCGGCGCTGCGCGAGTTTCCCGAGGTCAAGTACACCTACGCGACCATCAACACCGGCTTCGTGCAGGGCAAGCACCGCGTCAACGTCTTCGTGCAGCTCGTGCCGCGCAAGCAGCGTTCCCGCTCCCAGAACATGCTCACGCGCCCGATGCGCGAGCGCCTGCAGCGGATCGCCGGGATCGAGCTCACCCAGATCGGGCCGTACAAGACGGTGTCCTCGGGAAAGCCCGTGCAGGTCTCGGTGCTCGGCCAGGACCGCGCCGTGCTCGCCGAAATCTCGGCCAGGGCGATGCAGGTCATGCGCGACACGCAAGGCGCGGTCGACATCGAGTCGAGCGACGAGGCGAACAAGCCGCAGCTCTCGGTCGAGGTGAAAAGGGAGCTCGCCAGCGATCTGGGCATCGGCATCGCTCAGGTGGCGAACACGATGCGGCCGCTCCTCGCCGGGCAAGCGGTCGGCAACTGGCGCGCGCCCGACGACCAGTACTACGACGTGCAGCTGCGCCTCTCGCGCGCCGACCGCGCGCGCGCGGCCGACCTCGAGCGCGTGCCCTTCGCTTCGACGCAGCTGGACGCTTCCGGTGCGCCGCGCATGGTGACCCTGCGCGAGATCGCCCGGATCAGCGACACGGGCGGCGCGCAGCAGATCAACCGCAAGGAGCAATTGCGCGAGGTGCTGGTGTCGGCGAACGCCTTCGGCCGCCCGGCGGGCGACGTGGCGGCCGAAGTGAAGCGCAAGCTCGAAGCGGTGCCGCTGCCGGCCGGCTACCGTTTCAGCATGTACGGCTCCTCCAAGGACATCCAGGAGTCGATGACCTACGCGGGGCAGGCGCTCGCGCTCGCCATCGTCTTCATCTATCTGATCCTCGCCTCGCAGTTCGCGAGCTTCATCCAGCCGGTCTCGATCATGATGTCGCTGCCGCTCTCGCTCATCGGCGTGGTGCTCGCGCTCCTTGCCGCGCGCTCGACCTTGAACATCTTCTCGATCATCGGCTTCATCATGCTGATGGGCCTGGTGACGAAGAACGCCATCCTGCTGGTGGACTTCATCGGCCATGAGCGGCGCGCCGGCATGGACCGGGTCCGCGCCGTGCTCTCCGCCGGCCGTATTCGCCTGCGCCCCATCCTCATGACCACGCTCGCGATGATCTTCGGCATGATCCCGCTCGCGCTCGGCCTGGGCGAAGGCGGCGAGCAGCGCGCGCCGATGGGCCAGGCGGTGATCGGCGGGGTCATCACGTCCGGATTGCTTACGCTCGTCGTGGTGCCGGTGATCTACACCTACCTCGACGACCTTGTCGCCTGGGCGAGTCGCTTTGCTAAAATCGCGCCTTCCCGGGAGACGTCGTAACTCGAATGAACCTCGAGCAGGCCCGCACCAACATGGTCGAGCAGCAGATCCGCACCTGGGAGGTGCTCGATCAGGACGTGCTCGACCTGCTTTATGCAGTGCCGCGCGAGGAATTCGTGCCGGCGCAATCGCGCAATCTTGCTTTCACCGATATGGAGCTCCCCCTGGGTACAAATGCGGGCGGGGGCGAGACGATGTGGGCCCCGAAGATGGAAGCGCGCGTCCTGCAGGAGCTTGCGGTCAAGCGCACCGACCGGGTGCTCGAAATCGGCACCGGCAGCGGCTATCTGACCGCGCTCCTCGCGCACCGCGCCGCGCAGGTGCTCTCGGTGGAAATCAACGCGACGCTCGCCGCCTTTGGCCGCGCCAACCTCGAGCGCCACGGCGTCGACAACGTGCTGCTGGAGATCGGCGACGGCGCGAGAGGCTATCCCGCCCGAGCGCCCTACGACGTGATCGTGCTGACGGGCTCGGTGCCCTTCCTGCCGCGCGCCTTCCTCGAAAGCCTTGCGCCGGGCGGGCGCGCCTTCGCCGTGATCGGTGAGCCGCCCGTGATGACGGCCAAGCTTTTTACCTGCGCCGCGCCGGGCGCCTTTCGCACCACCGAGCTCTTCGAAACGCTGCTCGCGCCGCTCGCCAACTGCGAGCGGGCCTCGCGGTTCCGGTTCTAGCGCCGTGAACAACCTCGCCCCGGCTCAGCTCGCCGCCTGGCTCGGCGACAAGGCGCGCGCGCAGCCGCAGCTCCTGGATGTGCGCGAGCCCTGGGAGTTCCAGACCTGCCACATCGCCGCCTCGCGCCATGTGCCGATGGGCGAAATCCAGGCGCGCGTGCAGGAGCTCGATCCGCAGGCCGAAACAGTGGTGATCTGCCATCACGGCGGCCGTAGCATGCAGGTCGCGATGTTCCTCGAGAAACAGGGCTTCAAGCGGGTTCACAACCTCGCCGGCGGGCTGGACGCCTGGGCGAGGAGCGTGGACCCGTCGATGCCGACCTACTGAGCCCGGGCACGACCATGCGCCTGATCGGGGTCCTTCTCTTCTTTGCGGCGCTTGCCCCGCAGGTTCCTGCTAACGCGCAGGACCTGCTGCAGGTCTACCGCGACGCGAAGAGCTACGACGCGCAATACGCCTCGGCGCGCAGCGCGCTGCAGGCGGGACTGGAGAAGCTGCCGCAGGGCCGCGCGCTCATCCTGCCGCAGGTCGGCCTGTCGGCCAACCTGACGAGCACGCGGATCGAAACGGTCCCGCACAACATCACCCCCTTCACGCCCTCGATCCTGCGCGATGCCCACTCGTTCGGCTATTCGCTGAGCTTCTCGCAGCCGATCTACCGGCCGCAGAACCTGATCCAGTACGGGCAGGCTGAATACCAGGTGCGCCAGGCCGAGGCGGTCTTCGGCCAGGCGGCGCAGGACCTGATCGTGCGCACGGCGCAGGCCTATTTCGACGTGCTCGCCTCGCAGGACTCGCTCGCCCTCGTGCAGGCGCAGAAGGTCGCCATCTCCGAGCAGCTCGCGCAGGCCAAGCGCAATTTCGAGGTCGGCACGGCGACCATCACCGACACCCACGAGGCGCAGGCGCGCTACGACCTCGCGGTCGCGCAGGAAATCGCGGCGCAGAGCGACCTGGAGGCCAAGAAGCGCGCGCTGCAGCAGATCACCGGCAAGGAATACGGCGGCCTGCGGCCCTTGCGCGCGCAGGTCAGGCTCTCGCCGCCCAATCCGTCCAACATGCAGTCCTGGGTCGACATTTCGGAAAAGCAGGGCTATCCGGTGCTCATCCAGGAAGCCGCCACCGGCGTCGCCAACCTCGAAGTCAAGAGGAACGCGGCGGCGCACCGGCCCACCGTCGATCTCGTCGCGAGCTACGGCCTCACCAACCAGAGCGCCTCGCAGCTCTCGGCCGTGCCGAGCAACATCACCACCGGCGTGGTCGGCGTGCAGCTCGGCGTGCCGATCTACCAGGGGGGGCTGATCACCTCGCGCGAGCGCGAGGCGGCGGCGAACTACGAAAAAGCGCGGCAGGACCTCGACAACGCGCGGCGCACCTCGGCGCTGCAGACGCGCCAGACCTACCTCTCGGTCATCAACGGCATCGCGCAGGTCGGCGCGCTCGAGCAGGCGCTCGTCTCCTCGCAAAGCGCGCTCGACTCGAACAAGCTCGGCTACGAAGTGGGCGTGCGCATCAACATCGACGTGCTGAACTCGCAGCAGCAGCTCTTCTCGACCCGGCGCGACCTCGCGGTCGCCCGCTACAACACCATCACCGCGCACCTGCGCCTGAAGGCCGCCGCCGGCAGCCTGCGCGAAGAGGACCTCGAAGAGGTCAATCGCGCGTTGGAGCCTTGAGAAGTTCCTCGCAGAGCGCGAGGTGCTTGCGCGTCGCGCCGCGATGCACTTCGCAAAGCCGCTTTCCCGCCTCTCCCATTCTGTTTCTTCGTTCCTCATCTTCGAGTAGCGAAAATGCGGTACGAACGGCTTCCCGGGGCTCGTTCACCTGCACCGCAGCCCCCGCTTCAAGCGCGAGGCGCGTCGCCTCCGCGAAGTTGAACATGCTCGGGCCGAGCACGACCGGCACGCCGGCGGCGCAGGCCTCGATCAGGTTCTGTCCGCCCAGTCCCGCGAACGAGCCGCCCATCACCGCGACGTCCGCCGCCGAGTAATAGAAGTCCATCTCGCCCATGGTGTCGCCGAGGTGAATTCGGTCGCTCTCGTGCGGCAGGGGATCGCGGCTGCGGCGCGACTGCGCCAGGGGCGCCAGCTCGCCGAACCGGC
Organism: Burkholderiales bacterium; assembly: GCA_036262835.1. Classification (GTDB taxonomy): domain Bacteria; phylum Pseudomonadota; class Gammaproteobacteria; order Burkholderiales; family SG8-39; genus RBG-16-66-20. The sequence goes on along the minus strand of DATAID010000090.1, from coordinate 6,212 downwards.
GCGCATGGCGCGGAACCACGAGGGTGAGCGCCCGCGCATCGCGCGGCAGAGGCTCGAGCAGCATTCGCTCCTCGCCTTCGCGCGTGCTCGCAAGGAGCAGCACCGGCCGGCCCACGCGCGCGCGCCAGGCGCGCCCTTCGGCGCCCATCGCCTCGTCGGGGGCGCTGTCGAACTTCAGGTTGCCGAGCACCTCGACCCGGCGCGCCCCGAGCGCTCGCAGGCGCCCGGCGTCCTCGGCGCTCTGCGCCCCGACCGCCGCGATCGAGGCGAGCGCAGGCCGCATGAGCAGGCTCAGCCGCCGGTAGCCCTCGGCGGACTTCTCCGACATGCGCGCATTGGCGAGCAACACCGGCACGCCGAATTCCCGGCAGCCGGCCATGAGATTGGGCCAGATCTCCGTCTCCACCAGGATGCCGAGGCGCGGGCGGTAATGCTCGAGAAAGCGCCGTACCGCGCCCGGCGTATCGTAGGGCAGCCAGGCGATGCGCACCGATTCGCCGTGCACCTCCTTCAGCATCTCGCGCCCGGCCGCGGTCGTGCAGGTGACGAGGATCTCATCGTCCGGATGCGCGGCGCCGAGCGAGCGCACGAGCTCGGCGCTCGCGCGCGCCTCGCCCACCGACACCGCGTGCACCCAGAGCAGGCGGCTGCCCGCGCTGTCGCGATACCGGCCGAAGCGCTCGGCGACGCGGCGGCGGTAGCCCGGCTCGCGCCGGCCCAGCCACCACAGCCGCGCGAGCGCGAAAGGCACGAGCGCATAGAGCACCACCGTGTACGCGAAGCGCCACATCAGGCGAGGTTCTCCAGCGCGCCAAGCACCTCGGCGAGCTCCGGCGCGCGGCCCGCGGCGCCGAGGTTGCGCGCCCGCGCGCCGGCATGAAGTCCGGTGAGCGCGGGATCGGAGCCGGCGTAGAGGCCGAGCGTGGGCACGCCGAGCGCCGCCGCGACGTGCGTGAGGCCCGTATCGACGCCGACAGCGCAGCGCGCGCGCGCCGCGAGGCGAGCAAGCTCCGCCAACGGCAGGCGCGGCGGCACCACCGAGCCCTCGACCGCCTGCGCGATGCGCTCGGCGCGCGCCCGCTCTTCTTCGCTCCCCCAGGGCAGCACGCACTGCAGGCCGCGCGCGGCGAGCGCCGCGCCGAGCGCGCGCCAGCGCGCCTCGGGCCAGAGCTTGTCGGCGCGGCTCGTCATGGTGAAAAGCATCGCGTAGGGCGCGCGCGCGGCAAAGGCGGGCTCGCCGCCGGCGGCGAGCCCGTAGTCGATCCCGGGGTCACCTGCGCCCCCGGCCGCGTAGCCGAGCGCCGCGGCCGCGAGCCTGCGGTTGCGCTCGACCGCGTGCAGCCGCGTGTCGACCGCGTGGCGATGCGCGTAGAAACGCGCCGCCGCCGGCTCGCGCGCGCTCGCGCGGTCGTAGCCGTGCGCGGGTCCCTCGGCAAGCGCGGCAATGAGCGCGCTCTTGAGCAATCCCTGCGTATCGATGACGCAGTCGTAGCGCTCGGCCGAAAGCGCCGCGCGAAAGCCGCGCAGCTCGCGCCAGGTCGCGGCCGAAAAGAGGCTCGTGCGCCAGCGGCGCACCGCGACCGGAATCACGCGCCGCACCGAGCGATGGAGCGCCGCAATGCCGGCGAACGCCTCCTCGACCACCCAGTCGATGATCGCGCCGCGCACGCTGCGCGCCGCGTCGCTGACCGCCGGGCAGTTGTGCACGACATCGCCGAGCGACGACGTCTTGACGAAAAGAATCCTCAAACGAGTCGGCTAAAATGGCGTGTGCCGATTCTACGGGAAAGACCTTGACCAGCCCGGACCGCGCGCGCCTCTCGGTGGTCGTGGTGGCGCGCGACGCGGCGGGCCTGCTCCCGGAGTGCCTCGCGAGCGCGGCTTTCGCCGACGAGGCGGTCGTGGTCGACTCCGGCAGCAGCGACGAGACGCGCGCGGTCGCCGCGCGCCTGGGCGCGCGCGTGGTCGACAAGGAGTGGCTCGGCTTCGGCCGGCAAAAGCAGTTCGCGGTCGAGCAGGCTTCCAACGAATGGGTCCTTTGCCTGGACGCGGACGAGCGCGTCTCGCCCGAGCTCGCCGCGAGCATCGTGCGCGCGCTGCAGCAGCCCGTCTCGCCCGTCTACCGGATGGCGCGGCGCAACCGCTTCCTCGGCCGCTGGCTCAGCCACGGCGAGGGCTATCCGGACTGGAGCCCGCGGCTCTTCGACCGGCGCAATGCGCGCTGGAGCGACGACGCGGTGCACGAGAAGGTGCTCTATGCGGTGACCCCGGGCACGCTCGCGGGCGACCTGCTGCACGATTCCGCCGACGACCTCGGCCGCTATCTTGAAAAGCAGAACCGCTACACCACGCTCGCCGCGCGCGAGCTGCACGAGCGCGGCCGGCGCACCGGATTTGCGCAGCTCGCGCTCTCGCCGCTCGTGCGCTTTCTCAAGTTCTACCTGCTGCGCCTGGGCTTCCTCGACGGCCTGCCCGGCCTCGTCCACATCTCGATCGGCTGCATGAACAGCTTCGTGAAGTACGCGAAGCTGATCGAGCTGCGTCGTTCGAATCCTCGTCCATGAGAGTTTTGCTCACCGGCGCGGCCGGCTTCATCGGCATGCATTGCGCCGAGCGCCTGTGCGCGCGCGGCGACGAAGTGCTGGGGCTCGACAGCCTCACCCCGCCCGTGCAGCCGCAGCTCACGCAGGCGCGGCTCGAGCGCGTGAAGGCGCTGCCGCGCTTTCGCTTCGAGCGGCTCGACATCGTCGACGCCGCGGCGCTCGAGGCGCGCTTCGCCGAATGGCGGCCCGAGCGCGTGCTGCATCTCGCCGCGCAGGCGGGCGTGCGCTATTCGCTGGAAAAGCCCGCGCCGTTCGTGCAATCGAACCTGGTGGGCTTCGCGAACGTGCTGGAGGGCTGCCGCCGCCATCCGCCCGCGCACCTGGTGTTCGCTTCCAGCTCGAGCGTCTACGGCAGCAACACGAAGCTGCCGTGGTCCGAGTCGGATTCGGTCGATCACCCGGTGAGCCTGTATGCGGCGACCAAGAAATCCAACGAGCTGATGGGGCACGCCTACGCGCACCTGTTCGGCGTTCCCGCGACCGGCCTTCGCTACTTCACGGTCTACGGGCCCTGGGGCCGGCCGGACATGTCGCCGGCGCTCTTTGCGAGCGCGATCATGGAAGGTCGGCCCATCCAGGTCTTCAATCGGGGCGACATGGAGCGCGACTTCACCTACGTCGACGACGTCGTCGAGGCGACGCTGCGCGTGCTCGACAGCCCGCCCGCGGCAAAGCCTCCGTTCCGGGTCTTCAATGTGGGCAACCACCGGCCGACGCGGCTCCTCGACTACATCGCCACGCTGGAAAAGGCACTCGGCAAGAAAGCCGTGCTGGAGCTCAAGCCGATGCAGCCGGGCGACGTGAAGTCGACCTTCGCGGACAATGAGCTTCTCCGCAAAGCGGTGGGGTTCACGCCCGCCACCGCGCTCGAAGACGGGCTGACGCGCTATGCGCGCTGGTTCAGGAGCCACTATGGCTACGCCTGACGCGCCCGTGAGAGCGGAGGCGCTCGTCGCCTTCCACGACGCACCGGGCGAGCCGCCGCCGGGCTCGGAGCTCTGGCGCGCGATCGCCGACAACCACCGGATGAACGGCCTGCTCTGGAAGGAGGAGGACCTGGCGCGGCGTCGCCACGTGGCGGATAGCGAGATCGCCGCCAACAAGCGCGCGATCGACGGCTACAACCAGAAGCGCAACGACGCGATCGAACGGATCGACGAAATCCTGCTCCTGGGCCTCGCCAAGGTAGAACCCGGGAAAAATTCACGGCTGAACAGCGAAACCCCGGGGGCGATGATCGATCGCCTGTCAATTTTGTCGCTCAAGATCCACCACATGCGCCTGCAGACCGAGCGGACCGACGTGGACCCGGCTCACATCGAGGCTTGCCGCTCGAAGCTCGGGCGCCTTGTTGAGCAGAGGACCGACCTCGCCGGGTGCCTGGACCGCCTTCTCGCGGAAGCCGAGCGCGGCGAGACGCGCTTCAAGGTGTATCGGCAATTCAAGATGTACAACGACCCCGCGCTCAACCCGGCGATCTACGGCGAGCGAAAGCGCTAGATGGCGAGCCCCGCGATCGTTCCGGTGATCCTCTGCGGCGGCGCGGGCAGCCGCCTGTGGCCCGTGTCGCGACAGCTCCTGCCCAAGCAGTTCCTGCCGCTCGTCACCGAGAAGTCGCTGCTCCAGGACACGGCCTTGCGCGCGGCGGCGGTCGCCGACGGCAGCACGCCGGTCGTCATCTGCAACGAGGCGCACCGGTTTCTCGTGCGCGACCAGCTCGCCGAAGCCGGCATCGCCGGGCGCATCCTGCTCGAGCCCGCCGGCCGCAGCACCGCCGCGGCCGTCGCGGCAGCGGCGCTGGCGGCAGGGAACGAGGATGCCGTGCTGCTCGTGCTCGCCTCCGATCACGCGATCCGCGGGCTCGACGCTTTTGGCGATGCCGTGAAGCGCGCCGCTTCCGTGGCCTCGAGCGGCCTGCTCGCCACTTTCGGCATCCCGGCGGCGCGGCCCGACAGCGGCTTCGGCTACATCGAGCGCGGCGAGCCGCTCGCCGACGGCAGCGGCGGCTACCGCATCGCCCGCTTCATCGAGAAGCCGAGCGAGGAAAAGGCGCGCGCCATGATCGCGGGCGGCAATGTCTACTGGAATAGCGGCATGTTCGCCTTCACCGCGCGCGACGTGCTCGCCGAGCTCGGCACGCACCGGCCCGACATCCTTGCCGCGGTGCGCGCCGCGCACCAGGCGGCCTCCGACGACCTGGGTTTCGTGCGCCTCGGCGCCGAGGCGTTCCTCGCCTGCCCCGCGGAGGCGATCGACCGCGCCGTCATGGAGCGCACGCAGAAGGCGGCGGTGATCCCGGCCGCGTTCGAGTGGAGCGACGTGGGCTCGTGGTCCGCGCTCTGGGAGCTCGCCAAAAAGGACGCCGCGGGCAATGCGTCGCGCGGCGACGTGCAGCTGCAGGACACGCACGGCACGCTCGTCTTCGGCGACCGGCGCCTCGTCGCGACGCTCGGCGTCGAGGACCTCATCATCGTCGACTCGGACGACGCGCTCCTCATTGCCGACCGCTCGCGCAGCCAGGACGTGCGCGAGGTGGTCGAGGATCTCAAGCGCCATAACCGCACCGAGCACCTGAGCCACCGGCGCGTCTACCGCCCCTGGGGCTACTACGAGTCGGTCGACGCGGGCGAGCGCTACCAGGTGAAGCGCCTGATGGTGAAGCCCGGCGCGGCGATCTCGCTGCAGCTGCATCGCAAGCGCGCCGAGCATTGGGTGGTGGTCTCCGGCCGCGCCAAGGTCTCGCGCGGCGACGACACGCTCTACCTCGACGAGAACCAGTCCACCTACATCCCGGTCGGCACCCGCCACCGGCTGGAAAACCCCGGCAAGGTGCCGCTCCTCATCATCGAGGTGCAGTCGGGCAGCTACCTCGGCGAGGACGACATCGAGCGCTTCGAGGACCGCTACGGCCGCTAGCCGCCCGTCGCTGGCGCCGCCGAAAATCACGGTCTCGGTGGTGAGCCACGGCCAGAACGCGCTCGTCAACGCCCTGCTCGAAGACCTCGCGCGCTGCGGGGAGGATATCGCGGTGCTGCTCACCCAGAACATTCCCGACCCGGTGCCCTTCGCCGCGGGCGCGCTTCCCCGCCCCGCGGAAATCATCGTCAACGCCCATCCCAAGGGCTTCGGCGCCAACCACAACGCGGCCTTCGCGCACGCTTCGAGCCCGTTTTTCTGCGTCGCCAACCCGGACCTGCGCCTCGGCGCCGACCCGTTTCCGGTGCTGGTCGAATCGCTTGCGGAGGAGCGCGTCGGCGCGGTCGGGCCGCTCGTTCGCAACCCGGCCGGGGCGATCGAGGACAGCGCGCGGCGCTTTCCCACCGCGGCCACGCTGGCGCGCAAGCTCTTTGCCGATAAAAGGCAGCCCGACTATCCGTCCGACCGCGGCCCGGTGGAGGTCGACTGGATCGCCGGCATGTTCATGCTCTTTCGCAGCGACACCTACCGCGCGATCGGCGGCTTCGACGAGGCCTATTTCCTCTACTACGAGGACGTCGACCTGTGCCGGCGCCTGCGCGCCGCGGGCAAGTCGATCCGCTACGACCCGCGCGCCGAAGTCACGCACGATGCGCGGCGCGCGAGCCGGCGCGATCCGCGGCTCGCTCTGCA
>DATAID010000089.1:0-36823 GCA_036262835.1 Burkholderiales bacterium | reverse complement strand
CCGGCTTTCCGGAAGATTTCCCGAAGTAGACCCGGCCGTCGATTTCCGGCGCGTCGGCGCTCGAGCGGCCAATGCCCGGCTCGTCGACAAGGACTTTCAGGGTCTTGCCGATCCTGCTCTTCAGCTTCGACTGGCTGATGGACGACTGCGTTTCCATGAATTTTTCGCGCCTGAACGCCTTTACCTCGCTCGAGACCGGATCCGGCAGCGCGTTGGCCGCCGCGCCGTCGACCGGCGAATACTCGAAGCAGCCGACGCGGTCGAGCTGCGCTTCCTCGAGAAATTCGAGCAGCTCCTCGAACTCGGCGTCCGTTTCGCCAGGGAAGCCGACGATGAAGGTGCTGCGCACCGTGATGCCGGGGCAGATCTTTCGCCACGCCTTCAGCCTTTCCAGCACCTTCTCCGCGCTCGCCGGGCGCTTCATGAGCTTGAGGACGCGCGGGCTCGCGTGCTGGAACGGCACATCGAGGTACGGAAGGATCTTCCCTTCCGCCATCAGAGGGATGATTTCATCCACGTGCGGATACGGATACACATAGTGCAGCCGGACCCAGACGCCCAGCCTGCCGAGCTCCTCGCAGAGATCTTTCATCCTTGTCTTGACCGGGCGGCCGCCGGAAAAGCCGGTCCGGTACTTCACGTCCACGCCGTAGGCGCTCGTGTCCTGCGAGATGACGAGCAGCTCCTTCACGCCCGACTTCACCAGGTTCTCGGCTTCCTTCATCACCTCGCCGATCGGCCGCGAGACGAGGTCGCCGCGCATCGACGGAATGATGCAGAAGGTGCAGCGGTGGTTGCAGCCTTCCGAGATCTTCAGGTAGGCGTAGTGCTTCGGCGTGAGCCTGATGCCCTGCGGCGGAACGAGATCGGTGTATGGGTCATGCGGTTTGGGAAGATGTGCATGGACAGCCCGCATGACGCCTTCGGGGTCGTGGGGTCCTGTAACCGCCAGGACTTTCGGGTGTGCAGACTGAACGACTCCCTGCTTCGCTCCCAAACATCCCGTCACCACGACCTTTCCGTTTTCTTCCAAAGCCTCACCAATCGCGCCGAGCGATTCTTCGACCGCGGCGTCGATGAAGCCGCAGGTGTTGACGATGACGAGGTCGGCGCCGGCGTAATCGGGCGCGGTGGCGTAGCCCTCGGCGCGCAACTGCGTGAGGATGCGCTCCGAATCGACGAGCGCCTTGGGGCAGCCTAGCGAGACGAAACCAACCCTTGGAACTGCCTTACTTCTTTTCAGGGTCGCCCTTGCCCTGGCCGGGGAAGCCGGGGAACTGGAATCCGGTGAACATGTTGCGCGCCTGGCTCTGCATCTGCTCCTGGAACTGCGCGAACATCTTCTGGCTCTGCTCCATGTAGGCCTGCATCAGGCTCTGCATCGCGGGGCCCTGCAGGTTCATGAACTGCGACCACAGCTCCTGCGCGCCGCGCGAGTTGTCGCCGTACACCTTCTGCGACTGCTCCTGCATGGTCTTCTGCAGCTGCTGGAAGGCCTCGATGTTCTTGGAAAGGTAGGAGCCCATGAAGCCCTGCATGGCGCTGCCGTAGGAGCGGATCATCTGCGAGAGCAGGTCCGAGGAGAACATCGGCATGCCGCCCGACTCCTCCTCGAGGATGATCTGCAGCAGGATCTGGCGCGACAGGTCCTCGTTCGTCTTGGCGTCGATGACCTGGAAGTCCTCGTTCTTGAGCACCATCTGCTTGACGTCGGCGAGCGTGATGTAGCTCGACGTCTTGGTGTCGTAGAGCCGCCGGTTCGGGTACTTCTTGATGAGGCGAACCTGCTCGGTCTTCTCTTCTGGCATGGCGGACATGGAGTCTACTCCTTCGTCCTGCTAGTACATGTGCTGGCCGCCGTTGATCGAGATATTCGCCCCGGTGACGAAGGCGGCTTCTTCCGAGCAAAGGTAGATGATGAGGCCGGCGATCTCCTCGGGCTTGCCGAGGCGCCCGATCGGGATCTGCGGCAGGATCTTGGAGTCGAGGATCTCCTTGGGGATCGCGGTGACCATCTTGGTGCCGATGTAGCCCGGGGAGATCGTGTTGATGGTGACGCCTTTTTTCGCGACTTCCAGCGCGAGCGCCTTGGTGAAGCCGTGGATGCCGGCCTTCGCCGCCGAGTAGTTGGTCTGGCCGAAGGCCCCCTTCTGGCCGTTGACCGAGGACACGTTGATGACGCGGCCCCAGTTGCGGTCGACCATGCCGTCCATGACCTGCTTGGTCATGTTGAAGCAGGAATCAAGGTTGGTGCGCATGACCGCGTCCCAGTCGGCCTTGGTCATCTTCTTGAACGTCATGTCGCGGGTGATGCCCGCGTTGTTGACGAGGATGTCGATGTTGCCGCACTCGCCCTGGATGCGCTGGCAGGCCTTGGCGCAGTCGTCATAGGAGGCGACATCCACCGGGTAGGCCGAGAACCCGTAGCCCTTGCCCTTCATCTCGTCGAGCCACGCCTTGTACTTGGTGTTGGACGGCGAATAGGTGACGACGACCTTGTAGCCGGCGTCCGCCATCTTCGTGGAAATCGACTCGCCAAGACCGCCCATGCCGCCGGTGACGACGGCGACCCGCTGCTGCGCCATGCTCCCCTCCTCCGCTGATGCCTTGCAAAAAGTCTACTACATCATGTGCATGCCGCCGTTCACCGAGATGTTGGCACCGGTGATGTAGCCGGCTTCCTCCGAGACGAGGAACGCGACCACCGCAGCGATTTCTTCGGGCTTGGCGAGCCGGCCCATCGGAATGGAGTCGATGATGCTCTGGCGGATCTCGGGGCGGATCGCCATCACCATGTCGGTCTCGACGTAGCCCGGCGACACGGTGTTGACGGTGACGCCTTTCTTGACCACTTCCTGGGCGAGCGCCTTGGCGAAGCCGGCCATCCCGGCCTTGGCTGCGGAGTAGTTGGTCTGGCCGAACTGGCCCTTGATCGCGTTCACCGAGGAGATGTTGACGATGCGGCCCCAGCCGCGCTCGACCATGCCGTCGATCACCTGGCGCGTCACGTTGAAGACGCTGTTCAGGTTGGTGTTGATGACCATGCTCCAGTCGCGCTCGGTCATGCGCTTGAAGATCGAGTCGCGGGTGATGCCCGCGTTGTTGACGAGGATGTCGACGTTGCCCGCCACCGAGCGGATGTGGTCGAACATGGCCGCGCACGAATCGTAGTCGGCGACGTCGCCCTCGGCGGCGTGCACGCGAAAGCCCTTGCTGCGCATCGCGCCCAGCCACTCGTCCTTCTTCTCGTAGCCGGGCAGGCAGCCCGCGACGACCGTGTGGCCCGCGGCGGCGAGGCGCCGGCACATCGCGCTGCCGATGCCGCCCATGCCGCCGGTAACGAACACGATCCGGCTCGGCGCCGGCTGGCCTTGCACTTCGCCCGCGTTTTCCTGCTGCTGAACCCGTTCCATGACTCTCATCTTCTTCTCCTAGCGTTCCACGGCGAGCGCGACACCCATGCCCCCGCCGATGCACAGCGACGCAAGCCCCTTCTTCGCGTCGCGCTTCTGCATCTCGTGCAGGAGCGTGACGAGAATCCGGGCGCCCGAGGCGCCGATGGGATGGCCGAGCGCGATGGCCCCGCCGTTGACGTTCACCTTGCTCGTGTCCCAGCCCATTTGCCGGTTGACGGCGATCGCCTGGGCGGCGAAGGCCTCGTTGATCTCCATGAGATCGAGATCTTTCGGCGTCCAGCCCGCGCGCTGCAGGCAGCGCTTGGAGGCCGGCACCGGCCCCATGCCCATGTACTTGGGATCAACGCCGGCGGATGCATAGGCCTTGATTCTCGCGATCGGTTTCAGGCCCAGCTCCCTGGCTTTCTTCGCAGAGCACAGCACCACCGCGGCGGCGCCGTCGTTGATCCCCGAAGCATTCGCGGCGGTGACCGTGCCGTTCTTGTCGAACGCGGGCTTGAGGCTCTTCATCGCGTCGATCGTGGCGCCGTGGCGCGGGAACTCGTCGGCGCCGAACACCACCGGCCCTTTTCTGGAGGGCACCTCGTAGGGAACGATCTCGTCGTTGAAGCGGCCGGCCTTCTGCGCGGCCTCGGTCTTGTTCTGGCTCTTCACCGCGAATTCGTCCTGCTCCTCGCGCGTCACCGCATATTCCTTGGCGACGTTCTCGGCGGTGATGCCCATGTGGTACTGGTTGAAGACGTCCCACAGGCCGTCCACGATCATGGTGTCGACCATCTTCGCGTCGCCCATGCGAAAGCCGTCGCGCGAGCCGTTCAGCGCGTGCGGCGAGGCGCTCATGTTCTCCTGGCCGCCGGCGACCACGATGTCCGAGTCGCCGCTCGCGATGGCCTGCGCGCCGAGCATCGCCGCCTGCAGGCCCGAGCCGCACACCTTGTTGATGGTCATCGCGGGCACCATGTCGGGAAGCCCGGCCCAGATCGAGGCCTGGCGCGCCGGGTTCTGGCCGACCGCCGCGGTGAGCACCTGCCCCATGATGACTTCGGAGACCTGTTCGGGCTTCACGCCGGACCTTTGCAGCACCTGCTGGATCACGTGCGCGCCCAGCTTCGCCGCGGGAACGCCCGCCAGCGAGCCGCCGAATTTTCCGATCGCGGTCCGCGCCGCGCCTACGATGACGATGTCTTCCATGGTCACTCCTCCTAGCTCGCCTTCTGTTTGACGTACCGGCCCGGCGCAGGCTCGATCGCCTGGTGCTGCGTGCTTCCCGTCTTGCCGGGCGCTTTGCGCGCCCCCCCCTTGAATCGCTCCAGCCATTGCGCCCAGAGCGGCCACCAGCTGCCCTTTTCCTGCTTCGCCCGCGCCCGCCACTCCTCAGGATCTGAGGGCCGCTCCTCCGAAATCCAATAGCCGCGCTTGCCCGCAGCCGGCGGATTGACCACGCCGGCGATGTGCCCGCTCTCGCCAAGCACGAAGGTCATCTCGCCGCTGAAAAGCCCGATCGTCCGATAGGCCGCCTGCCACGGCACGATATGGTCCTCGCGTGTCGCGAGGATGAAAGTCGGGCGATCCACGCGGCTCAAATCCACGGGCACGCCGCAGTTTTCCACCGCGCCGGGCACGCAGAGCCGGTTTTCCAGGTAGGTGTTGCGCACGTACTCGCAGTACATCGGCCCCGGCAGGTTGGTGCTGTCGGCGTTCCAGTAGAGAAGGTCGAAAGGCTGCGGCGTGCTGCCGAGCAGGTAGCTGTTGACGACGTAGGACCAGATCAAATCGTTCGCGCGCAGCGCATTGAACGCGAACGCGAGGTCCTTGCCGGGCAGGATGCCGCCCTGGCCGATCGCGGCCTCGCGCGCGGCGAGCGTCGGCGCGTCGATGAAGACGCGCACCTGCCCCGGCGCCTTGAAGTCGAGCATGGTGGCGAGGAGGGTCACGCTCTCGACGATGTCCTGTTTCTTCTGGGCCAGGACGGCCAGCGCGGCGCCGAGCAGGGTGCCGCCCACGCAGAAACCGAGCGCGTTGACCTTTTCGGAATTCGTGATTTCGCGCGCCACGCGGAAGGCCGGGAAAATTCCCTGCTCCAGGTAGTCGTCCCACCTGAAATGCCCTTGATCGGCGCCGACGTTGCGCCAGGACACCATGAAGACGGTGTGGCCCTGCTCGACCGCGTAGCGCACGAAGGAGTTCGCGGGCTGCAGGTCGAGGATGTAGTACTTGTTGATGGCGGGCGGGATCATGACGAGCGGCCGCTTCCCCGCTTCTGCCGTCGTCGCGGCGTACTGGATCAGCTGAATGAGCTCGTTCTCGTAGACGACGTCGCCCGGCGTGACCGCGAGGTTGCGGCCCACCTCGAACGCGGACTCGTCGCTCTGGCTGATGCGCCCTTTGTGGGTGTCGGCCAGGAGGTTGGCGAGGCCGCGCGTCATGCTCTCGCCCGAGGAGTCGAGCGCCGCGCGCAGCACGGCCGGGTTGGTGGCGGCGAAATTCGCCGGGCACATCGCATCGCACCACTGGCGCACCGCGAAGCGCAGCCGCTCCTTGGAGCGCGCATCCAGATCGGCGGTTTCGGCGAGCTCGGTGAGGTGCTGGACGGCGAGGAGGTAGGACTGCTTGAGATAGTCGTAATACGGGTTTTCGCGCCATTCGCGCGCCGCGAAGCGCCGGTCGCCGGGCTCGGGCACCAGGGCGGGCGCGTCGCTTTTCTGCCCCGTGAGCATTGCCGACCAGAGCTGCGCCTGGCGCGCGGCATAGCTTGCCTGCAGCGCGGCGAAGCGCGCCGGATCGCGCAGCACGCCTCCCATCAACGCAGAAGCGTCCGGAATTTCAGGCGGGGCGCTGAGGACAGGCTGCAGGGACGGCCCTTGGCTCATCAAAACAGCGCGGATTTTGCGCCGCACAATCGCCCCCGTCAATCGGGCTCCCCGCGACGCAGCAGTAGCTGCGTAACGATTTGTTCCGTATGGGAAAAAACGATGTGCTAGTGCGAGTGGCCCAGGAGCGCGCGAACCAGTGCAATCGCAGCGATGCCGGCGGCGATGAGCACTGTCTGGACGACCGTCGCCTGGAGCTCCGGTCGGCGGTGCAAGCCGGGGATGAGGTCGGCCACCGCCACGTAGATCATGCTCGCGGCCACCACGCCGAGCAGGATCGTTTCCAGGCCGAGAAAGACCGGCAACGCGAAGTAGCCCAGCACGCCGCCGGCGAGCGTCGCGCTCGAGGAAAGGATGTTCAGCGACAACGCCTTGGCGCGCGAATAGCCCGCGTGCAGCAGCACGAGGAAGTCGCCCACCTCCTGCGGAATCTCGTGCGCGACGATCGCGAGCGCGGCGATGACGCCGAGCTGCGTGCTTTGCAGGAACGCGGCGGCGATCAGCACGCCATCGAAGAAATTGTGGATCGTGTCGCCGACGACGATCATCGCGCCCGAGCGCCCGTGCGCGGGCTCGTGCGGATGCGCGTGCGGCGCGCCGTCCTCGTCGTGCGAGTGGCGCCAGAGGAGGAGCTTTTCCAGGAGGAAAAAGCCGAGGATGCCGGCGAGGATGGCGCCCGCCGCGGTCTGCGGCGCGCCGTGCTCGAAGGCATGCGGAATCACCTCGAGGAAGGCCGCGCCGAGCAGCGCGCCGATCGCGAACGACACGAGCGTCGGAATCCAGGCCGCGCGCACGAGGAGCGCGAGCGCAGCCGCGCCGACGGAAACCGCCCCGCCGACGACGCTTGCCACCACGATCCAGCCCAGGGTTCCCATGGGGGTCGCGATTGTACGATCAGGCGAGCCAGACTGCAGCGGCCATGCGCTCGAGGGTGCCGGTCTTCCGGTAGGAGAAAAACCACTCGGGCTGCGAGTAGGTGCAAAACTCCCCGCCGGAGACCCGCGTCACCCCTCGCGAGCCCAGGCGCTGGCGCGCCACCGCGTAGAGGTCGAGCAGCCAATGGCCGGGCCGCGTCGCCTTGAACGCCGGCTCGGCTTTCGGGTCGCCCGCAAGGAACGCGGCCCGTACTTCCTCGCCCACCTCGTAGACGCGCGGTCCGATCGCGGGCCCGAGCCAGGCGAGCAGGCGCTCGCCCGGCAACTCCAGCGCGTCGATCGCCGATTCGATCACGCCCGCGGCAAGGCCGCGCCAGCCCGCGTGCGCGGCCGCGACCCCCTCGCCCCGCTCGTCGGCAAGGAGCACCGGCATGCAGTCGGCGAGCGAGACGAGACAGACCTGGTTCTTTTCTTTCGCGTAGACCGCGTCTGCCGGCGTGGCATTCGCCGCATCGGCGCGGACCACGGTCGTTCCATGCACCTGCTTCACCCAGACCGGATCCGCGGGCAAGTGCGCTCGCAGCCGTGCCCTCGCCTCTGGCGTTTTCGTGTCGCCCAAACCGCGAGTGGTGACGAGCGCGCGCACCGAGGGTGGCGCCGGCCAGTCGGGAACGATCAATTCAGGAATCACGTCGCAAGCGCGCGATCAGGCCCGCCATGTCGGCGGGAAGGTCCGCCTTCCAGCGCATCGGCTTGCCGGTGCGCGGATGAACGAGGTGAAGCTCGGCCGCGTGCAGCGCCTGGCGCGGAAAGGAGACTGCGTGGCGCGTGCCGCGCCGGTACACCGTGTCGCCGACGAGCGGATGGCGGATGTGCTGCATGTGCACGCGGATCTGGTGCGTGCGCCCCGTCTCGAGCCGGCACTCGATGAGCGCCGCGCTGCCGAAGCGCTCGAGCACGCGGAAATGCGTGCGCGCTTCCTTGCCGCCGCGCGCCACGGCCATGCGCGTGCGCACGTTGCGGTCGCGCGCGACCGGGGCGTCGATCGAGCCGCGCGCGGGCGGGTCGCCCTGCACGAGCGCGAGATACAGGCGCCGCACGCTGCGCGACGCGAGCTGCTCGGCGAGGCGCGCCTGCGCGGTGACGTTCTTCGCGACGACGAGCAGTCCCGTCGTGTCCTTGTCGAGGCGGTGCACGATGCCCGCGCGCGGCACGCGGCGCAGCTCGGGCGAATGCGCGAGCAACGCGTTCAGGAGCGTGCGGTCGGGATTCCCCGCGCCGGGATGCACGACGAGGCCCGCGGGCTTGTCGATCACGATCAGGTCGGCGTCCTCGAACACGAGGTCGAGCGCCATCGCCTGCGCGGCCGGCGCGGCCGCGTCGGCGGCGGGCGGCGGCGACAAAACCACCGTCTCGTCGCCTTCCACCCGCGTGCTGCCCTCGACTGCGAGCTCGAAGGCGCCGCGTTTCACTTTCACGTGCCCGGTCTTGAGCCAGGCCTGCAGGCGGTTGCGCGAATACTGCGGAAAGATCCTGGCGAGCGCCTGATCGAGGCGCAAGCCGCCGAGCGCGGCCGGCACGCCCGCCGAAAGCGGCGCGACGAAGGCGTCTTCCCACGCGTTTTCCTCGGCGGCACGGGCCTCGCGCGCACGCGCGCCGGTATAATTTCGCGCCATGAAACGGAGTGTACTGTCGTTCATCGGCGTGGTCCTTTGCGTGCTCCTCGCCGCCGGATGCAGCCTGTTCGAGACCAGCAAGGACGAGACCGCGGGCTGGTCGGCGCAGAAGCTCTACGCCGAAGCCAAGGACGCGATGGGCCAGCGCGCCTGGGACAAGGCGATCAAGTACCTGGAGAAGCTCGAGGCGCGCTACCCGTACGGCCGCTTCGCGCAGCAGGCGCAGCTCGACGTCGCCTACGCGTACTGGAAGAACGGCGAGCGCGCCTCCGCCCTCGCCGCCGCCGACCGGTTCATCAAGCTCTACCCGAACCACGCCAACGTCGACTACGCCTACTACCTGAAGGGGCTGGTCAACTTCAACGAGAACACCGGCCTGCTCGCGGCGCTCGACAGCCCCGACCTTTCCGAGCGCGATCCCAAGGGCACGCGCGAATCGTTCGAGTCCTTCAAGGAGCTGATCGCGCGCTTTCCGGAGTCCAAGTACCGCGAGGATGCCGCGGCGCGCATGCGCTACCTCGTCAATTCGCTCGCGCGCAACGAGGTGCACGTCGCGCGCTACTACATGAAGCGCGGCGCTTTTGTCGCGGCCGCCAATCGCGCGCAATACGCGGTACAGAACTACCCGCAGGCGCCCTCGGTCGAGGAAGCGGTGTTCATCATGGTGAAGGCCTACGACGCGCTCGGCATGGTGGACCTGCGCGACGCCGCCGACCGCGTCATGCGCAAGAACTTCCCCGAGAGCAAGTACCTGAAGGGCGGTGTGGTGCGCGACGTCCCCTGGTGGAAGCTCTGGGACCCCGACTGGTAGAAAAAACTAGATCTTGATGTTCTCGTCCGCGATGTACTGGCGGATCACGCTCGCGACATCCGGATCGGCCTTGAAGCCCATCTCGAGCGCGCGCGGCGTCTTGAAGCGCGCGGGCCAGGTCTTCACGATGTTGCGGATGCGCTCGTCGGCCTTGTAGCGCACGCGCTTCGCCACCGTGTCTCCCGCGACGCTGCGCATCGCGTCCACCATCTGGGCGACGCTCGCGGTGATGCCGGGAAGGTTGAGCCACCGCTTCGTGCCCCAGGCCTGCGGGGGCAATTCCCAGGCGTGGATGAACGCTTCCACCACCTTGCCCGGCGAGAGGAGCCACACGTCGGTCTCGGGCGCGACCGGGCAATCGTAGTTCACGCCGTTCAGCGGCTCGCGGATGACCGCGCTCGCAAAGGAGGAGGCCGCGGCGTTCGCCTTGCCGGCGCGCACCACGATCGTCGGCAGGCGCAGCGAGCGCCCGTCGAGGAAGCCCTTCCTCGTGTAGTCGGTGAGCAGGTATTCGCCGACCACTTTCTGCATGCCGTAGGAGGTCTGCGGGTTGGCGATGGTGCAATCGTCCAGCACCGGAGGCAGCTCGCCGCCGAACGCCGCGACCGAGCTCGTATAGACGACGCGCGGCGGCCTGGCGCACTTCCTCATCTGCTCGAGGAGCGCCTGGGTGCCCTGGAGGTTGACGCGCATGCCGAGGTCGAAATCGGCTTCGGCGCCGCCGCTCACCACGGCGGCGAGGTGGAACACCGCCTCGGTGTCCGGCGTGCACACGCTCGCGAGCGTCGCCTTGTCGGCGACATCGCCGGTCACCGCTTTGACTTTCGCATCCTTGACCGAGGGAGGAAAAGCCCCGTCCAGCAAGGTGATCGCCGAAATCGGCTTGCCGCCGAGCTGGCCGCGCGCGAGCAGCGTTTTGGCGAGCCTGAAGCCCAGAAAGCCGCCGCCGCCGGTGATGAGGATTTTCATGTCGGGATTCTAGCGAAGAACGCTTCGACGTCCGCGAGCACGCGCGTCTGTTTCATCGGCGGCAGGCTCGCGCGCACGGTGCGGCCGTAGGAGCGCGTGTACAGGCGCGGATCGCAGAGCACGAGCACGCCGCGGTCGGCTGCGTCGCGGATGAGGCGCCCGGCGCCCTGCTTCAGCTGCAGCACCGCCTGCGGCAGCTGGAATTCCATGAACGGGTTGCCGCCCTCGGCGCGCAGCGCCTCGATGCGCGCGGCGAGCACCGGGTCGTCCGGCGGCGCGAAGGGCAGCTTGTCGATGAGCACGACCGAGAGCGCCTCGCCGCGCACGTCGACCCCCTCCCAGAACGAAGCCGCGCCGAGCAGCACCGCGTTACCGAGCTGGCGAAAGCGCACGAGGAGTTCGCTGCGCGCGCCCGTGCCCTGCACGAGAAGCGGGTAGGCGAGGCGTCCCTGCAGCAGCTGGTGCGCGCGCTTCAGCGCCCGGTGCGAGGTGAAGAGCAGGAACGCGCGCCCGCGGCTCGCGGCGAGCACCGGCAGCGCGGCCTCGACCACCGCTTCGGTAAACGCGGGATCGTTGGGATCGGCCGGCAGGCCCCTGGGGATGTAGAGGAGTGCCTGGCGCTCGAAGTCGAACGGGCTCGGCCAGGCGCGCGCGCCCGCATCCTCGACGCCGAGCTCGCGCTTGAAATGCGTGAAGTCCTCGCCCACGGCGAGCGTGGCCGAGGTGAAGATCCAGGCGCGCGGGTGGTCGGCCATCTGGCGGCGGAAGAGCTCGGCGGGCGAAAGCGGCGTGACGTGGAGCTGCACCGAGCGCCCGTAGACCTCGACCCAGCGCACGAGGCCCGTGGCGCGCTCGTCCTCTTGAGGCGCATCGTCCGCGGCGATGCGCGCGAGCAGCGCCGCCGCCTCGCCCGCGCGGCGCGCGCAGGCCGCGAGCCCCTCTGAGCGCTCGGCCTGCTCGGCAAGCGGCTTCCTGAGCGCCTTGAGGGCCCTGCCGAGCGACTGCACGGCCTGCGGAAAATCCGCGACGCGCAGCGCCTGCGCCCAGCCCAGGCGCGCGCCTTCCTCGGCGAAGCACAAGCGCAGGTCGCGCGCGGCCTTGTCCAGGCCGCCGGCGAGCCGGTCGAGCTCGGGCGAGGCCCCGCCCGCCGCGGCGAGCTCGAGGCGCGCGTCGCGCGCGAGCTCGACCATCTGGTGGCTGGAGACCGTCTCGCCGAAAAAAAGGCGCGCGGTCTCGGCGAGCTGGTGCGCCTCGTCGAAGATCACCGTGTTGCACGCGGGCAGGAGCTCGGAGACGCCCTCGTCGCGCAGCGCGACGTCGGCGAAAAAGAGGTGGTGGTTGATCACCACCACGTCGGCGGCGAGCGCGTTCTTGCGCGCGCGCATCACGAAACACTCGTCGTACTTCGGGCACGATTGCCCCAGGCAGTTCTCGCGCGTGGAGGTCGCGTGCTGCCAGACCGAGGCGTCCTCGGGCACCTCGGCGAGGTCGCCCTTGTCGCCCGTCAGGCTGCGCTTCGCAAAGCGCTCGATTGAGCGAAGCTGCGCGGCGCCCTCGCGCGAATCGACGCCCTCGGCGAGCGCGCGCTCCATGCGATACAGGCACACGTAGTTCGCGCGGCCTTTGAGAAGCGCGGTGGTGGTCCCCGCATTTCCCACGCTTGCAAGCGCCTCGCGCACCGCCGGCAGGTCGCGGTTATGGAGCTGGTCCTGGAGCGTCTTCGTGCCGGTCGACACGATGACCTTGCCGCCCGCGAGCAGCGCGGGCACCAGGTAGGCAAACGTCTTGCCGGTGCCGGTGCCCGCCTCGAGCGCGAGCGCGCGTCCCGACTCGATCGCCTCGAGGATGGCGCGCGCCATCTCGGCCTGCTGCGGGCGCGGGCGGTAACCCTCGACCTGCACGGCGAGCGGGCCGTCCGCCGCGAAGACTCGTTCGAGCGCGCTCAGTTGCCGACCTCGTCGACCTTGACCCAGACCCGCCGCTCGCTCGAGCGCTGCGTTTCGCGCCGGGAAAGAATGCCCGACTCCGTTCTCGAAGCCGCGCTCGCGCTGCCGCCGATCTCGAGCCATTCGCCCAGGCGCCCGCTCACCGTGCCGATCGTGCTCGGAATGACCTGCTCCGCCGTCCGATGCTTGAGCGAAATCACCTCGAGCATTCCCTGGGCGAACGCCGGCGCGCCGACGAAAAGCAGGACAAAGAAAGCGCGCGCGATCATGGTGCAGTCTTAACGCAGGCCCGGGGTCAGTGGTTGCTCTTGCTGGAGAAAGCGTC
Source organism: Burkholderiales bacterium (assembly GCA_036262835.1). GTDB lineage: Bacteria > Pseudomonadota > Gammaproteobacteria > Burkholderiales > SG8-39 > RBG-16-66-20. The sequence goes on along the minus strand of DATAID010000089.1, from coordinate 23,935 downwards.
TATCTTACGTGAGGTATGAAGAATAAGTTATTGTTTTGTCTTGCGTTAATGTCCCTACTTACTGCCTGCGGCGGCTTGTCCGTCTCGCCGGCGCCCAGTCAGCCCCCAGCCGCCGCCCCGGCACCCCGCGCCGACCGCTCGGAAGCGCTGCTGCAAGCCCTGCTCGCGCTCGGCGTCGATTATCGCTACGGAGGCGCCGCGCCCGCGACGGGATTTGATTGCAGCGGCCTCGTCGCGCACGTCTACGAGCAGGCTTGGGGAATCCGCCTGCCGCACAACACGCTCGCGCAGAGCAGGACCGGCGTACCGGTGGCCCCGGCCGAGCTGGAGGCGGGCGACCTCGTCTTCTACAACACGCTCAATCGCCCGTATTCGCACGTCGGCATCTACGTCGGCGACGGCCGCTTCGTGCACGCGCCCAAGACGGGCGCGCGCGTGCGCGTCGAGGCGATGAAAGCGGCGTATTGGAGCCAGCGATTCAGCGGCGCCCGCCGCATCGAGCCGGGAGCCGCGACCTATTCCCTGAAGTAGAAGTCCGCCGAAATGTCGACGGTGAATTCCTTGCCGCGCAGCGCGGGCGGAACGGCGATTTGCGCCTTCGCGGTGCGGAACATGCGCTGCGCTTCGTCGTCGAGCGCCACGTAGCCGGCGCTCTTGCGGACCGCGAGCGAGGCGATCGTGCCATTGGGCGCGATCACCATGCGCAGGTCCACCTTGCCTTCCCAGTTGTTGTCCACCGCGGCGCGCGGATAGCGCCGGTACTCTTTTGCCTTGGCGATCAGATCCATGCGGAACTGCGCGACGCTGCCCGGATCGGGCGCCGTCGCCACGGGCGCCGTCGCGGTGGGCGTGCCGGACGAAGCTGCGGGCGTAGCCGGCGCCACGGAGGCGACCGCGGGCGGCGTGGGCTCGGGCGGCGCGGCCTGAACCACGGCCGTGGGCGGGGCGGAAGGCGTCGGCGGCACGGCGATCACCGGAGGGGCAACGGGCGTCACCACGCGCGGCGCGGGCTTGGGGTGAGGCGCCGGCCGCTGCGGCTTCACCACGGGCAGCGGCGGCCTCGGCGCGGGCGGCTCGATCGCCTTCGCCGGCTCGGCCTTGGGCGCGACGAGGCGCGCCGTCAGCGGCTTGGGCGGGGGAGTCTCCGCGCGCGGCTGGAAAAAGCCGGGCACGAGCCACAGGATCGCGAGGTGCAGGACGAGCGAGCACGCGATCGCGAGAAAAAGGCGATCGTCCTGGCGCGGAGCCTCAGCAAGGACAGCGGCCATGGTTGGCCCGGTTATACACCCTGGAGCACCCGCCACACCCGCTCCGGCGTGAGGGGCATATCCACGTGCTCAACGCCTCGTTCGGCGAGCGCATCGAGCACGGCGTGGACGGTCGCGGGCGTCGCGCCGATCGTGCCGAGCTCGCCCACGCCCTTCACGCCGAGGAGGTTGGTCTTGCACGGCACGCTTTCGTCGAAGCTCGCCGAGAGCGCCGGAAACTGATCGGCGCGCGGCACGCAGTAATCCATGAGCGAGCCGGTGAGGAGCTGGCCGCTGGAGGGGTCGTAGACCGCCTGCTCGCAGAGCGCCTGGCCGATGCCCTGCGCCATGCCGCCGTGCACCTGCCCCTCCACGATCATGTGGTTGATGATGCGACCGATGTCGTCGACGCTCGTCAGCGCGACCACTTGCACTTCTCCGGTAGCCGGGTCGATCTCGACTTCGCACACCTGCGCGCCATTCGGCCAGGAAGGCGCCGACGGCGTCTCGGTGGCCGAAGCGCGAATGAAGCCCTGGTTCTCGCGCGCCGCCGCCTCGGCAAGCGTGATCGAGCGATCCGTGCCCGCGATCGAGAAGCGGCCGTCGCGGAACTCGAGGTCGGCGGCCGAGGACTCGAGCGCCTCCGCGGCGAGCTCGCGCCCGCGCACGATCACGCGGCGGCCCGCGGCGATGGCGGCCGAGCCGCCGACGAAGGCCGAGCGCGAGCCCACGCTCCCCACGCCGGTCGCGAGGTCGGTGTCGCCCTGCACGACCCTGATCCTTGCCAGCGACACGCCCAGTTGCTCCGAAATGAGCTGCGCATACGTCGTTTCGAGACCCTGCCCCATCGCCTGGGTTCCCGTGAACACCGTCACCGTGCCGTCACGCTCCACCTTGATATCCACGGTCTCGGTGCGGATCGGTGCACCGGTCCACTCGAGGTAGCAGGCGAGCCCGCGGCCGCGCAGCTTACCCCGCTTCCGGCTTTCGGATTTTCTTTCTGGAAAATTGTTCCAGTCGGATGCCTTCAGCACCCGGTCCAGAATCTTTCCGAACTCCCCGCCGTCATACCAGTCGTCGAGGTGCGTGCGGTAAGGAAACTGCTCGGCCCGGATGAAGTTGCGCCGGCGCATCTCGGCCGGATCGAGCTTCATCTCGCGCGCCGCGCGCTCGATCAGCCGCTCCATGAGGAAGTTCGCCTCGGGCCGGCCCGCCCCGCGGTAGGCGCCGGTGGCCATCGTGTTGGTGAGAATGCCCTGCACGTGAAAGTCCACCACCGGCACGTGATAGAGCGTGGTCTGCACCTTCGGCCCGAGGAGGAGCGGAATGATGGCGGTCGAGCCGACCGGCGTCGCGCCGAAATTGGCGAGCACGCGCGTGCGCAGCGCGAGGATCCTGCCGTCCTTGTCGAGCGCGAGCTCGGCTTCGTCGTCCTGGTCGCGGCCCATGTGCGCGGCGAGGAAATCCTCGCTCCGCTCGGCGCGCCATTTGACCGGGCGGCCGAGCTTCCACGCCGCATAGCAGAGGACCGCGTCCTCGTTGGTGACGCCCGTCTTCATGCCGAAGCCGCCGCCGAGATCGCCCACCACGAGGCGGAAGGCGTCGGGCTTTTTCTTGAAGAGGTCGGCCAAACCCTGGCGCGTGCCGGTCGGCACCTGGTTTTGCGTGTACAGCGTCCAGCGCTCGTTCTCGTACACCGCGATCGAGGCGCGCGGCTCGAGCGCCATCGCGATCACGCGCTGGTTGCGCAGCTTCACGCGCGTCACGTGCGCGGCGCGCGCGAACGCCTCGTCGGCCGCCCTGGCGTCGCCGAAGCGCGCCTCCGCGGAGACGTTCCCCGGCGTATCGGGCCAGAGCTGCGGGGCGCCCGGCGCGATCGCGGCCGCCACCTCGGTCACGCAGGGCAGCTCCTCGTAGTCGACCGAGATTTGCTCCGCCGCGTCCTGCGCCTGCTCGCGGGTCGAAGCGACGACAGCCGCGACCGGCTGACCGACATAGAAGACCCTGTCCTCGGCGAGCGGCGTGCGCAGCGGCGCGGTCATGGGCGCGCCGCCCGCGCGCTTGAAGATGGGCGGGAACGCGATGTGCGCGATGCCGTCTGCGCGCAAATCTGCCGCCGTGTAGACGGCGAGCACGCCGGGCGCGGAGCGCGCAGCGGCGAGGTCGATCGCCGTCATCTTCGCGTGCGCGTAAGGCGAGCGCAGGACGGCCATCCAGGCCTGGTTCGGGAAAACGCGATCGTCGCTGTAGAGGCCCTTGCCCGCGAGCAGGCGCTCGTCCTCGAGGCGCTTCTGCGAGCGCGAGGCGCCGAACTGCGCGGAGGAGGGATCGAATTGGGTGGCGGGTGCGGTCATGGCAATAAAAAAGCCCCTGAGGGGCTCAAAACATTCAACAAACGATTTTACTTGAGTGATATCGTCGTTGGGGTATGCGAGAGTCTGTCGAGGTCAACGGGACCCGCTATCGATGGCCCAAACAGCCGTTGGCGGTCGTGTGCATCGACGGCGGCGACCCGGCGTATTTCCGCCAGGGCCTCGCGGACAAGGCGCTGCCCAACATCGCGCGCTATATGACCGGCGGCTTCGCCGGCGTGGCCGAGGGCACGGTGCCCTCCTTCACCTGCCCGAACAACATGTCGATCATCACCGGGACGCCGGCCTCGCGCCATGGCATCTCGGGCAACTTCTACCTCGACACGCGCACCGGCGAAGCGGTCGTCATGACGGGGCCCGAGCTCCTGCGCGGCGACACCATCCTCGCGCGCTTCGCCGCGGCGGGCGCCAAAGTGGTCTCGATCACCGCCAAGGACAAGCTGCGCAAGCAACTGGGCAAGGGGCTGGACCTCTCGGGCGGCCACGTTTCCTTTTCGTCCGAATTCGCCTCGAAATGCACGATGAAGGAAAACGGCGTCGAGAAGGTGCTCGATCTGGTCGGCATGCCGCAGCCCGACATGTACTCGATGGAGCTCTCCCTTTTCGTGCTCGAAGCGGGCATTCGCCTCCTTGAGCAGCGGCGGCCGGACCTCATGTACCTCTCGCTCACCGACTGGGTGCAGCACAAGTACGCCCCGCACGAGCCCGAGGCGATGCGCTTCTATCGCGCGCTCGACGACTGCTTCGGGCGGCTCTCGGCGCTCGGCGCGACCGTGGCGCTCACCGCGGACCACGGCATGAACGACAAGTCGGACGCCGCCGGCAAGCCGAACGTGATCTGGCTCCAGGACATCCTCGACAAGGAGCTCGGCAAAGGCGAGACGCGCGTCATCTGCCCCATCACCGACGCCTTCGTCGCGCACCACGGCGCGCTGGGCGGCTTCGTGCGCGTCTGGTGCCGCGGCAAGGCAAAGGCGCGCGACGTGATCGCGGCGATCGGCGGCCTGGACGGCCTCGACGCCGTGCTCGACCGCGAGACCGCGTGCCGCGTGCACGACCTGCCGCCTGATCGCGAGGGCGACGTGGTGGTGATCTCGCGAGCCGACGTGTGCGTCGGCGCTTCCGAGCGCGACCACGACCTCTCCGGCCTGGAGGGCCACCGCCTGCGCACCCATGGCGGCGTCACCGAGGCGAGCGTGCCTTTCGTCCTAAGCCGGCCCTTGAACGACGAGTACAAGATGAAGGCGGCCACCGAGCCCCTGAAGAGCTACCGGATCTTCGAGTACGCCCTGAATGGAATTCTCTAGCCTCGGTTTTGCCGGCGAGGTCCGCGGCGTCGATCTGCGCGAAGCGAAGGATCGCGAAACGCTCGAGGCGATCCGCGCGGGAATGGACAGGCACGCGGTGCTCGTCTTCCGCGGCCAGAAATTCACCGATCCCGAGCAGCTCGCGTTCGCCGAGCGCTTCGACGGCAAGCTGCATCGCAAGACCGGCGCCTCGGTCATCGGCAAGAGCCGGCTGGGCGACGAGGCGCTCACCGACATCTCCAACCTCGACGCCGACGGCGAGCTCCTAAAGCCCGACGACCGGCGGCGCGCCTACAGCCTCGCCAACCGGCTCTGGCACACCGACGCCTCGTTCCAGGATCCGCCCGGGCGCTACTCGATGCTCTTCGCGAAGATCGTGCCCACCGTGGCGGCCGATACCGAGTTCGCGGACATGCGCGCGGCCTACGACGCGCTGGATGACGCCACGAAGCAGCGGATTGCCGATCTAAGAGCGCATCACTCCATCGCGCACTCGCGCCGCTCGCTCGGCTTCGAGTTCTCGAAGGAGGAAGAGGAAAGGCTGAAGGGCGCCGAGCATCCGGTCGTGCGCACCAACCCGCGCACCGGCCGAAGATCGCTCTACCTCGCCTCGCACATGTCGCGCATCCTCGGCTGGCCCGTGCCCGACGGGCGCCTGCTCATCCAGGAGCTGGTCGAGCACGCCACGCAGCCGCGCTTCGTCTACCGCCATTCCTGGCGCGTGGGCGACCTCGTCATCTGGGACAACCTCGCCACCATGCACCGAGGCAAGGCCTACGACGACAGCGCGCACAAGCGCGAGCTGCGTCGCGTGACGACGCTCGACGTCTAGCTCACCAGATCAGCACCGCCGCGATCGTCGAGGCGATCAGCCCGAGGATCACGGGCCAGAAGAGGATTCGCACTGCCTCGAGCACCGGGACCCGCGCGAATCCCGTGACGGCGATGAGCGAGGACCAGGCGATCAGCGTGCCGCCGCCCGTCCACACCGCGCCCATCTGCCCGACCGCGCAGAGCGTGGCCGGATCGATGCCCACCGTCGGCGCGAGCGCGCCCGAGAGCGATCCGGTGAGCGGCAGCCCGGCGAAGCCGGAGCCGTCGACGCCCGTGATCATGCCGACGATCAGCACGCCGAAGGCGACGAAGAAGTGGTTCTTCGGGATCCAGTCCTGCGCCGCCTGCACGAGCTCGAAAAGGAGGTTCGGGGCCTTCGCGCCCGCCGCCACGCCGAGAATCGAGCCCGCGGTATCGGCGCCGCCGACGAAGAAGAAGCCCGCGATCGGCAGCACCGCGCCCATCGCCTTGAAGGCGAAGACGAAGCCGTCGATGATGTGATCGGCCGTGACATCGAGGAAGCGGCCGCCCGTGCAGGCGAGCGTGGCGAAGATGAGCAGCACGCTCGCCGTGCCGCCGACCAGCGCCGCCGCGTCGCCGCCCTTGATCTCGGGCATGCCGGCGACGAACTTGGGCAAAATCATCGCCACGATGATGGCGAGGAAGGCGAGCGGCGTGATCACCGCAAAGAGCTTGGACCAGCGCTCCCGGTCGGCCGGAATCTTCTGCAGCTCGGCGGCGATCGCGCTCTCGCCGACGACCGGCTGACGCGGCGCAGCGCCTTCGGCGAGCGCGGCCTTGTCGAAGCTGCCCGATTTTTCGTTCAGGGTGGCACCCGCTTCCCAGCGGATAAGCAGCTCGGGGCTCGGCAGCTTGATCGTCTTGCGCACGGCAAGGTAGCCGAGCACGAGGGCGATCACGCCCGTGATGAGGGACAGGACCAGCGCGCGATCGGCGACCACGTTCATCGCCACGCCCGCGCCGGCGGCCTTGGCGCTGATTCCGGGCGCAACGCGGATCACGTAGTCCGAGGAGAGCGCCATGCCCTGGCCGGCGATCGCGATCGCGACCGCGGCGCCCATCGCCGGAAGCCCGGCGAGGATGGCCGCCGGCAGCAGGATCGCGCCCACCAGCGGCACCGCCGGCGTCGGCCAGAAAAAGAGCGAGATGAAATAGGTGACCACCGCGAGCGCAAGGTAGGCGACGTGGCCGTTCACCATGACCTTGCGGAAGGGCTCGACCATGCGGATGTCGGAGCGCAGCGCCTTGAGCGCGTTCAGGAGCGAGGTCATGAGCGCGATCACGAGGAAGATATTGAAGAGCTCCTTCGCCGCGGTCAGGCTGCCGTTGAAGACCGATTCGAGGGCACTGATCACGCTGCCCGAGTAAGCGAGCGCGACGAAAAACGTGGCCACGATGGCGGGAACGACCACGTTCGCCCGCAGCGCCATCGTGATGATGATGACGACGACGCCCAGCAGGTACATCCAGTGCGCGCCGGTCAGCGCGATGCCTGTGCCCATCTTATCCTCCCCCTTTTACGAACAAAAAGCTGTCTAGGCCGCCTTGGCGTTCGCCTTCCGTGCCGCAAACGCGGCGTCCGCGGCGCGGCGCACATGGCGCATGGCGAGCATCGACGCGAGCTCCTCGTCTCCGTCGATCACCGCCGCGAGTATTCCCGCGTGCTCGTCCCAGTCCTCCTGCGCCCGGCGCGCCGTATTGGTCGCGAACACGAGGCTCGTGCGCTCGCGCAGCGTGCGCATGATGTCCCACAGAATGCCGTTACGCCCGGCCTCGGCGAGCTTGTCGTGGAATTCGCCGTTCAGGCGCATGAGAACTTCGACGCTCGCGGATTTGGCGGCGCGGTCGCCCTCCTCCAGCACCTGGCGCAACTCGGCGATGATGCCCGGCTCGTGATGGCGTGCTGCCAGGCGCGCGTTCAGCCCCTCGAGCGTGGCGCGCACTTCGACCAGCTCGCGCGCCGCCTCGGCGGAAAGATCGGCGACCGTCGCGCCGCGCCGCGGCTGCACGACCACCAGCCCTTCCCCGGCGAGCGCCCGCAGGGCCTCGCGCACGGGCACGCGCGACACCCCCATTTCGGCCGACAGGCGGTCTTCGACGAGGCGATGCCCGGGCTGCAGGCGCCCGGACAGGATCGCCTGCCGCAGCTCCTCGGCGACCCGCGCGGCGAGCGACGCATAGTCGCGCCCAAGCGGGCTTAGCCGCACGGAATTGTCGGGCGTTGTCATTTCTTGATGTCCGCTTCCACCAGCACCGCGCGCTTGTGCGGCGCGAGCAGGTCTTTGAGCGCCTGCAGCGCGGCGAGGCCGCACTGCGTGTCCTGCTCGCCGTTGCCGCCCGAGAGGCCCACGCCGCCCACCACCTCGCCGTCGACCACGACCGGATAGCCGCCCACGAAAACCGCGAACCGTCCCTCGAAGCTCCACTGGATGCCGAAGGCCTCGTTGCCGGGCAGCGCCGGGCCGTTGGGAGCGGTATTGAACAGATGCGTCGAGCGCTTGTGCCCGGCGGCGGTGAAGGCCTTGTTCCAGGCGATCTGCGGACCGGTGATGCGGGCGCCGTCCATGCGCTCGAGCACGAGCGGATAGCCGCCTTCGTCCACGACGCAGGCGGTCTCCAGCACGTTGATCGCCTTGGCACGCGCGAGCGCTGCCTGCACCATCGCGCGCGCCTCGGCGAGCTCCAGCTTGAACGCGGTTCTCATCGCCTCAGGTCCCCTGGTAGACGGTCTTGACCTGCGTGAAGAATTCGAGCCCGACGCGCCCGGACTCGCGGAAGGTCGACGTGCTCGAGCGCTTCACGCCCCCGAACGGCGCGTTGACGAGATTGCCGGTGGTCGTGCGGTTGATCTTCACCGTCCCGGACTGGATATCGTGCGCAAACCGGTGCACGAGGCGAGAATCGCGCGTCGCGATGGCCGCCGATAGCCCGTAGTCGCTGTCGTTGGCGATGGCGATCGCGTGCTCATAGCTCGCCGCCTCGAGGATCGCCAGGACGGGCCCGAAGATTTCTTCGCGCGCGATGCGCGCGGTCGGCGCGACATCCGTGAACACCGCCGGCGAGACGTAGTAGCCGTGCTCGCAGCCACCGCCCTTCAGGCGCTCGCCGCCGCACAAGTGGGTCGCCTCGCCTTTGCCGATCTCGACGTAGCGCAGCACGTTTTCGAGCTGCTTTTTCGTCGCGAGCGGGCCGATCTCGTTCGAGGGATCGAGGCCGCTGCCGACTTTCATCGCCTTGACCTTCTTCAGCAGTTTCTCGGTAAACGCCGCGCGCACCGGTTTCTCGACGATGATCCGGCTCGTGCCGGTGCAGGCCTGGCCGCTGAGCGAGAGGCCGCCTTTCACCGCCAGGTCAACCGCCTTGTCCAGGTCGGCGTCCGCCATGACGATGAGCGGGTTCTTGCCGCCGAGCTCCATCTGCGTTCGCGTGGTGAGCGGAACCGCGCGATGGATCTGCTCGCCCGCCGCGGTGGATCCGGTAAAGGTGATCGCCCGCACGGCGCGAGCCTCGGTGATCGCCGGCCCGACCTCTGCCGCATTGCCGGTAATGAAATTGAGCACGCCTTTCGGAAGACCCGCCCTGGCGAACGCCTCGGCGAGCCGGTAGCCCGTCAGCGGCGCGTCCGAAGACGGCTTGAAGACGACGGTGTTGCCGGTCACGAGCGCCGGCGCGATCTTGCGCGCCGGGATCGAGATCGGGAAATTCCACGGCGTGATCGCGGTAACGACGCCAAGCGGCTCGCGCAGGCTGTAGACGAGCATGTCGGGATCGTCGTTCGGGAAAGTTTCTCCCGAGAACGACTGGGCTTCCACCGCATAGAAGCGAAGCGTCTGCGCAGAGCGCAGGACTTCGTCCTTGGCGAGCGCGAGCGACTTGCCTTCCTCCCGTGTGAGCTCGGCGGCGATCGCCGGCGCATTCGCGCTCAGGTGATCCGCCGCGGCTTGCAGGACGGCGGCGCGCCTCGAGACGGGCGTTTTCTTCCACCCGTCGAAGGCCGCCGCCGCGGCTTCGACCGCCGCACGGCCGTCCGCCGCGTTCGAGGCCTGGAAGCGCGCGACGACGTCGCGCGTGTCGGCCGGATTGACGTCGTCGAACGTCTTTCCCGAGGCGCTCGCAGTCCACTCGCCGCCGACGAGGTTGCGATACTCGGCGACCTTGTGCGCCGGCTCGGCCTGCGCGAGCGTCATGCCAGGGCGCGCTCTTCCGGGGCGGCCATGCCCTCGCCCATGTTCAGCTGGCTGAGCGGGATGTCCTTCGCGACGTAATCGTTGTAGAGCGCCGTGGTGTAGAGCAGGCGCATCTGCGCGCCGACCTCGCAGATCTTCAGGCACCGGCGCTGCAGCTCCGGCGTGGTCGCGTGCTCGAGCACGATCTGGTAGCCGCGCTCGCCATGGATCTCGTCGGAGACGATGTGGAGGTCGAAGAACTCGGCCTCCTGGTCGGTGAACTTGTACTTCTCCTTCAGCGTCGGCGTCTGCTTGCGGTAGATCGAGGGCACCTGCGACTCGAGGCCCACCACCAGCCCCGCCACCGCGACGATCGGGTCCTCGCGCATGGCCACGGTGTAGCACCAGGCCTGCAGGCCGCGGGTCGTGGGCGACATGTTGTCCGGGCTGGTGACGCGCTCGCGCGTCGTGCCGCAGGCCTCGGCGAAGCGGATCAGCAGGTCGGTGTGCCGGTCGCCGCCGATCTCCTCCTCGTACATGTTGTGCAGCAGAAAGTCCTTCGCGTCGACGTACTCATCGGGCATGCGCGCGTACAGGTACGCGAGGTAATCGGCGAACGGACCGACGTAGTGGTAGTGGTTCTCGGCCCAGCGCGCGAGGTGCGCGCGCGAGAGCTTGCCGCTCGCCCAGGCGATGCTGAACGGCGATTTGTTGGCGCTCTTGCCTTGGATGGCAGTTTCGAGGGCGGTACGAAACTGCTCTTGGCTCATCAATGGCTGGGACATGGCTCTTTCCTCTTTCAGCGGGGGGTTTGCTGTTTAGTATACAGTATACTATACTGCCTTTCTCGTCAATAAAATCGCCTTCAGACCCTTGGGTTGTATACACAATGCCTAAAATCGTTGTTCATTCAGGGGGTCAGCGGCACGAGGGCGAGGTGAAAGACAACACCAACCTCGTCGTGCGCGCGGGCATCAAGCAGTTTCCTTATCCGCATCTGAAATACCGGTGCGGGATGGGCAAATGCGGCACCTGCACGAGCCACATCCTCAAGGGTGCCGAGCACCTTCCGGAGCCCAACTGGAAGGAAAAACAGCTCCTCGGCGAGCGGCTCGCCCTGGGCTACCGCCTGTGCTGCCAGCTCTGGATCAAGCACGACCTCGAGCTGACGCAGGAGAACCTCGTTCCCGGTCCGGCGCCCGCGACGCCGGCGGCACCGGGCGGCTGACCATGTACGTCGTCCTGACCAGCAAGCCAGGACAATTCCGCACCGAGCTGGACGGTGCGCTCGAGGCAGTCGAGACCTGGGACTACCTTTTCTGCGGGCAGCTGAAAGCGAAGTTCGTCATCGCGCGCCTCGCCGAGGAGGCCAAGGTCCGCGTCGTCGATGAAACGCCGCCCGAAGTGGTCAACCTCGTGCCGACGAAGTTTCTCCCGCGCTTCGACAGCGTGGAGAAGGCGCGCGCCGAGCTGAAGACGCTCGCAGGCGGGGGCGGCGTCGAGGCGAGCCTCGTCCGGCAGGAGGGAAGATGATCCGCGTGACCCTCATCACGAACGGCAAGGAAATCACCGGGCCGGAGAATACGAACCTGCTGCGCCTCTCGATCCGCGAGAAAGGCGGCATTCCGTTCAAGTGCGGCGGCGGCATCTGCGGCACCTGCCGCTGCAAGATCGAAAAGGGCCTCGAGCACACCGACGCCGTCAAGGACAAGGAGCGCAAGCACCTCAACGAGGCGGATCTCGCCGCCGGCCACCGCATGGCCTGCCAAACCTTCGTGAACGGCGACATCAGCGTCTCCTGGATTCCGCTTGCCGAGCGCGGCCCGGCAAAGCCGCCCGCGCCTCCCACCGCGGCCTGACTTCCACGCATGCCCGACAACGAAGCGCGGCTGCTCGGCAGCGAGCCGGTTGCCGAAGGAACGATGGCGTTCCGCTTCGCGCGGCCCGCCGGATTTGCGCATCAGGCGGGACAATCGGCCTACCTGTCGCTCCTCTCGCCGGCGGAGACCGATGAGCAGGGCGACGCGCGCATGCTGACGATCGCGAGCGCCCCCCACGAGCCGGATCTCGTGTTCGCGACGCGGATGCGCGACACGGCCTTCAAGCGCGTCCTGAAGCAGGCGCGTCCCGGACTGCTTGCGTCCATCGAGGGCCCGAATGGCGAGATGGTGCTGCACGACAATCCGGCGCGCCCCGCGGTGCTCCTCGCGGGCGGCATCGGCGTCACCCCCTTCCTTGCCATGGCGCGCCACGCCGCGCAGGAGCGGCTCCCGCACCGCATCTTTCTTTTCTACGCCAACCGCCGGCCGGAGGATGCCGCGTTCCTGGAAGAGCTGACCGGCCTGGAGCGCGCGAATCGCAATTTCCGCCTGGTCGCGACGATGACCGCGCCGGAAAAGTCGGCGCGCTCATGGAGCGGCGAGAAGGGACGTATCGATCAGGCGATGCTCGAGCGCCATATCGAAGACCTGCTCGAGCCGATCTATTACCTCGCCGGCCCGCCGGCGATGACCGAATCGATGCGCGCCATTCTGGAAGGCGCGGGGCTTGGCGCGGAATCCATGCGCAGCGAGGATTTTTTCGGCTATTAGGACGTCCCGCCTCCGAATCGGCGCTTTCGCGAGTTTGCAGCGCATGTGCCGTAGTAGATTGCGGTCATGACCGACCAGAGCCCGACCCGCTTTCTCGCGCCGGCCGACGACGGCAGCGATCCCGACCCGCAGGAAACCGCCGAATGGCGCGAGGCATTTCTCGCGCTCGTCGCGAACGAAGGCCCGGCGCGGGCGCGCTTCATCCTCGACCAGCTGGCGATCCTGGCGCGCGCCTCGCGCACCGGCTGGTCGCCCGAGCTCGTCACGCCCTACGTCAACACGGTGCCGGTGGAGGGCCAGCCGCGCTTCCCGGGCGACCTCGCGATCGAGGAGAAGCTCGCCTCGATCATGCGCTGGAACGCGCTCGCCATGGTGGTGCGCGCCAACACCGCCTACGGCGAGCTCGGCGGCCACATCGCCAGCTATGCCAGCGCCGCCGACCTGTTCGAAGCGGGCTTCAACCACTTCTTCCACGCCCGCGACCTGGTGTTCTTCCAGCCGCACAGCGCGCCCGGGGTCTACGCGCGCGCCTACCTTGAAGGACGCCTGACCGAAGCCGACCTCGCGCACTTTCGCCAGGAGATCAGCGCGGCCCGGCACGGTGCGCGCGGGCTGTCGTCCTACCCGCATCCGTGGCTCATGCCCGATTTCTGGCAGTTCCCGACCGGCTCCATGGGCTTGGGGCCCATCAGCTCGATCTACCACGCCCGCTTCATGCGGTACCTGACGCACCGCAGCCTGCTCGATTGCAGCGAGCGCAAGGTCTGGGGCGTCTTCGGCGACGGCGAGATGGACGAGCCCGAGAGCATGAGCGCGCTCACCCTCGCCTCGCGCGAGAAGCTGGACAACCTCGTGTGGATCGTCAACTGCAACCTGCAGCGCCTGGACGGCCCGGTGCGCGGCAACGGCCGGATCGTGGACGAGCTGGAGAAGCTCTTCCGCGGCGCCGGCTGGAACGTGATCAAGCTGCTCTGGGGCAGCGACTGGGACGGCCTTTTCGCCCGCGACAGCGAGGGAGCGCTGGTCAAGGCGTTCGCCCACACCGTCGATGGCCAGATGCAGACCTTTGCCGCCAAGGACGGGCGCTTCAACCGCGAGAGCTTCTTCGGCCAGAACGAGCAGCTCGCGCGCCTCGCCCAGGGCATGACCGACGAGCAGATCGACCGGCTCAAGCGCGGCGGCCACGACCTGGTGAAGATCCACGCCGCCTATCACGCCGCCGCGCGCCACCGGGGCGAGCCGAGCGTCATCCTCGCGCACACCAAGAAGGGCTACGGCATGGGCGCGGCAGGACAAGGCCGCATGACCACCCACAGCCAGAAAAAGCTCGCGGACGCGGCGCTCATCGAATTCCGCAACCGCTTCAACCTGCCGATCTCGGACGAGCAGGCGAAAAACCTCGAGTTCTACAGGCCCGCCGCGGACAGCGCCGAGCTGCGCTACCTGCACGAAAAGCGCGCGCAGCTCGGCGGCTACCTGCCCGCCCGCCGGTCTGAGGCGCCGAAGCTCGCGGTCCCCGCGCTCGACACCTATGCCGCCTTCGCCACCAAGGCCGCCGGCCATTCGATGTCGACCACGATGGCCTTCGTGCGGCTGCTGGGAAATCTCCTCAAGGACAAGCAGCTCGGTCCGCGCATCGTGCCGATCGTCGCCGACGAGGCGCGCACCTTCGGCATGGCGAATCTCTTCAAGCAGGTGGGCATCTATTCCAGCGTGGGCCAGAAGTACGAGCCCGAGGACATCGGCTCGGTGCTTTCCTACCGGGAGGCGCTCGACGGCCAGATCCTGGAAGAAGGCATCAGCGAAGCCGGCGCGATCGCGAGCTGGACCGCCGCGGCCACGAGCTACAGCGTGCACGGCTTTCCGATGCTGCCCTTCTACATCTATTACTCGATGTTCGGCTTCCAGCGCGTCGGCGATGCGATCTGGGCGGCGGCCGACCAGCGCGCCCGCGGCTTTCTGCTCGGGGCGACCTCGGGGCGAACGACGCTCGGCGGCGAAGGCCTGCAGCACCAGGACGGCACGAGCCAGCTGGTCGCGGCGACGATTCCCAACTGCAAGGCGTGGGATCCCGCCTTCGCCGGCGAGATGGCGCTCATCGTCGACCACGGCATGCGCGAGATGCTCATCGAGCAGAAGGACGTCTTCTATTACCTCACCCTCATGAACGAGAACTATGCGATGCCCGACCTGCCGGCGGCCGCGCACGAAGGCGTCGTCAAGGGCGCGTACCGTTTTGCTAGTTACGGCAAACCCAAAGTCACACTGCTCGGCTCAGGCGCGATCCTCACCGAAGTGATCAAGGCGGCCGAGCTGCTCGCCAAGGAAGGCATTGGCAGCGAAGTCCTGAGCGTCACCAGCTGGAGCGAGCTGAGCCGCGCGACGGACGGGTACATCACCGCCCTGCTCGCCGGCACGAAAGGACCGATCCTCGCCGCCACCGACTACGTGCGCGCCGTGCCCGAGTCGATCCGCGCCCTCATCCCCGAAGGACGCCGCTACGTCACCCTCGGCACCGACGGCTTCGGCCGCAGCGACACGCGCGCGGCGCTGCGGGAATTCTTCGGTGTGGATGCGGCGAGCATCGCGAACGTCGCTCGCCGCCTTTCAAGGCTGAGCCCTGCCTGCGGCGTCAGGGGTTGAGCTTGTCTAGCGCCTCGGCGCAGGCCGTGGCGACCTGGCCGTTCGGCTCGGCGGTGCTGCCGGGCATCGTTGCCCAACCGCCTTTGCCCACGTAATCGCCGCGTTCCCAGGTACTGACCGCCTTCAGCGCCGCGAAATTGGCCTTCGCCTTGGCGCTCGTCTTGAACTGGGCCACGCAGATCGGAGTGAGCACCGACACGACCGCCGTTTCGGCGCGCTCGCCGGCGAGTTTTTCAGCCGCGCCACCGGTCAGCCAGCCGCCCCAGTTGAATCCGACGATCGCGAGCGCGATTGCGCCCGCTGCCGCGCCCCAAAGGAACGGCGTGGTTGCAGCAGGAAGTTTCATTTCCATGGGATTTCCCAATTCTTCAAGAAACAAGGAGCATCCCTCGATCCCGCGGCCTTCTCTGTGCGCTATCGAACATACGATCGATCTGTGCCGCTGAATGCTCGGGACAGGCGAACGTTTCACCCCTGGAACGGTCCGACGTCCTGCGCGGCAGCCTCGCGGAGTGGAAGATTAACAAGATTACGAGACCACCAATGCCGGATGCCTCTGCCATGGCGAGCCCATCGCCGGGCCTCGGCAGACGCCCCGATTGCGTCGTCCTCGTGTTGCAAGGCGGGGGAGCGCTCGGCGCCTACCAGGCCGGCGTGTATGAGGAACTTGCCGGCACGGCGCAACTCCCGGACTGGATTGCCGGCGTCTCAATCGGCGCCATCAACGCCGCGCTGATCGCAGGCAATCTGCCGGAGAATCGGCTCAAGCGTCTGTCGGAATTCTGGTTTCTGGTGTCCTCGGGCATGGGGTGGCTGCCGACGGCGCTGACGGCGCATCCGCTGGCAAACGCGCTCTCGAAACTGGTCCAGCCGCGCAGTGCCTTCAACCAGCTCAGCGCGCTTTGGGCGGCGGTGGCGGGCATCCCGGGGTTCTTCCGGCAGCGGGTCCCGCCTGCCTGGCTGCGCGCCGAAGGGTCGCCGGAGGCGCTCGGCGTCTACGACGTTTCACCTTTGCGCGCCACGCTCGAGCGGCTGGTCGATTTCGATCTGATCAACAGTAGAAAGGTGCGCCTCTCGGTCGGCGCGGTCAACGTGCGGAGCGGGAACTCGCAGTATTTCGACAACTTCGACGGCGTCGTCATCGGCCCGGAGCACATCATGGCCAGCGGGGCGATGCCGCCCGCCTTCGCGCCCGTGACGATCGACGGCGAAGCCTACTGGGACGGCGGCATCGTCTCGAACACGCCGCTGCAGTACGTGCTCGACACGCGCGGCAACGACAGCCTGCTCGTATTCCAGATCGACCTGTTCAGCGCGCGCGGGAAGCTGCCTGTCAACCTGGCCGGCGTGCAGCAGCGTCAGAAGGAAATCCTCTATTCCAGCCGCACTCGCTTCAACAGCAACATGGCGGCGGAGATCGTCAACGAGCGGCAGGCGATCCACGACGTGCTGGCAAATCTTCCTGAGGCGTTGCAGGACGCTCCCGCCGTGCGCCAACTGCGCGAATCCCTGCGCACTGCGCCGACCGACATCGTTCACCTGATTTACCGCAAGGCGGCCTACGAGCTGGAATCCATGGACTACGAGTTCTCGCGCGCATCCGTGCTTGAGCACTGGGAGGCCGGCAAGTGCGACATGCGCGATACGGCCACGCACCCCGACTGGCTCAAATCCACCGGAATCGATGCCGGCGTCACGCAGTTCGATCTCACGCAGCACAGCCGGCCGCTCTAAGGCCGGACAAAAGGACCAGGACATGCCACTCCTCGAAGGCAAAGTTGCATTCATCACCGGCGCCGCCAGCGGCATCGGCCGCGAAATCGCAAACGAGTTCGCACGCCAGGGCGCGAAGATCGCCATCGCGGACCTCAACAAGGCGGCGGCCGAAGCGGCCGCCGCCGAAATCGGCAATACCGGCGCCCAGGCGATCGGCCTGGCGGCTGATGTCACCGACGAGGCACAGGTCGAGGCGGCCGTCCAGGCGACCATCAGGGGCTTGGGCAACGTCGACATCCTGGTCAGCAACGCCGGCATCCAGATCGTCGGCCCGATCGAGGACTTCGGCTTCGCCGACTGGAAGAAGCTGCTGGCGATTCACCTCGACGGCGCCTTCCTGACGACGCGCGCCTGCTTCAAGCAGATGATCGCCAGCGAGAAGGGCGGCAGCATCCTCTACATGGGATCGGTGCATTCCAAGGAGGCCTCGGTGCTGAAGTCGCCGTACGTCACCGCGAAGCACGGCCTCATCGGACTGGCGAAGACGGTCGCCAAGGAGGGCGCGCCGCACAACATCCGCGCCAACGTCATCTGCCCGGGCTTCGTGCGCACACCGCTCGTGGAAAAGCAGATTCCTGAACAGGCCAAGGCGCTGGGCATCAGCGAAGGCGACGTCGTCAGGAAGGTGATGCTCAGGGAAACCGTCGACGGCGAATTCACGACGACCGCGGACGTGGCGCAGGTCGCGTTGCTGTTCGCATCATTCCCGAGCAACGCGCTGACCGGACAATCGCTCGTCGTCAGTCACGGCTGGTTCATGCAGTAGCGCCGGCTCGACTAGTTTTTGCTGCGACTCTTCGACCGTTCGTCGTCTTCAGTGCGATAGCGAACAGAGCGCTCGGCCACCCTGCTGCTACATTGCCCACGCAATGCACAAAATCACCGTCGGCCAGCCCGCTCCTCGAGCGCGCGCTCTCTCGCCGGGGCGCGGAACCTGCGTTACTATGTCCGCAACCGGACACATCCCGCGCTCCGTCCCTTGTATCCTTGACGACCATGCCAAAGGAGTCGTCCCCTCTCCGCAACCGTATCCTCGCCGCGCTGCCCGCCGCGGACTACGAGCGATTGCTGCCCCATCTCGAGCTGATCGAGCTGCCGCTGGGGCACTCCCTGTACGAGTCCGGCGCGAAGCAGCCCTACGTCTACTTCCCGATCGAGGGAATCGTGTCGCTGCTCTACATCACGCAGACCGGCAATTCAGCCGAGCTGGCCGTGGTGGGCAGCGAAGGCATGATCGGGATCGCGCTCTTCATGGGTGGCGAAACAGCGCCCAACCGCGCGGTCGTGCAGAGCAAATGCAGGGCTTACCGCCTTCCCGCGCAAATCCTGAAGACGCAGTTTTCCGAAGGCGGCGCGCTGCAGCTCGTGCTGCTGAAGTTCACGCAGGCGCTCATCACGCAGATCTCGCAGACCGCCGTATGCAATCTGCATCATTCGGTGGACCAGCAGCTTTGCCGCTGGCTGCTGCTCAGCCTGGACCGTCTGCCGGAGAACCGCCTGCAGATGACGCAGGAGCTGATCGCCAACATGCTGGGCGTGAGGCGCCAGGGCGTGACCGAGTCCGCCCGCAAGCTCGAGCAGGATCAGCTCATCACGTACAGCCGCGGGCTCATCACCGTGCTCGACCGTCCCGGCCTCGAGAAGCGCAGCTGCGAGTGCTACGCCGCCGTGAAGACCGAAACTGACCGCCTCCTTCCCCAGCCGTCCGCCCCCTAGCGATCGAGCTCGTCGCGTTCAGGAAGCGCACGGCAACGAGATCCTCGCCGCGCTCCTCGCCAGCCAGTACCGCCACCTGCTGCCGAAGCTCGAGCACGTCGCCCTCGAGCGAGGCGACATTCTCTATCGCGCAGAACAGGATATCGAAGCGGTGTACTTCCCCGGGGAAGCGGTGATCGCCATGATCGATACCATGGCGGACGGGCGAACCGTCGAGGTCGGCATCATCGGCCGCGAAGGCATCGTAGGCGTCAACGTTTTCCTCGGCGGCGCCATCACGCCCGACAAGGCCGTCGTGCAAATGCCGGGCAGCGCCTACCGGATGAAGGCGGGCGACCTGCGCAAGGAAGTGCGCTTCGGCAGCCCGCTGCAGCGCCTGTTGCTGGAGTACACGCGGACCTTCCTTGCGGTGATCAGCCAGTCCGTGGCCTGCAGCCAGCACCACAACATCGAGCAGCGCCTGGCGCGCTGGCTGCTCACAATGAGCGACTACGCGCATTCGCGCGAGCTGCGGATGGACCACAAATCGATCGCCGCGATGCTCGGCGTGCGCCGAGTCGGCGTGACCGAGACGGCGGGCGAGCTGCAAGGCGCCGGACTCATCCGGTACCAGCGCGGCTGCATCACCATTCTCGACAGGCGGCGCCTCGAAAAGAGAACCTGCGAGTGCTACGGCTTCATCAAGCGGCAATACCGGGTCCTGCATGGCGCGCTGCGGCCCTTGCTGCCGCGACAAGCCGGCGCGCCCGCCCAGCGCCCCTAGCTTTCCTCGGGTTCCCCGTGATGTGTGCAAGCGTCGCAACGGTATCGCGCGGCGCACAGCGCGCAGCGGCCCGACGTGCCGGCGCGGGAATCGACGGGGAGGGGGCCGACCTGCTTCTGTATTTGCCTGCTCGCGCCGCCCGCCTCGTCGATCAGATCCACCGCGCGCAGGAATACCGGCAGCGGCGGCTCGTCACGGCCAGCGAGCCAGTCGCATAAAGCCACGCGCGGAACGCCGAGCAACCGGCGCAGCTTCTCGAGATTCCCGTCGACGACATGGCAGGCACGATGCAGCGCTTCGCGACGTGCGTCGTTATCGAACATGCGCCATCGTGCCAAGGCGGCCGTCTCCAGTTCTGTCCGTTCCCGGACACAATTCCGCCCGACCCGTGCAAGACGCCAGGCCGCCTCGTCGTGCGCGACCGACGACGCGGCGCGGCCGGCACGGCCTCTTGTGTTCGCGGGCGGACAGACCCGGGCACCCATCGCGCGCACGATGGCCGCATGCTCCATGAATTCCTCAAGTCGAACCGCGAAGAGCTCATCGCTCTTTGCAGGTCGAAGACCGCGCTGCGCGTCGCGCCCGCGGAGGCAGGCGCAGAGCTGCCGAACGGCATTCGCGTCTTCATCCAGCAGCTCATCGACACCTTCCGCATCGAAGCCGATAGCGACCCGGCGAACCGGCGCGGCCGGATTTCGGATTTTTCCCAGATGGACAACGCGCGCGCCCTCGCCGAAATCGACGTCGCCGCGGCAAAGCACGGCTCGGAGCTCCTCGCGCACGGCTTCTCCGTGGAACAGGTCGTCCACGACTATGGCGATCTGTGCCAGGCGATCACCGAACTCGCCTGGGCCAAGAAGGTTCCGATCTCCGCCGGCAACTTCAGGACGCTGAACCGCTGCCTCGACAACGCCATCGCCGGCGCGGTGGCCGAGTATGCGCACCAGCGCGACATGGTCGTCGCGCGCGAAGACGCCGAGGCGATGCACGAGCGCCTCGGGCACCTGGCCGACGACCTGCGCACCCAGGTCGACTGCGCGGCGCTGGCCGCGGCCGCGATCAGGTCCGGCAGCGTCGCCTCGGGCGGCGCCACCGCTGCATCGCTCGATCTCAGCCTGGAACGGCTGCGCGACATCGTCGAGCGCTCGCTTGCCGACATTCGCCTGTCCGCGGGCATGACGATGCGCCCCGAGCGAATCGCCCTGGCCGACTTTATTTCCGAGATCCGGGTTCTCGGCGAGCTCGAGGCGAAAGCCAAGGGCTGCACGCTCGCGGTCGACGGCGTGGACGCGGAGTGGGCGGTGCGAGCCGACCGCGCGCTGCTTTCATCGGCGGTCGGCCAGCTCCTGCGCGGCGCGATGAAACGCACTCCGCCCAAAGGAAAGGTGCGGCTGCGGGCCCATGCCACGGTGACGCGCGTCGGCATCGACATCGAGGATCAGTGCGGCGGACTGCCGCCCGAGCAGGTCCGGCCGAGCGAGGGGCGTTCGGCGGATCGACGCCCCTCCGATCACGCCTTGAGCGTGCGGGCGGCCGAGGCCGCGGGCGGCCGGCTTCGCATGCGCAACACCCCGGGGCGCGGCTGCGTCTTCACGATCGAGCTTCCAAGGCAGTAGCCGAGGGCCGGCAGGCGGCCAAGTGCAGCGCACAGATCGTGGTCTGTAGTACCGCCTGCTACGCGGTCAGTCCCGCTCCACCGCGCGGAACAAACTGACAAAAGATTGTTTGGCGGAGAGGGAGGGATTCGAACCCCCGGAACTCTTGCGAGTTCAACAGATTTCGAGTCTGCCGCAATCGACCACTCTGCCACCTCTCCGCGGCGGGGCCGAATTTTATCAGGCTACGGTGATCTTCTCGCTTCCAGCCATGTAGCTTCGGAGCGCCGCCGGCACGGTGATCGAGCCGTCGGCGTTCTGGTAGTTCTCGAGGACCGCGATCAAGGTGCGGCCGATCGCGAGGCCTGAGCCGTTCAGCGTATGCACGGGCTCGGCCTTGCCCTTCTCGTTCCGGAAGCGCGCCTGCATGCGGCGCGCCTGGAAGGCCTCGAAGTTGGAGCAGGAGGAAATCTCCCGGTAGGCGTTCTGCCCGGGCAGCCAGACTTCGAGGTCGTAGGTCTTCGCGGAGGAAAAGCCCGTATCGCCGGTCGAGAGGATGACCGTGCGGTAAGGCAGCTCGAGCTTTTTCAGGATCGCCTCGGCATGGCTCGTCAGCTGCTCGTGCGCTTCGTAGGATTTCGACGGGTGCACGATCTGCACGAGCTCGACCTTGTCGAACTGGTGCACGCGCACCATGCCGCGCGTGTCCTTGCCCGCGGCGCCCGCCTCCGAGCGGAAGCACGGCGAGTGGCAGCAGAAGCGCAGCGGCAGGCGCTCGAGCGGCACGATCTCGTCGCGCACGAAGTTGGTGACCGTGTACTCGGAGGTCGGGATGAGATAGAGGTCGCGCCCCTCGATCTTGAACTGGTCGTCCTTGAACTTGGCGAAGCTCGTCACGCCGTCGGCGCAGGCCGCGCTCACCATGTAGGGCGTGTACACCTCGGTGTAGCCGTGCTCGCGCGTGTGCGTGTCGAGCATGAACTGGCCGAGCGCGCGATGCAGGTGCGCGATCGCGCCTTTCATCACCACGAAGCGCGAGCCGGCGAGCTTGGCCGCCGTCTCGAAGTCGAGCCCGCCGAGCGCCGCGCCGAGGTCCACATGGTCCTTGGGCTTGAAGTCGAACTTGTGCGGCTCGCCCCACTTGCGCACTTCCTTGTTGTCCTCGGCCGACCTGCCGACCGGGACCGACTCGTGCAGCAGGTTGGGAATGAGCGAGACGAACTCACGCTGCTTTGCCTGGACTTCTTCGCTTTTTGTTTCTTGTTGTTTTAATTTTTCAGCGAAGTCGGCGACTTGCGCCATCAATTCGTCAACCTGTTTCTGATCCTTCTTAGCTTTTGCTTGCCCGATCTGTTTAGAAATGGCGTTGCGCTGTGACTGCAGATATTCAGCGGTGGTCTGATATCTCTTTCTTTCATCCTCAAGCTCTCTGAACGTTAAGACATCAAGTTCGAAACCCCGCGTCGCCAATCGCTTGGCTACGCCGTCCAGGTCGGTCCGCAGCAGGTGTATGTCGATCATTTCTTCTTGGCGCGCGCCTCGGCGTTGCGCCGGCGCAGGTCTTCGAGTTTCTCCTTTATTTTACCTTCCAGGCCGCGCCCGGTCGGCTCGTACCAGCGCACCTCGGGCATGCCCTCGGGGAAGTAGCTCTCGCCCGCGGCAAAAGCGTCCTCCTCGTCGTGGGCGTAGCGGTAGTTCTTGCCGTAGCCCAGGTTCTTCATGAGCCTGGTCGGCGCGTTGCGGATGTGCAGCGGGACGGGGCGCGTGGCATCGTGCGAGACGAAGCCGCGCGCCGCGCCGTAGGCCGTGTACACGGCATTCGACTTGGCCGCGACGGCCAGATAAAGCACGGCCTGCGCGAGCGCGAGCTCGCCTTCGGGGGAGCCGAGCCGCTCGTAGGTCTCCGAAGCATCGAGCGCGAGCCGCAAGGCGCGCGGATCCGCCAGGCCAACGTCTTCCACGGCCATGCGCACGATCCGGCGCGCGAGGTAGAGCGGATCGGCCCCGCCGTCGAGCATGCGCACGAGCCAGTAGAGCGAGGCGTCCGGATCGGAGCCGCGCACCGCCTTGTGCAGCGCCGAGATCTGGTCGTAGAACTGCTCGCCGCCCTTGTCGAAGCGGCGAAGATTCCTCGCGAGCATCTCTTCGACGAATGCCCCGTCGATGCCGCCCTCGGGTTTCGCGTTCTTCAGAATTTCAACGGCATTGAGCAGGCGGCGCGCATCCCCGTCGGCGAATCCGATCAATCTCGTTTTCGCGGTTTCATCAAAGGCGACGCCGGTTCGATCGAGCAGCGCCACGAGGTCGGACTCCGAGAGCGCCTCGAGGACGTAGACGTTCGCCCTCGAGAGCAGCGCCGAATTCACCTCGAAGGACGGGTTCTCGGTGGTGGCGCCCACGAAGGTGACGGTGCCATGCTCGACGTAGGGGAGAAACGCATCCTGCTGGGCCTTGTTGAAGCGATGCACCTCGTCCACGAAGAGGATCGTCCTTCGCCCGCTCGAGGCGAGCGCCTGCTCGGCCGCTTCCATCGCGGCGCGGATGTCCTTCACGCCCGAGAAGACCGCCGAGAGCGCGATAAACTCGGCATCGAAGGCCTGCGCCATCAGTCGCGCGATCGTGGTCTTGCCCGACCCGGGCGGCCCCCACAGGATCATCGAGTGCGGCGTGCCGGATTCGAAAGCGACGCGCAGCGGCTTGCCGGGGCCCACGAGGTGCTTCTGGCCGACGACTTCGTCGAGCGTGCGGGGCCTTAGACGGTCTGCAAGCGGAGCGGCGGCTTCGGCCTTGCCGAAGAGGTCAGTCGTTCCCAAGGACGTCGGCTCCCTTCGGCGGCGTGAAGCGGAAGGTGTTGGCGTCGACGCGGGGGTTGCGGAGGATGTTCGAGAAGCGCAGCTGCGTGGT
>DATAID010000088.1:0-26827 GCA_036262835.1 Burkholderiales bacterium | reverse complement strand
GGCCCAGTTGGCGCTCCTCTTCTTCCTCGTCGCGGCGGCCGGCGGCACCTACATCAACCTCAATTTCCACAGCAAGCAGCTTCCTCTGCCGGTCCCGATCATGCTCCTCCACGCCGCACTCGCGGTGATCGGCTTCCTGCTCCTCCTGGTTTGCGTCGTTCAGACGCGCTGAGCGCTTCCTTACTCGAAAGGATAGCTGTAGCGTACTCGTATCTGGTCAGCGCTGGCTCCGAGCGCTTTGCGCAGCCGGGCCAAGAACTCGGGCCGCACGGCATCGATGTTGTTGCTGTGCTCGAGGGAGAAGCCCTGCAGCTGGGACCATCCAAAAACCGTGGTCCCGACATCGAACCTGAAGTCGTACCGGCCGATGTACGTCAGAGTTCCCTGCTCGATTGAGAATGCCCCTTCGCGCCTGACGCCCAGCCGGGTATCGTTCAATTGAAACGATCGATAACGATAGTTCCCGACGGGAAGGGCGAGGACGTGAAGGTCGTTGCGCTTTGTTATGCGAACGACCGTAACCCACATCGACTTCCCAAAGTCCACATCGGATCCTACGATTCCGCTGACATTGGGAAGCTTGTCCTCTGATCGCCCGACAAAGCGGGCGTCGAGTTCGAATGCAAGAAATCCGTAAGGCTGCTGCGGCAGCGACGCGACGCCCACTTCCGGCACTGGGGTCGCGCACGCTGAGAGAACAAACGCTAAGGCAACGGCACCGAGCCACGTCACCAGCTTCGACGTCAGTGCCTCGATATGCCAGAAGTACATTTGCCCTCCCATGTACTTGCGCGACTAACTAGCGTCCAGCCAGCTCCTTGATGCCGCGCTTCGCCATCGCATATTCGGTGAACTCGATCACCCCGGTATCTATGCTTTTTTGAAAATACTCGCGTGCTCGAGCGAGATCACCCTCTGCGCGGTATTTTTCCCCGACATAGTAGTAAAGCTCGCACAACCTTGAGGGGTCCTTGGGATCCTGGCGCGCAGCGCTGAATGCCTGGTCGAAATCCGCTTTGCCAATGAAATATTGAAGGACAGGATAAGGCCACGATGGCCTCGAAGAGACCGGCAAATAGGATTGGACGGCCGCGATGCCGTCTTCCCCGCTCCGACGTGCGGACAGGTAAAGCCATAGCGCCGGATATACGTATTCCACCTGTGCGCCGCTTTTTAACAACTCCAGCAGCTGTGCCTTGGCTCCCGCATAGTTCCCGGATCCGTAGAGCGCAAAAGCGCGTGTCATACGAGGCCGGTTGTCGGAAGGCGAGAGTTTCAGCGCCTTCTCCACAAGTTCAACCGCATTGGAATCTTTGCCGCGAAGAAAGGCGTTGACAGCCGCGCCCGCGAACACGCGAGCGCTCTCTGGTGCAAGGCGCATAGCTTCCGCGAAATCCCCGCTCGCCGCTTCTTCTTCGCCCAGCATGTCGCGTTGCGTACCCCGACTGGCGAGTGCTTGCGCGCGAAGCACGGGAGCAAGGCGACCGCTTTCTAGCTGCGCATTCAAATACACCATCCTGACGCGTGCATTTCTCTGTGTCCCGGTGACTGGGCGCGGAACAAAACTGCCTTTACGAAGAGATTCTTCCAGGTTCTGCACGTCGGCACGCAAGCGCTCGAGTTGGCCCAACGTAATCGCCGAAACGTTCACGTGAGCGCCGAACCTGGGGCGCAATTGATTCAGCTTCGCGGTAAAGGTAGGCCAGTCCGCCGGAGCGACGACATCCGCGATGAGTCGAAGCTCCGCTTTTGCCGAAAAGCTCCGCGGTGTTACGTCGTACTTTACGTGGTAGTCGAACTGCGGATTGCTCTCATCAAATGCACCCGTATCGCCCGAGCGAAAAACCTCCTCCGGGAAATCTACAGTCGAACTATGTTTGTAGACACCAGGGTATGGCAGCCGAAAAGGTAGCTTGCGCTGCGACTCCTGGTGCCGCAATGGCGCCGCCACATTCCACAGGGCGAATTCACCGACTAACTGGCGCTCTTCTGGAAATCGCCAGAACTCCGGCAAGTCGAATTGCTGTACGAGAGTAATCGCATTCTGGCCAGGGACCTCATCCACGCGCATGGGGACGCTGACACGCAGCTTCGGATAAAACCGGACGTATTCGCTCCGCGCAAACTTCTCAATTGCATCGGCTCCCTGCTCCGCCAGTGCCGCCCGGACCCGCTCTGCAAGCTCACCAAAATAGGTTGTTCTGGCCTCGAGCTTCAAATCGTTGGTAAATCCTGTCACATGGAACGCCTCGTCCACGGCAATGCGTGGCTCGGATGCAGTCCCAGGTAAGTCCTTTAGTCCAGCCGCCTCGCCACCGAGAACGAGACCTTTGCCAAGACCAACAGATTGGCGCTGTGAGAGCGGGCCGGTCTGCTGGGAGCGCGTCGCATCCAGCCAGTAGACGATCCCGTCAACCTCGGAGCGCGCGATGACATGGTCGAATCCAAGCGGGCCTTCGACCAGGGAGGCCACAGCGCCTTGCAGAAAGGTAGACACCAGAACAGGGGTCGCGTTGATATCCATCGCTTTGAGCAAAGCGATCAACAGGAATGTCTTGTCCTTGCAGTCACCAAAGCGCTGGCCCAGCACCGCGTCAGGCAACGCGGGACGATGGCTGCCTGACCCCATTTCCATGCCGAAATATCGCACTTCGGACTGCACGAAGTTCAGCGCCAAACGCAGCCTTTCCAGCGGCGTGCCCGCCGCCGCGCGAATTGCTTCTGCCCGCTCGCGTATCAAAGCGGAGGCGACTGGGACCTCGAAGAGCCGCTCGCCCCAGCGAACTACATCAGTCCAATCCGTGAACTCGCTCAGCTGAAGCTGATCATCGATATAGCTGCTGGCTGGGGCCTGCGTGTCGGGCTGGAACTGCGGGACCGAAATACGTCGGAAAATGGTTTCCCTCATACCGCCATGAACTGCTTCTGTCACCTCGATACCGACGCCCGCACGATGCGCAATTCTGCGTTGCTCCGGAGCAAGCAACCGGTATCGAAATATTCCCACCGGTCCCTTCCTCGCGGAGGTCCAGGCCACGTCGACGAATTTGCCTTCGAAAACAGGGTTCATGCCTTGGAGCGAATACGCGTAGTCAATCCGGTCGCCGATGCGAACATCGTCCAGCACAATCGACGCTGTCATGCGGCCGTCGTACATCTGATATTCGAGCCGCGTTTCTCGGTGCAGCAGCGTGATCTTCTTCCGATCAAGCCTGTTCAGGCGCACGCCGCCGCGCCATATATCAAGTCGGTGCATGACGAGCCGTTGATAACTGGGATCGAACACCACCTGAATTTGCGCGGCGCTGTCTAGTCCAGCAGAACTGTTAACAACCCTTGTCACCTGTTCATATGCGGTGACGCTGTCTCTATCCAGACGCGTCTGCTGATCGATGACCTCGTAGTGCATCGGTGCCTGCTGTACCGTGGCACGCGCTTCCTGAGGCGGTCGAATTACCCACGCTGGCGCGGGTGCGATCGAGAATCCCGATTCCGCTGTAGCTGTTTTCGCCGACTTTCGAGACTGCGTGCCGACGGCGTCGGCCGCATTGCCCGTATCCGCGAACTGCCCGAGGAGCAAGGCGACGAAAACGAACAGCAGTCGCTTAACCGTCATCGCTTGAGATAGACAAAAAATATCCTTCGCATCTGGGCTTGGCATTGGTGTTCCCCCTAGGTCCCGGCGTTATTCCACGCCTACTTGGCAGACCTATGGCAATAGTACTTGCGAGATTCCAAGTTCATTCCGCAGCTGTGTCAGGAAATCCTTACAGCGCCGCGGTCGTGTCGTCGTCAGTGGTAACGTGCCCACGTTCAGACACTCCGGGGGGGAGCAAATGAGAACGTCCATTTGGGGAAGTTTCGCCACGCTGGTTCTTGCGACCTTGGCAAGCGGATGCGCGTCGATCACTGGCAGCGAGATGCAGAGCGTTCTGGTTTCGACAAAGGATAAGTCCGGCAGCGTCGTTGAAAAGGCCGAGTGCGTCCTGCAAAGCGAGAAAGGGAATTGGAAAGTGGTCACGCCGGGCAGCGTGATCGTGCTTCGCTCGGCCGAAGACATGCAGGTTCAATGCACGAAAGAGGGCCAGGTGCCGGGGCTCGCCAAGCTCGTCTCACGCGCCCACGGCGGCATGTTCGGCAACATCATCTTCGGCGGCGGTATCGGGGCCCTCATCGATCACAGCAAAGGAACGGGCTACGAATATCCCAACCTCGCGGTGATCATCATGGGCGATACCGTGTTGATCGATCGCAAGGATGAGGTTGAGGCCAATCTCAGGGCTGGGCCCAATACGCCGGGCCAGACGATTCCGGCGAGCGCAACTTCTTGTCCGCCGAATCAGGGCAAGTGCTAGCCGACTTTTGTAAGCTTGGCGCAAGCAAGACACCGAGCGGAGCTTCCCAAGTAGGACATCTGCCGCTTTATTGAAGCGGTTTCTCAATTGAACGCGCGCGTTGGTGTTACCGTCCGGCGCATGCGCGGGTTTACGTTGCTTGAGCTGATGATCGTCGTCGCCATCGTGGGCGTGCTGGCCATGATGGCGGTCCCGACTTATTTCGGTTACGTCACGCGCGCCCAGGTGTCGGAGGCGACGGATCTGTTGTGGGCGGCGAAGGTCCCGTTGGCCGAGTACTACGTGAACAACGGCAAATGGCCCGCGGCGCCCGGCGACGTCATGAGCACGACGTCCGGGAGATATACGGCAGCGGTGTCGTACTTGGGAACGCCGGACGACGCTCCGCCAGGCCAGGTCACGCTCATGGCGACCATGTCGTACCTGGGAATCTCGGCCGAGATTCGCGGCGGGACGCTCCTTCTCGAGACCAGCGACGGCGGTTCTGCGTGGAATTGCACGGCCGGAGGCGACCGTCCGATTGCGCGCGACTATCTCCCCGGCGCCTGCAGGTAAGGCCTAGAGGGTAGGACTGACGATGTCGCCGCCGAGCGCGGCGAGGCCCCAGGTCGAGTACTGCGTGTCCGTGTTGAAGCTGATGTGGCCGGCGAGCGCGTGCGCGTCGCGGAAGATGCGCTGGATCGGATAGGCGTCGTAGATGCCGTTCGCGCCGGCCATCGAGTGCAGCATGTCGACCGCTTCGGTGCACAGGCTCGCCGCAAAGGCAAGATTGCGCTTGAAGCGCAGCTTCCGCTCCGGGTCGGCGATGACGTTGCGCTCGGCGATCTCCTGGCCCTCGAGACAATCCTGCCTCAGGATGCGCAGCGCCGCGTCGATGCGCGCGCCCGCGGCGCCCACGCGCAGCTGCACGGTCTGGATGTCGCGCATCTTGAGGCCCACGTAGCTCGTGCTGCGCTCCTCGACCGCCTTGATCGTCAGATCGAGCGCCGCCTGGGCGTTGCCGACGGCGACGCCGCCGATGCCGTGCCCGCCGAGGGTCGAGAGCGGCACGCGATAGACCGGATTGGGATTGCCCTTGGCGCCCGGAAACTTGTCGCCGCCGCGCGCGTCGTAGGCGCAGAGCGCGCGATGCTCGGGCACGAACACGTCCTTCGCCACCACCGTCATGCTGCCGGTCGAGCGCATGCCGAGCACGTGCCAGTCGTCCACCACCTCATAGTCGGATTTCGGCAGCAGGCACATGCGGTGGTCGATGACCTTGTTGCCGTCGCGCACCACGCAGGCGAGCATGTTCCAGCCGGCGATGTTCACGCAGCTGGAGAAGTTCCAGCGCCCGGAAAGGAGGAAGCCGCCGTCCACTTTCTTCGCGCTGCCCTGCGGGAACGCGATGCCCGAGGCGATGAGCGCGTCCGGGTCCGATCCCCACACCTCTTCCTGCGCGCGCTCGTCGTACAAGGCGAGCATCCAGTGGTGGATGAGCAGGTTCGCCGCGTTCCAGCCGGTCGAGGCGCAGCCGCGCGCAAGCTCGTACGGAAAATCGACGTAGGCGATGAAATCGAACTCCATCCCGCCCCAGCGCCTGGGCTGCATGGTGCGAAGCAGCCCGGTGCGATGCAGGTCGGCGCTCGTTTCCGCGGGCATGACCCGCGTGGCTTCGCCCTTGGGGGCTCTTTCCCTCAGGAGAGGAACGAGCGTGCGCGCCCGGGCGATCGCCTCGGCATAGGTGACGCCGGCAAACCCGGCGGTCTTGGCCGGCGCGTTCATTTCACGGCTTCCATCTCCGAATAGTTCTCGCCGCCCCAGTCGGGCGCGTCCTTGATGCCGAAGAAATTGAGCTCGATGGTCAACCCATTTGGATCCTGGATGAAGAGCTGGTAGAGCTCGGACTCGGGCAGGCTGCGCGGCCGGAAATTCATTTTCTTGTCGCGGAATTTCCTGATGAATTTCTCCGGCTCGCTCGCGAGAAAGGCGATGTGGTCGACCACCCCGGAGTTGTCGGTTGCCGCGTTCTTCGGCGTGCCGAGGTAGTACATGTCCTGGTTCTTGATGCCTGCCGGCCCCATGTGCACCTGGATCTTGCCGTTGATGCCGAGCCAGTAGCCCGGAAACGGGAAGTTGGGCCTCGGCATCACCTCGAAGCCGAGGACATCGACGTAGAAATCCTTGGTGCGCTCGAGGTCGTTGGCGCGCACGAAATAATGGTTCAGCTCGGTGAGAGGCATGGCACCTCCTTTGGATCCGCCAATTCTAGCTCCAGAGAACTACAAATCCGAACGAAGGGGACGGCCGGGTGTCGCATCCGCGTGGGCATCTCGCTCAAACCCGAGCACCTGAAGCGCTACAAGGATCTGGCGGTGCTCCTTTTCAAGTACCGCCGCGGCGACCTCGCACGCCATGCGGGACTCTCCGACCTGTTGCCCGAGGCGCCGGACCGGGAGCAGACCGCGCCGGAGGCACGCGAGCTTGCCGCCGACGTGCAGAAGCTCGGCACGACCTCCATCAAGCTCGGGCAGCTGCTGTCGACGCGGCCCGACATCATCCCCCCGGCGTACGCCGAATCGCTGGCGGAGCTGCAGGATCACGTCGAGCCGATCGAGTTCGGCAAGATCGAAAAAATCATCGAGGAAGAGCTCGGGCTGCAGCTCGGGCAGGCGTTCCTCGTCTTCGACCGGGAGCCGCTCGCCGCCGGCTCGGTGGCGCAGGTTCACTATGCGGTCCTGCCCGACGGCCGCGAGGTCGCGGTGAAGGTGCAGCGCCCCGGCATCCGCGAGCAGGTCGGCGCCGACCTCGACGCGCTCGGCCAGGTCGCCTCGGTCCTGCAGCGGCGCAGCGAGGCCGGCCGCAGCATCGATTTCGAGGGCCTGTTCGGCGAATTCCGCAAGTCGCTCCTGCGCGAGCTCGATTTCCGGCTCGAGGCGCTGCACATGCGCGCGATCGGCGGCAACCTGGCGCACATCGAGGAGATCATCGTGCCGCAGCCGGTCGGCTCGCACTCGAGCGCGCGCGTGCTGACGATGGAATTCATCCCCGGCAAGAAGGTCACCGAGCTCACCCGCATCGAGCGGGACAGGGTGGATGGCGAGCGGCTCGCCGACGGCCTTTTTCGCGCCTATCTCAAGCAGATGCTGCGCGACGGGCTTTTCCACGCCGACCCGCATCCGGGCAACGTCTTTCTCTTTTGCGGCCGCATCGCGCTCATCGACCTCGGCATGGTCGCGCGCCTCACGCCGGGCCTGCAGGACAACCTGCTGCAGCTCCTCCTCGCCGTCGCCGACAACCGCGCCGACGACGCGGCGCGCACGCTGCTCGTCATCGGCCGCTGCAACGAGGATACGGACCGCGCCGGATTCGGCCGTGCCGTCGGCGATGTGATCGGCCAGCACCAGGAGGTCTCGCTCGACCGGCCGCAGGTCGGGCGCGCCGTGCTGCTCCTCCTCAAGGCGGCCGCCGAGCACGGCGTGACGCTGCCGCCCGAGCTCGCGATGATCGGCAAGACGCTGCTCAACCTCGATGCGATCGGCCGCATCCTCGCGCCGCGCTTCGACACCAACGCCGCGATCCGGCGCCACTCCGCCGAGATCACCGAGGAGCAGGTGAAGCGCGACCTCTCGCTCACCTCCATCTTCAGCGCGGTGGTCGACCTGAAGAACTTCATCACGCACCTGCCGGGACGCGTGAACCGGATCCTCGACCTCCTCGCCGACAACCGCTTCAGCGTGAAAGTCGACGCGATCGACGAGGCGACGCTCATGGAAGGCATGCAGAAGGTGGCGAACCGCATCACGCTCGGCCTGGTGGTCGCGGCGCTCATCATCGGCGCGGCGCTGCTGATGCGCATCGAGACGCGTTTCACGATCTTCGGCTACCCGGGCCTCGCGATCGTGCTCTTCCTCTTCGCGGCCGCGGGCGGCATCGCGCTTTCGGCCAGCATCGTCATGCAGGACATCCGCTCGCGACGGATGAAGGCGCTCAAGCGCTAGAGCGTCAGATCCGGTTTCGCTCCACCACGCGCTTGGCGATGATGATGCGCTGCATCTCGTTGGTGCCCTCGCCGATGCAGAGAAGCGGCGCGTCCCGGTAGAGCCGCTCGACCGCGAACTCCTTGGAGTAGCCGTAGCCGCCGTGGATGCGCATCGCCTCGTGCGCGTTTTCGAACGCGGCCTCGCTCGCAAAATACTTCGCCATGCCCGCCTCGAGGTCGCAGCGCTCGCCGCGGTCGTAGATCTCCGCAGCGTTCCTGACGAGGAGCCGCGCCGCCTCGACGCGCGTGGCCATCTCGCCGAGCTTCAGCTGGATCGCCTGGTGCTCGCAGATCGGCTTGCCGAAGGTGTGGCGCTGCTGGGAGTACCTGACCGCTTCCGAAAGCGCCGCCGCCGCCACGCCCACGCCGCGCGCGGCGACGTTGATGCGGCCGAGCTCGAGGCCGCCGACCGCCTGGTGGAAGCCCTTCCCCTCCTCGCCGCCGATCAGGTTCGCCGCCGGCACCTTGTAGTCCTCGAACACGAGCTCGGCCGAGTCGATGCCCTTGTAGCCGAGCTTTTCCAGCTTCCGGCTCGCGGTCAGTCCCTTGCCCTTCTCGCACAGGAACATGCTGATGCCCTTGTGACGAGGGCTCGCCTCGGGATCGGTCTTCGCGAGCACGGCGAAGCACGTGCCGTGGATGCCGTTCGAGATCCAGGTCTTCGTCCCGTTGAGGATGTAGTGCTCGCCTTTCCTGACTGCCCTCATCCGGATCGATTGCAGGTCCGTTCCGGCATTGGGCTCCGTCAACGCCAAGCCGCCGCGGATTTCGCCGCTTGCGAACCTTGGTAGAAAAGTCTTCTTAAGAGAAAAGGAACCGAATTTTTCGACCAGCAAGGCCATCATCAAATGCGAATTGAAGATTCCGGTGAGGGACATCCACACTTCCGAGATCTTCATCACGATCCGGGAATACATGTCGGCAGACAAGCCAAGACCGCCGTATTCCGTTCCAATGGTGGCGCCGAAGAGGCCGAGCTGCTTCATCTGCTCGACCATCTCCCGGGGATAGACGTCCTCGTGCTCGAGCTTGGCGACCTTGCCCGCCACCTGGCGCTTGAGCCAGGCGTCGATCGCCTCCAGCATCTGCCGGTCAGTATCCCGCTCTCTCTTCAAGGGCGTTGCCTTTCTTCATGACGAGCATGGTGCGCTCGAATTCGCAGACGACCTCGCCGCGCTGGTTCTTGCCGACGGTCCTGATCGTGACGATGCCCTGGTCGGGCCGCGATTTCGATTCGCGCTTGCCGAGCACGGTCGACTCCGCATAAAGAGTATCGCCAACGAAGACCGGCTTCGGCAGCCTGATCTCCTTCCAGCCGAGGTTGGCGATCGCCTTCTGGCTCACGTCCGACACGCTCATGCCGACGAGGATCGACACGGTGAGCGTGCTCACCACGAGCGGCTTGCCGAATTCGCTGTGCTTCGCGTATTCGGCGTCGAAATGAATCGGGTGCTGATTCATGGTGAGAAGCGTGAACCAGGTGTTGTCCGCTTCCGAGATGGTGCGCCCCGGACGATGCTCGTAGGTATCGCCGACCGCGAAATCCTCGAAGTAGCGGCCGAAGCGCTCGCGATAGCGCTGCTCGCCGACCTTTACGGACCCGGACGCCATGACGTTCCCTCTCCCCTGCGCCCGAAATTGACGCCGCCGTCCACCACGAGCGTCGCGCCGACCACGTAGTCGCCCGCGCGCGAGGCGAGATAGATCGCCGCGCCCGCCATGTCCTCGTCCCGGCCGATGCGCCGCGCCGGAATGCGCTTCGCGACCTCGTCAGCGTGGTCGCGCGCATCCACGTTCATGTCCGACTTGAAGGCGCCCGGCGCGATGGCCGAGACGACAATGTTGTCGTCGATGAGGCGCAGCGCCATGCGCCTGGTGAGGTGGATGAGCCCGGCCTTGCTCGCGGCGTAGGAGTAGGTCTCCATGGGATTCACGAAAATGCCGTCGATCGAGGCGACGTTGATCACCTTCGCCGGCCGGTCCCGCGTCGCCGCCGCGCGCAGCGCGCCGATGAGCGCCTGCGTGAGAAAGAAGGGCGTCTTGAGGTTCAGGTCGACCACCTTGTCCCAGCCCTTCTCGGAGAAGACGTCGAATTTCTCCAGCCACGCCGCGCCCGCATTGTTGACGAGGATGTCGAGCTTCTTCTCCCTTGCCAGGAAGCGCTTCGCAAGATCTTTCGCGCCTTCGACGGTGGACGCATCGGCCGGCAGCGCGACGCACGCGCCGCCGCCTTTCGACATCTCGATCGCCGCCTTCTCGGCAGCCTCGGCCCTGCGCGCGGCGATGTAGACCTTCGCGCCCTGGGCGATGAAGCCCTCGGCGATCATGCGACCGATGCCGCGCGAGCCGCCCGTGACGAGCGCGACGCGGTCCTTCAGGGAAAAGAGATCAGCTGCCATGGCCTCTCGCGGCACTGGCGCCGGCAATCCTGCCGAACACCGCGCCGTTGGTGAGCCCCGAGCCGCCCGGGTAGTTGAACCAGAAAATGCCGCCGACCAGCTCCCCGGCCGCGTACAGGCCGGGAATCGGCTCGCCGTCGGTCGAGATCACCTGCGCATCCGTGTTGATCTTGAGCCCGCCGAAGCTGAACGTGATCCCGCAGGTCACGGCATAGGCCTCGAAGGGCGGCGTGTCGATCGTGTTCGCCCAGTTGCTCTTGTTCACCTTCAGGTTGCGCGTGCACCTTCCATCCTTCACGTTCGGATTGAACGGAACCTCCGTGTGCACCGCGAGGTTGTAGTCCTGGATCTCGCGCAACGCCTGCGCCTGGTCGGTGTCCTCGAGCTTGGAGCATAGTTCTTCTAACGTGTGGCCGACGCGCTTCGTCACCTGCTTGATCTTGTACTCGTCGCGCAGCTGCGCCTTCACCTTGGCATCGAAAATCTGCCAGGCGAACTGGCCGGGCTGCTGGAGAATGACGCGCCCGTACTTCGCGTAGGTGTAATTCCTGAAGTCCGCGCCCTCGTCCACGAAGCGCCGGCCCTCGGCATTGATATAGATGCCCCAGGGATAAGAGTGCTTCTGGAACTGGTCGCCGACCGCCAGATCGCCGAATTCCGGGGCGTTGCGCTCCCAGGCCACCGCGTGGCAGCCCGACCAGTTGCCGGCCGCCGCCGCGCCGGCTTCGAGCGCCATCCGGATGCCGTCGCCGGTGTTGAAGCGCGTGCCGCGCACCTTCGCGAGCTCCCAGCCGGGACCGAGATAGCGCGTGCGCCACTCGGGATCGGCCTGAAAGCCGCCGGCCGCGAGCACGACCGCTTTTGCCCTGACTTCCAGTGTTTTGTTGTTTTTCCTGACCTTCACGCCCTTCACGGAAAAATCTTCAAGCATCAAACCCAGCGCGCGAGACTGATACCAGATTTCGATTCCATTCTTTTTCGCGGCATTCGTCAGTCCTTCGACGAGCCCAGGCCCGCCGCCCACGGCTTCCACGGCGAGGCCGCCCCAGAACTTGAACTTGCCGCCGATGTTGAACGCCTGCCGGCCCCAGGCGGCGGTGAAGCGGATGCCTTTCTTGCGCATCCACTCCACTGTGGAAAGCGATTGTTTTACCAAAACTTCAGTCAAATCCGGATCGCAGCGGTATTCGGTGACCCGCCCCATGTCGTCGAGAAACTGCTCCTCGGTGTAGGTACCGAAGTCCGAGCGCGCGACCTCGTCCGTCGACAGGTCGGGCATCGCGCGCTTCAGGTCTTCCACGCCGCGATAGGCGACGCGCATCAGCCCGGCCGTGAAGCGCGAGTTGCCGCCCGCGACTTCCTCCGGGGCACGCTCGAGGACGAGGACTTTCTTCGCGGACTCGGCAGCAGACAGCGCAGCGCAAAAGGCCGCGTTGCCTCCGCCGACGATCACTACGTCGTAGGTGTCGTGTACAGTCAAGAAATCGAAAATAGCAGGGAACGAGGGGAAAGGAAATGAGAGGGCTGAAAGGCAAAACAGTGATCGTCACGGGCGGGGCTTCCGGCATCGGCGCGGCGACGGTCGCGCGCTTTCGCGAGGAAGGCTCCAACGTCCTCGTCTTCGACCTCAAGTCGGAGAGGCCCGTCGACATCACGAGCTACGACGCGGTGAAGAAGGCCGTCGACGAAGCCGGGCCGGTGGACATCCTCGTCAACAACGCCGGCTGGGACCGGTTCATCCCGTTCCTCAAGACCGATCCTGCGTTCTGGCAAAAGATCATTTCGCTCAACCTGGTCGGTGCGATGAACATGCTTCACTGCGTGCTGCCGGGCATGGTGGCGCGCGGCGGCGGCAAGGTGGTGACGGTCGCCTCCGACGCGGGCCGCGTCGGCTCCTCGGGCGAGGCGCCCTACTCCGCGTGCAAGGGCGGCCTGATCGCGCTCACCAAGACGCTCGCGCGCGAGCTGGCGACCAAAAACGTGCGCCTCAACGTGGTCTGCCCCGGCCTCACGGAGACCGGCATGCTCGCGGAGTTCATGCAGGGCGCGGGCAACCCCGACAAGCTCGCCGAGGCCTACCGGCGCGCGGTGCCGATCGGACGCCTCGGTAAGCCGGACGACATTCCGGGCGCGATCCTCTTTTTCGCGAGCGATGACGCGGATTTCATCACCGGGCAGGTCCTGAGCGTGTCAGGCGGGTTGACGATGCACGGGTGAGGGAAGCTTGGGAATCGGCGGGAACGCGAACGCAATCGCCACCGCGCCCAGCCCTACCGCGAACGAGCCGATGTAGAGCCAGGTGTACTGGCCGAAGCGGTCGAAGATCCAGCCGCCGAGCAAAGGGCCGGAGGCCATGCCGAGGCTCGAGACCATCGCCGCGGCGCCG
This sequence comes from Burkholderiales bacterium, assembly GCA_036262835.1. Classification (GTDB taxonomy): domain Bacteria; phylum Pseudomonadota; class Gammaproteobacteria; order Burkholderiales; family SG8-39; genus RBG-16-66-20. The sequence goes on along the minus strand of DATAID010000088.1, from coordinate 13,666 downwards.
ATCACGCCGCCCATGATCTTGCCGCCGAAATAGCCCCTGGCGAGCACCGCATAGAGCGGCATGACCCCGCCATAGGCAAAGCCGAACACGGCCGATACCGCGTAGAACTCGCCCAGCTGGCGCGCGAAGACGAACGCGCCCGCGGCAAACGCCTGGATGAGCAACCCGGCGATGAGCGCGCGCTTGGGACCCGCGCGATCGCCGAGCACGCCGAAGAAGATGCGCCCGAAGAGGCCCGCGAAGCCCTCGAGGCTGTAGATCGTCACCGCGGCCATCGGCGCCACGCCGCAGAAGACCGCATAGCTGATGGTGTGGAAGATCGGCCCCGAGTGCATCGCGCAGCAGGCGAAGAAGGTGCTCGCGAGCACGACGAAGGGCGTCGAGCGCATCGCCTCGCCGAGCGACAGGTCGCGCCCCGGGCCTTCGCCCGGCGCGGGCAGCGCGCCGGGCGCCGCAGCAGGCGCGGGCCGCACGAGCAGGCCGGCCGGCACGAGGAGCGCCGCGACGATGAGCGCGATCGTCATCTGCGCGCCGCGCCAGTCGGTGGAATTCAGCAGCCAGCTTGCAAAGGGCGACATCGTCATCGGCGCCACGCCCACGCCCATCGACATGAGGGAGACCGCGAGCGAGCGGTGGCGGTCGAACCAGTTGGCCACCGTCGCGGTGAGCGGCGGAAAGAAGCTGCCGGTCGCGAAGCCGACGATGAGGCCGTAAGCGAGCTGGAATTCGAGCAGGCTCGTCGCGCGGCTCGCGAGCGCAAGGCCGAGCGCGAGCAGGATCGAGCCCGAGGTGACGACGAGGCGCGCGCCGTAGCGGTCGCTCAGCATCCCCCAGACGAAGCCGCCCGCCCCCATGGCGAGGAACACGATCGTCATGGCGCCCGAGATGCCGGCGCGCGACCAGCCGGTGGCCTGCTCCATCGGCTGCAGGAACACCGCGAGCGAGAACACGGCGCCGAACGCGACGCACGTCATCAGCGCGCCCAGCGCGACGGTGAGCCAGCCGCGGCGGCCGTCGACGGTCGCGTTCACTGCCGGATCTCCGGCTCCACCAGCTTCGCGAGCAGCACGAGCGAATCCTGCCAGCCGAGGTAGCACATCTCGGCCGGAATCGCCGCCGGGATGTTTTCCTGCACGACGTTGAGCTCGGTTCCGCAGGACACCGCCTTGAGCGACACCGTCACCTGGAGGACGCCCGGCAGGTTCGGATCGTCGAACCTGTCGGTGTAGCGCAGCCGCTCGTTCGGCACGAGCTCGAGGTATTCGCCGCCGAACGAATGGCTCTGCCCGGTCGTGAAGTTGGTGAAGGACATCTTGAAGGTCCCGCCGACTTTCGCTTCCAGGTGATGCACCTTGCAGGTGAATCCGTCCGGCGGCAGCCACTTCGCCATCGCATCGGCGTTCAGAAAAGCGCGATAGACGCGCTCGGGAGGCGCGCGCAGGACGCGATGGAGTCGAACGGTGTTGCCGGCCATGGTGGCTCCTTGTGGTTTTTTGTTCAGAGGTGCCGCGTTTCCGCCGGCGTCCCCATGTCGTCGTGGCGCATGTTGAAGTATTTCACCGGCGCCTCGACGAGCTCGCCCGCCTCCACGCCGTCGAGGCAGTTCACCCGCACCGCGTACATCGGGTTGCCCTTCGGATCCGTGCCGCGGGAGAACGGCCGCACGCCGCACTGCTTGCAGAAATAGTGATGCAGCCGCTTCTTGCCGAACTGGTAGTTCTGCAGGCTCGACTCGCCCTCGACCAGGCGAAAATCGGCCGCCGGCACGCCGGCCAGCCAGGCGCGCGACTTGAAGCAGATCGAGCAGTTGCAGCGGAACGTGCCCTGCGCGAGGTCGAAGTCGGCGGCGAACTTGACCGCGCCGCAGTGGCAGCTGCCGTGATGGGTCTTTTTCATGCCTGCGGCTTCATCGGCACGAGCACCATCCAGGACACGCCGAACTTGTCGGCGACCATGCCGAAGCTGGGCGAAAAGAAGGTCTTCGTCAGCGGCTGCTGCACCTGGCCGCCCTGAGCGAGCGCGTTGAACAGCTTCTTCGCCTCGGCCTCGTCCTTTGCGTCCACGGAGAGCGAGAAGCCTTTGAACTCCGGCTTGCCCTTGGCGAAGCCGTCCGACGCCATCACCAGCGTGTCGCCGATGTGCATCGAGGCATGCATCACCTTGTTCTCGGCGCCCGGCGGGCAGCTGCCCGGCTGGGGATCCGGGTTGTCCTTGAACCGCATCATCATCTCGACCTTGGCGCCGAGGGTGCTCTTGTAGAACTCGATTGCCTCCTCGCATTTGCCGTCGAAGAACAAATACTGTTGAACTTGCATTGCAGTCTCCGGTTGTCGGTCAGGAATCGTTTTGAATGACCGCGAGGATGTTGCCCTCGCTGTCCTTGAACCAGGCGGCCCGCGCGCCGCCGCCGGTGTAGATGCTGTTCTGCACTTTCATGTCCGGCATGTCGTAGCGCTCGAATTCGACGCCGCGGCGCTTGAGCTCCGCGACCTCGCGCTCGATGTCCTCGACCCGCCAGAACGCCTGGCTCGCCTTGGAAGTGCCCGCGTTCGGCGTCGGATACAGGAAGCAGCCGGTGCCGCCGCCGAATTCATAGACGACGCCGCCGGCCGTCTCCTGTTTGGGCTTGAGTCCCACCTTCTCCTCGTAGAACTTGCGCGCGCGGCGCACGTCTTTCACGGGAATGTAGGAATACATCGGGGATGCTTGCAGCATGGCGTCATCCTTTCGCAAGGAATTCGTTGAGTTGCTCGCGCGAGGCGTCGACCACGCGGCTGATCTCGAACGGCTTCACGCGTCCACCATCGTCTTGAAGCCGCCGTAGATCATGCGGCGCGCGTCGAAGGGCATCTTCTTCGGGTCCATCATCGAAGCAAGGCGCTTGTCCTTCATGACCTTCTTCAGCACCTGGTCGCGGTGCTTCCTCGACTTGTAGACGATGAACGAGAACCACACCGTCTCGCCGTCCTTGCGCTTGACGCTCCTCGGGAACGAGGTGCGCTTGCCCCACTTCACGTCGTCGGCGACGCACTCGGTGTACTGGAGCGCGCCGTGATCGCGCCAGACCCTGCTCGCCTTGCGCGCCATGCGCAGATAAGCCTGCTGCGCCCGCTTGGGAACGGGCACCACGAAACCATCGACGTAGCTCATGCTCATTTCTCCTTGGTTTTTTTGGCTTTCCACAGGCCCATCATGCGGCCCTCGGGATCGGTGAAAAGGGACAGCCAGCCCATGCCCGGAACTTCCTGCTCTTCCACGTGGATCCTGCCGCCCGCGGCCTTGATCTTCTTGCGATAGGGCGCGAGCTCGTCCACGAGGATGTAAAAGAGCAATTGCGCGGGCCACGGGCCCTCGCGATCGGGCTTGAGAATGCCGCCGTTGATGCCGCCTTCGCCGCCTGTTTCCAGGGTGCGGTAGTCGATCTCGGGCAGGTGACGCACCTTCCAGCCGAAAAGTCGGGCATAGAAGTCGGACACTTTCGCCGGGTCCTTCGACATCATTTCGAAATGCACGACAGGTTGACCCATAAAGCCTCCTTTTCTGTTCGAGGCGCCCCGGATTTCAGAGTTCCTGCACGAGGCGCTCGAGCTTGACGAAGGTGCTCGTCCAGCCGCCCAGATGCGCATCGCGCACGCTCTCGTCGAAGAACTGCTCGTGCCTGAAATCGAGCACCGTGCCGCCCGCGACCGCCTTGAAGACGATCGTGATGAGCGACTCGCGCTCGGGCGTGCTGCGCGGCCAGGTCCAGGTGAAGACGAGCTTGTTGTTCGGCACCACCTCCTTGTAGACGCCCTGCGCCTCGTGCTGGTCGCCCTTCGGGCCGCCGAACACGATGCGAAAGCGCCCGCCGACTCGCACGTCGAGATCGGCCACCGCCACCGGCTCCTGCACCGTGCCCGGCCCGAACCAGCGCTTCAGCGCTTCGGGGTCCGTCCACGCCCGCCAGACTTTCTCGGGCGCGACCGGGTAGGTGCGCTGGAGGGTGAGGAAGGGTTTTTCGACGGTTTTTGCCTGTTCCATGTCTGCAATTCCTCCTGCTGGTAGAGATAGCGGGCGAGCGAATCCAGGTTGTCCTTCCAGAATTTCTCGTAGTGCGCGAGCCACTCGGAGGCCTTCTGCATCGGCTTGGCCGAGAGCACGCAGCTCACCACGCGCCCCTCCTTCGAGCGCTCGATGAGCCCGGCCGCCTCGAGCACCCGCAGGTGCTTCATGAAGCCGGGGAGCGACATGTCGTGCGAGGCGGCGAGATCGCTCACGGCGAGGCTGCCGCCGTCGAGCTCGCCCAGCACCGCGCGGCGCGTCGGATCGGCCAGGGCCGAGAACACCGCATCGAGCACGTCGTCTTCATACTTAACCATTAGGTTTAGTATCTGCCCAGGCGAAGGCGCTGTCAAGACCCCCTTCTTTTGGAGCTACAGCGCGGCCCGCAGGGTGCGGTGGAAGTGGACGATGGCGCCTTCGAAGCGCCCGAAGGTGAAATGCGAGTTGGCGCCGGTGGCGAGGCCGCGCTGGATCGCGGCTACCACCGCGCGGTCCTCCGCCGCGCCGGTCTGCGTGACGAACTGCGCGTCGCGCTCGACTTCCTTGCGCGAAGCCTCGTCGCCCAGGCCCCGGTTGGTGAGCCCGTAGCTGATCTGGCACGTGCTCGAGGGCGTGAGCGGCTCGAGAATCACCACGTTGGTGTGACGCGAGAGCACGGTGATGAGCACGTTCGGAAAGAGCTGGTACACGTAGGTGAGGAGCCCGTCGACCCGGCGCTCCTCGGGCGGCAGCGCGGCGAGCTTCTCGATGCGCCGGAACGGATAGACGATGCGGCTGTGGCGGCCGAAGGTCTCGACCACGTTCAGGTTGTCGAAGCCGTAGGGAAAGAAGGTGTCTTTGTGCGTGGCGCGGATGTGATAGCCCTCGATGAAGCCTTCGAGGAGGATCTTCCAGTTCGCCGGAACCACGTTCTCGCTGCAGGCAAAAAGCGTCTGCTCGCCTTCGATGAGCCCGGGCAGGCGCTCCAGCGTCTCGTCGCGCGCGCCCTTGCCCTCCTGGGTGACGAAGACGAGGCCGTGTCGCTCTTCGGCACGCACGGGCACGAGGCCGTGCTTCGCCTTGTCCAGTCCGGGGAAGCCTTCCTCGTGCGGGATGTGCCTGAGCGAGCCGTCCAGCCGGTAGGTCCAGCCGTGATAACCGCACACGAACGACTTGGCGCAGCCGCTCCCTTGCGCGACCTGCATGCCGCGATGCCGGCAGGCGTTGCGGAAGGCACGCACCTTGCCGTCGTCGCCGCGCACCGCGAGGATCGGCACGCCGGCCGCCTCGCGGGCGACGTAGGAGCCCTTTTCCGGCAGCGCCGCCGACGGGCAGAACACGGTCCTCGAGCGCCTGAGCAGCTCGAGCTCGGCCGCAAAGCGCTTCGCGGACGAATAGTTTTCCGTCGGCTCGCGCCAGGTCGCCTCGCCCATGTCGGTGGTGCGGTCGCGGATGTGATCGAGCACGCGCTGCGCCACCGCCCGGTCGTCGAGCAAACCGTTCCGCTTGCGTGGGCTGCTTTTGCGCGGCATCGCCACTATCATAGCCCTCCCGAAAGGAAGCCCATGAAAATCCGAAAAATAGTGATGACGCGCGAGACGACGTTTCCCCACGACGGCACCGCCGGCGCGAAGCCGGCGAGCCAGGCGGCCGTGCTGGCCGTGATCGAAAATCCCTACGCGGGAAAGCAGCAGGAAGACCTGAGCGCGCTTTTCGACATCGGTGCGCAGCTCGGCGAAAAGCTGATGCCCGATCTCGTCAGGCTGCTCGGGGCGGACGCGGTCGCCTATTCGAAGGCGGCCATCGTCGGCACGAGCGGCGAGGCCGAGCACGGCCACGCGCTCGTGCACCCCAAGCTCGGCAAGCCGATGCGCGCGGCGATCGGCGGCGGCAAGGCGGTGATCTGCTCCAACGTCAAGGTCGCCGCGGCCGGCACGCCGATCGACATGCCTTTCGCCAACAAGGACAACATCTGGTCGTTCGACGATTTCGGCACTTTCACCGTCTCGGTGCCCGATGCCCCGCGCCCGAACGAGGTCGTCGTCGCCATCGCGATCAGCGACCGGCCGCGCACCCACCCGAGGGTGGGCAAGGGACCGATCACGACGTAAAGGCAGTTACACTACCGTCTTCCAAGGAGAGGAGGTTGGACAAGTGAGAATCATCGCACTGGCAGTTTCGTGCCTGTTCGCCGCGAGCGCGTCGGCGCAGGAAACCTTCAAGCTCGGCATCGTCAGCTTCCTGTCGGGACCCGCGGCGGAAAGCTTCGGCGTGCCGGCGGTGAACGGCGCCAAAGTGGTGCTCGAGGCCTTCAACAAGGGCCAGGCCCCCGCCCCGTACAACAAGACGGGCTTCGGCGGCATGCGCATCGAGCCGGTGTTCGTCGACGAGAACGGCGGGGCGACCAAGCAGGTCCAGGAGCTGCGCAATCTCTATGACCGCGAGAAGGTGGACGCGGTGGTCGGCTACGTGGGCTCGGGCGATTGCCTCGCGGTCGCGCCGGCAGCCGAGGAGATGAAGAAATTCCTCATCCTCTACGACTGCGGCACGCCGCGCATCTTTGAGGACGGCCAGTACAGATATGTCTTTCGCACGGCCTCGCACGCGGTCATGGACAACGTCGCGCTCGCCCGCTATCTCAAGGCGCGCGGCATCAAGTTCAGCACCGTCAACTACATCAACCAGGACTACGCCTGGGGCCACGATTCGCGCAACGACTTCAAGGCGGCGGCGGCGCAGCTCTTTCCGGGCGTGAAGAACCAGGCGGACCTGCTGCCCAAGTTCGGCGCGGGCCAGTACGGCACGGAGATCTCCGCCCTGCTCTCGCAGCCGGCGGAGCTCACGCACTCCAGCCTCTGGGGCGGCGATCTGCAGGCGTTCATCCTGCAGGCGGCCCCGCGCGACCTGTTCAAGAAGACGCAAGTCGTCTTCTCGGCCGCCGACCACGTGCTGCCGGGCCTCGGCGATCGCATGCCGGACGGCGTCATCCTCGGCGCGCGCGGTGCGTACGGCCTCATGTCGCCCAAGTCGGCGCTGAACGACTGGTGGTGGAAGCTCTATTCGGACGCGTACAAGACCTACCCGGTCCAGGCGCCGTACCGCATGGTGCAGTCGCTGCTCGGTCTCAAGCTCGCGGTGGAAAAGGCGATGGCGGCCAACGGCGGCAAGAAGCCGACGGGCGAGCAGATCGCCGCGGCGCTCAAGGGCTCGGAATGGGAATCGCCCGCCGGGAAGATCCGCATGGCGCTCGGCGACGGGCACCAGGCGGTCCAGGACACGGCGATCGGCCGCACCAAGTACGACGCCGCGAAGAAGATGGTCACGCTCGTCGACATCCAGCGCTTCAACGCCGATTGCGTCAACCCGCCCAACGGCGTGAAGGGCGAGGACTGGATCAAGGGCGGCTTCAAGGGCGCCAAGTGCGACTGAAAACGCGCTGAAGAAATCAAGGAAGGGCGGCGCTGACCGCCCTTTTTTGTGAACACCGCCCTCACCATCCTTGCCGACGGCGTCGCCTACGCGTCGTGGCTTTTCATCGTCGCGCTCGGGCTGACGCTTGTCTTCGGCGTGCTCAAGATCCTGAACGTGGCGCACGGCAGCTTTTATGCCGTGGGCGCGTACGCGGCCGCCACGTTCGTCGCGTGGTTCGCGACCTGGGGATTCGCGCCCTGGCTTTCGCTCATCGCCCTCCTCCTTGGCTCGGTCGCGGTGGCGGCGCTCCTTGCGCCGCTCACCGAGCGCGGGCTGCTGCGCGTCTTCTACGGGCGCGACGAGGTGCTGCTCGTGCTCGTGACCTACGCGCTCTTCCTCGTCCTCGAAGACCTGATGAAGCTCGTCTGGGGCGTCAACCCCTACTTCGTGACGGCGCCCTACGGCCTGTTCGGCAACGTGCAGATCGGCGGCCAGTCCTACGTCGGCTATGACCTGGCCCTCGTCGCCGTCGCCATCACCTGCGGCCTGGGCGTCTGGTGGGGCCTCAACCGCACGCGCGCCGGCAAGGTGGTGCTCGCCGTCATCCACAGCGCGGAGATCGCCGCCTCGATGGGCGTGAACGTCGGCCGCGTCTACACCTTCGCGTTCATGTTCGGGATCTTCCTCGCCGCGCTCGGCGGCGCGCTGACCGCGCCCATGATCTCGGTCCAGCCCGGGGTCAGCGTCGCGGTGGTCATCGTCTCCTTCGCGGTCGTCATCATCGGCGGCCTCGGCTCGATCGAAGGCGCCGCGATCGGCGCGCTCATCGTCGGCATGGCGCGCTCGCTCGCCGTGCACACCTGGCCGCCAGCCGAGCTCTTCAGCATCTATGCGGCGATGGCGGTGGTCCTCATTTTCAGGCCCGAGGGCCTGTTCCAGAGAGTGAAGGCGCGGCGCATATGAAAAAGACCGCCGCGATGGGGCTTGCGGTCCTGGCCGCTCTCCTCGCCGGAGGGCTGCTCGCGCCCAAGTGGCTGCTTTTTCTGGTCACCATGTCGGCCGCCAACGGCCTCGTGTCGCTCGGCATCGTGCTGATGATGCGCGGCGGCGTCGTGTCCTTCGGCCAGGGCTTGGTCTTCGCGGCGGGCGGCTATGCCGCGGCCCTCGTCTCGAACAAGCTTGGCGTCTCGGATGCGCTGCTCCTCGCGGCCGCGGGCGGCGGCGCCGCGGTGCTGCTCGCGGCGCCTTTTGCGCCGCTCCTTGCGCGCTACCGCGGCATCTTCTTCGCGATGCTCACGCTGGCGCTTTCCATGGTGCTCTACGGCGTGCTCATGAAGTCCGAAAGCCTCGGCGGCTCGGACGGCTTCAACATGCGGCGCCCCACGCTGCTCGGCTTTTCGATCCCCGACGCCTGGTCGGGCTACGCGCTCTATGCCCTGGTCGTGACGATCGCCGTGCTCCTCTCGACCGCCGCGCGCGTGTACTTCGACTCGGCGCGCGGCCTGGTCGCGCTCGCCATCCGGGAGAACGAGCTGCGCGTCGAATACCTCGGCGCCTCGGTGCGCCGCGTGATGGCGCTCGATTTCGTGCTGGCCGCCTTCCTCGGCGGCGTGGGCGGCGCGCTCGCCGTCATGGCGCTCGGCCACATCGAGCCCCAGTTCAGCTACTGGACCACTTCCGGCGAATTCGTTTTCGTCTCGATCCTCGCCGGCCACCACAGCGTGGCCGCGGTCTTCGCCGCCTCGCTCGTGCTCGAGCTCGTGCGCTCGTTCTCGAGCGCGTACTTCCCGAACACCTGGCAGCTCGCGCTCGGCCTTTTCCTCCTCATCGTGATCCGCTTCCTGCCCAAAGGGCTGGGCAGCCTGTTCAACCGGTTTTCGAGGCAGGCCGCGCCGTGACCGTCCTCTCCGCGCGCGGCCTGTGCAAGCACTTCGACGGCGTGGTCGCCGCCGACCAGGTGACGATCGAAGTCGCCGCGGGCGAGCGCGTCGGCCTGATCGGCAGCAACGGCGCCGGCAAGACGACCTTCGTCAATATGATCACCGGATACCTCAAGCCCGACCAGGGCCGCATCGAGCTGCAGGGCCGCGACATCACGCCGCTCGGGCCGCGTCAGATCGAGCGCCTGGGCGTGGCGCGCTCTTTCCAGATCCCGCAGCTTTTCCCCGAGCTCTCGGTGCTGGACAACATGCTCGCCGCCGACGCCTGCGCCCAGGGCGGGCTCTCGGCCTGGCAGCCCGCGCGCGACGCCGCACGAAGGGCGCGCGCCGAAGCGGGCCTCGATCGATTCTCGCTGCGCGAGCACGCGGCACGCCGGGTCGCCGAGCTCGCCGGCGGGGTGAGGAAGCTCCTCGACATCGCCGTGGCGCTCACGCGCGCGCCCTCGGTGCTGCTGCTCGACGAGCCGACGAGCGGCGTCAGCGTCGAGGAGAAATTTCCCGTCATGGAAACGGTCATGGGCGCGCTCGATCGCGCCCGGACCACCGTGCTCTTCGTAGAGCACGACATGGAGATCGTGCAGCGCTATGCGAGCCGCGTGGTCGCCTTCTACAGCGGCCGCGTGCTCGCCGACGGCGCGCCGGCGGCGGTGCTCGCCGATGCCGAGGTGCGCCGCCACGTCACCGGCGCGGAGGCCTGATGCTGCAGGTGCGCGGGCTGAAAGTCTCCATCGCCTCGGTCGAGGCCCTGCGCGGCTTCTCGATCGAGGTCGCCGAGGGCAGCATGGTCGGGCTGGTGGGCCGCAACGGCGCTGGCAAGACGAGCCTCATGCGCACGATCATGGGCCATCTGCGCACGGCGGGCGGCTCGGTCAGCTTCGGAGGGACCGATCTCGGCCGGCAGCCGCGCCACGCGAGAGCCGGGCTGGGCATCGGCTACATGCCGGAAGATCGCGGGCTCGTTCCCGAGCTCACGGTGGAAGAGAACATCCTGCTGCCCGTGTGGAGCTCGAAGACGCTCGATCCGGGGGAGCGGCTCAAGTTCGTCTACGGCGCGATGCCCGAGCTCGAAGCCTTCGCGCAGCGCCGCGCGCTCCTGCTCTCGGGCGGCCAGCAGAAGCTCGCCGCGCTCGGCCGCGCGCTCGCCATCGGCACGAAGCTGCTGCTTCTCGATGAGCCCTTCGAAGGCCTCGCGCCGGCGCTCTCCCGGCGCCTCGCCGACGTGATCGCGGGACTGCGCGGGCGCGGCCTGGCCGTGCTGCTCTCGCAGTCGGACCTGAATCATTCCCGCTCGCTGCTCGACCGCGAGGTCGTTATCGAGCGGGGTGCGAACCCCGCCTGATCCGGGTCACGATTTCCTCCCGGACGTCCGTGATCTCCCGCGCGCGAGACGCCTCGGCGCCCTCGCAATGCGGCGAGCGCGGACAATGCAGGCTGCGGGGGCAGATCACCCGCGCCGGCCGCGCGAGCGCCTCGTCCACCCAGGCGATGTTGAGCACCTTGGCGACGCCGCGGATCGCCTCGAGCGCCTCGCCGGTGATTTTTGCCTCGCCGTGGTGCTGCAGGCAGGCGCCGGCGAGGCCGCGCACGAGCACATCGGCGTCCACGCCGTGCGAGCGCAGCGCCGGCACCAGGTCGAGGCCGACCGAGAGCACGTGCGGGTTGCCGGCCATGTCGCCGGTGCGCCGGGAATGGCAGCAATACAGCATGGCCTGATCGCCGTTCAGCAGCACGGAAATCTGCGAGCCGCGGTCGGCATGGCGCCCCTCGCTCAGCATGCGGAACACGGCCCAGTGCGGGCACGGGTCCGACACCTGCGCCATGTTGCCCCAAGGCAACGGAATGCCGTTGCCGCGGTAGACCGCCCGCAGGTAGCCGGGCGGATACGCGTCGAAGAAATGCCAGTAGGGGTACGGTGACACCTTGGTCATGCGGCGCATGACGACCGCGGGCGTGAGCTCGATCTTCTCGCCCGCCTCCACCCGGTAGGACTCGCGCGCGAGGAACCGGCGGAAGGGCGCCTTGGGCGCGAGCAGCGCCCCCGCGAAGAAGCTGCACTCGAAGTCGCGCCAGGCGTGCAGCACGTCCTGCGGGCTCATGCCGCCCGCCTGGTCGCCCTCGGGACTGCCGCCCATCTCGCCGCCGGTGGCGTGCGCCGATTTGAGGCCGTCGCCGCCGTGCAGGACCTTGTGGCCGAGGTGCGAGGCGAGGTCGAACTTGAGCCGCGCGCGGTCGGAGAGGAGCTCCCGGTTGAGGTAGATGGTGCTCGGCGGCTCGAAGAAGGAGCGCATCATGCTCCTCAGCTCCCGGTCCTTGTCGCGCGCGAGCACGGGCTTGCGGTCGAACCAGCGCAGCTTCAGGCCGTGCTGCCGGCAGAGCTTCATCAGGTCGTCGGCATCGAGCGGGAAGCGCCGCTCGCCGATCCCTTCGGCGGCCCGCTCGAGGTCGGGGAAGTCGTTCCTCGACATCTCCTGGTGCGAGCGGATGAGCAGGTGGGCGAACTGCCGCCCGGTAGTGCCGGTCTGCGCGAGCAGCTCGGGAATCGCCGCCTGCAGGAGCTCGCGCGAGAAGAGGAACGCGGGCTCGAGCGGCACCACCGTGGCCCCGCCCACGCGCGTCGCGACCGAGGCCTCGATCTCCGGGTTGCCGTCGAGGAACCACTTGGGATCGCGCTGGAACACCGAGCAGAAGAGCTTGAGGAGCCGCATCGAGGGGATGCGCTTGCCGCTCTCGATCATCGACAGATAGGACACCGAGGGCGCGGTGCCCGAGTCGAGCTGGATGCAGCGCGCCGAGAGCTCCTCCAGCGTGAGGCCGTTGCGCTTCCTGAGCGCGCGCAGCTTGGTCCCAAGGAAGTGGCTTTTGCGGCCGTGAACCTGCGCGCTCATGGTCCGATCAGATTACTCGCGTGTGAAATTAACAATGTGAAATTTTTGCAGTGAAATTTGCCTAGCATCTTTGGTCATAATGCCATTGCTGCAACGCAAAGGAAACGCCATGACGATGCGTGTGCTGGTTCTCGGTGCCTCCTACGGGTCTCTCCCGGCGACCCGGCTCCTGATGGCAGGCCACCACGCCACCCTGGTCTGCACTCAGGCCACCGCAGACCTCATCAACCGCGAAGGCACGGTGGTGCGCTTCCCGGTGAAGGGCTGGCAGAGCCAGCTTCCGGTCGCCTCGGCCGCGCTGCCGGGCAAGCTGGACGCCTGCACGCCGGGTCAAGCCGATCCGTCGCGCTACGACCTCGTGGTGCTCGGCATGCAGGAAGCCCACTACGGCGAGCGCTCGGTGCGCGAGCTGATGCAGCGCGTGGCGCGCTCGAAGAAGCCCTGCCTCGCCATCATGAACATGCCGCCGCTTCCCTACCTGCGGCGCGTACCGGCGCTCGCGCAGGTGGATTTGAGCCACTGCTACGCCGAGCCCGGCGTGTGGGACGGCTTCGAGCCCGGCCTCATGAGCCTCGCGAGCCCCGATCCGCAGGCGTTTCGCCCGCAAGGCGAGCCGAAGAACGTGCTGCAAGTGGGCCTGCCGACCAACTTCAAGGCGGCGCCTTTCGCCGCCGACGAGCACACGGCGATCCTTCGCCAGCTCGAAGCCGACATCGAGCGCGCGCGCCTGCCCGGCAAGGGCGAGCTCGAGCTGCCGGTCAAGCTCAAGGTGCACGACTCGCTCTTCGTGCCGATGGCCAAGTGGCCGATGCTGATCGCGGGCAACTACCGCTGCATCCGTCCGCAGGAAATGATCGCGATCCGCGACGCGGTGCACGGCGACGTCAACCGCTCGCGCGAGATCTACGACTGGGTGGCGGACCTGTGCGTGCTCCTCGGCGCGACGCCGGCCGACCTGGTGCCGTTCGAAAAATACGCCAAGGCGGCCGAAAGCCTCGGCAAGCCCTCCTCCGCCGCCCGGGCCCTCTTTGGCGGCGCGCGCCACATCGAGCGCGTCGACAGCCTGGTGCACTCGATCGCCGCGCGCCTCGGCAAGACGAGCGGCGTGCTGCGCGAGATCGTGCAGCTCGTCGATTCGCGGCTCACGGAGAACCGGCACGCGGCCGAAGCCGTGGCCGCATAAAGAAAAGATCGAAGGGAGAGCCCATGAAAGCCAACACCGTCCGCGCCGAAAAGCCTTCCAGCATCGAAGTGCTGGGCCGCGTCACGCCCGAGTTCGCGCAGATCCTGAGCCCGGAGGCGCTCGCGTTCGTGGCGGCGCTGCACCGGCGCTTCGAGTCGCGACGGCAGGACCTGCTTGCGATGAGGGCGGAGAGGCAGCGCCAGTTCGACATGGGCGTGATGCCCGAT
>DATAID010000087.1:0-49226 GCA_036262835.1 Burkholderiales bacterium | reverse complement strand
CGGATCTCGCGTTCCGCTTGCGGATGCACGACCAGCCTTACCGCGGCGGCGGCGGCTACGCACTGGCGCGTGTGATCGTCCGGGGTGGCGCCTATGCCGCCGAAGCTGAAGACCGTATCGCCGCCCGCGAGACTGCGCCGGAACTCGGCCGCCAGGCGCTCGGGCTCATCGCCCAGGTACTGGGCCCACGAAAGGCGGAGCCCTCGGCGGCCGAGGGCTTCGATCAGGAAGGAAAAGTGCTTGTCCTGCCGTTTTCCGACGAGGATCTCATCTCCGATAACGTAGGCGCCGAACAATCAGGCGGCTTTCTGCTTTCGACGCGGCTTCATGCGGCCTTTTTTGCCCATGACTGCAGGTCTTCGAGGCCGCCGATGTGCCTGCCGTTGACGAACACCTGCGGCACGGTGCCGCGGCCGGTGATCGCGCCGACAACCCTCGAGCGGTCGCTGTGGTCGAGCTTCACTTCCGAGTAAGCGTAGCCGAGATCCTTGAGCAGCGCCTTGGCCTTGGCACAGAAGCCGCAGCCCTCGCGCGTGAGAATCGCCACCTGGTCCGGCTTTTTCGCCTTCGGATTGATGTAGTTCAGCATCGTGTCGGCGTCGGACACTTCGAACGGGTCGCCCGGCTTCTCCGGCTCGATGAACATCTTCTCGATGACCCCGTTTCGCACCAGCATCGAATAGCGCCACGAGCGCTTGCCGAAGCCGAGCTCGGACTTGTCGACCAGCATTCCCATGCCTGCGGTGAACTCGCCGTTGCCGTCGGGCAGCAGCAGGACGTTCTCGCATTCCTGGTCGGCGGCCCACTCGTTCATGACGAACGCATCATTGACCGACAGGCAGGCGATCGTATCGACGCCGTTGGCGAAGAACGCGGGCGCGAGCTCGTTGAAGCGCGGCAGGTGCGTCGAGGAGCAGGTGGGCGTGAACGCGCCCGGCAGCGAGAACGCCACCACCGTCTTGCCGCCGAAGACCTCGTCGGTCGTGACATTGCGCCATTCGCCGTTGGCGCGGGTGCGGAAGGTGACCTGCGGGATGCGGCTGCCTTCTTTCAAGGGGTTCATGTCGATCCTTTCATTGGTTGATTCGATTGAAGTGGATTCTGCGCCGGCCGGTTCCCTCTGGGCCAATACCTTGTTAGCATCCATGCAATAGCCATTTCCTATGACGCTTACCGAGCTCCGCTACATCGTCGCCGTCGCCGAGACGCGCCACTTCGGGCGCGCCGCCGAGCGCTGCTTCGTCAGCCAGCCGAGCCTCTCGGCATCGGTCAAGAACCTCGAGGAGGAGCTCGGCGTAAAGATCTTCGAGCGCGGCAAGCGCGGCGTGTTCCTCACGGAATCGGGCGAGCAGGTCGTCGCGCAGGCGCGACGCGCGCTGGAGGAAGCCGAGCGCGTCAAGGCGGTGGCGCGGCAGGGACGTGATCCGCTCAAAGGCGTGCTGCGCCTGGGGATCATCCACACCATCGCGCCCTACCTTCTGCCCGACCTCGTGGGCGCGCTGCGCAAGGCGGCGCCCGACATGCCGCTCGACGTCGAGGAAAACATGACGGCCACGCTCGATCGCATGCTGCGCTCGGGCGAGCTCGACGCGATCGTGATCGCGCTGCCCTACGAGGGGCCGGGCATCGAGACCGCGCCGCTCTATGAAGAAGTGTTCGAGGTGGTCGCTCCCGCCCGGCACGCGCTCGCGCGCCGCAAATCGATCGCCGTGGAGGAGCTCGACGCGGGCGAACTGCTGCTCCTGCCGGTCGGCCATTGCTTCCGCGACCAGGTGCTCGACGCCTGCAACGAATTCTCGCGCCCGCCCGAGCCGGGGCGGCAGGGCAATTCCCTGGAGACCCTGCGCAGCATGGTCGCCTCGGGGCTCGGCGTCACGGTGCTGCCGGCGACCGCGCTCACGCGCCGCCACGCCAACCCGCTCGTCAAGGCGATCGAATTCTCCGATCCGCGTCCGACCCGGCGCATCGCGCTTGCCTGGCGGCGCGGTTTCCATCGCCCGCCGGCGCTGGAAAAGCTCGTCTCGACGATCCGCGGGCTGCCGCTCCCGGTCAAGCGTTTATGACTCGGGATTCGCCTTCGATGGGCGCGGTGCGCCGGCGCTCCAGGTCGCCCAGCAGGAGGTGGGTAAACGCGAGTCCGGAAAGTACCGGCGAGAGAAAGCCGAGCGGCGGCACATAGGCGAGCACCGCGAGGATCGCGCCAAGGACGTAGAGCGCGCCGCGGTTCGCCCGGAAAAGAACCGCCATTTCCTCGGCGCTCGCGTGCTCCGACACGGCGTCATAACGCAGCACCTTCTGGTTGACCCAGCCGAGGATCCCGACCGGAATCGCCGGCCAGAGCGGCGGGACGAGCCACAGCGGCAGCGTGACGAGGCCGAGGGCGATCATGCCCAGCAGCGCGATGACGCCGTTCCAGACGCTGCCCGCGGCGCTGCCGCCGCTGCGGCGTGCAAGCTCCGGGTAGCGGCGCGCGACGTGGTCGACCATCGCCTGCATGCCGAAAAGGCCGAGGATCATGAGCGCGGTCAGGTAAACGAGCGGGACGAAGAGCAGGAACATGATCACGTGCGCGACGACGAGCACCCAGTCGCCCGCCTCGACGTGCACGAGGAACACGCCCGAGGACAGCCAGTCCCGCAGGTGCGCGGCGAACCAGAATGCGGTGCGCGTCCAGAGCGCGAAAGCCGCGGCGCCCCAGACGATCAGCGCCACGAGCATCGGCCAGGCGACGAGCCACAGCATGCGCGGATGCAGAAGATTGAGGAAGGCGTATGCCAGCGAGGCGATGACGCGGTTCATGCGGAGCAATTCATCGGCGGATACTTTGCCACAGGCGGGCGAGGCGCTTCACTGAGACTGGCACCGGGGTCTTCAGTTCCTGCGCGAAGAGCGAGACGCGCAGCTCTTCGAGCAGCCAGCCGAATTGCTCGAGCTCGGCGCCTGCGCCCTCGTCGCCGAATTTCGCCCGCGCCGCCGTCTCCCTTCGCCAGGCCTGCTCCAACGGAGCTATTTGCGCGGCGCGCTCCGCGTCGCGGCGCGGGTCGGCGCGCAGCTTGTCCAGGCGCAGCGCGGCCGCCTTGAGGTAGCGCGGGAGGTGCTGCAATCGCTCCCAGGGCGTGCGGGCGAGAAAGCCCGGCGCGAGGAGCCGCGCGCACTGCTGCTTCACTTCCTCGGCGGCCTGCGGGAAGGTCTTTTGCATCGCGGCGACGCGCTTCTGCACCTGTGCGTTCTCGGCCTGGATCGTCGCGGCGAGCCGCTGCATCTCCTGCGCGATGAGATTGAGGCGGCTGCGGCCCTCCTGCACCCGGCGCGCAAATTCGGCCTGGGCAAGCGGCAGGGCGTCCGCGAGGAAAGTCCGGTCGAGGGCCGCCGTGATGATGTCCTCCTTCTGCTGCGCCAGCGCCATATCCCGGGCCAGCGCCTTTTCGATGTCGCGCAGCCGGTCGCGGAAAGCAATCGAAAGGAGCCGGCGCACCCCGGCACGGTGGAGCGCGCGCGCCTTTTCCGGCGAGTCGAAGACCTGCAGCGTGACTCCATCGCCCGCATCGACGAGGGCCGGGTAGCCGACGAGCGTCTGCCCGCCGCGGCCGATCTCCATCACTTCGTCCAGGTCGCCGAAGCTCCAGCTGGCGTATTTCTCCTGAGCCTGTGGCTGGCTTTCGCTTTCAAGAATTCTTTCGGTTTGAATGCCATGAGCTTTCTTGAGCTCGGCGAGATTCCGGCTCATGCCGAGCTGCCGGCCATGCTCGTCGACGACGCGGAAATTCATGTGCAGGTGCGGCGGCGCGGAGTCGGGCCGGAAGGCGTCGGCCGGGACTTCGAGGTTGAGCTCGGCCCGGATATGGCGGGCAAGCGCGCCCGCCAGCGGTGTGTCGGAAGCCGGCACGGCCGCCGTGAAGGCTTGTGCGAACTCGGCCAGCGGCCCGAGCTTGTGGCGCAAGCGCTGCGGCATGCCCTTGGCGAGCGCCTGCACTTTTTCCTTGAGCAGCCCCGGCACCAGCCATTCGCAGCGCGCCGCCGGCACCTGGTTGAGCAGCGCCACCGGCGCGACGAGCGTCACGCCGTCGCGCGGCGTGCCGGGCTCGAAGTGGTATTCGAGCGCGAACGCGTTCGGCCCGACTTTCAGCTCGTGCGGGAAGTTGTCGGTGGTGATCCCGGCTGCCTCGTGCCGCATCAGGTCTTCTCGCCTGAGCTCGAGGAGCCGGGGCTGGGCGCGCTCGGCTTCCTTGCGCCACTTGTCGAAGTCGGCGCCGTTGGTGATGCCCTCGGGCACGCGCGCCTCGTAGAACGCGAAAATCAGCTCGTCGTCGACGAGGATGTCCGGCCGGCGCGACTTGTGCTCGAGGCGCTCGATCTCGCGCACGAGGCGCCGGTTGTGCGCGAAGAAGGGGGCTTTCGTCTCGTAGTCGCCCTCGACGAGCGCCGAGCGCAGGAAGATCTCGCGCGAAAGCCCGGGGTCGATCGGGCCGTAATGCACGCGCCGGTCGGCATAGACCGGCAAGCCGTAGAGCGTCCCGCGCTCGATGGCGACGACCTGCGCGCGCGTCTTTTCCCAGTGCGGCCGCTCCTGGTGGCGCTTGAGGAGGTGCCCGCCGATCTCCTCCAGCCACTTCGGATCGATCGTCGCCACCGTGCGCGCGAAGAGCCGCGTGGTCTCGACGAGCTCCGCGGCCATGATCCATTTGCCGGGCTTTTTAGTGCCCGAGCCGGGATGCACCCAGAACTTGATGCCGCGCGCCCCCGTGTAGTTGCCGTCTTCCTCGTCCTTCATGCCCACGTTCCCGAGGAGGCCGGAGAGCAGCGCCCGGTGCAGCGCCCGATAGCCCTCCGGCTTCTCGAGGTTCGCGCTCGAGACCTTCCATTCCAGGTCGCCCACCGTGTCGCGGAGCTGCGCGAGGACATCCCGCCACTCGCGCATGCGCGCGTAGGAAAGGAAATTCTCCCGGCATTGCCTGCGCGAAGGGCCGTCCGGGAACGCCTTCCACAGCTTGAGGAACGAGACGAAGTCCGAGCGCTCGTCGTCGAACTTCGCATGGCGCTCGTCGGCGGCGGCCGCCTTCTCGAGCGGCCGCTCGCGCGGATCCTGGATCGAGAGCGCCGCCGCGATGACGAGCATCTGCTCGAGGCACCCCTCCTGGCGGGCGGCGACGAGCATGCGCGCGACGCGCGGATCGAGGGGCAGGCGCGCGATCTCGCGCCCGAGCACCGTCAGCTCATTCGCCTCGTTGACGGCGCCGAGCTCCGCGAGCAGCGCGTAGCCGTCCGCCACGGCGCGCGGGCTCGGCGGATCGAGGAACGGAAAGGATTCGACGTGGCCCAGCCCGAGGCTCTGCGCGCGCAAGATCACCGAGGCGAGCGAGGAGCGCAGCACCTCGGGATCCGTATACGGGGGGCGCGCGGCGAACTCCTGCTCGGAATACAGGCGAATGGCGACGCCGTCGGCGAGGCGCCCGCAGCGCCCGGAGCGCTGCGTCGCCGCCGCCTGGGAGATGTTCTCCACGCGCAGCATTTCCACCTTGTTGCGGTAGCTGTAGCGCTTCACGCGCGCGAGGCCGGTGTCGATGACATAGCGGATGCGCGGCACCGTCAGCGAGGTCTCGGCCACGTTGGTCGACAGCACGATGCGCCGGCTGCCGCGCGGATGAAAGACCCGGTCCTGCTCGGCGCTGGAGAGCCGCGAGTAGAGCGGGAGAATTTCCATCCCGGAAATCCGCTTTCGAATCGCCTCCGCGGCTTCGCGGATCTCGCGCTCGCCCGGCAGGAACACGAGGATGTCGCCGGGGCCCTCGCGCGCGAGCTCCTCGACCGCGCCCGCGAGCGCCTCTTCCTCCTCGTCGCGCGTCGTGTCCTCGGCATCGCCCTCGACCGGCCGGTAGCGGATCTCGACCGGGTGCAGGCGCCCCGAGACCTCGATCACCGGCGCGCCGCCGAAATGGCGCGAGAATTTTTCCGCGTCGAGCGTCGCCGAGGCGATGATCAGCTTGAGGTCGTTTCTTTTCTCGAGGAGCTGCCTCAGAAAGCCGAGCAGGAAGTCGATGTTCAGGCTTCTTTCGTGCGCCTCGTCGATAACGATCGTCGAATAGGCGCGCAGCAGGGGATCGGACTGCGTCTCGGCGAGCAGGATGCCGTCGGTCATGAGCTTGATCGCGGTGCGCGGCCCCACCTTGTCGTGGAAGCGCACCTTGTAGCCGACGACGCCGCCGAGCTCGCTCTTCAACTCCTCGGCAATCCTCGCCGCGACCGAGCGCGCCGCGATCCGCCGCGGCTGCGTGTGGCCGATCGCGCCCTTCCCGGCACGTCCCATCTCGAGCAGGATCTTGGGCACCTGGGTGGTCTTGCCCGAGCCGGTCTCGCCGCACACGATGACCGCGGGATGCGCCTCGACCGCGCGCGCGATCTCCTCGCGCTTCGCGTTGATGGGCAGGGCGGGGTCGAAGTGGATCATGGCCCCGCCGCAACGCCGTGCATCGCGGGCTGGTCCAATTTCATGCCGATGTCCACTGGAGCTGTCGCCATGCGCCGACTTGCCCTGCTCTCCGTTGTCCTTGGCGGCCTCGCCGCTTGCACCACGTCACCCTCCAAGCTCGTCGAGCACGGCCAGCGACACGAGTTCGCCGCCGCCACGGCGCCGAAGAAGCTCGCCGACTGCACCGCCGTCAATGCGCGCAGCTTTTCGGAGCACTACACCAGCAGCGTTCGCGAGCTGATCCGGCCCGACAACTACCAGGTGGTCGTCTCCGAGCTGCGCTACGGCTATGAGCCGATCATCGTGGCGCGCACCGCGCCCTCGGCCGCCGGCGCCCAGCTCGTCGTCTTCACCTCCGATCACCTCGACGCCCTGCACACCGCCGACTGGCTCGCGCGCCTGCGCCAGGGCTGCTAGCGGCGTGCCAGCCGCTCGACGTAGCGGGCGACGAGATCGATTTCGAGGTTGACGCGATCGCCCGGCTCGAGGCGGCCGAGCGTGGTGACCTTGAGCGTGTGGGGGATCAGGTTCACCTCGAAGGTTCTTCCGCTCACCCGGTTCACCGTCAGGCTCACGCCGTCGACGCAGATCGAGCCTTTGCGTGCGATGTAGCGCGCCAGCGTCCGGGGCGCCTCGAAGAGGAACTCGCTGCCCTTTCGCTTGAGCAGACGCCCCACCCCGTCCACGTGTCCGGTCACAAGGTGCCCGCCGATCTCGCCGCCCAATCTGAGTGATTTTTCGAGATTCACTGCGAGCGGCCGGTCCAGGCCGGTCGTCACGCGGAGCGTCTCTCGCGAAACGTCGAACCAGAGCTTGCCCTTCGCCCTCTTCACCACCGTGAGGCAGCAGCCCTGCACGCAAACGGAGTCGCCGATGCGCACGTCGCCAAGGGGCAGGCTCCCGGTCGCCACGCGATGCGGGTGGGTCGCCTCGATCTTGCCGACCGCCTGGACGATGCCGGTGAACATCAGACGGGCCTTGCCAGGATGCGGATGTCCTCGCCGATCCGTTCCAGCGCGGAGATCCTCGTCCTGAGTCTTGCTTCCAGGGAAGAAAAGGCGGGAAGAGAAAGCATTCCTTGCGCCTCGTCGCCGAGGAAGCTCGGATTCAGGTAGAGCAGGAACTCGTCGACGCAGCCCTCGCGCACGAGCGATCCGTTCAGGCGGAAGCCGGCCTCGACGTGCAGCTCGTTGATGCCGCGCCGCCCGAGCTCTTCCAGCATGAGCGGCAGCTCGACCTTCTTGTCCTTATTGGGAAGAACGACGTGCTCCGCCGCCGTCGTCCTCGCGGGAGCGGAGCCGGAAAAAATCAGGATATTCCCGCCTTCGAACACCTTCGCCTTCTCCGGGATTTCGTTCCGCCCGTCGACGATCACCTTGAGCGGCTGGCGCGGCGTTTGCACCTCGCGCACGGTAAGGCGCGGATCGTCGGCGTTGACCGTGCCCGCGCCGCTGAGGATCGCGCAGGCGCGCGCGCGCCAGCGATGCCCGTCCTTCCGCGCCTCGGGCCCGGTGATCCACTGGCTGCGCCCATCGGCAAGGGCGGTGCGGCCATCGAGCGTGGCGGCGATCTTCATGCGCACCCACGGGCGGCCCCGCGTCATGCGCGAAAAGAAGCCGATGTTCAGCTCCTTTGCTTCTGCTTCCATCAGGCCGCTCTCGAATTGCACCTTGTTTCCCGCGAGGACTTTCCCGCCGTGCGCCGCCTTGGGATTGGGATCGAGGACGGCGGCCACCACGCGCTTGATTCCGCTTTTGAGGATCAGCTCGGTGCAGGGCGGAGTGCGTCCGTGGTGGCTGCAGGGCTCCAGCGTGACGTACAAGGTTCCGCCCTCGGCTTTTTTCCCCGCGATGGCGAGCACCTCGGCATGCGGCCCCCCGGCCTTCTCGTGCCAGCCTTCGCCGACGACGGTGTCATCCTGGGTGAGCACGGCGCCGACGCGCGGGTTGGGCGTCGCCGTGTAGAGGCCTTTTTCCGCGAGCGCGAGCGCGCGGGCCATCATGGCGCGGTCGAAATCGGAAAACACGGCTACTTCTTGCGG
The DNA here is from genome assembly GCA_036262835.1 of Burkholderiales bacterium. GTDB lineage: Bacteria > Pseudomonadota > Gammaproteobacteria > Burkholderiales > SG8-39 > RBG-16-66-20. Next base: position 40,719 of record DATAID010000087.1, on the reverse strand, counting down.
CGCCGGGGGCTTTTGACTTCCTGCACCGCCTCGCGGAAGTCGTCCGGCGTCTCGAAGCTGCGGTAGACGGAAGCAAAGCGGATATAGGCGATCTTGTCGAGCCTGGCGAGCTCGCGCATGACGAGGTCGCCGACGCGGCTCGTCGGGATCTCGCGCTCGCCGAGCGCGCGCAGCTTTTCCTCGATCCGGTCGGCCGCCTCGTCCACCTTGTCGGTGGGGACCGAGCGCTTGCGCAGCGCGAGCATCATGCTGCCGATCAGCTTCTCGCGCTCGAAATCGGTGCGGCCGCCGCCCTTTTTCACCAGGCGCGGCAGGCGCAGCTCGACCTTCTCGTAGGTGGTAAAGCGCTTGTCGCACTTCGGGCACTTGCGCCGGCGGCGGATCACGTTCGTGCCCGGATTGGAGCGCGTGTCCACCACCTGGGTATCCTCGTTCGAGCAGAAGGGGCAGCGCATGCCCGAAAACTACACGTAAACCGGAAACTTCGCGCAGAGCGCCTTGACCTCGCGGGTGACCCGCTGGAGCGTTCCTTCGCCGGTGGGGTCCTCGACGATATCGGCGACCAAGCTGCCCAGACGCTCGGCTTCGCCCTCGCCGAAACCCCGGGTCGTGATCGCCGGCGTTCCGAGGCGGATGCCGGAGGTGACCGTGGGCTTTTGCGGGTCGTTCGGAATCGCGTTCTTGTTCACCGTCATGTGCGCGCGGCCGAGCGCCTCCTCGGCGTCCTTGCCGGTGATGTTCTTCGCGCGAAGATCGACCAGCATCAGGTGCGACTCGGTGCGTCCCGAGACGATGCGCAGGCCGCGCCCTTGCAGCGCGCGCGCCATGGCGACGGCGTTCTTCATCACCTGCGCCTGGTAGTCGCGGAATTCGGGCCTGAGCGCCTCCCCGAACGCGACCGCCTTGGCGGCGATCACGTGCATGAGCGGGCCGCCCTGCACGCCCGGAAAGATGGCGGAGTTGAGCGCCTTCTCCTGCTCCGCGCCGGCGAGGATGAGGCCGCCGCGGGGACCGCGCAGCGTCTTGTGCGTGGTCGAGGTGACGACGTCGGCGATGCCGATCGGGCTCGGATAGTGGCCCGTCGCGATGAGTCCCGCGTAGTGGGCGACATCGGCCATGAGGATCGCGTCGACTTCGTCGGCGATGTGGCGCAGCCGCTGCCAGTCGATCTTGAGCGAGTAGGCCGAAGCGCCGGCGACGATGACGCGCGGGTTGTGCTCGAGCGCCAGCTTCTCGCACTCGGCATAGTCGAGTACTTCGTCGGCGTCGAGCCCGTAGGAGATGGCGTGATAGAGCTTGCCGCTCACGTTGACCGCCGCGCCGTGCGTGAGATGGCCGCCGTGCGCGAGCGACATGCCGAGGATCGTGTCGCCGGGCTTGAGGTACGCGAGGTAGGCCGCCTGGTTCGCCTGCGAGCCCGAGTGCGGCTGCACGTTCGCGTACTCGGCGCCAAAGAGCCGCTTCGCGCGCTCGATCGCGACGTGCTCGGCGACATCGACGAAGGCGCAGCCGCCGTAGTAGCGCTTGCCCGGGTAGCCTTCGGCGTATTTGTTGGTGAGGAGCGAGCCCTGCGCCGCGAGCACCGCGGGACTGGCGTAGTTCTCGGAGGCGATCAGCTCGACATGGTCTTCCTGCCGGCGCGCCTCCTGCCGGATCACGTTGCAGATTTCGGGATCGGACTGCTCGAGCGTCTGGGGGGCGAACATGGAGCGCGATTCTAGACGACGAGCGGCGGAGCCAAGTCCGAGGGCTTGTCGATGTCGCGAACGACGCCGGGATCGCCGACCGGGATCTTCACGAGCTTGTCGGCATGCTTCGCGAGGATCCTCTTCGCGCCCTCGTCGCCGGTCAGTTGCTCCATTTCGCTTCTGAAGGACGCTGCAATTCCCACCGGATGCCCCCTGCGCGCCCGGAAGTACGGCGCGACCAGCGCCGCGCCGGCGGTCAGGGCATCGCGTACCGCCTCGATCGAGGAAGGCCGGATAAACGGCATGTCGGCAAGCGCGATCAGATAGGCGTCCGCGATTTCGGATGCTTTTATTCCGCACGCCAGACTTGTGCCCATGCCCTCGTCCGCGCGGTCGCAGACAACGCTGCGAACGCCTTCCGCGGCGAAGGCCTTTTGCAGCTCCTCCGAGCCCGGACGCACCACCGCAACCACCTGCTCGATTTCCTTCCTGAGATGACGAGCCGACTGGATGGCGATCGGCACGCCGTGCGTGAGGCGATGCTGCAGCTTGTCCGAGCCGAAGCGGCTCGCGGAGCCGGCGGCAAGAAGGACCGCCGCGACCTTCAAGTACTTTTTACTTCACAAGCCGAAGGATCGAAGCGCGGGGCGGGTTTCGCCGCCCAGGAGGGCTCGGCTACGCCGTGGCGCACCGCGGTCATCTCGGCGAGGATCGCCACTGCGATCTCGGGCGGGGTCTTGGAGCCCAGATAAAGGCCCACCGGGCCGCGCAGCCGGGCGATCTCGCTCGCCGCGAGCTCGAACTCCTCCAGGCGCTTCCTGCGCGCGTCGTTGTTCTTCTTCGAGCCGATCGCACCGACGTAGAACGCGGGCGACTTGAGCGCCTCCATGAGGGCGAGGTCGTCGAGCTTCGGGTCGTGCGTGAGCGCGACCACGGCGCTGTGCCCGTCCAGGCTCGCGCGCGCGACCACGTCGTCCGGCATGCCGCGATCCAGGTCGATGCCTTTCACGTCCCAGCCGTTCGCGTACTCCTCGCGCGGGTCGATGACGAGCACGTGGTAGTCGAGCATGTGCGCCATCTCGGCGAGGTAGCGCGTGAGCTGGCCGGCGCCGATGAGGATCAGGCGCCAGCGCGGCCCGTGCACGGTGGAAAGCACCTTGCCGTCGAACTCGAGCAGGTCCTTGGGGCTCGCGGGCTCGTGCGTCACCGAGCCCGTCGCCATGTCCAGGCGCCGGTTGACGAGCTGCTGCCGGGAGATCGTCTCGAGGAGCTCGGCGAGGCGGCTTTTTTCGGACACCGGCTCGAGCACGAGCTGCAGCGTGCCGCCGCAAGGCAGTCCCCAGCGCGTCGCCTCTTCGTTGGTCACGCCGTAGGTAATCGCCTGCGGCAGGTCTTTTGCCACCGACTTCGCGCGCACCTTCTCGATCAGGTCGTCCTCGACGCAGCCGCCCGACACGGAGCCCACCACCTGGCCGTCGTCGCGGATGACGACGAGGGCGCCCACCGGCCGCGGCGCGGAGCCCCAGGTCTTGACGATGGTGCCGAGCGTCACGCCATGCCCGGCCTTTCGCCAGGCTTCGGCGCTGCGCACGACTTCGATATCGACGCTATCCATGAGGAAATCTTAACTCAACCCGGCAGCCGCGCCCGCCCTCGCCCGTGCCGACTTCCACCTCGGCGCGGTGCGCGAGCGCGATCTCGCGCACGATCGCGAGACCCAGGCCGCTGCCCGTGCCGGCGGTGCCTGGAATCCGGTAAAAGCGCTCGAGTACCCGCTCCCGCTCCAGGGCCGGAATTCCGGGCCCATCGTCTTCGACCTCCAGATAGGCGTGCCCGTTCCGCACGCCGGTGCGCGCTGTGACGCGACCGCCGGGCGGGGTGTATTCGAGCGCGTTGTGCACCAGATTGACGAACGCCTCGCGCAGCAGCAGCGCGTCGCCCGCCGCCTGCGCCTCATCGAGCTCGAAGCCGAGGTCGATGTCGCGCGCGAGGGCGCGATGCACCCACTCGTCGGCGGCATCGGCGATCAGCGCGCGCAGGTTGACCGAGGCCGGCGGCGCGTCCGTGTTCGCCCCGCCCGGCTCGGCACGGGCGAGCGCGAGGAGCTGGTTCGCGAGCCGCGCGGTGCGCACGGTGGCGCCGTGCACCTGTTCCAGCTCGGGCGTGCGCGCCTCGGGCGGCGCCTGCGCGAGCGCGAGCTCGGCATGCGCCTGCAGGCCCGCGAGCGGCGTGCGCAGCTGGTGCGCCGCGTTGGCGAGGAAGCGCCGCTGGTTGAGGTTGGATTCGGCCACCTGGCCAAAGAGCTGGTTGAGCGCGCCCACGAGCGGCCGCGCCTCCTCGGGGGCATGCCCCGGGTCGATCGGCCGCAGGTCACGCGCCGAGCGCGCGCGGATGTCCTGGGAAAGATCCTCGAGCGGCGAGAGGCCGCGCTTCACTGCGAACCAGACGATGGCGAGCGTGAGCAGCGCGATGAGGAGCTGTGGCGCCAGGCTCGAGAGCACGATGGTGCGCGTCAGGCGGTGGCGCTTGTTGGTGGTTTCGGCGACTTGCACGGTGCAGATCTGCCCGGCGCAGGGCACGAGCAGCGCGACCACCCGGATCTCCTGCCCGCGATAGTTGCCGCCGTAGGCGATGATGCCGTCCTCGGGCGCCAGGCCGGCCGGAATCGGCGGCAGGCCCGGGTCGCCCACCAGCCGGGCACCGTCGGGACCGCGCACGAGATAGAAGATCGCGTCGTACTTGTCGGTGCGCAGCACCTGCTCGGCGGCACCGGGCAGGTCGATGTTGATCGCGCCGTTCACGGAGCGGATGCGCTCGCCCAGAGCAAGCGCGACATCGCCCAGCGCCTGGTCGTAGGCGTCGGTGGCCGGCTCCACCGAAAGGAAGTAGGCGCAGACGGCACCGAGAACGAGCAGTGCGGCAACCGGCGGCAGCAGCATGCGCAGCAGCCGCCCGCGCAGGCTACTTGCCAAGCTTCTCCTCGCGAGGGTCGTCGCGCGCTTCGTCCCCGCGTTCTTCCCGGTAGTCCTCGAGCATGTAGCCGAACCCGCGCACGGTGCGGATGCGCACGCCCGCCGGCTCGAGCTTCGCGCGCAGGCGCGAGACGTAGACCTCGATCGCGTTCGGCGTCAGTTCCTCGCCCCAGCTCGCGACCGCCTGGATGATGGACTCCTTGGAAACGATCTTCTCGATGCGTGCGAGCAGCACCTCGAGCACCGCCCATTCGCGCGCCGCGAGGTCGAGCGGCTCGCCGCCCAGCATCGCGCGCCGTGCGAGCGTGTCGAGCACGAGCGGCCCGTGCACGATCTTGGGTCCGGTCTGCGCCTGCGAGCGGCGCACCAGCGCCCGCACCCGGGCAGCGAGCTCGGGCATGGCGAAGGGCTTCGCCATGTAGTCGTCGGCGCCGAGATCGAGGCCGCGAATGCGGTCATCGAGCGCGTCCCGGGCGGTGAGGACCAGCACCGGGATCTTCTGGCCGGCGGCGCGCAGGCGGCGCAAGACCTCGAAGCCGTCGATCCCGGGCAACCCCACGTCCAGGATCATCATGTCGAAGCGTTCCTGCCGGGCGCCCAGCACCGCCTGCTCGCCCCGGCCGACCACGTCGACGGCATGGCCTTCCCCCTCCAGGATGCGCGCGATTCCGCTCGCCAGGGTGGCGTCGTCTTCGACGATGAGGATGCGCACGCCGGTAATCATACCGCCTTGAAAAGAAAGGCCGCGTCCCGGGATTTACCGTTGCAGCTACGCGTCTTGCGCATGCTCGTGCCCCCGCAAAAAGAAAGGGCCCGCACAGGGCGGGCCCAAATTACACGGCTGGGTGGAGGGTCCACAGCCGCACTGCTGTCGAAGGATGCTGCGCCCGCAAGCTTGCTAACGGCTTTCCATGACCTGACGCGAAGCTTGCACCGCGTGACCGTTTCGATATTTGGCGCGAAATAAATTGCAGAGCGTCGCGGCCAGGCGCCAGACGCGCGACAGCCCTTGGAAAGCTTTGCGAAAGTTTCGGCACCTAGGATGCGGCGGTGCCTTTGCTCCGTTTTCGCCCGGCGCTCGCCGCCGCCCTCGCGCTCCTCGCGATCAGCACGCTCACGCGCCTCGCGCTCGCCACGCGGCCGGAGATCGCGGCGCTCGGCGTGGCCACGCTTGTGCGCAGCTTCGTGCTCGGCCTGGGCTTCGACCTGCTCGCCACGGCCTGCGCGCTCGCCCCGTTCGTCCTGTGGCTCGCGCTCGCGCCCGAGCGCCTCGCGCGCAGCCGTGCTTATCGCGCGCTGACCGTCGTCTTCTTCGCCATCACCTGCTTCCTGGCGCTCGTGATCGCGAGCGGCGAGTGGCTCTTCTGGGAGGAGTTCGAAGCGCGCTTCAACTTCATCGCGGTCGACTACCTCCTCTACACGCACGAGGTGCTTGCCAACATCTGGGAGTCGTATCCGGCTGGAAGGCTGCTGCTCGCGCTTGCGCTCGGCGCGGTGGCGCTCACTGCGACGCTCGCCCGCGGGCTCTGGCGTGCGAGCGGCGCACCGCTCGCCCGCCGCCACGCGGCGGCCGCGGTGCTCGGCCTTGCCGTTGTTCTTGCCGGCGCCACGCGCCTCGTCGATGGCGACATGAAAAATTTCTCGACCCGCGATGCCGCCAACGAGCTCGCCGGCAACGGCCTGTACGAGTTTTTTTCCGCCCTGCATCGCAACGACTTGAGCTTCGAGCGCTTCTACGCCACGCTGCCGCTGGAGGAGGCGGTTGCGACGGTGCGCGCGGGCTTCGCAGGGGCCCTCTGGGTTTCCGACAAGCGCGGCGCCATCGAGCGCCTCGAGCCCGGGCGGGGCGCCGAGCGCAAGCTGAACGTCGTTCTTGTCAGCGTGGAGAGCCTGGGCGCGGAGTTTCTCGGCGCCTACGGCGACCGGCGCGGCCTCACGCCCAACCTCGATCGCCTCTCGCGCGAAAGCCTCTGGTTCTCGCGCGTGTACGCCACCGGCAACCGCACGGTGCGCGGCCTGGAGGCGCTCGCGCTCGCGCTGCCGCCCACGCCGGGCCAGTCGATCGTGCGCCGGCCCCACAACGAGACGCTGTTCTCGCTCGGCAGCGTATTCGAGGACAAGGGCTACGGCGTGCTCTTCGCCTACGGCGGCTACGGCTACTTCGACAACATGAACGCCTTCTTCGACGCGAACGACTACCGCGTCGTCGACCGGCGCGCCATTCCCGCCGGGCACATCGAGTTCGAGAACGTCTGGGGCGTCGCTGACGAGCATCTCTTCGACCAGGTGATCGAGGAGATCGACCGCGAGAAGGCGGCCCGCCCCGATCGGCCGGTGTTCGTGCACGTCATGACCACGAGCAACCACCGCCCCTACACCTATCCGCCCGGCCGCATCGACATCGCGCCGGGCAGCGGGCGCGACGGCGCGGTGAAGTACAGCGACTACGCGCTCGGCCGCCTGATCGAGCGCTCGCGCCGGCACGCCTGGTTCCGGGATACAGTGTTCGTCATCACCGCCGATCACGGCGCAAGCGCGCGGGGCACGACACGCATCCCCGTCGACAAGTACCTGATCCCGGTGATGGTGTATTCGCCGGCGCACATCGAGCCGCGGCGCGTGGACCGGCTCATGTCCCAGATCGACATCGCGCCGACGCTGCTGGGCCTGCTCGATTTCCGCTACTACAGCAAATTCCTCGGCCGCGACGTGCTGCACTCGCCGCCGGAATCGGACCGGGCCTTCGTCGCCAATTTCCAGGCGCTCGGCTACCTCAAGGGCGACCGGCTGGTGGTGCTCAACCCGAAGCATGCGGTGGCGAGCCTGCGCATGGTCGCCGGCCGCGGCATTCCCGCCGCCGATTCCGAGCCCGCGCTCGTCAAGGAGGCGGTCGCCTTCTACGAGGTCGCCTCCTACGCGTTCCGGCACGGACTTTACCTCGACGAGGAGCAGATCGCGCCCGAGGCGCGGGTCGCCTCGGCCGCTACTCGCCGCTAGCTTCGGGCACAGCCGCGGCATGCGGCCGCCGGCGGCCGCGGATCTGCGCGAGCATGACGTAGAGCACGGGCATCACGAAAAGCACGAGCAAGGTCGCGGTGACGAGGCCGCCGATGACGACCACCGCGAGCGGGCGCTGGGTCTCGGCGCCGATCCCGGTCGAGAGCGCCATCGGCAAAAGCCCGAGCGAAGCGAGGAGCGCCGTCATGAGCACGGTGCGCAGCCTTGTCATCGCGCCCTGCTTCACCGCCTCTTCCGCCGACAGGCCGTGGTTTTTCAGCTCGTCGAAGAGCGAGACCATCACCACGCCGTTCAGCACCGCCTGGCCGAAGAGCGCGATGAAGCCGATCGCCGCCGACACCGAGAGGTAGATGCCGGTGATCCAGAGCGCGAGAATGCCGCCGATCACCGAGAACGGGATGTTGAGGATGATCAGGATCGAGTTGCGGAACGACTTGAAGGCGTCGAAGAGCAGCAGGAAGATGATCAGGATCGAGATCGGCACGATGACCGACAGGCGCGCCATCGCGCGCTCCTGGTTCTCGAACTCGCCCGACCAGCTGATGGTGTAGCCCGGCGGCAGCACGACGTTCTTCTTCACGTTCGCCTGCATGTCGGCCACCACGCTGCCCATGTCGCGGCCGCGGATGAACACGCCGATCGCGAGCACGCGCCGGCCGTTCTCGCGCGCGATGTTCATCATCCCGCCCACGGTGCGGAAGGTGGCCACCTCGGAAAGCGGCACGTAGGCGCCCGCGGGCGTCGCGACGAGCAGGCCCTGCATGCGCGTGAGGGTGCGCTGGCTCTCCTCGAGGCGCACCGCGACGCCGAAGCGCTGCTCGCCCTGCCACATCTGCGTGACCTGCTTGCCGCCGAGCGCGGTCTCGATCACGTCCTGCACGTCGGCGACGTTCAGCCCGTAGCGCGCGGCACGCGCGCGGTCGACCTTGACCTGGATCTGCGGCAGCTCGCCGAGGCGATCGACGAAGGCGCGCGCCACGCCGGACACGTCCTGCACCTGCTTCAGCACCTCGAGCGACTTGTCGCGCAGCACCTCGAGGTCGTCGCCGAACACCTTGACCACGATCTGGCCGTCGATCTGCGAGATCGACTCGAGCACGTTGTCGCGGATCGGCTGCGAGAAGGTCGGCACCACGCCCGGCTGCTTGACGATCTCGGCCTCGATCTCGCGCAGGAGCGACGCCTTGTCGAGGCCGCGCTTCCATTCGTGCTCGGGCTTCAGGTCGACCAGGAACTCCGCCATGTTGATGAGCTTCGGGTCGGTGCCGTCCTCGGGCCGGCCGACCTTGGAGTTGACGCGCTCGACCTCGGGGAACTTGCGGATCGCGAGGCGCACCTTGCGCACCATTTCCTGCGATTCGGAAACCGAGACGCTGGTGGGCAGAGTCACGTTCACCCAGACCGCCCCCTCGTTCAGCTCGGGCAGGAACTCGCTTCCGAGGCGCGGCACCAGCGCGAGGCTGCCGGCGAGCGAGGCCACCGCCAGCGCGAGCACCGTCTTCTTGCGGCGAAGCGCCCAGGCGAGCGCCGGCTCGTAGAAGCGCTTGGCCGCGAGCACGAGCCGGTTCTCCTTCTCGGGCAGGTTCTTCTTCAGCATCCGCGAGCAAAGGAGCGGCACCAAGGTGAGCGAGAGGACGAGCGCCCCCACGAGCGCAGAGACGACCGAATAGGCCATCGGCGCGAAGATGCGGCCCTCGTGGCGCGTGAGCGTGAAGATCGGGATGTGCGCCGCGATGATGATCAGCATCGAGAAGAGCGTCGGGCGGCCCACCTCGACCGCGGCGTCCAGGATGACGTGCTTGCGGCGGTTGTCGTCCAGCACCCGGCCGCCGTGCGAGGCCTCCGAGAGCTTGCGAAAGACGTTCTCGACCACGATCACCGCACCGTCGACGATGATGCCGAAGTCCATCGCGCCGAGCGACAGCAGGTTGGCCGGAATGCCGATCCAGGTGAGGCCGAGGAAGGTGGCGAGCAAGGCGAGCGGGATCGTCATCGCGACGATCGCCGCCGCTCTTATGTTTCCCAGAAACAGCCAGAGGACGAAGGCCACCAGCAGCGCGCCCTCGACCAGGTTGGTGAACACCGTCTTCAGCGTCTTGCCGATGAGCCAGGTCCGGTCGTAGATCGGCACCACCTTCACGCCGGGAGGCAGGCCGGTCGAATTGAGGGTATCGATGCGCTCGCGCACCCGCTTGAGGACGTCGGAGGGGTTCTCGCCGCGGCGCATGAGCACGACGCCGGTCACCACGTCGTCCTCCTCGTTCTCGCCCGCGACGCCCTGGCGCGGCACCGCGCCTACTTCCACGTGCGCGATGTCCTTGACCAGGATCGGCGTGCCGCCGCGCTCGGCGACCACCACGTTCGCGATGTCCTCGGGCCCCTGGAAAAGGCCGATGCCGCGAATGAGGTACTGCTGCCGTCCCTGCTCGACGTAGCTGCCTCCCGCGTTCTGGTTGCCGCGCTGGATCGCCTGCGAGAGCTGCGACAGCGTCACCTTGTAGTCGCGCATGCGCGCCGCGTCCGGGCGCACCTCGTACTGCTTGACGAGGCCGCCGAGCGTGGCGATGTCGGCCACGCCCGGCACCTGGCGCAACTGGCGCTCGACGATCCAGTCCTCATAAGTGCGCAAGTCGCGCGGGCCCACCCCGGGCGGGCCCTTCATGCGGTAGCGGTAAATCTCGCCGATCGCAGTCGAGAAGGGCGCGAGCTGCGACTGGGCGCCTTCGGGCAGGTCGACCTCGCGCAGCCGCTCGACCACCTGCTGGCGCGCGAAGTAGCCGTTCACGCCGTCGTCGAAGGTGAGGATGAGGAAGGACAGGCCGAACTGCGTGTGCACGAACATGCGCACTGCGCCCGGCAGGCCTGAGAGCGCGACTTCCAGCGGCACGGTGACCTGCTTCTCGACTTCCTCGGCCGCGCGCCCGGGATAGAGCGAGATCACCGTCACCTGCGTGTCGGTCACGTCCGGGAATGCCTCGACCGGAAGGCGGTTGAACGCAATCACCCCGCCGCCGATGAAAAGGATCAGCGCCAGCACGACGAAAAGCGGCTGGTAGAGCGCGAAGGAGACGATGCGCTTGATCATCGCGCCGCCCTTACTCCTTCGCGGTCAGCATGCGCTCGAGCAGAAGCCCGCCCTCGGTCACGACTTTCTCGTCGGCGGCAAGGCCTTCGAGCACGACCTGGTGGCCGTCCGCGGTGGCGGGGCCGAGGCGCACCGGCTTTCTCACGAAGCGGCCGTCGCCCGCGTCGACGAACACGTAGTTCTGCTCGCCGCGCAGGAACACCGCCTTGGCCGGAACGATGAAGCCCCGCGCCGCCGGCACTTTCAGCTCGGCCGTGACGAACATCTCGGCCTTGACGCGCCGGCCCGGATTCTCGACGGTGCCGCGCACTTTTACGGTGCGCGTCTGCGGGTCGACGAAGTCGGCGACGTTGGTGATCTTCCCCGTCACCGTGTCCTCCCCGAGCATGGTGGCGCCGAGCTGCACCTCGGTGCCCGGCTTCACCGCGCCCGCATCGCCTTCGGCCACGTCGAGGACGAACCAGAGGCGCTGCGGATCGGAGATGACGAACAGACCCTTGTCGCCCTGGTTCTCGGCGCGCAGCTCCTGGCCCGGGTTGAGGTTGCGCTCGACCACCACGCCGTCGATCGGTGCGCCGAGCGCAAAGCGCTGGTCGACCGCGCCCGCGGCCGCGCCATAGAGCTTGAGCCGCGCCACGGTGCGCGCGCGCTCGGCGGCGGCGCGCGCCGCCTCGGCTTCGGAGGCCTGCAGGTCCTTCGCCGGGGCGACGCCCGCGCCGTAGAGCTCGGCCACGCGCGTCAGATTCTTTTGCGCGAGCGCGTCGTCCTGCTCGGCCTTGCGGGCTTCCGACTGCGCGACCCCGAGCTCGGGCGCCGCAATCACCGCGAGCGTCTGTCCTTTGCGCACCGGGTCCCCCAGGCGCACGTCGATTTTCAGCACGCGCCCGCCGAACGGGCTCGAGACGCGCACCGTGCGATCCTCGTCCCACACCAGCCGCCCGTTGAAGCGCAGCACGGCTTCCTTGCGCGCCTCGATCTTCTCGGAAATGAGCGCCGCGACCTGAGGGCTGCCGGCCGGAAACACGACCGCCTGTCCCTCGATGCGCGGCTGCGGCACGGGCGGCTTCTTCGGGCCGCTGTCGCACGCGCTCAGCGCCGCGGCAATGAGGATGGCAGGCGCAATGGCGAGAATTCTCATTTTGCTTCCATCGCCTCCGCGGTGGTCAGGCTGGCCCGCCAGGCGGCGAGCGCCTTGGCGTAGTCGGTGCGCGCGGCGAGCGCCTCGAGCTGGACCGCGCGCCGCGTGCGGCGCGCATCCAGCACCTCGAGCACCGAGGTGGCGCCGCGCTGAAAGGCGAATTCCGCGGCCTGCGCGCTGCGATCGGCCGCCGCGAGGAGCGAGCCGTCGAAGCGCTCCAGCCGCTCGACGGCCGCGTTCAGGTCGGAGGCGGCGCGGCGCACCTCGCTCGAGGCGACGGCGCGCGCACGCTCGAGCGCATCGAGCGCGGCGTAGCGGTCCACCTCGGCGCGCTGGATGTCGCCCGAGAAGTCGTTGCCGAGGAAAAGCGGCACTGAAAAGCCGATGCCGATCGAATCGGCCGGGACGGTCCCCGGAAAGCGCTCGTACTGCGCGCCGATTGTGACGTCGCGCGTGCGCTGGCTGCGCGCGAGGTCGCGCAGCTTCTCGGCAGCCGCCACGCGCGCCTTCGCCGCGACCACGTCGGGGCGCGCCTCGGTCGATTGCTCGATGGCGCGCGCGATCGCCGGCTCGTCGGGCCGGTAGCGCTCGGGCCACGGATCCGAGGCGTGCAGATCCGCGGCGGCGCCGGTCTCGCCGATGAGATAGGCGAGCGCAAGACGGGCGCGCGTCAGCTCGGCGAGCGTCGAGCGCGCGTCGTTTTGCGCGCGCTCGTAGTCGACCTGCACCTTGGCCGCCTCGGCCGGCGCGAGATCGCCCGCCTTCACCCGCGTCTGCGCTGCGGAGAAGGTGCGCGCAAAGAGCTGCGAGTTGTCCTCCAGGATCCTGACCCTCTCCTCGGCCTGCTTGAGGTCGTAGTACGCGCCGCGCAGCTGGGCGAGCTGCGTGCGCAGGACGTCGAGCGAATCGCCGCGCGCCGCGCGCTCGAGGCCCTCGGCCGCGTCCATGCGCAGCTCGCGCTTGCCGCCGCGCTCGAACGGCTGGTCGAGGCGCAGCACGGTGTCGATGCGCTTCTGGTTCAGCGGGCCCGCGCCGGTGCCCGGGCTGGAGCTGATGCTCGAGGTGTTGAGCGAAAGCGTGGGGTTGGGCCGCGCCGCGGCGCTGATGCGCTGGGCGCCCGCCGATTCGACGGCGCGGCGCGCCGCGAGCAGCTCGCGATTGCGCTCCGCCAATAGCCGCTCCGCCTCGGCGAGGGACAGGTCCCGAGCCTGGAGCGCAGTTGAGGCGAAAGCAAAGAAAACAAGGACAAGCCTTTGAATCATGGGGAACCGCACAGGGTAGTTTTGGAGCTTGTCGCGCCCCTGTCAGAAAGCTGTCTGTTCCCTGACGGCGACGGTTTGCGGCATCGCAGCATCCGCGGCCTCTTGATACGCGTGGTTGCCCCTTGGCCGCGACCTTGGCTACGATGCCGTTCCCCCCGAGAAACATCACGAATCCCCGAGGAGAACGCATGGGCGTCAAGGTATCCATGAAGGTCAATGGCAAGCCCGCGTCGGCGGAGGTGGAAGAGCGCACGCTGCTCGTTACCTTCATCCGCGAGACGCTGAGGCTGACGGGCACGCACGTGGGCTGCGATACCGCGCAGTGCGGCGCGTGCACCGTGAGCATGAACGGCAAGGCGGTCAAATCCTGCTCGATCCTGGCCATGCAGGCCGAAGGCGCCGACATCACCACGATCGAAGGCGTCGCCAAGGCCGACGGCACGCTGCACCCCATGCAGGCCGCGTTCAAGGAGCATCACGGCCTGCAGTGCGGCTTCTGCACGCCGGGCATGGTGATGAACGCGATCGATTTCGCGAAGAGCCATCCGAACCCGAGCGAGCAGGAGATCCGCGAGGCGCTCGAAGGCAACCTCTGCCGCTGCACCGGCTACCACAACATCGTGAAGGCGATCGGCGCCGGCGCGCGCGCGATGGCCGGCAAATAAGGAGGCCGCATGAATGCACCGCTGATCGGCGCGCGCATCGCGAGGAAAGAGGATTACCGCTTCCTCACCGGCGCGGGCCAGTACACCGACGATGTCACGCTTCCCAACCAGAGTTACGCCATATTTGTCCGTTCGCCGCATGCCCACGCGAAGATAAAAAAAATCTCGACCGAAAAGGCTAAGAAATCGTCAGGCGTGCTCGGCGTCTTCACCGGCGAGGACGTCGCGGCGGCCAAGCTCGGCGGCCTGCCTTGCGGCTGGCTCATCACCGATGTGAACGGCCAGCCGATGAAGGAGCCCCCCTACCCGGTGCTCGCGCAGGGCAAGGTGCGCTTCGTCGGAGAGCGGGTCGCCGTGGTCGTGGCCGAGACGCTCGCGCAGGCGCGCGATGCGGCCGAAAAAGTCGAAGTCGACTACGAGGCGCTGCCCGCCGTCGTGGACGGCCGCAAGGCGATGGCCAAGGGCGCGCCGCAGCTGCACGAGATCGCGCCGAACAATACCTGCTATGTCTGGCAGATCGGCGACAAGGGCGCCGTGGATGCCGCGTTCGCCAAGGCCGCGCACGTCACCAAGCTCGATTTCATCAACAACCGGCTCGTCCCGAACGCGATCGAGCCGCGCGCCGCGAACGGCCACTACTCGCGCGCCGACGACAGCTACACGCTGTACGTGGCGAGCCAGAATCCCCACGTCGAGCGGCTGCTGATGACCGCTTTCGTGATGGGCCTGCCCGAGCACAAGGTGCGCGTGGTCGCGGGCGACGTCGGCGGCGGCTTCGGCTCGAAGATCTACCTGTACGCCGAGGACGTGGCCGTCACCTGGGCTTCCAAGCAGGTCAATCGCCCGGTGAAATGGACCGCAGACCGCTCGGAGTCCTACACCTCGGACGCGCACGGGCGCGACCACCACACGGTAGCCGAGCTCGCTTTGGACAAGGACGGCAAGTTCCTCGCCATGCGCGTGAAGACGACCGCGAACGTGGGCGCCTATCTGTCCACCTTCGCGTCCTGCATTCCGACGATCCTGTATGCGACGCTGCTCGCCGGCCAGTACACGACGCCGCTCATCCACTGCGAGGTCACGGCGGTGTTCACCAACACCTCGCCTGTGGATGCATACCGCGGCGCGGGCCGGCCGGAAGCGACCTACGTGGTCGAGCGGCTGGTCGAAACCGCGGCGCGCGAGATCAAGATGGACCCGGCGGAGCTGCGTCGCAAGAACTTCATCCGCCAGTTCCCGTACCAGACGCCGGTCGCGCTCCTCTACGACACCGGCAACTACGACGCGACGCTGGATGCCGCGATGAAGATGGCGGACGTTTCAGGGTTCGGGAAAAGAAAGGAAGAATCGAAGAAAAAGGGCAAGCTGCGCGGCTTGGGCTATGCGTGCTACATCGAGGCCTGCGGCATCGCGCCTTCGGCGGTGGCCGGATCGCTCGGCGCCCGGGCCGGCCTTTTCGAAGCGGGCGAGATCCGCGTCCATCCGACGGGCAGCGTGACGGTGTTTACCGGCTCGCACTCGCACGGCCAGGGACATGAGACGACGTTCGCGCAGGTGGTCGCCGACCGCCTGGGCATGCCGGTCGAGAACGTCGACATCGTGCACGGCGACACTTCCAAGATCCTCTTCGGCATGGGCACCTACGGCTCGCGCTCGATCGCGGTCGGCGGCACGGCCATCGTGAAGGCGCTCGACAAGATCATCGCCAAGGGCAAGAAGATCGCCGCGCACCTGATGGAGGCGGCCGAAGGCGACGTCGAGTACGACAAGGGCGTCTACCAGGTGAAGGGCACCGACAAGAAGAAGATGTTCGGCGAGGTGGCGTTCGCGGCCTACGTGCCGCACAACTACCCGCACGACAAGCTCGAGCCCGGCCTG
Source organism: Burkholderiales bacterium (assembly GCA_036262835.1). GTDB lineage: Bacteria > Pseudomonadota > Gammaproteobacteria > Burkholderiales > SG8-39 > RBG-16-66-20. The sequence goes on along the minus strand of DATAID010000087.1, from coordinate 25,013 downwards.
AACGAGAACGCGTTCTACGATCCGTCCAACTTCACCTTCCCCGCCGGCAGCTACGTCTGCGAGGTCGAGGTGGATCCCGAGACCGGCAAGGTGGCGATCGACAAGTGGGTCGCGGTCGACGACTTCGGCAAGATCATCAACCCGATGATCGTCGAGGGGCAGGTCCACGGCGGCCTGGCGCAGGGCATCGGCCAGGCGCTCACCGAGAACACGGTGTACGACGCGAGCGGCCAGCTCACCACGGGCTCCTTCATGGACTATGCGATCCCGCGCGCGACCGACATCCCGAACTTCCAGGTCGACACGCGCGAGACGCCGTGCACGCACAACCCGCTCGGGGTGAAGGGCTGCGGCGAGGCGGGCGCGATCGGCGCGCCCGCGGCGCTCATGAACGCGATCACCGACGCGCTCGGCGTGAAGGACATGCCGATGCCGGCGAGCCCGCAAAACGTGTGGGCGGCCCTGAACAGCAAAAAAGCAGCTTAAGGAGAAGAACATGCACGCATTCAAGTATCACCGGCCTTCCAGCGTGGACGCGGCCGCCTCGCTCGCCAAGGGCGACGCCAAGCTCCTCGCCGGCGGGCAATCGCTCGTCCAGGCGATGAAGCTGCGGCTCGCCTCGCCGACGGACATCATCGACCTCGGCACACTCAAGGAATTGCAGGGAATCAAGTCCGACGGCAAGAGCGTGACGATCGGCGCGATGACGCGCCACGCGGAGGTCGCGCATTCGGCCGACGTGAAGAAGGCGATTCCGGCGCTCGCCGCGCTCGCCGGCATCATCGGCGATCGCCAGGTGCGCTCGATGGGCACCATCGGCGGGTCGCTCGCCAACAACGACCCGGCGGCCGACTATCCGGCCGCGGTGCTCGCGCTGAATGCCACCATCACCACCAACAGGGGCAAGCACGAGGCCGACAAGTTCTTCAAGGGCCTCTATGAGACGGCGCTGAAGGACGGCGAGATCATCACCTCGGTCACTTTCCAGGCCCCCAAGCGCGCCGCCTACATGAAGTTCAAGAACCCGGCCTCGCGCTTCGCCATCGTCGGCGTCTTCGTCGCCGATTTCGGCGGCAGCGTGCGCGTGGGCGTCACGGGCGCGGGCCCGTGCGCGTTCCGCCAAGCCGACATGGAAAAGGCGCTCTCGGGCAAGTTCGCGCCCGAGTCCGTGGCGAGCGTCAAGCAGAAAAAGGAAGGCCTCAACACCGACCTGCACGCGAGCGCCGAATACCGCGCGCACCTGGTGACGGTCATGGCCAAGCGCGCCGTGGAGGCCGCGCTGAAGTAGCAAAGAATTCGCGGAGGAAGCGAGGGTCGCCCGCACCGAGGTGCGGGCTTTTTTTCGCCTAGTCGATCACCCGGTCGGCGCGCACGAGCAGCGTGCGTGGAATTGTCAGCCCATGGGCCTTTGCGGCTTTGAGATTGATAGCGAGGTCCAGCGTCACAGGCCGCTCAATCGGCAAGTCAGCCGCCTTCGCTCCGTGCAGGATCTTATCGACGTAAGTCCCGGCACGGCGGAATAGATCGGCCAGATTCGGCGCGTACGACATGAGCCCGCCGTCCTCGACAAACTCGGTCGTATAGTGGGTATCGGGTAACCGGTATTTCACCGCGAGCTCGGCAATGCGCTTGCGCTGTCGAAAGTACCTCGCGCCACCCGCTGTAAACAGCGCCTGCGCCTTCTCGCGCGCTGCAATACGGAACATCTCTTCCAAGTCTTCCTTGAAATCAACCCAGATCAGCCTCAGGCCGAGGGAGGCTGCACCTTGCTCGATCGCGCGCTTGAACTCGTGCGTGTCCTGCCCCTCGTCCCAGAAGACCGCGACGCGAACGAGCCCCGGCACCACCTCCTTCAGGAACTCGAAGCGCTTCGGCATCACCTCGATGCCGACGTCCCACGTCAGCCCGGTGATGTTTCCCCCCGGGCGAGCGAGTGTCGCCGCGAAGCCCTCCTCGACCACACCGGTGCCTACGGTCATCACGATCGGAATCGTCGCCGTCGCCTGACGCGCCGCCCGCGTCTGCAGGTTGATCCCTGTCACGATTACGTCCGGCTTCGCCGCGACCAGCTCGCGCGCAACCTGCGGTAGCCGCTCAACGTTCCCCTCTGAATGACGCGCATCGAACACGAGATTGCGGCCTTCGACGTAGCCAAGCTCACCCAGGCGCGCGAGCAGCGCGGCGGGAAGGTGGCTGAAAGTCTGCGGCGGATTGAGCGAGAGAAAGCCGACCCGATAGACCCGGCGGGAGTTTTGCGCGCGCGCGAGCAGGGGAAGCGCGAGCGCGCTGCCCATCGCTGCGACGAATCGCCGCCGCTCCATTCCCCTAGCCCCCCTCGCGCCTGCTTTACCGGCGCGTCCTCATTCTCTCAAACCCGAACGGCATCCGCTGCCGGCGGTCGCCCTGCTTGTCGCCGAGCAGCCACTCGGTGAGGACCGTGAGCCTGCTCGCCATCCCGCTTCACGTCCGGGGTAGCGGAACCCCGCCAAATCGCGGAAAATTGCACGCTTTTCCGCCCCTGCCCATGCCGCGCGCGCTTCCCAAATCGATCGACGAGACCCACACGCTGCTCGGCTCGGCCGACTACGTGGCCGACCGCAGCCTCGCCACCGCGCTGTATCTCTCGCTCGCGATGCAGCGGCCGCTCTTCCTCGAGGGCGAGGCCGGCACGGGCAAGACCGAGATCGCCAAGGTGATCGCCGCGTCGCTCGGCCGCGAGCTGATCCGGCTGCAGTGCTACGAGGGCCTGGACATCGCGCAGGCCGCCTACGAGTGGAATTATTCGCGCCAGATGATCGAAATTCGCCTCGCCGAGGCCTCGGGCGAGAAATCGCGCGAAAAAATCGCGCAGGACATCTTTTCCGAGCGCTTCCTCATCAAGCGGCCGCTCGCGCGGGCGCTCGAGGGCGCGAAAGGAGCGGCGCCGGTGCTGCTCATCGACGAGCTCGACCGCACCGACGAGCCCTTCGAGGCCTACCTGCTGGAAGTGCTCTCCGACTGGCAGCTCACCATCCCCGAGATCGGCACGCTCAAGGCGGCCGAGCCGCCGCTCGTGGTGATCACCTCCAACCGGACCCGCGAGATTCACGATGCTGTAAAACGCCGCTGCTTCTATCACTGGGTGGACTACCCGGACGCGGCGCGCGAGCTCGAGATCCTGCGGCGCAAGGCGCCCCGCGCCGTGGCCGCCCTGTCGCGCGAGGTGGTCGAATTCGTCCAGCGCCTGCGCGGCGTGGACCTCTTCAAGCTGCCCGGCGTCGCCGAGACGATCGACTGGGCGAATTGCCTCGTGGCGCTCGACCGCATCGCCCTCGATCCGGAGACGGTCAACAACACCCTCGGCGTGCTGCTCAAGTACCAGGACGACATCGAGCGCATCGCCGGCGACGAGGCGGCGCGCCTCGTGGCCGAATCCAAGACCGCGGCTGCCGCGGCGTAGGGAAAGCCGGTGAGCGTTGTCACGTTCCTGCGCGGGCTGCTCGGCCGGCGCCGGCCGATCGCCGCCGAAGGCACGCGCCACGTGGTCGCGCTCTGCGAGTCGCTGCTCGGCCAGCGCGGCGAGGTTTCGGGCGCCGCGCTCGCGCGCGACACGCTCGCGGCCTACCGCGGGCTCGACAAGCAAAGCCGCGAGGAATTCTTCGACGTGCTCGGCGAGGCGTTCGCGCCCTCGCCCGAGGCGATCGGCAGAGCGGCCGACGCCTATCGCTTCGATCCCACGCCGCAGAACCTGGCGCAGCTCCAGGAAGTCCTCGACTCAGCCCGCCAGGAGCTCTTTCGGCGCCTGAACATGGCGCCGGGCGGCACCCAGGCGCTCGTCGACATGCGCCGCGAGGTGCTGCGCGGCGTCGACAAGCATCCGGGCTGGCGCTCGATCGAGCTCGATCTCCTGCATCTCTTCCGCTCGTGGTTCAACCGCGGGTTCCTGCGCCTGGAGCGGATCGACTGGCGAACTTCCGCCATGGTGCTCGAGAAGCTGATCGAGTACGAGGCGGTGCACGCGATCCAGGGCTGGCGCGACCTGCGCCGGCGGCTCGAGGCCGACCGGCGCTGCTTCGGCTTTTTCCATCCGCGCCTGGGCGATGAGCCGCTCATCTTCATCGAAGTCGCTCTTACCCGCGGCATGAGCGCACAGGTGCAGCCGCTCATCGACGTCAACGCGCCGATCAGCGCGCCCGGCAACCTGGATTGCGCGATCTTCTACTCGATCACCAACTGCCAGGAAGGCCTGCGCGGCACCTCCTTCGGCAACCTGCTCATCAAGCAGGTGGCCGAGGAACTCAAGCGTGAGCTCCCGCATCTGAAGACCTTCGCGACCCTTTCGCCGATCCCGGCCTTCCGCCGCTGGCTGAAGCGCACCGACACGCAGGTGCGGCTCTCGATGGGCCCCAACGCCGAGGAGCGCCTCGCGCTCCTCGAGCGCATCGAGGAGCCCGGCTGGCACACGGGCGAAGTGCCCGAGCTGCTGCAAAAGCTCATCACGCGCCTCGGCGCCTGGTACCTGACGCAGGCCAAGCAGAAGGAGGGCGAGGAGCCCTTCGACCCGGTCGCGCGCTTTCACCTCGGCAACGGCGCCGCGCTCGAGCGCCTGAACTGGCTCGGCGACACCTCGGCCCAGGGCATGGAGCGCTCGGCGGGCCTCATGGTCAACTACATCTACCGGCTCGAGGACGTCGAGCGCAACCACGAGCGCTATTTCGGCGAGCACGCGGTGGTCGCCTCGCGCGCGGTCGAGAAGCTCGCGGCCAAATGCGTGCTCGGGGCGAATCCGTCCAAGGACAAGGACGCGGCCGCCTGAGCATGTTTCCCTCGATCGACCCCGCCGGCTCCAGGCGCCTCCTTGCCGAGAACGTGATGCACTTCGCGCGGCTGCTGCGCGCCGCAGGCCTGCGCATCGGACCCGACCGCGCCGTCGACTGCGTGCGGGCCCTCGAGCTCGCCGGCTGCAACCGGCGCGAGGACTGGTACTGGACCATGTCGGCGGTCCTCCTTTCCAAGGAAGAGCAGCGGCCGATCTTCGACCAGGCTTTCCGCATCTTCTGGCGCGACCCGCAGCTCGTCGAGAAGATGATGCAGGCGCTCCTGCCGAAGACCTACGGCCGCGCCGGCAAGCCCGAGCAGCAGCAGAGCCAGCGCCTGTCGGACGCGCTCTTCAAGGACCGCAAGGCCGCCGAGGAAAAAGCCGAGCAGAAGCTCGAGATGGACGCGCGACTCACCTTCTCCTCGCGCGAAGTGCTGCAGCGCATGGATTTCGACTCGATGTCCGCGGCCGAGCTCGCCGAGGCAAAGCGCATGCTGCAGCAGCTGCGCCTTCCCCTGCCCCTGATCCTCACCCGAAGGAAGAAGACCGCCTACAACGGCAAGGCCATCAACCTGCGCGCCACCTTGCGCGAGTCGCTGCGCGAAGGCGCCGACATCATCCCGCTCGTGCGCGCGGCGCCGGTGAAAATCCACCCGCCGCTCGTCGTGCTCTGCGACATCTCGGGCTCGATGAATCCGTATGCGCGCATGTTCCTGCACTTCCTGCACGCGATCACCAACGACCGCGACCGCGTCTCGGTGTTCGTGTTCGGCACGCGGCTGACGAACGTCACGCGCCAGCTGCGGCATCGGGACGTGGACGTCGCCATGACGAGGGTCGCCGACGCGATCAAGGACTGGTCGGGCGGCACGCGCATCGGCTGGTGCCTGCGCGAATTCAACTGGCGCTGGAGCCGGCGCCTGCTCGGCCAGAACGCCTGCGTGCTCCTCGTCTCCGACGGTCTCGATCGCGAGGCGGGCGAAGGGCTCGGCGAGGAGATGCAGCGGCTGCACAAGTCCTGCAAGCAGCTGATCTGGCTCAATCCCCTGCTTCGCTACGACAAGTTCGAGGCGCGGCCCGCCGGCGTGCGCGCGATGCTGCCGCACGTGGACCGCTTCCTTCCGGTGCACAATGTGAAGAGCCTGATCGACCTGTCGCGCGAGCTGACGAGCGCCTCGCAGGGTCAAAAAATGGAGAAAAACGCATGGAGATGACTGGCGAGCAGCGCATCCCGGCCTCGCAGGCCGAGACCTGGCAGGCGCTGAACGACCCGGAGGTGCTGAAAGAGTGCGTGCCCGGGTGCGAGGCGATCGACCGGGTGAGCGACTCGGAGTACGCGGTGCAGATGACCGCGCGGGTCGGGCCGGTCAGCGCCAAGTTCAAGGGCAAGCTCACGCTCTCCAACATGAAGCCGCCGCGCTCCTACTCGATCGCCTTCGAAGGCCAGGGCGGAGTGGCGGGTTTTGCAAAGGGCAGCGCGGACGTTACGCTCACGCCGGACGGAGCCGACGCGACGCGGCTCGGCTACCAGGTGAAGGCCAATGTCGGCGGCAAGCTCGCGCAGATCGGCTCGCGCCTCGTGGATGCGGCCGCGCAAAAGGTCGCGAACGACTTCTTTACGGCGTTCAACGAGAAGATGGCGAAAAAGCACGACGGCCCTTCCGGGCACGACGGCCACGACGGGCATGCCGGCCACGACGAGCATCATCCGGAGCCGATCCCGCGCGATCCCGACCTCCCGGACCTCGACCGGACCTCGCTCGCTTTCTTCGCCGCGGGCGCCCTCGTCGTCTTCGTGATCTCGCTCGTCACGCTGTTGTAGGGAATCTCGGCAAAAAGTCACACCCTCGCCGCCCCGCCCGTCGGGCGGGCCGCTCCGCCCGTCCCGGAGCGGCAATAGTTCCTCCTTGCAGATTCTTGCAGTCCTTACGCTTCCTTATCGCTTTCGCGCGGGGGACGAGGCATGTCGGCAGCGGCGGGCAGTCAGGCAACGGTGATCGGCGCAGTCGCGCACCAGAAGACCACCGTGGGCAGCGTCACCGGGACCGGGCGGCGCAACGCCGTCATCCATTGCGTCGAGCTGCGCGGCCTCGCGCGCATGTCGGAGGCGCTCGAGCCGAATCTCGTGCTGCAGCTCGCCGATGAGTTCTTCGACTTCGCCGCCGACATCGTCGCCGGCGCACACGGCGAGGCGATTTCGGCGCAGCATGACGTGCTGCTCTCGGTCTTCGCCAAAGGCAACCCGCTGCAGACCGCCCAGCAGGCGGTGCGCGCCGCGCAGCGCATCCAGGCCGAGTTTCCCGCGCTCGGCGAGCGCTGGCGCAAGGCCTGCGGGCTGCGCGCCGGGCTCGCGCAGGGCCTGCACCTCGGCGAAGTGATCCTGGGCGACGCGGGGCCGCGCGGCCTGCAGCGCCGCGCCGCCTTCGGGGATGCGGTCAGCCTCGCCCGCGTCATGCACCAGCGCGCGCGCGCCGGCGAGATCGTGATGTCGGACGCCGTGATGGGCGCGCTCTCGGTGGAAAACCTCGACCTCGACGCCGAGCCGCTGCCGCAGCTCGAGCTGCCGCGCCGCTCGCCGATCCGGATCTACGGGGTGCTGGTCGCCGACCGGCTCGACTTCACCTAGCGCCGCTACGCGCGCAGCTATCCCGGGCGGGCGCGGCGGATCGTCTCGGCAAGGATGTCGGACGGATAGGCGCCCGAGATCCCGGTTTTTCGGTCGAAGATGAAGGTCGGCACGCCGCTGATGCCGAGATCGCGCACGCGCATTTCCTTTTCTTTCACGGCTTCATCATTTTCTTCTTCAGGCCAGCCGGTGACGCCTCCGAGCCCGGCGATGTCGCTGAGCACGGCCGCATCGCCGATATCGCGGGCCTCCTCGAAATAAGCGCGAAAGAGCGCGTTCACGACCGGATCGGCCTTGCCCTGCGATTGCGCCAGGTCGATCAGGCGATGCGCCGCCGCGGTGTTCGGCGTTCGCTGCATCCGGTCGAAGGCGAAGGCGATGCCCTCGCCCGCGCCTTCCTGCGCGACTCGCGCATCGAGCGCCCGCCCGCGCTCGAGCGAGCCGAACTTCGCGCGCCGGTACTCCGCGCGCGCCATCCCGCCTTCCGGCATCTGCGGGTTGAGCTGGAACGGCAGCCACTCGATGCGCACCGCGATCTCGCCGCCGAGGCCGGCGAGCGCCTTTTCCAGCCGCCGCTTGCCGATGTAGCACCAGGGGCAGACCACGTCGGAAGCAATCTCGATGAGCATCGGCGTCATTGTCCTCTCCGGTCCGAGGGTGCCGGAACAGTCCAATAGTAGATCGTCCGCCCGCTCACCTGGATCGTCTTTTCGGGCGGCCAGTCGCCCATGCCGAACTGGTGCGAGACGATGCGCGTGCCGGGCTTGAGCTCGGCCCACAGGCGCGGCCGCAGCTTCACGTTGACTTCGGGGTGGAGGTAAAGCGTCACCACGGTCGCCTCCTTGAAGCTCGCCTTGAACAGGTCCTCCCGCCGAAACTCCACCTGGCGATCGACGCCGGCCCCGTGCGCGTTCTGCTGCGCCTCCCAGATCCGCTCCGCGTCGATGTCGATGCCGACCGCCCGGATGCCGTATCGCCTTGCCGCCGCGATCGGAATGCGCCCGTCGCCCGAGCCCAGGTCGTAGAGCACGTCGCCTTTTCTAACCTCCGCGATGCGCAGCATCTCCTCGACCACATCCGGCGGCGTGGGGACGTAGATGACATCGGGCGAGCGCTGCGCGAATGCGGGAAGTCCTGCAACGAAGAAAGCCAGCAGGACGAAAATCCCGCGCATCCTCAGCTGCCCGCGATCGTCATGGTGTCGATGAGGATGGAGCCGCAGCGCTGGGTGCCGCGCACGACCACGTCGCTGCCGATGGCAACGATGCCGCGGTACATGTTCTTCAGGTTGCCGGCCACGGTCACCTCTTCGACCGGGAAGGCGATCTCGCCGTTCTCGACCCAGTACCCGGCCGCGCCGCGCGAATAGTCGCCGGTAACGAGGTTGATGCCGTGGCCGAGCGTGTCGGTGACGAAAAGGCCGCGGTGCAATTTGCGGAGCATGCCCGGCAGATCGGGCCCCGTGGGCGCGAGCACGAGGTTGTGGTTGCCGCCGGCGTTGCCGGTGCTCTGCATGCCGAGCTTGCGCGCCGAGTAGCTGCCGAGGAAGTAGCCCTCGAGCACGCCGTCGCGCACCACGGCGCGGGTGCGCGTCGCCACCCCTTCGTCGTCGTAGGGCGTGCTCGCGAGCCAGCGCGGCTCGTGCGGGCGCTCCTCCAGCGTGACGCCGCGGGCAAAGACCTCTGTGCCGAGCGCGCCCACGAGGAACGACGAATTGCGGTAGAGGTTTCCGCCGCTCGCCGCCGCGACGAAGGTGCCGACGAGGCCGGCCGCGACCGGCGCCTCGAAGAGCACCGGCGCCTGGCAGGTCGGTATCTTGCGCGCGCCCAGGCGCGCGAGCGCGCGCCGCCCGGCGTATTCGCCGAGCGCCTCGGGGTCGGCCAGCTCGCGCACCAGGCGCGAGGCGCTGTACCAGTCGTCGCGCTGCATGAGCCCCTTGTCCTCGGCGATCACCGAGAGCGCGAGCGAATGGCGCGAGCTCGGAAAGCCGTGCATGAAGCCGGCGCTGTTGGCGAGCACGAACTGCGAATGCTGCGCCGACACGGTCGCGCCTTCCGAATTGCGGATCTTCCTGGAGAGCGCGAGCGCGGCGCGCTCGGTGCGCCGCGCAATGCGGATCGCCTCCTCCGTGCCAAGGCGCCAGGGGTGGAAGAGGTCGAGCTCCTCGAGCCCCGCGCCTTGCGCGAGCGTCGCGGGCTCGGGCGGTCCGGCGCAGTCGTCGACCGCGGTCTTGCGCGCGATCGCGGCGGCCGCCTCGACCGCGCTCTTCACGGCGGCGCCCGAGAAATCCGACGTGCTCGCGTTGCCGCGCCGCGCGTGCGGACGCTCGCCGAAGTAGACGGTGACGCCGAGGCCCTTGTCGCGGTTATGCTCGATCGTCTCGGGCTCGCCCATGCGCACAGTGACCGAAAGGCCGAAGCCCTCGGACACTTCGCATTCGCAGGCCGACGCGCCGGCGGCGCGCGCCGCGTCGAGCGCGCTTTGCGCGAGCCCGCGCAGCTGCGCCGGCGAATTTGTAAAGCGGATTTCCTTCGGCATGGCGCGCTATCATACAAGCGATGCGCGACGAAACCGTCAGCAAGACGCAGAAAAAGCGCGAGATGGAGGAGCTGCAGAAGCTCGGCGCATCCCTTGTCGCGCTTCCGCCGACACAGCTCGACGCGCTCGATCTTCCCGCCGAGCTTCTCGCCGCCGTGCGGGAGGCGCAACGCATCAAGAGCCACGAGGGGCGGCGCCGCCAGCTGCAGTTCATCGGCAAGGTGATGCGCTCGATCGACCCCGCGCCCGTGCGCGCCGCGCTCGCGGCGCGCGACGGACAATCGGCCGCGGCGCGCGTCGAGCAGCGCACGCTGGAAAGATGGCGCGAGCGGCTGATCGGCGATGACGCCGCGCTGACCGAGTTCTCGGCGCAGTTTCCGCAGGCCGAAATAGAGCAGGTTCGCGCCTTGATCCGCAATGCGCGTCACGAGCTCGCCGAAGGCCGGCCGCCGCGCGCGCAGCGCGAGCTCTTCCGGGTGCTGCGGGGCTATCTCAATGCTTGAGCTCGAGCCGCTCATGAAGGTGGAGGTCACGCTCGAGCGCGCGCACGAGCTCGGCAACACCCCGCTCGGCCGCCGCCGCATCATCGGCATCACCGGCGGGCGCTTCTCGGGCGCGCGGCTCTCGGGCACCGTGCTGCCGGGCGGCGCCGACTGGCAGCTCATTCGCGCCGACGGCTCGGCGTTTCTCGATGCGCGCTATACGCTGCAGACCGACGACGGCGCGCTCCTCTACGTCTCCAACCAGGGCTTTCGCCACGGGCCGAAGGAGGCGATGGAGCGCCTCGCGCGCGGCGAGGAGGTCGATCCCGCGCTCATCTACACGCGCACGGCGCCCCGCTTCGAGACCTCGGCGCCGAAGTACGCGTGGATGAACCGCACGCTTTTCGTCGCGCGCGGCCTGCGCCGCCGGGACTCGATCGAGCTCGACTTCTACGAGGTGAAATGAGCGACGTGCTGAAAGTCGGCGTGGTCTCGACGAGCGACCGGGCCGCGGGCGGGGTGTACAAGGACGAGGGAATCCCCGCCCTCAAGGACTGGCTGGGAAGCGCCGTCGCCTCCCCGGCCATCACCTATGAAGAGCGCCTGATTCCCGATGTGAGGGAAACGATAGAGAAAACCCTGAAGGAGCTCGTCGACCAAAGAGGCTGCCACCTGGTGCTCACCACCGGCGGCACAGGGCCGGCGCCGCGCGACGTCACGCCCGAGGCCACGCTCGCCGTCGCGGAGAAGGAGATGCCGGGCTTCGGCGAGCAGATGCGCGCGGTGAGCCTCAAGTACGTGCCGACCGCCATCCTCTCGCGCCAGGTCGCGGTCATCCGCAAGCAGGCGCTCATCATCAACCTGCCGGGCCAGCCCAAGGCGATCAAGGAGACGCTCGACGGCGTATTCGCGGCCGTGCCCTACTGCATCGACCTGATCGGCGGCCCCTACATCGAGACGCACGAGGCGGTCGTGAAGGCGTTCCGGCCGAAGTCGGCGATCCGGAAAAAGCCGTGAGCCTGGAGAAAATCGAGATCGAGACCGGCCCGAAGCCGGGCGCCGCGGTCATCTGGCTGCACGGCCTGGGCGCCGACGGGCGCGACTTCGAGCCGATCGTGCCGGAGCTCGGGCTGCCCGCCTCCAAGCCCGTTCGCTTCGTCTTCCCGCACGCGCCGATCCGGCCGGTGACCATCAACATGGGCATGCGCATGCGCGCCTGGTACGACATCCTGCAGCTCGGCGGCGGCCCGGAGGATGAAGCCGGAATCAGGGCTTCCCAAGCCTTGCTGGAGGAGCTGATTTCAGGCGAGAAGAAAAAAGGCATTCCTGCCAGCAAAATCGTGCTGGCCGGTTTTTCGCAGGGCGGCGCGATCGTCCTGCAAACCGCCTTGCGACATCCGGAGCCGCTCGGCGGCGTCATGGCGCTGTCCACGTATTTGCCGCTGGGAAGCAGGCTGAAAGACGAATTCAGCGAGAAGAACCAGAGCCTTCCCATCTTCATGGCGCACGGCGACTACGACGACATGATTCCGATCGCACGCGCGCAGAGCTCGCGTGCCGCGCTCGAGGCGCTCGGCTGCAAGGTGGAGTGGCACACCTACCCGATGCCGCACTCGGTCAGCCCCGAGGAGATCGGGGACATGGCCGAATTCCTGCTCAGGATTCTCTGATCCGTTCCGAACCTTGGGCTAGCTTTCGCGAATCAATTCGCGAAAGCGGGCGATTTCGTAGTCTTCGCCGCGCTCGGCGACCGCCTGCGGCAGGTACACGTGCTGGCGCTCGCCGCGCGCGACCTCGAGGTTCTGCGCCGGGGCGAACACGCCGGGCTTGAGGACGATCTTCGCCTCGCTCGCATCGCCGTTCTTGAAGAGTACGCCCTGCTCGGCCGAGCCCTTGACCCCGGCGATCGCGAACTGCGACACGATGGGCGCCTTGGAAAGCGTCTCGATGCCGACCCGCGCCTGCGCGGGCCCGAGCTTGTTCACGCGGCGCACGACGCCGAGCACCCAGTTGGGACCGCCTTGCGGCTGCAGCGCGAGCAGCACGCCCACGCGCAGCCAGTCGCCCTTGAGCTGCGGGACGACCGCGCCGAAGCCGCCGGCGCTCACGTTCTCGACGATCCAGCTCTCCGAGCTCTGGTTGTTGAAGTCGAGCGAGTCGTGCCCGCCGAGGACGCCGAGCACCGCTTCATAGCCGTGCGTGACCGCGAGCCGGCTCTTCACCGGATGGCGCTGCGTCTTGCGCTCCGGCGGCTTGGGCGACCAGTACATGCCGAGGTGGCGCAGCGTCTCCAGGGCGACCTCGGGCTCGTAGCTGCCGCCGAAATTGATCTCCGCCGGGATCTGCCCGCCGGTGAGCACGCGTTCGGCGAGCTCGTTGACCCAGGCGAGCGCCGTCCCCGCGCCGACGAAGCGCAGGCCGGGCGCCGGCTTGGGCGCGCGGGTCATGCGCGCGGGCGCCATCGCCTGCCCGAGGTCGGTCCAGCAGATGAGCTCGGGCGCCGCCGCGCTCGCGATCTGGAAGCGGGCCGCGAGCTCCGCGATCAGGTTGTCGGCGAAGTCCACCTCGATCGGCAGAAGCCCGTCGGGCGCGCTCGCATTGAACATCGCGCCGCGCAGGAACTCGAGCTGCGGCGTCGAATTGCGCGCGCCCGGATAGGCGGCCGTCTGCGCCTGCGCGAGCTGCCTCGCCTCCGAATACGCGTAGACGCTGTTGAAGACGCCCCAGCTCGCGACGTCGACGGGACCGTAGCGCAGGTGCATCCACTTGATGTGCTGCGCGAACGAGCGGAGCGTGCGCACGAGCAGCGTCGGCAAATGCGCCTTCGCGGCTTCGGCGCCCTTCTGGCCCTGCACGAAAAGATCGACGGCCCGCGCATAGGCGTAGCCCGCCTGCCTGTAGTAGCCGTGAACGGCGGTCCACAGGCGATTCTCCTGATAGCGCGAGGGCCGCGTCGTGGCGAAATATTCCTTCGCCAGCTTGCGCAGCCGCGGCTGCGCGGCCTCGTCCAGCGCGAAAAGCAGCAGCATGCGCGCCTCGGGCTTGAAGTCCTCGTGCCCGGCCACCGATTCGAGCCAATGCATCAGCTCGTCGACCGCCTTGAAGGCGTCGTTGGCCGGCAGCGCTTCCAGAACGCGCTTCAGTTCCTTGGCGTCCGCGAGCGGATGCGCGGCCTTGCCGCCGCCGAAAAGCCCCATGGTTGCGGATTTTCCCCCGGAAAATCCGAATGATCCTACGTCCGCGCCCCTTTATCAATGCGTCCGGGCACGTCAAAATACGACGTCGGCCCGCGATGCGCTTCCTGATCGTCGACCAGTCGAGCGAATTCCGCGGCGCGCTTGCCGGAATGCTGCGCGCCCGATGGCCTGCGGCCACCACCGACGACTGGGACCCGCGCCAGCGCGGCGATCCCGGCGCGAGCCTCTCCTCGGGCGACTACAACGCGGTGCTGCTCGAATCGCATCCGGCGGGCCAGGATGGCCTCGCCTGGGTCGAGCGCATCCGCAAGGATCCCAAGGCCCCGCCGGTGGTCCTGATCGCCGATCAGGGCGACACGCACGTTGCGATCCAGGCGCTCAAGGCAGGCGCGGCCGATTTCCTGAGAAAGAGCGGCCTCACCCCTGAGCGCCTGGCACGATCGCTCGAGGACGCGCTACGCGAGCACGAGGCGCGCCGCAGCGAGCAGGCCGGCGCGCGCTCGACCAGCGCCACCACGACGCGGCTCGACTGGAAGAACATCGGCGCGCCGCTCGGGGACAACGTCGTCGCCATCCCCGGCTACCGGTCGCTGCGCATGATCGGCCGGGGCGGCATGGCGCAGGTGTATCTCGCCGAGCGGGTGATCGACGGCACGCAGCTCGTGCTCAAGGTGCTCGACCGCAGCCTGCGCAAGGACGCCGTGTTCCTCAAGCGCTTCCAGCGCGAATACCGGCTCATCTCGGCGATCGAGAACGAGCACGTGGCGCGCATCTTCGACCAGGGCTTCACCGGCGAGTATCCCTACATCGCGATGGAATACCTCTCCGGCGGCACGCTCGCGGCGAAGATCTTCGAGGGCATGACCTCGCTCACGGCGCTGCGCCTCACGGCGCAGCTCGCGCGCGCCCTCGATGCGATCCATGCGGCGGGCATCGTGCACCGGGACCTGAAGCCCCAGAACATCATGTTCCGCGACAACGGGCGGCCGGTGATCGTGGACTTCGGCCTGGCGAAGGACCTCGTCAACGCCGAGTTCCTGACGCAGCAGGGACAGGTGATGGCGACCCCGCGCTACATGAGCCCGGAGCAGTGCGTCGGCCAGCCGGCGGACGCGCGCTCGGACCTCTACAGCCTGGGGGTGATCTTCTACGAGATGATCACCGGCCGCAAAATCTTCGAGTCCGAGGGCCCGGCGGGCCTCGTCAAGGCGCACGTCTACGACCAGGTGCCCGCGCTGCCCGAGCGGCTCTCCGGCTATCAGGGAATACTGGACCGGTTGCTGGCGAAGAAGCCCGAAGAAAGATTCCAGAGCGCGCGCGAGCTTTTCGCTACCATCGCGGTATGAGGCTCAACCCCGGCGAGCAGCAGTATCTCGATCTCCTTGGCGAAGTGCTCGAGCAGGGCGCGGCCAAGTCCGACCGGACCGGGACGGGCACCCGCTCGGTCTTCGGGCGCCAGATGCGCTTCGGGCTCGCCGAGGAATTTCCGCTGCTCACCACCAAGAAGCTGCATCTCAAATCCATCATCGTCGAGCTGCTCTGGTTCCTGCGCGGCGACACCAACGTGAAGTGGCTGCAGGAGCGCGGCGTGACCATCTGGGATGAATGGGCGGATGCGAAGGGCGATCTGGGGCCGGTCTACGGCCATCAGTGGCGGCACTGGCGCACGCCGGAAGGGCGCGAGATCGATCAGATCGCCGCGGTCATCGAGTCGCTGAAAAAGAAGCCCGACTCGCGTCGCCACATCGTGAGCGCGTGGAATCCGGCGGATGTCGATCGCATGGCGCTGCCGCCGTGTCACGCTCTTTTTCAGTTTTATGTCGCAGACGGCCGCTTGTCCTGTCAGCTTTATCAGCGCAGCGCCGATCTCTTTCTCGGCGTGCCTTTCAACATCGCCTCCTACGCCCTGCTCACGCTCATGGTGGCGCAGGCCACGGGCCTGACGCCGGGTGAATTCGTCCTCACGCTGGGCGACGCGCACCTGTACCTCAATCACCTGGAGCAGGCGCGCGAGCAACTGAGCCGCGCTCCGCGGCCGTTCCCGCGGATGAAATTGAATCCAGAAGTGCAGGACATCCTTGAGTTCAAGTACGAGGATTTCACCCTGGAAGGCTACGAGCCCCACCCCGCCATCAAGGCGCCCATCGCGGTCTAGGAAAAAAAAGGCCCGCCTTATAGGGGGGAAGGACGGGCCGGGGGAAGCTTGGAAGCAGCGCTTGTCCCGCGCTAGATCGCTCCCTTCATTACGAGATCAAAGAGGTACATGACGCCCGCTGCGGCGAACCCGTAGACGAAGAGCTCGGAGTAGCGGCCGCGGCTCGCCGCGGGAATCCAGTCGCGCGCCAGCCACACGCTCACGCCGATGAGAATGAGCGCGAGCACCGCGGCCATGCCGCCGGCGAGGTTGCGGCCGAAGACGCCGGCCAGCCACCCGCCCGGCGCGACCAGGTAGTACACCGTCGCGCCGAAGCCGACCATGACGAGCGTGGCGACCGCGAAGCCCGCGAGCGCGTTGAAGAACGCCACGGTCTCGCCGCCGGGTTTTTCCTTGCCGTGCTCGAGCGTGTTTTCCACGGCGCGTCAAACCTTTTCGATCGCCTTGCCGTCGACGATGCGCACGCGATCGCCGGTCGCAAAAGGCGGTTGCGCCGATTGCTGCAGGGTGCGAACCGAGCCGTCGTCCATGCGCACCGTGACGCGCCAGGCGGTCTGCTTTTTCACGTGGCCTTCGATCGCGTCGCCCGCGAAGGCGCCGCCGGCCGCCCCGCCGATGGTGAGGACCGCATTGCCTGCGCCGTGGCCGCCGCCGATCGCGTTGCCGACGAGGCCGCCCGCGACGCCGCCCGCGACCGCGCCGATGCCGCTCGTCTTGCCTTTCACCTCGACCGCGTTGATCGCCTGGATCACGCCGCAACTCGCGCAGGGCGCCGCCGCGTGCTGCTTGGCAGCCGGCGCCACCGCAGCCTTGGGCTTCGCCGGTGTGACCACCGCCGGCGCCGCAGAAGGCGGTTCAACGGCCCTCTGCGCGACCTGCTCGCCCGATCTGGACGTCGCCGTGGGAAGGATGCCGGTCAGCGCCGCCGCGCCCAGCACGCAGAAAAGAAGTACCGCGACGGCGGCCGCGATGAAAAGCGGGTGGGGTTTGCTGCCGGCCTGCACCTGCCCCTGCTCGAGAGTCTTCGCTTGTTCCATACGTTCCTCCTTGGCGACTCTTTCGGGACAATTTTTTGCAATTGCCGTGCCAGCCGCGCAAACGCGCGGCGGCACAACGACTTAGAGGGAGTCCGTGACTTAGTTACACCGCCCGTCACGGGGGCGAGACGTCGCCTTCAGGCGACGGCTCTACCCGCGCGCGCGGGAAGCACTTGAAGCAGCGCGGCTTTCGCTGTCGCCTCTAGGCGACGTTTTGAACATTCCAGGCTCAAGCGAGTGTCGCTCGAGAAGCCGGTAGAACTCGGTGCGATTTCGACCCGCGAGCCGGGCCGCCTGCGTGACGTTGCCGGCCGTGATCTTCAGGATGCGCGCAAGGTAGTCGCGCTCGAACGCACGCCGCGCCTCATCGAGCGGGGTGAGGGCCGAATCGCCGGCATCGAGCGCCTGGCGCACGAGCGAGGCTGGAATGACGTCGGTCGCCGAAAGAGCGACGGCCTGCTCGACCACGTTGAGGAGCTGGCGCACGTTGCCCGGCCAGGGCGCGGCGACGAGCAGCTCCATCGCCTCGGGCGAGAGCGCGAGACGCGGACGATCGTAGCGACGCGCGAAATCCTGCAGGAAGTGCCCCGCGAGGAGCGGAATGTCCTCGCGCCGCTCGGCGAGCGAGGGCAGCATCAGCTTGACGACGTTCAAGCGGTAATAGAGGTCCTCGCGGAATTCGCCCGAGGCGATCCGCTCCTCCAGCCGCCGGTGCGTGGCCGAGATGACGCGCACGTTGATCTCGACGCTTTCATTCGAGCCGACCGGGCGCACCACTTTTTCCTCGAGCGCGCGCAGCAGCTTCACCTGGAGCGTGAGCGGCATGTCCCCGATCTCGTCCAGGAACAGCGTCCCGCCTTCGGCGGCCTGGAAGAGGCCGCGCCGGTCCTGCACCGCGCCGGTGAACGAGCCTTTCTTGTGGCCGAAGAGCTCGGACTCGAGCAGTCCCTCGGGAATGGCGCTGCAGTTCACGGCGACGAAGGGCGCATCCGAACGTCGGCTCGCGCGGTGAATCGCGCGCGCGAGCAGCTCCTTGCCGGTGCCGCTTGCGCCCAGGATGCAAATGGCCGCGTCGGACACCGCCACGCGCTTGGCCTGCGCGAGCAGCGACTCCATTGCCGGGGAACGCGTCACCATCTCGGCGCGCCAGGACTCGTCCGCCCCGGCGGGCGCCCCCGAGAGCCGCAGCGCCATGGCGACCGTGTCGAGCAGCACCTTGGGATCGAAGGGCTTGGTGAGGAAGCCGAACACGCCGCGGCGCGTGGCCGCGACCGCCTCGGGAATCGTGCCGTGCGCGGTCAGAATCACCACCGGCAGCGCGGGCGCCTCGCGATGGATCGCATCGAAAAGCGCGAGCCCGTCCATGCCTTCCATGCGCAGGTCCGTAATGACGAGCTCGGGCGGCGAGACCGCCATCGCCGCGAGCGCGGACTCGCCCGATTCGGCCGTGGCGACCGTGTAGCCGGAAGCGCCCAGGCGCATCGAGATCAGGTGCAGCAGGTCCTTGTCGTCGTCCACCAGGAGGATTCGCTTGCCGTTCTGTTGTTCCATGTGTTCCTCTACCTCGCTTGTGATTGCATCCGCTCTTCGCGCTCGAGAATCCCCCGCTCGATCGCCTTTAGCGCATCCAACTGCTTTTTCAATGCCTCTTCCCGCCGGGCGGCGGCGCGCACCACGCGCTGCCGCTCGGCGACCTCGACCGCGAGCTGCTCGTTCAGCCGCCTCACCTCGGCGGCTTCCGGCCGGCAATCGCGCGGCACCTGCGCCGCCGGCAGGCGCGCCGTCGGCATCTCGCGCGCCGGCTCCATCGTGTTACAGCCTGCGAGCAGCGCGGCGATCATCAGGGCCGCCGGCTTCAGGCCGCCTCCGCCAGGAGCGGAGCGCGGCGCAGCGGCAGCGTCACCCGAAAATGCCCGCCGCGCGCCCCGGCCACGACCTCGATCCGGCCGCCGTGCGCCTCGGTGAATTCGCGCGCGATCGCCAGTCCGAGCCCGGTGCCCTCCGCGCGGCCGCTCGCGCCTGCCCTGCCGCGGAAAAACGCCTCGAATATCGCCTCTCGCTCCTCGGCCGGCACGCCCGGCCCGCTGTCCACCACCTCGATCGTCGCCGCCTCGCCGCGCTCGCGCGCGACCACGCGAATCAGGCCGCCCGCGGGCGTGAACTTGACCGCGTTGCCGACCAGGTTGTCGACGATCGAACGCAGCTTGGTCGCATCCGCCCACACGGTGAGCGGCTCGGCGTCGAGCTCGATTCTCTGCACCTTGGCTTGCGCAGCCAACTGGTGCGCCTGGACCGATTGGCGCAGGAGAGCATCCAGCCCCAGCGGCCCCACTTCCAGCCCGGCTGCCGCATGCAGCGCGCGCTGGTAATCGAGCAGCTCCTCGATCAGTCGTTGAAGCTTGACGCTGTTGTCGCGCAATATGGCCACCACCTGGCGCTGCGGCGGCGCGAGCGGCCCGGCGACCTGGTCGTTCAGGAGCTCGGTGCCCTCGCGCAGCGCGGCGAGCGGGGTCTTGAGGTCATGAGACAGGTGCCGCAGGAATCGGTTCTTCTGCGATTCGAGCTCGGTCAGGCGCCGGCGCAGCCAGTCGAGCCGCTCGCCGAGGCTCTGCAGGTCGGCCGGGCCGCTCACCCGGATCTCGCGCTCGAAATCGGCGCTGCCGAGCTGGCGGATCGCCGAATCGATCTGGGCGATCGGCCGCGCGATGATGCGCGTGAGGGCAAGCGCCGCGGCAAGGGCGATCGCCGTCGCGATCAGCACCATGAAGATGAGGCGCCGGTGCACCTCGTCCGCGCTCGCGCCCAGGCGCTCCACCTCGCGATCGGCGACGATGTAGCTCACCGCGAGCACCTGGTAGGCGTCGTCGACGAGCTTGCCGGCGAGGTCGCGAACGACGATCGCATCGGGCGGTCCGCGCGAGCTGTCAACCGCGTCGAAGAGGCGCTGCTCGTGCTCGATCGTGCGGTTGAGCGCGGCGAGCTGCTCCTCGTCCAGTGGCAGGAGCGAGAGCTCGCTCGAGACCTGCTTGAACCCCGCATGCACGCGCGCCAGGTCGGCGCGCAGGCGCGGATCGGGCGAGATCGCGAGCTGCAGCGCGAGACGCTCGATGGAGCCGGTCCGGTTGACCAGGGACCGGCTCGCGCGCGCCGCCTTGGCCGCCCCGAGCACGGCGCTGCGGCTCTGCTCGGTCAGGCGCTCGGTGTGCCAGGCGGAGTAAAGCAGCGTGCCGAGCAGGGGCAGCGCGACAAGCAGGAACCCCGCCACGAGCAGCCCGAGGAACGAGCGTGGGTAGGAGAGCGATTTGGACGTGAAATATTTCTCGCCGCTCATGCACCTATAATCCGCGCAAGAATTGGTGAGCCCTAGGACCTATGTCACAAGCGGAAGCAGGAAATCCGCGCCTCTACCTCGTCGCCGCGGTCGCGCGCAACGGCGTGATCGGCGCGAATGGAAAATTGCCCTGGCACCTGCCCGAGGACCTGCAGCACTTCAAGAAACTGACGCTCGGTCATCCGGTGATTATGGGACGGCGCACTTGGGATTCGCTACCGCGCGCGCTGCCCGGACGCGAAAATATTGTCGTCACCCGTAGTGCAAACCGCGACATCCCTGGCGCATCTGTAGCGAATTCGGTCGGGGCGGCCATTGCGCTGTGCGCGGGCGAGTCGGTCGCCTTCGTGATCGGCGGCGCCGGGATTTTTGCGGAAACGATGCCCATCGCCGACGGGCTCGTGCTGACCGAAATCGATCGCGACTACGAAGGCGACGTCTTCTTCCCGGAGTGGGACCGCAGCGCGTGGAAGGAAACGCAACGGGAAACGCACACCTCGGCCAAAGGCGTGCCCTTCAGCTTTGTGCTTTACGAGCCTTTAGATTCGAAAACCCGGACTTCGGGCAGCGGAAAACCGTTGAACTCGCAGGCATAGGCGCTGGTGTAGCCGCCCGCGTTCGGAACATAGACGAAGTCGCCCTCCTGGACGTCCGAGGGCAGCGGCTCGTCGCGCAGCACCACGTCGGCCGAGTCGCAAGTCGGCCCGGCGACGTGCCAGGGAATGTCCGGTCCCGAGCGCTCGGTGCGCACGCGCAGCTTTAGCCCGCCGCTCGCCTCGAGCATGCCGCCGAAAAGTCCCGCGTCCCAATGCATCCAGCGCTTGCCGCCGCGCGTGGTGGTGCCGAGCACGCGGCAGACGAAGTAGCCCGCCTCCGACACCAGATAGCGCCCCGGCTCGGCGATCACCTCGACCTCCGGCGGGAACGCGCGCAGAGCCTCGT
This sequence comes from Burkholderiales bacterium, assembly GCA_036262835.1. Taxonomy (GTDB): domain Bacteria; phylum Pseudomonadota; class Gammaproteobacteria; order Burkholderiales; family SG8-39; genus RBG-16-66-20. Next base: position 3,907 of record DATAID010000087.1, on the reverse strand, counting down.
TCACCACTTCACCGATCGCTTCGATGGAAGGAACCGGCCGCGCATGCCGCACCGGGAACCCGCCGCCAATGTCGAGCAGCCTCGGCTTCAAGCCTGCTTTCGCCATGGCCTCGAAAAGCGTGCGCGCTTTTTCGATGCCGACGCGCCAGTTCTCCGGGTTGCGGCACTGCGAGCCGACGTAAAAGGTGACGCCCGCCAGGTCCGCGCCGAGCCGGGCTGCGGTGGCGATGATCTCGCGCGCCTCGGGCGTGCCGGCGCCGAACTTGCCCGAAAGCGGCCGGTCGCTGCCGATGTGCGGCGTGGCAATGCGCAGGTAGAGGCGCGCGTTGGCATTGATCGAGTGCACGCGGCGCAGCTCGTCGACGCTATCGACGACCAGGTGATTGACGCCCAGGGTCGCGGCCGCGGCGATCGCCGGGCGCGACTTGACCGGATTGGTGTAGCAGATGTTCCTGGGCTCGACGCAGAGCGAGACCAGCAGCTCGAGCTCCGCGCCCGAGGCGACCGCGAACCCGCAGCGCTCCTCGACGAGCGCCTCGATGATGCGCCGGTCCGGATTCGCCTTCATCGCGTAGTAAGGCTTCACGCGCGGCAGGGCGGCGCGGAAGCGGCCGAGCTTCTGCCGCACGACTGCGGTATCGAGGATCAGGAACGGCCGCTGGTACCTCTGTCGCGCGGCTTCGCGGGCCAGCGCGAAGTCGAGGCCGGCCTCGGGATGGGAATCGAACGGTTCTTGCCGGAGGAGGAGCTGCTTGCCGGTGCGCGCGTTCAAGTTACCGGATTATAGGGAGCGTGGGGCGCGGCCGCAATGCTGAGAAACTACTATAACTAGACGCCGTAAGCCGCCGACCTACTAGATCTAGTGTTTTCAGATCTTGGGCAGCGTGACGCCCTGCTGGCCCTGGTACTTGCCGCCGCGGTCGCGATAGGAGGTCTCGCAGACCTCGTCGGACTCGATGAAGATGACCTGGGCGACGCCCTCGTTGGCGTAGATCTTCGCCGGCAGCGGCGTCGTGTTGGAGAATTCCAGCGTCACATGCCCTTCCCACTCGGGCTCGAGCGGCGTCACGTTGACGATGATCCCGCAGCGCGCATAGGTCGACTTGCCGAGGCAGATGGTGAGCACGTTCCGCGGGATGCGGAAGTACTCGACCGTGCGCGCGAGCGCGAACGAGTTCGGCGGGATGATGCACACCGGCCCCCTGAAATCGACGAAGGACTTGGCGTCGAACTCCTTGGGGTCGACGATGGTGGAATTGATGTTGGTGAAGATCTTGAATTCCTCCGAGCAGCGGATGTCGTAGCCGTAGCTCGAGGTGCCGTAGGACACGAGGCGCCGGCCGGCCGTCTCCTTCACCTGCCGTGGCTCGAACGGCTCAATCATGCGGCTTTGCTCGGCCATCCGGCGGATCCACTTGTCAGACTTGATGGTCACTACGCTCTCCCCGTTTGTCGGTTTGCATCATAGCTATAGAATGCCCCGAGCCATGAAAAAAGCAGTGTTGATCTGGATGGCGCTGGCGGCGTGTCCGGCCGCAGCCGAGGCTCCGGTGCAATTCAGCGAGGCCGAGAGGCGCGCGATCCTTGCGCATGGTCCCTGGCCCGTGCCCATTCAGGCCGACCCGAAGAACCGGGTTTCGGGCAAGCGCGAGGCGATCGAGCTCGGCGAGCGGCTTTTCTTCGACCGGCGCATGTCCGGCGGCGGCAAGTTCTCCTGCGGCAGCTGCCACATCCCGGAGCGCAACTGGACCGACAACCAGACGCGCGGCGCGGCGATATCCGAAGTCGAGCGCAACACGCCCACGCTCATGAACGTGCGGCTCGGCCACCTCTTCGGCTGGGACGGCGCCACCGACAACCTGGCCGCACAGAGCGTGCGGCCGATCCTCGATGCACGCGAGCTCGGCTCGAGCGCGCGGCACGTGGCCGAGCTCATGCGCAGGGACGATCAGCTCGCCTGCCGCTACCGCAAGAGCTTCGGGGCGGCGCCCTCATCCTCGGACGATCAGGCCGTGCTCGCCGACGTCGGCAAGGCGCTCGCGGCCTTCGTGGAAACCTTCGAGACCCCGCCCACGCCGTTCGACCAGTTCCGGGATTCGCTCGCCAAGGGCGAGAAAAACGCCCCTTATGCCGAGGCTGCGCGCCGCGGCCTGAAGATCTTCGTCGGCAAAGGCGGCTGCGACAACTGCCACGGCGGGCCGAACTTCACGAGCGGCGAGCTGCGCGACAACGGGTTCGCCACGCTCGCCGCCCAAGGTCGGGCAGACCCGGGCAGAAACGGCGCCTTCAAGGTGCCGACGCTGCGCCACCTGCTGCTCACGGCGCCTTACGGCCATCACGGCCAGCTCGGCTCGCTCGCCGACGTGGTGCGGCACTACTCCGAGCGCGGATCGACGGAAGTCGGGCCGCTCAAGCTGACCGCGGCTGAGCAATCGGATCTGGTGGTGTTCCTGGAGTCCCTGAGCACCTTCAGCAACCCCTGGCGCCCCGAGGATCTCGGGCAGTGCTACTAGGAACAGGGAAACCCAGGTTTCCCCGTACCCCTTCCTAAGTGTTCTGGACGACGATGTTCGGAAACTTCGAGGTCATGTCCTTCTGCGACTCGGCGATGCGCACGGCGCAGCGGCGCGCGACCTGCTTGTAGATCTGCGAGACGCGCCCGTCGGGGTCTGAGACGAGCGTCGGCCGGCCGGCGTCGGTCTGCTCTCGAATCGCCGCATCGAGCGGCAGCTGTCCCAGAAGCTCGGTACCGTAGTCCTTCGCCATCCTCGCCGCACCGCCCTCGCCGAAGATGTGGCTCTCGTGCCCGCACTGCGGGCAAATGTGGATCGACATGTTCTCCACGATGCCGAGGATCGGGATGCCGACCTTCTCGAACATCTTGAGGCCCTTGCGCGCGTCGATCAAGGCGATGTCCTGCGGCGTGGTCACGATTACCGCGCCCGTCACCGGCACTTTCTGCGCGAGCGTGAGCTGGATGTCGCCCGTGCCGGGCGGCAGGTCGACCACGAGGTAGTCGAGCTCGCGCCAGCGCGTATCCTTGAGAAGCTGCTCCAGCGCCTGCGTCACCATCGGCCCGCGCCAGACCATCGGCGTGTCGATGTCGATGAGAAAGCCGATCGAGATCGCCTGCAGGCCGTGGTTCTCCATCGGCTCGAGGCTCTTGCCGTCCTTCGACTCGGGCCGGCCCTGGATGCCGAGCATCATCGGCTGCGAAGGCCCGTAGATGTCGGCGTCGAGAATTCCGACCGATGCGCCCTCGGCCGAAAGCGCAAGCGCGAGGTTCACCGCGGTGGTCGACTTGCCGACGCCGCCCTTGCCCGAGGCCACCGCGATGATGTTGCGCACCTCCGGCAGCGGAGTGAGGTCCTTCTGCACGCGATGGGCGGGCACGCGCGTGGAGATCTCCACGTCGACCGCGGCCACGCCGGGCAGCTTCGCGAGCGCGTCGTGCACCAGGCGCTTCAGCGACTCGTGCTGGCTGCGCGCGGGATACCCGAGCTGGATGTCGACGCTCACGTTGCCGCCGTCGACGCGGATGTTCTTCGCCGACTTGGCGCTCACGAAATCGCGCTCGAGATTGGGGTCGATCACCTGCCGCAGGCACTGCTGCACGTCTTGCTCGGTTACCGCCATGCTGGTCCTCTGCTTTCGGTTCGCTCGCGAATGCCGTGCGTCACGTGCGAAAACCCGTATTTTAGCCTCCCGTGTCCCCGCGGCCGGCGCAAACATGCCGTTTGCTAGAATTCGCGATTCCCCGCCTCGCGTCCCAGCACAAAATCCGCATGCCCGCCACCTCGTCCCGCACATTGTTCGTGACGACGGCGTTACCGTATGCGAACGGCCCGTTCCATATCGGCCACATCATGGAGTACATCCAGGCCGATATCTGGGTGCGCTTCCAGCG
>DATAID010000086.1:0-7123 GCA_036262835.1 Burkholderiales bacterium | reverse complement strand
TTGGCTCCTGAGGCTGCTCGAGACCTTTTCCAGAAAGCCGGGACGCTACTGGCCTGGGTGGGGCAGCAGGTTGCCCAGCTTGCGCGCTAAACGCGCCGCGATAGTTAGAAAGAGGTGGCCGATGCGGGTATTCATAAGTTGGTCGGGTGAAAATTCAACGAGCCAGCGATTCGCTGAAGGATTTGCAGACTGGCTTCAGAACATACTGCCACCGGTCAGGCCGTTCTATTCGACCGATTCGGTGAAGAAGGGCGATGCGTGGTTTCAACGCATCGCAAAGGAACTCGATGAGTCGGATTTCGGTATTTTGTCGTTGACCCCTGCAAACGCTAACAGCCCGTGGATCAACTTCGAGGCCGGAGCGATCGCGAAGAAGGTTGGTAGAGGCAAGGTTGTCCCAATTCTGCTCGGAATGCAGTTCGGGGATCTTCATGCACCTCTTTCAATGTTCAACGGCGCAAGGCCAAATCGGGATGATCTGTTAAGAGTGGCGAAGTCAATCAATGGTGAGCTTGGGAGTGCCACCATCGAGGCGCGTCGCCTCGAACGAGCATTTGACAAATGGTGGCCAGACCTCGAAAAAACAATTGCTGATTCGCTGAAACTGCTCAACATCGCACCTGAAGCCGCTCGGCGACCGACGATCCAAGATTCTGATGCGAAACTTCACGAAGTCTTGGAACTTGTTCGGGTGCTGGCAAAGTCACGCGAAGCCAAGGCTGTCGATCCTGTAAAGGCGCCAATCTCTTCTCCGGCCCGCACTCCTGCAAGCGATACCGACAAGCGACTCGACCTTCCTTTCTTTACCTACAAACTTGTCGACGGCGTGTCATTGGATACAGTTAACGGCGCCCTCACTACTTCGTTTCCAGAAGGTGCGCGTACGTCGAAGGTGGATCGGAATGGGAACATCAAGGTGTACGTTCCCGCAGGAGCGGGACCTGCTGACGCATGGCGGATCGTGCTTGACAGCATTCTGCGGCGATAATCAGGTCACGTCCAGGTCACGTTATCCGACCATTTGAGTCCACCTCTGATTACCTACGGTTGTAATGTTTGCGCTGAGTACATGGCCTTAGCGTGACTTAGGTGAACTCTGATGTCCACAAATGCGGGTTCGAGTCCTGCCCCTCCGCCAACTTTGCCAAATCCCACCGGGAACGGAGGCTTGAAAGCCGTCGTCTTCGACCTCGGCGGCGTTCTCATCGAGTTCCGCGGGGCGGCGAAGCTGCGCGAATGGAAGCCCGAGCTCACGCTTGAGGAGACATGGCGCCTGTGGCTGTCGTCGCCTTCGGTGCGGGCGCTCGAAACCGGCAGGCTCGAGCCGAAGCAGTTCGCCGCCAGCTTGACGGCCGAGCTGGGATTGACGGTCAGTCCCGATGAGTTCCTCACTGAATTCACTGACTGGGTCGTGGGCCCGTTCGCGGGCAGCGCCGATCTGGTGCGTCGGATTCCCGCGCACATTACGCGCGCGACGCTCTCGAACACCAGCCAGGTCCACTGGCCGCGGCTCGAGTCGGGCGAATGGTTTCGCCTGTTCCACCATCACTTTCCGTCGCATCTGACCGGCAAGATCAAGCCTGACGCGGAGGCGTTCGAGCATGCGGCCGCAGCTCTTCAATGTGAGCCTGGGTCGATCCTTTTCCTCGATGACCAGCCCCTCAACGTTCGCGCGGCCGAGGAGGCGGGATTGAAGGCGGCCTGCGTCCAGGGACCGCGCGAAGCAGAGAGAGTTCTGTTGGAACTGGGCGTCATCACGTGAGAAAGGCTTTCGGTACTTCGCTCCTCATCCTGTCACTCGCCGGATGCGCGTCGGCGCCGGTCGGCTATCCGGACGGCTGGCCGCCGCTTAAGGCGCAGCCGAGCGCTTGTCCCGATCTCGCCGGAACTTACGCGCAAGTCGGCGAGACGACGCCGGGTTGCGCGGCGGGAGATTCCTGCGCGCGGCTCTCTTACGACCTGATCGCCGGGATTCCGGGGTTGGAGGACAAGGCGTCGGTGGCTGGAACGCAGGTGCGGCTGCGCCAGCCGGAGCCGGGCGTGCTCGAGATCAGCGTTCGCGAGGGCGAACGCGAGCTAGGCGGCGCTACGCTCTCGGCCGCGCGGGGAGATTTTCGCTGTACCCCACACGGGCTCGCGCTCGTTCCGCGCGCCGGCCGCGTTTTCGTCGTGGGCGGAGCGGCTTACCGTGAGCAAAGAACTTTCCATCGCGCGAGCGATGGGAGCCTCGTCATGCTGCGCGAAGCGCTCGCCGGCGGCGAGGGCCTCGCGCTTCCGTTCGGCGAGCAGGGCCGCTACTGGGTCCGCTGGCCGGGAAACGGGCGCTAGCTTCTCGGACAGGAAATCCCAGGCGAGCAGGAACGGGATGCTGAGGAAGCCGCCGAGCACGCCGCCCGCGATGAATCCGAGGAGCACGCCCAGGACCAGGCTGTGGGTGGCCGCATGAACGTACTGGCCCATCCAAAGGACGGGGCAAAGGAAGATGGCGATGGCGGACCAGAACACCAGCGTCTTACCCATGCCGCAAGGGTAACCACGGCAACATGACGCAATGTCGTGATACCCCTACGGCTTCGCAAATCAAGCACTTGGCCTAGTAGCGGACGAGCACCCGGTACTTCAGCGTCGCGCTTCCTTCCGCCGGGATCCGGATCTTCCATTCGGCCGTGCCCGAGGCGACCTTCTCGTGGGCCTGCGACTGCTCGAGCATCTGCCAGTCGCCCGGCACCGGCTCGCGCACGACGACTGTGACCGCATCCTTCTTCGCGTTCCGGAGCACGATTTCGTAGGCGCTCTCGTAGCTGTAGTGCCAGGGATTGGGCGCGTCGCGGCGCTTGAAGTCGGTCTGCTTCTTGTCGGCGGTGACGTCGAACGCATCGCCGAGCTTGAGGCGCACTTTCTCGTTCTTCGGCGTGTGGTCGATGCGGTCCTCGCCGATGAACTGCGCGTTGCCCGCGGAATCCTTCTTGTAGACGCGCACGACGCCCTTGGGCATCGGGATGCCGAGGCGCGCGCTCTCGCGGTTCTCGAACTGGACGTAGACGCCGACCTTCATCTTCTGGCCGACGTTGCCGACGCTCGCGCGGTAGTAGTAGTCGGTGCCCTGGAGGAGGAGCTCCTTTGTGACCGGCACCTGCGCCGCGCTCAGCAGCGCGACCTGCTTGGTCTGGTTGTCGGCGATCGTGGTCGGGCGCGACAGGGTATAGAGGTGGTACTCGAAGAGCGACTCCTGCTGCATCGGGCTTGCCGGCGCCGACCGGGCCACCGCCATGTCCGCCATCGCCTTGGCCGCATGGCGCATCTCCTCCTTTACGCGGTTCACGTCGCCCGCGACGAGCTGCAGCTTCGCGTTCGGATAGGCGGTGCCGCTCTTGTTGGTGAGCGTGACCCAGCCGTTCAGGTCGAGCGCATTGTCGGCAGCGTTCAGCTCGGCGACATAGTCCGCCTTCCAGGCAAGGCCTCCGGAGAGGTAGGAGAGCTCCACGGTCTGCGAGCCGCCGCGGCTGCTCGTGAGCTCGCTCACGAGCGTGGGCCGGTCGCGCAGGCTGGCCGGCACGCCGTCGAAGACGATCCGGCCCGGCAGCCCGGTTTCGATCCGGTCGCCGATCTTGAGCACCACGCCGCCCGTGGCGGCAAGGACGGTCGCGTTCTCGAGGGTCTCGGCGCCCGTCGTCGGATGCACGCGCACGATGCGCACCGTGCGCCCGACGTTTTTCTCGAGCAGTTTCTCCGGCGTCAGCAGGTCGAAGTTGAAGTTCTGCTCGAGCAGCGCGAGCGAGCCCGGGCTCGTGAGGCTGCGCAGCGACGCTGTTTCCGGGCGCATCTGCCCGCTCACTTCGCGCAACGCGAGGTGGTTCAGCCCTGGATTCAGCGCGATCCGCCGCGTGTCCTTGATGAGCGCGAGGCTCTCGTTGTAGATGGTGACCGCCACCGACTGCTGGTCGGCGAGCGTGCTTGCGCGCTCCTCGGCCGCCCAAAGCGTGACGGATTGCACAGTCAGCGCGGCCGCGACGGCGGCCTGGAGGATCTTCTTCGTCATGGTTTTCCCTTCGTTGGTGGGAGCGATGCAGCTTTGAACGAAAGGGGTGGGGAAAGGGGTTACGATCTCTTACAAACGGGGAGGTGGAACGGTGAGAGGCAAAAAACGCCGTCGCGCCTTGATCGCCGCCCGGCCGAGAGGCCGCAAGCTGCTGCGCGAGATGCTCGAGGATTCGTTCGACCTGGTGGAGGCCCATACCATGGCCGACGCCTTCAAGGTGCTCGAGTCGGAGCCCCGCGCGGTGGACCTGATCGTGGCGACGCTCGCCTTCGACGAGTCGCGCATGATCGAATTCCTGCAGGCGGTGAAGAAAAGGCGCAAGCTGAAGGAAATTCCCTTCTACTGCTGCCGCGTCGTGCGGGGGATCATCACCGACGACCTCGTCGGAAAAATCTCGGCGGTCTGCAAGGAGTGCGGAGCCGAGGACTTCGTGGACGTCGCGAAGCTATCCCCGGAGGCCGCCGCCAAGGCCATGAAGGCGATGCTCGAAGGCTGAGAGCGCCCTCGTTAGTCCTCGTCCCTCAATCCGATGAAGACGCGTTTGACGCGGTCATCCGAGCGCCGGATGTCGCGCGTCAGGCTCTCGATGATGTCATGGGTGCGGTCGCGCGGCAGGTCGGGGCGAATCTCGAGGGCGATGTTGGCAAGGATGAATTCGGGGCCGACGTGCATGGTGAGCACTTCGTGCACCTTGGCGATCTCGCGATACCGGGATGCGAGGCGGCAGATCTCGGCGACGACTTCGCGGTTGGCGCTTTCGCCGATGAGCAGGCCCTTGGTCTCGCGCGCGAGCAAAAATGCGGTGACGGCGAGGATGACCCCGATCACGATCGAGGCGGCCGAGTCGAAGAACGGGTTTCCCGTGAGGTGATCGAGCGCCACCCCGAGAAAGGCGACGCCGATGCCGACCAGGGCGGCGGTATCCTCGAAGAGGACGGCGAACGTGCGCGGATCCTTGCCCAGGCGCACCGCCTCGAGGTAGCCGCGCCGGCCCTTCTTAGAGCGGAATTCGCGCAGTGCCACGAGCCATGAGCCGCCCTCGAACAGCGCCGCGAAGGCGAGCACTGCGTAGTTGATCGCCGGATTCTGCATCGGCTCGGGCGAGCGCAGCCCTTGCACGCCCTGGTAGAACGAGACGCCGGCGCCGAGCGCGAAGACGAGCAGCGCCACGACGAAGCTCCAGAAGTAGATTTCCTTGCCGTGGCCGTACGGAAAGCGCTCGTCGGGCGGCCGGCTTGCGCGGCGCATGCCGTAGAGGAGGAGGGCCTGGTTGCCGGTGTCGACCACCGAGTGCACGCCCTCGGAGAACATCGCCGAGCTGCCGGTAATCGCGGCGGCGACGAACTTGGTGCCAGCGATCGCGAGGTTGCCTGCGAGGGCGGCGTAGATCACCTTCCGCGCGCCCTCCATGGACGGCTACCGGGCGCCGGCGACCTTCCCCTCGCTCAGGACGCGATAGTCGTAGCGCACCGCGTGCCGCGTGCAGGCCCGGATCTCCGCGTCGCTCATGACCGCCTTGTAAATACACTCCGGCTCGGCGGGGCCCGTCCAGCGAATTGCGCTTCGGGGCGGTTGTTGGGCGAGCGCTGCTGATCCAAGTGAGAGCGCGGCAACGGCCACGGCCCCCATCGAAAAGATTTTGCGCAGCATCCTGTCGGAAAGACGCCGAAAGCCTCGAGAAGTTCCGCACCGCATGGACCGTAGTGCCCTGAGCGACGGGCATTTTCCGCGAACGGCGACAGTGAGTTGGCCGATCATGGGATAGGCGATCGCGTGCGCGGAACCTAGCATCGGTCGATCAGGAGAGAGCTCGTCATGAAGCCGATGAATCGATTCCTGCTCGCCCTTGCCGCGGGCCTCTTCGCGGGCGCCGCCGCCGCCACTCTGCCGCCGCCGACGCCCGAGGAAAAGGCGAAGACGGACAAGAAGGCCGAGGACAATAAGGCCGCGGACGAGCACGCGAAGAAGGCGCTCGCGGAGGCGCAGGACCGCATCGTGCGCCGCTACCGCGCCGAGCATCCGCAAGCCGCGAAGCCGGCCGCAGCGAACGACCTGAAGGAGACGAGCGTCGCCTCGGGCGCGAAGGCGCCCGACGTGCCGCACCCCGGCACCGGCGGCTAGGCGGGGCTCTCGACCTCGGCGCGCAGCCGCGGCAGCGATTCGGGATGGCGCTCGCGCAGGAAGGCGATGAGCGCCTCGCGCACCCGGCAGCGCGACGAAGGCGCGCCCGATCTCCTCGATGCGGCCCCATTCGCCCTCGACGATGACGACGTCGTCCAGGCGGATCGGCTGCGTGAACGCGATCTGCAGCCCCGCGAGCAGGTTGCCGAGGATCGGCTTGGCGGCGAGGCCGACCGCGAGCCCGGCGACACCCGCCGAGGCGAGCAGGCCCGCGCCGACCGTGCGCACCTGCGGGAAGGTGAGCAGCGCGAAGGAGACGCCGAGCACGCCGATGACCGAGGCAAGCGTGCGCGAGAGCACCCGCGTCTGCGTCTGGATGCGGCGTGCCTCGAGGTTGTCGACGACATTGGCCGGATAGCGCAGCGCCACCGCGCTCTCGATCGCGGCGGCAAGGCGCATCGCCAGCCAGGTGGCCGCGGCGATGATCGCGACCGTCGCGAGGTGGCGCAGCACCGAGATGCCGTTGAGGCTGTCCGGCGCCGCGTGCAGCACCGAGCCCGCCGCGAGCAGCGCGGCGAGGGCGGTGCCGGGCGTTGCGCCGGCCGAGACGAAGGGCGCGGCGAGCGGCTGACGAGGCACGATGCGGCGCAGCACCGCAAGGCCGATGCGCGCGGCGCAAAGCGCGACGACGAGGGCGACCGCAGCCGAGAGGGCGGGCACGAGCCAAGGCGGCGCTCCCGCGAGCCATGAAGGGTCCATCCCTGATGGATCGCGGCCTGCTGTCAAGGTTCCTGTGACAAGGGCATGGACCCAGCGTCGCCCCGATCAGAGCTCCTTCATCACCTGCGCGTACGACAGCAGCGCGAAGAGCACCGTGCCGCCGACGATGTTGCCGAGGAGGACGGGCAGCGTGAACTGCCCGAGCATGGCGCCGATGCCGAGCTCGTTGCGGGCGACGAGGAG
>DATAID010000085.1:0-18124 GCA_036262835.1 Burkholderiales bacterium | reverse complement strand
AGACGTGGTCACCGTCGCCGGCGCCACGCCGAACACCTACAACGGCAACTTTACGATTCTGGCGAGTCCTGCTCCGACGGCGACGACCTTCAGCTACACGCTGTCCTCGACGCCCGATTCGACCCATGCGTACGTGACGCTGCCCGGCTATACGCTCATCCCGGGATCGGACCTCATCACGGTCACGGGCGCCACGCCAGGCGCCTACAACGTCGGCAGCAAGGCCATCTCCGCGGTCTCGGGCCAGGTGAACCAGTTCTCCTACGACCTGGGGGCGTCGGTGACGACCGCGGCAAGCGGGTATTCGGTCACCGGCGTCCGGCTCGTTCAGACGACGGGCACGGCGACGCCCAAAGTCTCCTGGTCGAACGCGAGCGTGAGCAACAACGTCACCGTTTCCCTCACGAACCACGGCTATTCGAGCCTCGACACGGTAATGGTCACTGGAGCCACCGACGCGGCGTTCAACACGGCCTCGCCGGGCGCGACGATCACCAAGGTGGACAACAACACCTTCACCTATACGACGCTTGCGACGCCGGCCGGCACCGGCTCGACCTCCGCGGTCGCCACCGTGGCGGCGCTGCCGAGCGGCTGGGGCAGCGGCATCACGGTGAAAGTCACGGGCGCGACCTCCGCGAACTACAACACCTCGGCGTCCGGCTCGTCGATCGTTGTGAGCGGCACGAGCTTCACCTACACGCCGTCGGCCAGCGTCGCCGCCGCCGCAACCATCGCGGGCACCGCCAACCGCATCGTGGCGAGCGACACGAGCGCCTGGCTGGTCAGCTCGGCCTCGGCCGGCACGAGCACGCTCAACCTGGTGCTCAGCCGCGCCGCGTACAGCGGCCAGCTCGTGCACGCGCTCACGACCTCCGACACTGTGACCATCGCCAACTGCAGCTACACCGCGAAAGTCATGGGCAACACCACCTCCTTCGCCTGCTCCGGAACGATCAACGCCATCACGGCCGGCAGCGGCACCACGGTGTCCGATCCCGGGGCTGGCAACTATGCCGACCTCTCGGGCGGCACGATTACGCTGCAGATCAACGCGGCCAACACCTCCAGCCTGACCTGCTGCACGATCGGCGCGACCGCCAAAGGCTCCGCGCCGGCGACGGGCGCGACCACGGTCACCTGGACCGGCCAGACCGTCGGGCCGGACGTGACGCTTGCCACCAACGTGCCGGGGCCGCTGGTCATTCAGGCAGCAGGCACGATCTACGCCTCCAAGGCCGGCGACCTGACGAGCGCGGTCACCTCGATCACCACGCAGGGCGTGGCGACGGGGACAATCACGGCCGGGCTCTCGACCAACCCGGACCCGAACGAGCGCACGCACCTCATCTACTGGGTGCGCGGCCAGGACAACAAGGACGACGAGAACACGAAGGACGGCGCGCTCACCACGGGTGGAACGACCTGCACGAGCCTGTCGGCGCCGAACACGCAGGCCTGCGACGTGCGATCCTCGATTCACGGCGATGTGCTGCACTCGCGCCCGGCGGTGATCAACTACAACCGCAACAGCACGAGCGCCGTGACCAACAACGACGACGTGTTCGTGTTCTACGGCGCCAACGACGGCATGTTCCACGCGGTGAAGGGCGGCCAAGCGAGCGACGGCGGCACCGAGCAATGGGCCTTCGTCGCGCCCGAGCACTTCTCCAAGCTCAAGCGCCTGCGCAACCAGACGCCGACCATCTCCTCGAACAACCCGAAGGACTACTTCTTCGACGGCCCGATCGGCGCCTACACGCTCGACCTCAACAACGACGGCAAGTACAAGAACGGCGACAGCGACAAGATCTACCTCTACGTCGGCATGCGCCGCGGCGGTCGCATGTACTACGCCTTCGACGTGAGCGACCCGACGAGTCCCAAGCTCCTCTGGAAGAAGGGCTGCACCAACGCAACCGGGACCGGGGCCACGGGCGGCTGCGACAGCGGCTGGGACGAGATCGGCCAGAGCTGGTCGCAGCCCCAGCCGGTCTACCTGCGCGCCTACCCGACCACGCTCGTGCTCATCTTCGGCGCGGGCTATGACGCCGCCGTGGACGACTTCCAGCCCTGCGCGGTGACCGCGTACAACTCGACCTCGGTCACGGCGCTGACCGGCGTGGTCTGGCCGGTGCCGATGACCACGGCGAACTGCCCGCCGAACAACGGCACCTCGAGCGGCGCGATCTCGCGCTCGATGGGCCGCGGCATCTTCATCGTCAATGCCACGACCGGCGAGGTGCTCAAGCGCGTCGGGCCCGATGCGGCCGCCGACCTGCGCAACACCGGCATGACCTGCGCGATGCCGGGCGACCTGGCGATCCTGAGGAACCGCACCAACTCGGCCGCGCGCGGGACCTCGGGCACCGAAAACGTGACCCTGGGCTATATCGACAAGATCTACGGCACCGACACCTGCGGCAACGTCTGGCGGGTGGACGTGGCGGATGCCGATCCCACCAAGTGGGTGGTCAACAAGTTCGCCTCGATCGGCACGGCGAGCGCCTCTTCGACAACGCAGGGTTCCCCGGCGGCGGTCAATTACCGCAAGTTCGAGTTCCAGCCCGACGTGGTCTACACGAGCGACGGCAACGGCGACTTCGATGCAGTGCTGATCGGCAGCGGCGACCGCGAGCACCCGTTCGACCAGGTGGTCTCGAACCGCTTCTACATGTTCAAGGACCGCAACACCGCGACCCTGTACGCGCTGGGTAACGTGGGCACCAACTCGCCTTCGACGGTGTATGACACCAACGCCGGCAACACGACGCCCTCCACCGGGGCCAGCATCGTCTTCCCCGCGGCGATCACCGAGAGCGACCTCTCCGACATCACCAACGGCTGCCTGCAGAGCTCGGCCAATTGCAGCGGCTCGCAAACGCAGACGAGCGCCGCGGCGGCGCTGCTCGCGGCCAAGGGCTGGATGCTGCAGCTCGCCAACACGGGCGAGAAGACGATCGCCTCGGCCACCACCGCGGCGGGCACGGTGATCTTCAACACCAACCAGCCCAAGCAGGACACGGTGACCGGGACCTCGCAGAACGTGGGCAGCAACTCCGGCAACTCGTGCACCTCCGACCTGGGCACGGCGCGCCAGTACGGCGTGTCCTTCTCCAACGGCAACGCCGCGAACATCTACAACTCGCTGCCTTCGCAGTACGTGCCGAGCGCGGGCGGCGGGCGCTACGCGGTGTTCGCGGGCGGCGGCTTCCTGCCGCAGCCGGTGCCGGCGGTGGTGCAGATCGGGGGCAAGTACTACCAGACGATCATCTCGGGCGTGCAGGCGACCAACCCGGGCGGCCTCTCGCTGCAGCGGCGCGTGCGGACTTACTGGTACAAGAAGCTCGACTGACGATGAGCGGCGAGCCGGGTAAGATGCGTGCCATGCGATTCGCCGCTTTCGCCCTGCTCGCGCTCTCGAGCCTCGCCGTCCACGCGCAGCTCTATCGCTGGACCGATTCGACCGGGCGCACGCACGTCACCGATACGCCGCCGCCCTCGGACGCCAAAGGCGTGCAGAAGCGCGCGGCGAGCGCGCCCGCCGCGGAATCCTCCAGCGAGCCCTACGCGCTGCGCCAGGCGCTGAAGGATTTTCCGGTCACGCTCTATACGCTGCCCAAGTGCGAGGGCTGCACCCAGGCGCGCAAGCTCCTCAATACGCGCGGCATTCCGTTCGCCGAGAAGACCGTCGAAAGCGAGGAGCAGCTGAAGAAAGCGACCGGCGCGACCGGCGTGCCCGCGCTCGTCGTCGGCTCCGACATCGTCACCGGCTTCGAGGAAGGCGCCTACAACCGCTCGCTCGACGTGGCCGGCTACCCCCGGGCGGGCATCCTCAAGCCGCGCAACCAGCAGCCGCCCGCCCCGCCCAAAGCCGAGGCGCCCGCAAAATCTTCCACCGCAGAGGCGCCGGCTCCCGCCGCGCCGCGCGGCCGCTACGCGACTCCCCAATGAAAACCACACTCTTCCTGGCTTCCGGCATCGCCCTCCTCTTCACGGCGCAGGCGCACGCGCAGGTCTTCAAGTGCGTCGATGCGAAGGGCAAGACCGTGTATTCGCAGTCGCCCTGCCCGTCGACCTCGAAATCGAAAACGATCGAGGCGAATCCGGCGCCCACCGCCGCTGCGCCCTCGTCCTCTTCTTCCGCGCCGAAGGGCCCCGTGGACCCGCGCAAGGCCGATGCCGAATTCAAGAAGCGCCAGCTCGAGGAGCAGGAAGCGAAAAAGAAGGCGGCGGCGAGCGACGAGGAAGCGAAGGTCAAACAGGAGAACTGCGGGCGCGCCAAGGGCTCGTTGGCCCAATACGAGGCCGGCGGCCGCATCACGCGCTACAACGCCAAGGGCGAGCGCGAGTTCCTCTCCGACGAGGAGATCGCGCGCGAAAGAGCGCGCGCCCAGGACCTCGTCTCGCAATACTGCAAGTAGCGCCAACGCGCTCGCGCGTTCCTTCCTTCTAGCGCGCGAGCGCGCGCGGCAGCGTAAACACCACGTTTTCGGCGATCCCCTCGAGGGGGCGCACGTTCTTCGCGCCGAGCTCCTGCAGGCGCTCGATCAGCTGGTTGACGAGCACCTCCGGGGCCGAGGCGCCGGCGGTGACGCCGACCCGCGCCTTGCCCTCGATCCATTCGGGGCGCAGCTGCTCCGCGTTGTCCACCATGTAGGCCTCGGCGCCCATGTTCTCGGCGACCTCGCGCAGGCGGTTGGAGTTCGAGCTGTTGGGCGAGCCGACCACGATCACCACGTCGCAGCGCGGCGCCATGAACTTGACCGCGTCCTGCCGGTTCTGCGTGGCGTAGCAGATGTCGTCCTTCTTCGGCCCGCGGATGTCCGGAAAGCGCCGCTTGAGCGCCGCCACGATGCGCTCGGCGTCGTCCACCGAGAGGGTGGTCTGGGTGACGTAGGCGAGCGGCACGGCGTCGGCCACCTCGAGCTGGGCCACCTCGTCGACCGTCTCGACGAGGTGCATGCGCTCGGCCGACTGGCCCATCGTGCCCTCGGCCTCGGGATGGCCGCGGTGGCCGATCATGACGATGTGGTAGCCGTCGCGCAGCATCTTCGCCACCTCGACGTGCACCTTGGAGACGAGCGGGCAGGTGGCGTCGAAGACCTTGAGCCCCCGCGCCTTCGCCTCGGCGCGGACCGCCTTGGAGACGCCGTGCGCGGAGAAGATCACCGTGCTGCCCGAGGGCACCTCGGCGAGCTCCTCGACGAACACGGCGCCCTTTTTCTTCAGGTCCTCGACCACGTACTTGTTGTGCACGATCTCGTGGCGCACGTAGATCGGCGCGCCATGCTGCTCGAGCGCGCGCTCGACGATCTCGATCGCGCGCTCGACGCCGGCGCAAAAGCCGCGGGGATTGGCGAGGAGAACGTCCATGCCCGGATTATCCGCCAGTCGGCTTTCCACGGTAGGCCGCGTCGAAGGCCGCCTCGAGGGCCGGATGGGTCCCGCGCAGGCCGTCGATCACGCGCCGGGCCCATTCGAAGTACTCGCGGCGGCGCTCGAGGTCCCACTTGGCCGGCGGGCGCTCGGCGACATCACGGAGGTTGCAGATCTTGTCGGCGAGCTTGACCAGCTTGGCGCCGTGCGAAAGGCCCGCGGCGTGCTCGATCTGCAGGCGCTTGCGCTCCGCCTTGGGCAGGCGCTTGTCGTCGGTGACCTCCACCACCATGTCGGCGATGCGCGGGCCGAACTGCTCGCGCAGCTCCTCGACCGTGGTGTCGGTGTCCTCGATGGTGTCGTGCAGCAGCGCCGCGGCGAGCACCTCGATGTCGGCGACGCCGCCCTCGCCGGCCAGCACCTCGGCGAGCGCGATCGGATGGTTGATGTAGGGCGAGGCTTCGGCGTCCTTGCGCCGCTGGTCGCGGTGCTTGTGCGCGGCGAAGGCGAGCGCGCGCAGGAGCAGCGGCAGGTGCTCAGGCGCGCTTTTCACCGTCGGCCTGCTTCGCGCTTCCCTCGCGCTGGAAAAAGCCTTCCAGGATCAGGATGACGGCGCCCACCGTGATGCCGGAGTCGGCGACATTGAACGCCGGCCAGTGCCAGCCCGCGGCGTGGAAGTCGAGGAAATCGACCACGTGCCCCCATTGCAGCCGGTCCCAGAGATTGCCGACCGCGCCGCCGAGGATGAGCGCGAGCCCCAGGCAAAAGAGGGTTTTGCCCGGGTCCTTCTGGATCAGGTAGCCGACCACGAGGACCGCGACGACGGCGATGGTCGCGAAGAAGGGCGTCTGCCAGCCCGGCGCCGAGGCGAGGAAGCTGAAGGCCGCGCCCTTGTTGAAGACGAGCACGAGGTTGAAGAAGCCGGCGAGCGGAACGCTCTCGCCCGGCTGGAAATGCGAGAGCACGGCGAGCTTGGAGGCGCGATCGAGGACGACGACCAGCGCCGCGAGGCCGTACCAGGCGAGCGCCCTAGGCATAGCGGCGCGCTTCGCCCGGCCCGTGCAGGTTGGCCTCGCAACGAGCGCACAGCCCCGCGCCGTTCACGTCGGCGCGGTAGTGCCAGCAGCGGTCGCATTTCGGGTGCTTGCTCGGGATCACGTTCACCTGCACCGGAGAACCGTCGGCCGGCTGCACGCTCGCGCGCGAGGTGATGAGGACGAACTTCAAGTCGTCTTCCAGTCTTTTCAACGACTCGAAAACCGGACCGTGCGCGCGGATTTCCAATTCGGCGGCAAGCGAGGAGCCGATCTCCTTTTGCTCCCTTTTTTCTTCCAGCCTTTTGGTGACGATCTCGCGGAACTGGCGGACCTGGTCCCACTGGCCGACGAGCGAATCGGCCATCGGCGCCTCGGGCAGCGCGTGCCAGACCTCCTCGAAGACGGTCCTTTCGGCGTCGCCCACGAAGATCTTCCAGGCCTCGTCCGCGGTAAAGCTGAGGATCGGCGCCATGAGGCGCAGCAGGCTGTTCGTGATGTGCCAGAGCGCGGTCTGCGCCGAGCGGCGCGCCGGCGAATCCGCCTTGCTCGTGTAAAGCCGGTCCTTGAGGATGTCGAGGTAGAAGGCTCCCAGGTCCTCCGAGCAGAAGGTCTGCAGCTTCTGCGACACGAGGTGGAACTGGTAGCGCTCGTAGTCCTCGGCGGCCGCCTTCTGCAGGCGCGCAGTGAGCGCGAGCGCGTAGCGGTCGATCTCGACCATGTCGGCGACCGGCACCGCGTGCTTCGCGATGTCGAAGTCGGACGTATTGGCGAGCAGGAAGCGCAGCGTGTTGCGGATGCGCCGGTAGCTCTCCACCACCCGCTTCAGGATCTCGTTCGAGATCGTGAGCTCGCCCGAAAAATCGCCGCTCGCCACCCACAGGCGCAGGATTTCGGAGCCGAGCGTGTCGGAGATCTGCTGCGGGGCCATGACGTTGCCCTTGGACTTCGACATCTTGCGGCCCTCGAGGTCGATGACGAAGCCGTGCGTGAGCAGTCCCTTGTAGGGCGGGATGCCGTTCATCATGCACGACACGAGGAGCGACGAATGAAACCAGCCGCGATGCTGGTCCGAGCCCTCCAGGTACAGGTCCGCCGGGTACGCGGTCTGCGCCGCGTGCGAGTTGCGCAGCACCGTGAAGTGCGTCGAGCCCGAGTCGAACCAGACATCCAGGGTGTCCCGGCTCTTCTCGTAGCTTTTGGCTTCTTCCTTTCCAAGCATTTCTTCAGGCGTGACCGACTGCCACGCTTCGATGCCGCCCTTCTCGACCCGCTTTGCGACCTGCTCCAGGATCTCCTGGGTGCGCGGATGCAGCTCGCCGGTCTCGCGGTGCAGGAAGAACGGCATCGGCACGCCCCACTGGCGCTGGCGCGAGAGCGTCCAGTCCGGGCGGTTCGCGATCATGCCGTGCAGCCGCGCCTGGCCCCAGCCCGGATAGAAGGCGGTCGCCTCGATGCCGCGCAAGGCCGTCTGGCGCAGCGTCTCTCCGCCGACGGGCTTGTCCATCGCCGCGAACCACTGCGTGGTCGCGCGCAGGATCACCGGCGTCTTGTGGCGCCAGCAATGCATGTAGCTGTGGCTATAGGTCTGCTTTGCGAATAAAGCCTTCTTCTCCTCCAGAACGGAAATGATTTTTCCGTTCGCATCCCAGATGGACATCCCGCCGAAGAGCGGCAGCGAAGGCGCAAACCTCCCGTCCCCCATCACCGGGGTCAGGATCTCGCTGTCCTTCAGGCCGTTCCGGCGGCAGGAGTCGAAGTCCTCGACGCCGTAGGCAGGCGCGGAGTGCACGACGCCCGTGCCCGTGTCGAGCGTGACGTACTCCCCGAGGTACACGGGCGACGTACGGTCGTAGAACGGGTGCTGGAAGCGGATCTGATCGAGCGCCTTGCCCTTGGCGAGCCCGATCA
The DNA here is from genome assembly GCA_036262835.1 of Burkholderiales bacterium. Classification (GTDB taxonomy): domain Bacteria; phylum Pseudomonadota; class Gammaproteobacteria; order Burkholderiales; family SG8-39; genus RBG-16-66-20. Next base: position 9,800 of record DATAID010000085.1, on the reverse strand, counting down.
CCTTCCAAGATCCGATCCTGTATTTCTGCAGCAGCGCCGGCGTCGCCGCGTCCTCGTCGTGCTCGGTCGCCTCCGCGAGGAAATGGTCGGCGACGATGAGGAGCCCGCGGTCGGTATCGACGAGCGCGTAGGTGTAGTCCGGATGCACGTTCAGCGCCTGGTTGCCGGGCAGCGTCCAGGGCGTGGTCGTCCAGATCACGATCCAGCCCGGCTTGTCCGGAAGCGCCTTCAGCCCGAAGGCCCTGGCGAGCTTGTCTTTCTCGGCAAAGGGAAACCCGACATCGATCGCCGGATCCTTGCGCTCCTCGTACTCGACCTCGGCTTCCGCGAGCGCCGAGCCGCAGTCGAAGCACCAGTTGACCGGCTTGAGGCCCCGGTACACGTAGCCCTTTTCCAGCAATTTGCCGAGCGCCCGGATCTCGTTCGCCTCGTTGCCGGGCGCCATCGTCAGGTACGGGTTGTCCCATTCGCCGAGCACGCCCAGGCGCTTGAAGTCCTTCTTCTGCCGCTCGATCTGCTCCGTGGCGAAGGCGCGGCACAGGCGCAGGGTCTCCGCGGCCGGGAGGTTCTTGCCGTGCTTTTTCTCGATCTGCACCTCGATCGGCATGCCGTGGCAGTCCCAGCCCGGCACATAGGGCGCATCGAACCCCGCCATCTGCTTGGACTTCACCACCACGTCCTTCAGGATCTTGTTGACGGCCGTGCCGATGTGGATGTCGCCGTTGGCATACGGCGGCCCGTCGTGCAGGACGAAGCGCGGGCGGTTCTGCGCCCTGGCGACGGCGCGCAAGCGCTTGTAGACGCCCTTTTCCTCCCACTCGCGCACCCATTGCGGCTCGCGCCTGGCGAGATCGCCGCGCATCGGGAACGGCGTGTCCGGAAGATTCAGCGTGCTCTTGTAGTCAGCCATTGTCCTTGAACCATGCCTTTGCCTGCCTCACGTCCTCGGCGATCGCGGCGCGCAGCGCCTCGAGCCCGTCGTACTTCCGCTCATCGCGCAGCTTGCGGCGAAACGCCACGCGCAAATGCCGCCCGTAGAGCGCGCCCTCCCAGTCGAAGAGGTGCGCCTCCAGCAGGGGCGCCGCGTTCTCCTTCACCGTCGGGCGCCTGCCCACGCTCGCCACGCCGCGCCTCACCGTCCCTGTTTCTTCCAGCTCGACCTCCACCGCAAAGATGCCCGAGAGCGCCGGCTTGCGGCGCAGCACGATGTTCGCGGTCGGGCAGCCCAGCGTGCGGCCGAGCTTCGCGCCGTGCGCGACGCGCCCGCTCATCACGTAGGGACGCCCGAGCAGCCGCTCCGCGCCCGCGAGATCGCCCTCGGCAAGCGCCGCGCGCACGCGCGAGCTCGACACCCGCTCGCCATCGACCTTCACGTCCGCCATTGCTTCCACGGCGAACCCCGCCCGGCCCGCCGCCGCCTGCAGCAGCCCGAAATCCCCGGCGCGCTTCGCGCCGAAGCGGAAATCGCGGCCGACGAGCAGCCAGCGCACGCCCAGTCCCTCCACCAGCATCTCCTCGATGAAGCGCTCGGCCGGCAGTGCCGCGAGCGCCGCGCCGAACCGCAGCACGTGCGTGCGGTCGATGCCCGACTGCGCGATCAGCTCGAGCTTCTCGCGCAGCCGCGAGAGCCGCGCCGGCGCCGCGGCGGGCGCAAAAAACTCGCGGGGATGCGGCTCGAATGTCAGGACGCTGCAAGCGAGCTTCAGTTCCCGCGCTTTTTCCGCCAGCCGCTGCAACATCGCCCGGTGGCCGAGATGCACGCCGTCGAAATTCCCGATGGTGAGGGCCACGCCGCCGCGAGTTTCGCGGCCGGACCGGAGCTTTCCGTGCGTGACCTGCATCAGCGCGTGTAAAATGCTGAATTATAGCGGCTTTCAACAGCCGCACTTCACTCGCGGAGAGGCCCGGCTTGAAGACGCTTGCCGATCAGATGTCGACCTATGCGGCTTATCACCAGGACGCGCGCAACAAGGCGACGCATTTCGTCGGCGTGCCCGTCATCATCCTCTCGCTCTTCATCCCGCTTGCCTGGCTGCGCCTGCCGCTTGGCGAGCTCGAGATCACCGGCGCGATGCTTTTTGCCGGCATCGTGATCGCCTACTACTTCGCGCTCGACATCCCGCTCGCGCTGGCGATGCTGGTGACGACGGGATTCCTCGTCTGGGCGGGCGACGCGATCGCCCGGCTGGGCTATGCCGCCGGCCTCGGCTGGTTCTTCCTCCTCTTCGTCGGCGGCTGGGCGCTGCAGCTCGTCGGCCACCTCTACGAAGGCCGCAAGCCCGCGCTCGCCGATAACCTGTTCCAGATTTTCGTCGCCCCCATCTTCCTTGCCGCCGAGGTCTTCTTCGCACTCGGCTACAAGCCGAAGCTGCACGAGGAAGTGCAGCGGCGCGCGCTCGAGCAGCGCGCGCGGGCGGGGGTCGGCGTTGCATCCGCCCGCCTTAAGTCCACCTGAGATCCTGAAACCATGAAACCTTTCCTCGCGTTCTCGCGAGTCGTAGACGCGTTCAACGAGCGCTTCGGCTATGTCGCCGACGCGCTCACGCTGCTTTCCTGCCTGATCAGCGCCGGCAATGCCTTCTCGCGCTATGCGTTCAGCATCTCCTCGAACGCCTGGCTCGAGATCCAGTGGTACATGTTCGCGGCCCTGGTCATGCTCGGTGCCTCCTACACGCTCAAGAAGAACGAGCATGTGCGCGTGGACATCGTCTACAGCAACATCCCCACGCGCTGGCAGATCATGGTGGACATCTTCGGCGGCATCTTCTTCATGCTGCCGGCGGTCGTCATCATGACCTACCTTTCCTGGCCGATTTTCTACAACTCCTGGGTGGAAGGGGAGATCAGCGGCAACGCGGGCGGCCTCGTGCGCTGGCCGGTCAAGATCTTCATCCCGCTGGGCTTCGCGCTACTCACGCTGCAGGGCGTCTCCGAGCTCATCAAGCGCATCGCCATGCTCACCGGCGACATGAAGGCGGACTTGCACTACGAAAGGCCGCTGCAATGATTTCGCACGAGATGATGGCGCCCCTCATGTTCGGGGGCCTCGTGGCCTTCATGCTGCTCGGCTACCCGGTGTCGTTCTCGCTCGCCGCGGTGGGCCTTTTCTTCGGCTTCATCGCGATCGACGCGCACTACTTCGACTTCAGCCTGATGCAGGCCTTGCCCGAGCGCGTCTACGGCATCCTCTCCAACGACACGCTCCTCGCGATCCCGTTCTTCACACTCATGGGCGCAATCCTCGAGCGCTGCGGACTGGCCGAGGACTTGCTGGACGGCCTGGGCCAGCTCTTCGGCCCGGTGCGCGGGGGCCTGGGCTACGCCGTCATCGTCGTGGGTGCGATCCTCGGCGCGATCACCGGCACGGTGGCCGCCTCTGTCATCGCGATGGGCCTCATCTCGCTCCCGGTCATGATGCGCTACGGCTACGACATGCGCTACGCAACCGGCGTGATCGCGGCCTCGGGCACGATCACGCAGCTCATCCCACCCTCCCTCGTCCTCATCGTGCTCGCCGACCAGCTCGGCCGCTCGGTGGGCGACATGTACGCGGGCGCCTGGGGCCCGAGCCTCATGCAGGTCGTTCTCTTTTCCGCCTACACGCTCGGCGTCAGCATCTTCAAGCCTGAATGGGTCCCGGGCATTCCGCCCTCGGCCCGCACTATGACCGGCTGGCCGCTCGTCAAGCGATGCCTGTGGGGCATCATCCCCTCGCTCGTCCTCATTTTCCTCGTGCTCGGGACGATCTTCCTCGGCCTCGCGACCCCGACCGAGGGCGGCGCGATGGGCATGGTCGGCGCGGTGGTGCTCGCCGTCGTGCATCGCAAGGAGTTCTCGCGCCGCGGCAAGATCGCGGCCTGGGTGGGCGGCGCGGCGATCGTGCTGGCGGGCTCGCTCGCGCTCCTGCCCAACGGAGCGATCTTCCAGGCCGTGCGCATCCCGCTCTTCATCGTCTTCTACATCGGCCTTGCGCTCGTCATGTGGGAGGCCGTCGCGATCAAGGAGTTGAGGAACCTCATCGCGCAGGCGTCCCAATCGACGATGCGCATCACCGCGATGGTGATCTACATCCTGATCGGCTCGACCATCTTCACGCTCGTCTTCCGCGGCGTGGACGGCGACCTGTGGATCGAGCACCTCCTGTCGCATCTGCCCGGCGGGAAGGTCGGGTTCCTGATCTTCGTCAACCTCTTCGTCTTCTTCCTCGCCTTCTTCCTCGACTTCTTCGAGATCGCGTTCATCATCATCCCCCTGCTCGCGCCGGTTGCGGCCAAGCTCGGCATCGACCTCATCTGGTTCGGCGTACTGCTGTGCGTGAACATGCAGACGTCCTTCATGCACCCACCCTTCGGCTTCGCGCTCTTTTACCTGCGAGGCATCGCGCCGAAGGAGGTGAAAAGCTCGTCCATCTACTGGGGCGCGATTCCCTGGGTGCTGCTGCAGATCCTCATGGTGGGCATCGTCATCGCCTGGCCGCAGCTCGTGACCGCGTTCCTCGACAAGCCGAGCGACATCGATCCGAGCAAGGTGCAGATCATCGTGCCGACCGAGGAGGCGCCGGCCGTGCCGGGCGCCGAGCCCGACAAGGCCGAGAAGAAGCCCGAGGCCGAGGACGAGCTGGAAAAGCTCTTCAAGAAATAAAAAAGCCCCGCCGAGGCGGGGCTTTTTTTCCAAGGCGTCGCGCGGAACGCTAGCCCTTGGAGGCGAGCTTGCTGTTCGACAGGTAGTTGTCGTAGGTGCCTTCGGCGACCCGGAACCACTGGATCTGCTCGTCGCGGAACTTCTTCCACTGCGGGTAGATGCGCTTCCAGTGCGCGCTCTTCGCGCTCATCTCGCCGTAGACCTCGTAGGCCGCCTTCTCGGCCGCCTCGAGCACCGCGCGCGGGAATGCGCGCAGCTTGGTGCCGCCCGCGATCAGGCGCTTCATCGCGTCCGGGTTCTGAGCATCGTACTTCGCCGGCATCCAGGTCTGGCACTCGCCGCAGGCCGCCTCCAGCGCGGCCTGGTAGGCCTTCGGCAGCTCCGCCCACTTCTTCTCGTTCACGAGCGTGTGCAGCATCGGGCCGCCTTCCCAGAAGCCCGGCGTGTAGTAGTAGGGGGCCACCTTGTTGAAGCCGAGCTTCTCGTCGTCATACGGACCCACCCACTCGGCCGCGTCCACGGTGCCTTTCTCGAGCGCCGGATAGATGTCGGGCGCAGCGAGCTGCTGCGGCACCACGCCGAGCTTCGCCATGATGAGGCCCGCCATCCCGCCGATGCGCATCTTGACGCCCTTCAGGTCGGCGACCGACTTGATCTCCTTGCGGTACCAGCCGCCCATCTGGCAGTTGGTGTTGCCGGAGAGAATCGAAACGACGCCGTAGTCCTTGAAAAGCGGCGCCATCGCCTCCCGGCCGCCGCCGAAAAGCCACCAGGCCGCCTGCTGGCGCGTATTGCCGCCGAAGCAGATGGCGGTGCCGAAAGCGAACGCCGGATCCTTGCCGAAGTAGTAATACGGGGCGGTGTGACCGCACTCCACGGTGCCGGCCTGGGCGGCATCGAGCACCTGCAGCCCGGGGACGATCTCGCCCGCGGCGAAGGGCCGGATGGTGAACTTGCCGTCGGTGATCTCGCCGACGCGCTTGCAAATCTGCTCGGCGCCGCCGAAGAGCGTGTCGAGGCTCTTGGACCAGCTGGTCGCCATGCGCCACTGGATGGTCGGTTGCGACTGCGCGATCGCCGGCGCGGCGACCGTACCGGCCGCGACTCCCGCGGCCGCCGACTTGAGGAACGTCCTGCGTTTCATTAAGGGAACCCCCGTCTTGGAAAGAGCGGGGATTGTAGCCCCATTGCCGCCGGGCAAGAGGACAGGTTTTGTCAGTTTCGAGCGAGGCGCGGCTAGTTCAGGCGCGCACAGCGCGCCGATAGCTCCACCATCTTGGCGCGCACTTCGTCGATGTCGGAGGCGTCAGGCTCGCGCTCGAGATAGTCGGCCAGGTCCTTCAACGCCGGCCGCCAGCACTCGAGCCGCTGGTACACCATGCCGCGATCGCGCAGCTCGGCGGCCGCCTCCGGCGCGACGATGATCATGCGGTTAAGCACCTCGAGCAGCCGCTCGGGCTTGTCGGTCTCGCGGTAAACCCCCTTCAGGTTGCGCAGCACCCGGGCGAGGATCTGCCGCTTGCTCGCGGGCTCGAGGAACTGGTCGAGCGGCAGGTCGGCGACCGGGATGCCCCCCGTCGCGCCGCGCGGAATGACCCGCTTCAGGCGCTCGCGCAACTCCTCCTCGGACTGGGGCGTGCCGCCCGAAAAAGGATCGAGCACGAGCATGCCGCCGCGCACGCGCAGGCGCACGAGGAAATGGCCGGGAAAGGACACGCCCTGGAACTCGAGGTCGATGCGCCGGCCCATCTCCATGTACAGGATCGAGAGCGTGATCGGGATGCCGGTGCGCCGGTCGAGGACCTCGTTCAGGTACGAATTGCGCGGATCGTAGTAGTTCTGGGTGTTGCCCGAGAAGCCGAGATCGTCGTAGAGAAATTCGTTGAGCGCGACCACGCGCTCTTCCGGCGCCGCGTCCAGCGCGAGGCGCGCGCGCAGCCGCTTGGCGAGGCGGTCGATCTCGCCGATGTAGCCTTCGACATCGAGCCCCGGATAGGCGTCCTCGGCGATGCGCAGGCAGGCGCGCGCGAGATCGATCCTGTCGTCTTCCTGCGACAGCAGCTCGCTGAATTGACTGAGCTCGCTCGTCATCGATTTCCTAATCGGCGGCCTTGTGAAAGAAATCCTTCAAGCGAAATCCGAGCAGCAGCAAGCAGGCACCGTACGCCGCGGCTCCGAGGAGCACAAGCCCCGCCAGCCTGCCGACTTTCCACTGCCAGCCCGCCGCGAGCCAGCGCTCGGCGGAGCCCATCGCGAAGAAAAGCGCGGCGCACATCACGGCCGTGGCAACGATGACCTTGATCGTGAAGACGCCCCATCCCGGCTGCGGGCGATAGATGCCCTGCTTTCTAAGCGACAGAAAAAGAAAGAGGGCGTTCAGGCACGCGCCCAGGCCGATGGCGAGCGCGAGGCCCGCGTGCCGGAAGGGCACGATGAAGGCGAGGTTCATGAGCTGCGTCGCGGCGAGCGTGGCGATGCCGATTTTCACCGGGGTGGCGATGTTCTGGCGCGCATAGAAGCCGGGCGCGAGCACCTTGACGAGGATCATGCCGAGCAGCCCCACGCTGTAGGCGACGAGCGCCTGGCGCGTCATCCAGGCGTCCTCGATGCCGAATTTCCCGTAGTGAAAGAGCGTCGCGATGAGCGGAATCGCGAGCACGGCGAGTGCAACCGCCGCGGGCAGCGCGAGCAGGAGCGTCAGGCGCAGGCCCCAGTCGAGAAGGCGGCTGTAGGCCTCCGGCGCGCCGCTCGCGTGGTGCTTCGAGAGGCTCGGCAGGAGGATCGTGCCGAGCGCCGCGCCGAGCAGGCCCGCGGGGAACTCCATCAGGCGGTCGGCGTAGTAGAGCCAGGACACGCTGCCCGTGACGAGGAAGGAAGCGAAGATCGTGTTGATGAGGAGCGAGACCTGGCTCACCGACACCCCGAAGACGGCGGGCGCCATGAGCCCGAGCACGCGCCGCACGCCCGGGTGCCGCAGGTCGAGGCGCCAGCGCGGCAGCATGCCGATGCGGGCGAGGAACGGAAGCTGGAAGGCGAGCTGCAGCACGCCGCCCGCGAACACCGCCCAGGCGAGCGCGAGCACCGGCGGGTCGAAGCGCTCGGCGAAGAGCGCCGCCGCAGCGATGAAGGAGACGTTCAGGAGCACGGGGGTGAACGCCGGCACCGCGAAGCGGCTCCAGGTGTTCAGCACGCCGGCGGCGAGCGCGACGAGCGAGATGAAGACGATGTAGGGGAAGGTGATGCGCAGCAGGAGCGCGGTGAGCGCGAACTTTTCCGGCTCGCCCGAGAAGCCCGGCGCCGACACGTAGACGATGAGGGGCGCGGCCGCCATGCCGAGCGCCGCGGTGACGACGAGGGCGAGAAAAAGCGCGGTCGATACGCAATCGACGAGCGTGCGCGTATCCTCCGCCGACTGCCGGTTGCGGTACTCCGAGAGGATCGGCACGAAGGCCTGCGAGAACGCCCCTTCCCCGAACAGGCGCCGCAGCAGGTTGGGGATGCGGAAGGCGACGAAGAAGGCGTCGGTCGCCAGGCCCGCCCCGAACACGCGGGCGATGAAGAAGTCGCGCACGAAGCCGAGCACCCGCGACACGAGCGTCAGGCTGCTGACGGTGGCGAGCGCGCGCAGGAGGTTCACGGCCGGGCCTTCATGCTAGAATTCGCGCCTTTTTTCGCCCCGGGATTTCAATGGCCAACATCAAGTCCGCCCGCAAGCGCGCCCGCCAGGCCGTCAAGCGCCGCGACCACAATTTCAGCCTGCGCACCGCCGCTCGGAGCGCGATCAAGACCGTGCAGAAGGCGATCCAGGCAGGCGACAAGAAGGCCGCCGTCGCGGCGCTTGCGCGCTCGCAGGCCGTGATCGACCGCGTCGCCGCCAAGGGCGTGCTGCACAAGAACGCGGCTGCGCGCCACAAGAGCCGGCTCGCCCACGCCATCAAGGCGATGTCCTGAAGGAATCGACAGGGCCCCTCCCCCGTCTCAGTCGGTGTCTCCGACTCGCTGCAGTTTCGCGAGCTCGGAGCGCTCCGCGACGCGGCCATCCCGCGTCTTCAATTCGTTGTCCTTCGCGAAGCTGAGCAGGAACCGGTAGGCCATGGGCTCGATCGCCTCGAGCCGCACGTCCACCACCACGCAGCGCACGCCGTTGGCCGTCACCGGATGAACGAAGGGCGAATACTGCATGCGGTGGTCGCCGCCGAACGCGGCCATCACGCCGCACAGGCGCTCGGCCCAGTCGCTCGGACGAAAGGGCTTGCCCTCCAGCGTCACGCCCTGGATGACGAATTCGACGACCTCCTCGCCTGCCGCCGGCTCGGGCATGCGAAATTATACTGAGGCGGCATGGCCAAGCCCGTCAGCCGGATTCTCGTCGTCGAGGACGATCCGCTCGTCCTGCGCGAGCTGCTGCGCGGCCTGAACGCGGCGGCGCGCTCGCTCGACAATCCACTCGGCATCGTCTTCGGCGGCGTGAGCACCGCGCGCGATGCGCTCGCCGCGATCGAGGCCGACGGCGACATCCAGGCGGTCATCGCCGACGACAAGCTCTACTCGCTCTCGGCGAGAAACGGCAAGGGCAAGAAGCGCCTGCAGATGTCGGCGCTCGAGCTCGTGCAGCGCATCACGCGCTTTCGCCCGGAGCTCGACGTCTACATCCTGATCGCGCAGGAGAAGGAGGACGACGTCGTCGATGCGCTCTTCACCGAGGCGGTCGACGGCTATTTCTACCGCGAGGAGCGCGACTACCGCGGCATGTACCGCATCCTGAACGCGCAGATCCAGGAGCGCTCGAGGACGCCGTTCTACGACCAGCTCAAGAACTACGTCTGGATGGCGAAGGACTCGTGGCACACGCCCGGGCACTCGTCGGGCGAGTCGCTGCGCGGCAGCCCGTGGGTGAACGACTTCTACGAGTTCATGGGCGAGCACGTCTTCGACGCCGACCTGTCCGTGTCGGTGCCGATGCTCGATTCGCTGATGGAGCCGACCGGCGTGATCGCCGAGGCGCAGACCATCGCCGCGAAGGCGTTCGGCGCGCGCCGCACCTTCTTCGCCACCAACGGCACCTCGACCGCGAACAAGGTGATCTTCCAGACGCTGCTCGCCCCGGGCGAGAAGCTGCTGCTCGACCGCAACTGCCACAAGAGCGTCCACCACGGGGT
>DATAID010000084.1:0-78614 GCA_036262835.1 Burkholderiales bacterium | reverse complement strand
GCGAAATCGAACACGCAGAGCGCGGTGATGTCGGCGACCGAGTAGCGCTTGCCGGCGAGGAATTCGTGGTCCGCGAGCTGCCGGTCGAGCTTCTCGTAGAACCAGCCGAGGCGCTGCTTGCCGCGCTCGATCAGGCCGGGGATCTGCTCGAGCGTCCCCGGCATGCCGGAGAGGCTGCGGCCGGTGAAGGCCTTGCGCCCGTTTCGAAAAAACTCGGCGACCGCTTGCATGCCGTCGTTCTCCGCGATGCGCTCCCACATCTCGATCGTGGCTTTCTCCAGCGCATCGCGGCCCATGAGCGGCGGCTCCGGGTGCAGCGTCTCGAAGTAGCGGCAGATCGCCATCGCCTCGCAGATCTGGGTGCCGTCGTCGAGCACGAGGAGCGGCACGCGCCGGTGCGGCCCGGATTGCAGGAACTCCGCCTTGAGGGTCGGCTCGTTCGGGGTGCCGGCGTCCTCGGTCTCGACCTTCAGGCCCTTCTCGGCGAGGAAGATCAGAACGCGCCGCGGGTTGGGCGCGACTCCCCACACGTAGAGTTTCATCGTCCGGACCTCCTCGAAGCCTCGTAGAAGCAGATGGCGGCGGCGGCGCCGACGTTGAGCGACTCGGCGAGCCCCGCCATCGGAATCGTGACCTTGAGCGCGGCGCGCGCGGCGAGCGAGCGCGTCACGCCCTTGCCCTCGGTGCCGAAGATCCAGCCGATGCGCGCCGGGAGCTCCGCCTGCGCGATCGGCGTGCCTTCGCGCGGCGCCGTGCACACGAGCGTTCCGCCAAAGGTGCCGACGACCTTCTCGAGGTCGGCATCAGGGGCGATGCGCAGCGAGAAATGCGCGCCCATCGCGGCGCGCAGCGCCTTGGGCGACCAGGGATCGGCACAGCCCTGCCCGAGCACCGCGTCCCGGATGCCGAAGGCCGCGGCGCTCCTCAGGATGCCGCCAACGTTGCCGGGGTCCTGCACGCTCTCCAGGAAGATGCAGCCGGCCGAAGCCGCAAGATCCGGCTTGGCCGCGGGAATCTCGATTTCCGCGGCGATGCCCGCGGGACTTTCCGTATCGGAAATGAAGCCGAAAACCGAATCGGAGACCACGAGCGGATCCCTGCCGAAATGTCGCACCGCGCTCGCGTGCTCCGGTTTTCCCTGTCCCTTAGGACTCAAGATAAGTTGCCTCACTGGCACGCCCGCATTCAGCGCCGCAGTCACGAGATGCGCGCCTTCGAGCAGCGCCGCTCGCTCGCGCTTTCGCGCCTTGCCTTCCAGGCTCAGCTCGCGCCACCGCTGCACGAGCTTGTTCTGCCTCGAAGTGAGGGCGCCCATCGTCAGTCCGCGAGGGGCAGCTCGGGACTGAAGAGGCGCCGCACCGGCTCGAAGCTGCGCCGGTGGATCTCGCAGGGGCCGTAGCGCTCCAGCATCGCGAGGTGCTCGGGGGTCGAGTAGCCCTTGTGCTCGGCAAGCCCGTACTGCGGATAGCGCTCGTGCAGCCGGCGCATCTCGGCGTCGCGCGCCGTCTTGGCGAGGATCGAGGCGGCCGAGATGACGTTGCGGCGCCGGTCGCCGCCGACGATCGCGCGCGACGGACAAGGCAGCTCGGGACAGAACGTGCCGTCGATGAGCGCCTCGTCGGGCACCATGCCGAGCGCCTCGACCGCGCGCCGCATGGCGAGAAGCGCCGCGCGCAGGATGTTCAGCCGGTCGATTTCTTCCACACTCGCGTGGGCAACGGCGAACGCCAGCGCGCGTTCCTTGATTTTTATTGTGAGCTCTTCCCTGATTTCCGCGGTCAGGAGCTTGGAATCCTTCAGGCCGCGAATCTTCCGGCCGGGGTCGAGCACGACCGCGGCGGCATAGACCGGCCCGGCGAGCGGCCCGCGTCCCGCCTCGTCCACGCCACAGACCCTAAGCGCTTGCAGCATCGAGCACCCCGAGGACCGCATCGGCGGCCTTTTGCGCCGTTCCCTGCCTGAGGATCGCATGAATCTCGTGGAATTTCTCGATCTGCCGGCGCTTGGCCTCGCCGTCGTGCAGGAGCGCGAGCAGCGCCTCGGCGAGCGCGCCGGGCGTGGCCTTGTCCTGGACGAACTCGGGCACCAGGCGCTCGCCGGCGAGGATGTTAGGCATGCCGATATAGGGCAGATAGGCCATGCGCTTCTGGATCGCCCAGGTGAGCGCCGCTTGCCGGTAGGTGATGACGAGGGGCGTCTTGAAGAGCGCGGCCTCGAGCGTCGCGGTGCCGCTCGCCACGAGCGCGATCTCCGCGGCGGCGAGCGCCTCGTGCGAATGCCCGAAAAGGAGCGTGAGCGGCAGGTCGCGGGCGCCGTGCCGCCGCAGCGCCGCCTCGAAGAGCTCGCGCGTCGCGCGCGACACGGTCGGGCACACGAAGTGCGCCTGTGGCAGGTCCTGCATCAGGCGGCGCGCGGTCAGCACGAAGAGATCGGCCATGTAGTGCAGCTCCGAGCGCCGGCTGCCGGGCAGGAGCGCGATGACGCGGCTCGAGGCGGGCAGCCGCAGCTCGGCACGCGCCAGGCCCTTGTCGACCTGCAGCGGGATCACGTCCGCCAAAGGGTGCCCGACGTAGGTCACCGGCACCCCTGCCTTCTCGTAGAGCGCCGGCTCGAACGGGAACATGGCAAGCAGGTGCGTCACCGACTGCGCGATCCGGCGCACGCGCCAGCCGCGCCAGGCCCAGATCGCCGGGCTGACATAGTGGATCGCCGGGATGCCCGCGTCCTTCAGCTGCTTTTCCAGGTGCAGGTTGAAATCCGACGAATCCACGCCGATGAAGGCCGCTGGGCGCTCGGCGATCAGCCGCTCGGCGAGCCGGCGGCGGATGGAGGTGATCTCGCGATAGTGGCGCAGCACCTCGGCATAGCCGCGCACGGCGAGCTTCTCCATCGGCAGGCGCGAATCGAAGCCCTGGGCGATCATCTTCGGGCCGCCGATCCCCGAAAAAGCGAGCCCCGGCCGGCGCGCCTTGAGCGCCGCGATGAGGTGCGCGCCGAGCAGGTCGCCCGAGGCCTCGCCCGCGACCATCGCGACCCGGAGCGTGGACGGCGCCTGCACTAGCGGATGTAGCCGCGCTCGGAGGCGTTCAGAAAGTCGAGCATGCGCCGCACCTCGGCGCAGTCCTGCGCCTGCTTCTCGAGCTCGCGCCGCGCCTCCTCCTGCGTGAGGCCGTTGCGGTAGATCGTGCGGTAGGCGCGCTTGAGCGCATCGATCGTGGCGGCGGAAAAGCCGCGCCGCCGCAGGCCCACGGTGTTGATGCCGTAGGGCTGCGCCATGTTGCCCGCGGCGCGCACGAACGGCGGCAGGTCGCGGTCGAGGTAGGCGCCCATGCCGGTGAAGCTGTGCGCGCCCACGCGCACGAACTGGTGCACGAGCGTCGCGCCGCCGAGGATCACGTAGTCCTCGATTTTCACGTGGCCGGCGAGGCCGCACATGTTGGCGAAAATCGTATGGCTGCCGATCTGGCAGTCGTGCGCGAAATGCACGCTCGCCATGATCCAGTTGTCGTCGCCCACGCGCGTCACCCCGGCGTCCTCCGCGGTGCCGCGGTTGATGGTCACGTACTCGCGGATCGTGTTGCCGTCGCCGATCTCGACCGCGGTGTCCTCGTCGTCGTACTTCTTGTCCTGCGGCGTCTCGCCGATCGAGGAGAACTGGAAGATCCGGTTGCTGCGGCCGATCCGGGTGCGGCCGGTGAGGACGACGTGCGGCCCGATCACCGTGCCCTCGCCGATCTCGACCTGCGGGCCGACGATCGAGTAGGCGCCGACCGAGACGCCGGGCGCGAGCTTCGCGCCCGCCTCGATGATCGCCGTCGGATGGATCATGCGCCGTCGACGGCGCGCACGGTGCAGAGGATGTCGGCCTCCGCCGCCACGACTGCGCCGACATGCGCGGTGCAGCCGAATTTCCACACGCCGCGCTTGGAGCCGAGGATGGCCACCTCCAGCTCGAGCTGGTCCCCCGGCGACACCGGGCGCTTGAAGCGCGCGTTGTCGATGCCCGCGTAGTAATAGACCGAGTTCTTGTCCGGCTGCGAGCCCTGGCTGTGAAACACGAGGATCGCCGCCGCCTGCGCCATCGCCTCCAGGATGAGGACGCCCGGCATCACCGGCCGGTTGGGGAAATGGCCCGGAAAGTACGGCTCGTTCGCCGACACGTTCTTCAGCGCGCGGATGCGCTTGCCCGGCTCGCACTCGAGCACGCGGTCGATCATCAGGAACGGAAAGCGCTGCGGCAGCAGCGCGAGCACCTTGTGAATGTCGAGCTCAGGCATCGCGGCCTCCCCGCTTCTTCTTTCCATTCTTCGTTCCGTTCTTCCCGGCATCCTTGAGGCGCCCCTCGAGGGCGCGCACCCGGTCGGCGAGGTCCGCGAGGTGGCGCACCAGCGCCGTGTTGCGCGCCCAGGACGCATTGTCGTCGAAGGGAAACATGCCGGTGTAGGTGCCCGGCTCGCGGATCGAGCGCGAGATCACCGTGTCGGCCGATACCTGCACGTCATCGCAGATCGAGAGGTGGCCGAGGATGAGCGCGCCCGCCCCGACCGTGCAACGCTTGCCGATCTCGGCGCTGCCGGCGACCGCGGCGCAGCCGGCCATGGCCGTGTGCGCGCCGATGCGGCAGTTGTGGCCGATCTGCACCTGGTTGTCGAGCTTCACGCCGTCGCCGATCACGGTGTCCTCGATCGCGCCGCGATCGATCGTGCTGCTCGCGCCGACCTCCACGTCGTCGCCGATCAGCACGGCGCCCGCCTGCGGGATCTTGACCCAGCGGCCCTCCTCGCGCGCGATGCCGAAGCCGTCGGCGCCGATCACCACCCCCGAATGCAGGATGGCGCGCGCGCCGATGCGGCAGCCCGGGTACACGACCACGAGCGGATACAGGCAGCTGTCGTCGCCGATCGCGACGTCCTCGCCGACGACGCAGCCCGGGCCGATCGAGACGCGCGCGCCCAGCTTCGCGCTCGGCGCCACGGTTGCCGTCGGGTGCACGCCGGGCGCCTGACGCGTGAGCGGGTTGAAGAGCTGCGAGACGCGGGCGAAGTAGGCGTAAGGATTGTCGCTCACGATGCGCGGCAGCGCGGTGAGCGATTCGGCCTGGGGTCCGAGCACGATCGCGGAAGCGGCGGTGCCGGCGAGTTTGGAGCGGTACTTCGGATTGGCGAGAAAGGCGATCTGGCCCTGCGCGGCGCGCTCCAGGGTGCCGACCTGGCGGATCAGGACCTGCGGATCGCCGACGACCCGGCCGCCCAGCTGCGACGCGATCTGCGCGAGCGTGTACGGCCCGGGCATGTCATTTTGTCGCGGCGGGCTTGCCTTCCATCATCTTGATCACCTTGTCGGTGATGTCGATGCGCGGATTCGCGTAGGCGGCTTCCTGGAAGATGATGTCGTACTTCTCGCTCTCGGCGATCTGCCGGATGACGCGGTTCGCCTGGTCGATGACCTGCGCGAGCTCCTCGTTGCGGCGCTGGTTGACGTCCTCGCGGTACTCGCGCTGCTTGCGCTGGAACTCGCGGCTCTGGTCGTTGAAGTCGCGCTCCTTGTTCCGGCGCACGGTCTCCGACATCGTGACGCCCTCCTTCTCCAGCTCGTCCTGCTGGCGCTTCAATTGATCCGAAACCTTGGCGAGCTCGGCCTCGCGCTTGGCGAATTCCGCCTCGAGCTTCTTCTGCGCGCGCACCGCGGGCACCGAGTCGCGCACGATGCGCTCGATCTGGACCACGCCGATCTTGCTCTGGGCGAGCGCGCTGCCGGCCGGCGCGGCGCACGCGGCGGCGGCGGCGAGGAGCAACAAGTAGCGAACCATGGGACGGGGCAGCCTTCCTTTCCGGCTAGAACGTCGTGCCTACGTTCAATTGTAACCGTTCGACGCGGTCAAAGCCTTTCTTGGCGTTGAGCGGCTGCGCGATGGAAACCCGCAGCGGCCCGAATGGCGAGTTCCAGGCAAGGCCGAGGCCCGTCGAGTAGCGCAGGTCGCCGAGATCGAATTTCTGGTCGGCGCCGTAGGCCTGCCCCGCATCGAGGAACACCGAGAGCCGCAGCGACTTGTCCTGCTGCGCGCCCGGCACGGGGAAGTACACCTCGGCGCTGCCCGACACCCGGCGCGTGCCGCCCAGCACGTTGCGATCGGCGTCCTGCGGGCCGACCGAGAAGGCGCGGAAGCCACGGATCGATCCCGGGCCGCCGGCGTAGAAATTCTTGAAGAACGGCACCACCCGGTTGCCCAGGCCGTGCACGTAGCCGATGTCGCCGAGCAGCGAGAGGGTCAGCGTCTGGCTGAGCGGATGGAACCACTGGGCGTTGGCGTTCAGCCGGTAGTACTGCAGGTCGCCGCCGGCGAGCTCGGCGCTCGCTTTGGTGATTGCGCCGCGCGTCGTGAGGATCGCGCTGTCGCGCCGGTCGCGCAGCCAGCCGGCCGTGCCCGCGGCGTAGGAGTACTTGTTGCCGAACTGCGAGGCGAAGGTCCGGTAGGTGAGCGGACTGTTGCTGAAGAGCTCGAGCTCGACGTTCTCCGCGTTGAGGCCGAAGTTCACCGTGTCGAACTCGGTGACCGGATAGCCGAACTTCACGCCGCCGCCCAGGGACCGCGTGATGTAGGGGCCGACCACGAGCGAGGAGGCGTTGACCGTGCGGTAGTACGCGTCGAACCCCTGGCTGATGCCGTCGATCGTGAAATACGGGTTCACGTAGGACAGCGCGTAGGTGCGGTTCACCTTGCCGGTATTGACCTGCGCCGAAATGTACTTTCCGCTGCCGAAGACGTTGGACTGCGACACCGACCCGGAGAGCACCAGCTTGTCCACCGAGGAGAAGCCCGCGCCGAGCAGCAGCGCGCCGGTCGGCTTTTCCTCGACGGTGAAGTTGACGTCGACCTGGTCCTGGTTTTCGGCGACCGGCGCCGTGTCGACGCCGACGTCCTTGAAGTACTGCGTCTTGTCGATGCGCGCCTTCGAGAGCTGGATCTTGGAGGCGTCGTAGTACGAGCCCTCGAGCTGGCGCATCTCGCGCCGGATCACCTCGTCGCGCGTGCGCGTGTTGCCGGCGATGTTGATGCGCCGCACGTACACGCGCCGGCCGGGATCGACGACGATGCTGAAGGCGACGGTGCGCTTGTCCTTGTCGACCTGGGGGATCGCGTTGGCGTTCGCGAAGGCGTAGCCCTCGTTGCCGAGCCGGTCGGCGATGGCCTTGGTGGATTCGGTCAGGCGCTGGCGCGAGAACACCTCGCCCGGCTTCACCTTGATCAGCTTCTGCAGCTCCTCGCGCGGCACGAGCGTCTGCCCCTCGAGCGCGACGCTCGAGACGGTGTACTTCTCGCCTTCGGTCACGTTGATCGTGATGTAGATGTCGCGCCGGTCGGGCGTGATCGAGACCTGCGTGGAGTCGACGCTGAAATCCAGGTAGCCGCGGTTCTGGTAGAACGACTTGAGCGTCTCCAGGTCGGCCTGCAGCTTCTGCTTGGAGTACTGGTCGGCCTTGGTGTACCAGGTCAGCCAGCCGGGCGTGCGCAGCGCGAGCTGCTCGAGCAGCTCCTTCTCGGCAAACGCCTGCGCGCCGACCAGGTTGATGGAGCGGATCTTGGCGGCCTGTCCCTCGGTCACCGAGATGTTGATGCCGACGCGGTTGCGCTCGAGCGGGGTGACCGTGGTCTGGACTTCCGCGGCGTAGAGTCCGCGCGAAAGGTACTGGCGCTTTAGCTCCTGCTCGGCGTTCTCGAGCACCGCGCGGTCGAAGGTGCGGCCTTCGGCGAGGCCGACATCGCGCAGGATCCTCTTCAGCACGTCGGTCTCGAATTCCTTCACGCCGGTCATGTCGACCGACGCGATGGCGGGCCGCTCCTCGACCAGGATGACGAGCACGCTGTTCTCGACCTCCAGGCGCACATCGCGAAAAAACCCGGTCGCGAAGAGCGCGCGCAGCGCCTGCTGCGCTTTCTCCTCGTCCAGGGTTTCGCCGACCTTCACCGGCAGGTAGCTGAAGACCGTGCCGGGCTCGGTGCGCTGCAGGCCTTCGACGCGGATGTCCTTGACCACGAACGGCTTGAAGGACTGCGCGTGCGCCACGCCCGCCAGCAGCAGCGCCAGCAGCAGCGCTGGGCGCAGGAAGAAGCCGGCCGCGGCAAGTAAATGCTTGTGCATGGCTAGCCCGTCAGCACGCGATTCAAATCGTTGTAGAGAGCGAATGCCATGATGACCAGGAGAAGCGCGAGCCCTGCTCGCTGCCCGAGCTCCATGGCTCGCTCGGACACCGGACTCCCCTTGATTATTTCCACCGCATAGTACATCAAGTGCCCACCGTCGAGGAGCGGTATCGGCAGCAGGTTGAGCACGCCGAGGCTGATGCTGATCAGCGCGAGAAAGAGCACGAACGGAATCCAGCCGAGTTGCGCCGACTGGCCGGCGTATTCGGCGATCGTGACGGGGCCCGAGAGGTGCTTCCAGGACACTTCGCCCACCAGCATCTTGCCCAGCATCTTCAGGCTGAAGATCGAAATGTCCCAGGTCTTGACGATCGCCTTGCCGAGCGCGGGCACCGGTCCGTAGGACATCTTGACGACGATCTTGTCGTCCTGCGTCGAGGGCGCGCGCGCGATCGCGCCCAGCCGCCCGAAGGTTTCGCCCTTTTCCGTGACCGCATCGGGCGTCACCGCGACCTCGGTGGTCACCTCGCCGCGCTGGATCGTGAGCACGAGCCGCTTGCCGGCGCTGCGGCGCACCTCGCGCACGAGGTCTTCCCAGGTCGCCATCGGCTTGCCGCCGATGCGCGTCACGCGGTCGTTCGGTTGCAGGCCGGCGCGCTCGGCCGCGCTCCCGGGGGCGAGCTGGCCGATGACGGGGTCGAGCGGCCGGCGGAACAGGCGCAGGCCGAGCCGCTCCATCGTGTCGCTCTCGACCTCTTCCGAGGGATAGTCGCGCAGCTCAAGCGTTCGCTCCGCGATCCCGCCGCGCGCATCGGCCACTTCGAAGCGCAGCGTCTCGCGCTGCAGCGCCCCCTGCAGCACGCGCCAGCGCAGGTCCTGCCAGGTGGCGATCGACTCGCCGGAAATGGCGCGCACGAGGTCGCCCGCGGCGAAGCCCGCCTGCGCGGCACGGGTGCCCGCCGCGGGAGCCGCGAGGACCGGCCGCGCCTCCGGCAGTCCGTGCATGTACAGGCCGGCGTAGACGGCGATGGCAAACAGGAAGTTGAACACCGGCCCCGCGGCGACGATGAGGAAGCGTCGGCTCACGCCCTGCCGGTTGAACGCGCGCGGCAGCTCGGCGGGCTCGACCGGGCCTTCGCGCTCGTCGAGCATCTTCACGTAGCCGCCGAAGGGCACGGCCGCGAGGACCCACTCGGTGCGATCGCGCCCCAGGCGCCACAGGAGCAGCGGCCGCCCGAAGCCGACCGAGAAGCGCAGCACCTTGACGCCGCACAGGCGCGCGACGAGGTAGTGGCCGTATTCGTGCACGACGATCAGCACGCCGAGCGCGATCACGAACCACAGGACGTACTGCAGGAAGCTCATGCCGCGCGCCCGCCCAGCGCGCCGAGGCGCTCGCTGCCCCGGGCGGCGATGCGCTCGTTGGCGAGGCGGCGCGCCAGACGATCGGCTTCGAGCACCGCCTCGAGCGAATCCGCCGGACCGGCGGCGCTGCGCTCGAGCGCATGGGCGATCACCCCGGGAATCGCGGTGTAGCGCAGCCGCCCGTCGAGGAAAGCGGCGACGGCGACCTCGTTGGCGGCGTTCAGCGCGGCCGGGGCGGTGCCGCCGGCGCGCAGCGCCGCGTACGCGAGGCCGAGGCAGGGAAAGCGCTCCGGGTCGGGCGGCTCGAAGGAGAGGCTCCCGACCTGCGCCAGGTCGAGCGAGCGCGCGCCCGACTCGATGCGCTCGGGAAAGCCGAGCGCGTGCGCGATCGGCACGCGCATGTCCGGATTGGAGAGCTGCGCGATCATCGAGCCGTCGAGATATTCGACCAGCGAGTGCACGATGCTCTGCGGGTGGATCACGACCTCGATCCGCTCGGGCGGCATCTCGAAGAGCCAGCACGCCTCGATCACTTCGAGGCCCTTGTTCATCATGGTCGCCGAGTCGACCGAGATCTTGCGGCCCATCGCCCAGTTGGGATGCGCGCAGGCCTCCTCCGGCGTCACCTGCGCGAGGCGCTCGAGCGGCGCGGTGCGAAACGGCCCGCCCGAGGCGGTGAGGACGATCTTGCGCACGAGCCTGCGCTCGGTGAAGCACTGGAAGACCGCGTTGTGCTCGCTGTCGATGGGCAGCAAGGTGGCGCCGCTCTGGCGCACCGCCTGCATGAACAGAGGCCCGGCCATCACGAGCGCTTCCTTGTTGGCGAGCAGCACCCGCTTTCCCGCCCGGGCGGCGGCGATGGTCGATGGGAGGCCGGCGGCGCCGACGATCGCCGCCATCACGATGTCGCCTTCCGGGTCGGCCGCGAGCCGCTCGAGCGCCGCGGCGCCGAAGAGGAGCTCGGTCCTGCACCCGGCCTCGGCGAACTTGCGGCGCACGCTTCCCTCCTCGGCCATGCCGGAGAGCACCGCGTAGCGCGGCGCGTGCTTCAGGCACAGGGCGAGCAGACCGTCGGCGGCGCGGTGCGCCGAGAGCGCGCGTACCGTGTACCGATCGGGATGACGGGCGACGACGTCGAGCGTGCTCTGGCCGATCGAGCCGGTCGCCCCCAGAAGAATGAGATTCTGCGCCATGCCCTTCAGGACGCCCGCAGCGCCTCGGCGAGGAGAAGCGCGACTGGCAGCACCGCCGTCGCGCTGTCGATGCGGTCGAGCACGCCGCCGTGGCCCGGCAGCAGCCTGCCGCTGTCCTTCACGCCCGCCTGCCGCTTGAGCGCCGATTCAAACAGGTCGCCGAGCACGCTCAGCACGAAAAGCGCCAGCGCCGCGGCCAGAAACGGCACCCAGATCGCCCCCTCCACACGGCCTCCGAGATCCGGGGAAAACATCACGCAAATCATAGCGTAGATAAGGGTGCCGACCGCCCCTCCCATGACACCTTCCCACGTTTTGCCGGGGCTGATTTTCGGGGCGAGCTTGCGCTTGCCAAAGGCCCGTCCGACAAGGTAGGCGGCGGTGTCGGCGATCCACACGAGACCGAGGGCAAGCAGCACGAGCCGGGGGGGAAGTACGACCATCGCAAGCCCCGCCGGGACGAGCACGGCGAGTCCCGAGCCCAGGCGCAACGCCGCCGACTTCTGCCCTCGCGCGAGCAGGATCGGCACCGCGATCGCCCAGAAAGCGAGCGCCGCGCCGCAAAGCGCCGTCGCGGCCGCAGGGACTTGCTGGAGCGACAGGAACAGGATCGCGCAGGCCGCGCCGTAGGCCCACGCGCCCGCGCCGCGGATGCCCGCGAGCGAGGCCCATTCCTGGCCGGCCAGGACCACGACCAGGCCGACCAGGGCGCAGAGCGCTGGCCGGTCGAGCCAGAAAAGCGCTCCCAGCAACGCGGCGATCAACGCCGCCGCGGTCAGGAGGCGGGTGACGAACAAACGCTCAGACGTCGGTTGCCGCCGGGAACGGCAGCTTGCCGGCCGCCTCGCCCAGCTGCTCGCTCGTGCGCCCGAAACGGCGCTCGCGCGAGCGGTAGGAACCGATCGCCGCATCGAGCGCGGCGGCGTCGAAATCGGGCCACAGCGTGTCGGTGAAATAAAGCTCGGTGTAGGCCAGCTGCCAGAGCAGGAAGTTGCTGACGCGCTCCTCGCCGCCGGTGCGGATGAACAGATCGGGCTCCGGCGCGTAGCTCATCGAGAGATGAGGCGCCAGATCCGATTCCTGCAGGCTCCTGTCCTTCGCCGCGCCGCGCTCGGCGAGCAGGCGGTTGAACGCCTGCAGGATGTCCCAGCGGCCGCCATAGTTGGCCGCGATGGTCAGGGTGAGCCGCTGGTTTTCCGCGGTGAGCGCCTCGCCTTCGACGATCAGGTCCTGGATATTGCGGTCGAAGGCGCTGCGATCGCCGATCACCTTGAGGCGGATGCCGTTGCGGTGCAGCTTCTTCACTTCGTTCTCGAGCGCGGCGATGAAGAGCTGCATGAGCAGCGCCACCTCGTCGGCCGGGCGGCGCCAGTTTTCCGAGCTGAAGGCGAACAGGGTCAGGAATCTGACGCCGCGCTCGGCGCAGGCCTTCACCACCTCGCGCACCGCCTCCACGCCGCGCTTGTGGCCGGCGAAGCGCGGCAGGCGCCGGCGCCGCGCCCAGCGGCCGTTGCCGTCCATGATGATGGCGACATGGCGGGGCACGTCGCCGTGCGCGGGAATGCCGATGGTGGAGCTGACGTCGGCCATGCGCGCCGTCACACCGCCATCAGCTCGGCTTCCTTCTGCGCGAGCAGCTTGTCGATCTCGGCGATGTGCCGGTCGGTCGCCTTCTGGACCTCGTCGTGCGCCTTGCGCTCGTCGTTCTCGGAAATCTCCTTGTCCTTGAGCGCTTCCTTGAGCGCGTGGATCGCGTCGCGCCGCACGTTGCGCACCGCGACGCGCGCGGTCTCGGCCTCCTTGTGCACGACCTTGGTGAGCTCCTTGCGCCGCTCCTCGGTGAGCGCCGGCATCGGCACGCGGATGGTGTCGCCCGCCGCCGCGGGATTGAGGCCGAGGTTCGCTTCGCGGATCGCCTTCTCGACCGTCTGGCCCATCTTCTTCTCGAACGGCGCGACGCCGATGGTGCGCGCATCGAGCAGCGTCACCTTCGCGACCTGGTTGAGCGGCGTCTGCGCGCCGTAGTAGTCCACCATGACGTGATCGAGGATGCCCGTGTGCGCGCGCCCGGTGCGCACCTTCGCGAGGTCCGACTTGAACGCCTCGACGCTTTTTTGCATCTTCGCTTCGGTGCTTTTCTTCAATTCCGGAATCATGGCTCGCTCCCTCGGCCGGTCACAGGTGCACCAGGGTTCCTTCGTCCTCGCCGGCGACCACCCGGCCGAGGGCGTTCTTGCGGAAGATGCTGAACACGTTCACCGGCAGCTTCTGGTCCCGGCACAGCGTCAGCGCGGTCGCATCCATCACCTTGAGATTGCGCTGGATCGCCTCGTCGAAGCTGACGCGGCTGTAGCGCTTGGCGCCCGGGTCCGTCTTCGGGTCGCTAGTGTACACGCCGTCCACCTTGGTGGCCTTGAGCACGATCTCGGCGCCGACCTCGCTCGCGCGCAGCGCCGCCGCCGTGTCGGTGGTGAAGAACGGGTTGCCGGTGCCGGCCGCGAAGACCACCACCTGCCCTTCCTCGAGATAGCGGATCGCCTTGCCGCGGATATAAGGCTCGATCACCTGCTCGATGTTGAGCGCGGACAGCGCGCGGCTGGCGAGCCCGGCGTGCCGCATCGCGTCCTGCAGGGCGAGCGCATTCATCACCGTGGCGAGCATGCCCATGTAGTCGGCGGTCGCGCGATCCATGCCGGCCGCGCCCGGCGCGACGCCGCGGAAGATGTTGCCGCCGCCGATCACCACGCCGATCTCGACGCCCTGCCTGGCCACCGCCGCGATCTCCGCGACGATGCCCTCGATCACCGGGCGGCTGATGCCATAGGCGCCCTCGCCCATGAGCGCCTCGCCCGAGAGCTTGAGCAGGATGCGCTTGTACTTCGCCTTCATCGCCTCAGTTTTTCACCATCGACTTCACTTCAGCGGCGAAATCCGTCGCCTTCTTCTCGATGCCTTCGCCGACAACGAGGAACCGATAGCCGAGCAGCCGGGTCTTCTTCGCCGCCAGCATCTTCTCGATGGTCTGCTTGTCGTCCTTGATGAACGGCTGGCCGAGCAAGGTCTGCTCGCCGAGGAACTTGTTCAGCCCGCCCTCGACCATTTTGGCGACGATCGCCTCGGGCTTGCCGGACTCCTTGGCGCGCGCGGCCAGAATGCCGCGTTCGCGCTCCACGACCTCTGCCGGCACTTCTGCCCTGGTCATGAAGGCGGGCTTGGCAAACGAGACGTGCATGGCGACGTCGCGGCCCGCTGCATCGTCGCCGTCGTAGTCGACCAGCACGCCGATCTTGCCGTTGTGGACGTATTGCGCGAGCTTCGCCTGCGTCTGGATGCGCGCGGACCTGCGGATCGTGATGTTCTCTCCGATCTTCTGCACCAGGCTTTGCCTTTTGCCTTCCACTTCCGAAAAATCCGCGGGATCCTTCTCCGCCACGAGCCGCGCCAGTTCCTGCGCGAAAGCGACGAAGTCGTCGTTCTTCGCGACGAAGTCGGTCTCGCAGTTGAGCTCGACCAGCGCGCCGAGCTTTGCGTCGGCCGACAGGTAGGCGCCGATGATGCCTTCGGCGGCGACCCGGCCGGCGGCCTTGCCCGCCTTGGCGCCGCTCTTGATGCGCAGCAGCTCCTCGGCCTTCTTCAGGTCGCCGCCTGCTTCGGCCAGGGCCTTCTTGCACTCCATCATCCCGAGCCCGGTCATCTCGCGCAGCTCTTTCACCAGGCCAGCACTGATTTCAGCCATGCTTTCGCTTTCCTTTCGCTTCGGTCAAAAAAAGGGGCCCGTCGAGGCCCCTGGCTTGCGTCCGTTCGCGGCAACGCTCAACGCGCGCCCTCTTCGTCCACCTCGACAAATTCGTCGCGCGAGGCGGCGACCACCTCTTCCACGGCCTGCGCGCGGCCCTCGATCACCGCGTCGGCGATGCCGCGCGCGTAGAGGCGGATGGCCCGGCTCGAGTCGTCGTTGCCGGGAATCACGTAGTCGATCTTTTCGGGCGAATGGTTGGTGTCGACCACCGCCACGAGCGGGATGCCGAGCTTGCTCGCCTCGGCGATGGCGCCTTTCTGATAGCCGACGTCGATGACGAACATCGCGTCGGGCAGGCTCGAGAGCTCCTTGATGCCGCCGAGCGAGCGCTGCAGCTTCTCCATCTCGCGCGTGATGCCGAGCGCTTCCTTCTTCGACATGCGCTCGAGCGTCCCGTCCTGGCCCATGGCCTCCATTTCCTTCAGGCGCTTGATCGAGTTCTTCACCGTCTTGAAGTTGGTGAGCATGCCGCCCAGCCACCGGTAATCGACGAACGGCATGCCGGCGCGCATCGCTTCCTCGCGCACGATCTCGCGCGCCTGCCGCTTGGTGCCGACGAACAGGATCGTGCCCTTGTTGGCCGCCAGCTGGCGCACGAACTTGATCGCGCCCTGGTACTGCTCCATCGTCTTTTCCAGGTTGATGATGTGGATCTTGTTGCGGTGGCCGAAGATGTACGGCGCCATCTTCGGATTCCAGTAGCGGGTCTGATGTCCGAAATGGACTCCCGCCTCAAGCATTTGACGCATCGTGACCGACATGACGTGCTCCAGTTAGGGTTAAGGGTCTGCCGCGCCGATCACTTGCACCCCCGGAGTTCCGGGAGCACCCTAAACGTCGGGCGGGAAATTTGGCCCGGCCAATGCCGAAACCAGGCCGAAATTCTAGCATAATCAGCGGTTTTCCCGGTCAGCCGATGTCCGTCGTCATCAAGTCGCAGGAAGAAATCGCCAGGATGCGGGTCGCGGGCCGCCTCGCCGCCGAGGTGCTCGACTACATCGCGCCCCACGTGAAGCCGGGCGTCACGACTGGCAAGCTGAACGACTTGTGCCACGCCTACATGACGGGCGTTCAGGGTACCGTGCCGGCGCCGCTCAATTACGCCCCGCCCGGCTACAAGCCCTTCCCGAAATCGATCTGTACCTCGGTGAACCACCAGGTATGCCACGGTGTGCCGGGCGAGCGCGTGCTCAAGGCGGGTGACATCCTCAACATCGACGTCACCGTCATCAAGGACGGCTATCACGGGGATTCCAGCCGCATGTACTACGTGGGCGAGCCCGGCATCCAGGCGCGCCGGCTCGTGGACGTGACCTACGAGTGCATGTGGCGAGGCATCGAGCAGGTGCGCCCCGGCGCGCGCCTCGGCGACCTTGGCGCGGCGATCCAGGCGCATGCCGAGCGCCACGGCTACTCGGTGGTGCGCGAATTCTGCGGCCACGGCATCGGCCGGCGCTTCCACGAGGAGCCCCAGATCCTGCACTACGGCAAGCCCGGCACCGGGCTGCGCCTCGAGCCGGGCATGACGTTCACCATCGAGCCGATGATCAACGCCGGCAAGGCGGCGATCCGCGAGCTCGCCGACGGCTGGACGATCGTCACCAAGGACCACAGCCTTTCGGCGCAGTGGGAGCACACCGTGCTCGTGACCGACACCGGCTGCGAGATCCTGACCCGCTCCGAGGGAACGCCGGCGCCGCCCCAGCCCTCGTGAGCGCCGTCGAGCGCCTCCGCGACGAGCTGCGCCGGGCACGCGAGGCGTTGCGCACGGGCTACCTCGGGGGCAAGTCGGCGAGCTGGCTGCTGCGCGCGCATGCGCGGCGCATCGACGCGATCCTCGGCCAGCTCTGGCGCGAGCAGAAGCCGCCTCGCGGCATGTCCCTCGTCGCCACGGGCGGCTACGGGCGCGGCGAGCTCTTCCCGGCCTCCGATGTCGACGTGCTCGTGCTCCTCGAGGCCGAGCCGGGCCCGGCCGAGAGCGAGCTGCTCGAGAAGTTCATCGGCCGGCTCTGGGACATCGGCCTGGAGATCGGCCACAGCGTGCGCACGGTCGAGGCGTGCCTGGAGCTCGCGCGCACCGACATCACCATCGAGACCTCGCTCCTGGAGGCGCGCCTGCTCGCCGGCAGCGCCCCGCTCTACCGCCGGCTGTCGAAAGGCCTGGAGCGGATCGTCGATCCCGCGGCCTTTCTCAAGGCGAAGCGCCTCGAGCAGGAGCAGCGCCACGCCAAGCATCGCGATACGCCCTACGCGCTCGAGCCCAACCTGAAGGAAGCGCCCGGCGGCCTGCGCGACCTGCAGGTCATCCGCTGGATCGCCCAGGCCTGCGGCCTGGGCAAGAGCTGGCGCGACCTGGAGAAGCGGGACCTGCTGCAGCCGGGCGAGGCGCGCCAGCTTGCGCGCACCGAGGCGCTTTTGCAGAACCTGCGCGTCCGCCTGCATTACCTGGCCGGGCGCCGCGAGGACCGCATCGCCTTCGACTATCAGGACGCGCTCGCCGGTCAAAGCGGCTTCAAGGACACCGCCACGCGCCGCGCCAGCGAGCATCTCATGCAGGCCTACTACCGCAACGCGAAGACGGTGACCCAGCTCAACACCATCCTGCTGCAGAACCTGGAGGAGCGCTTCGACACCGAGCATGCGGCGCCGCGCCTGCTGAACGAGCGCTTCCAGGCGCGCGGCGCGCTGCTGGAGGCGAGGCAGGAGGACCTGTTCGCGCGCGAGCCGCGCGCGATCCTGGAGAGCTTCCTGCTCATGCAGCAGCACCGCGACCTGCGCGGCATGAGCGCGCCCACCCTGCGCGCGCTATGGCGCGCGCGCGGGCGGCTGGATGCGAAGCTGCGGCGCGACGAGCGCGCGCAGCTGCTTTTTCTCAACATCCTGCAGCAGCCGCGCGGCATCGTGCACGAGTTCCGGCGCATGAACCAGTACGACGTGCTGGGCGGCTACCTGCCCGAGTTCGGCAGGATCGTCGGCCAGATGCAGCACGACCTCTACCACGTCTACACGGTCGACCAGCACATCCTCATGGTGCTGCGGAACCTGCGGCGCTTCACGATGCCCGAGTTCGCGCACGAGTTTCCGTTCTGCAGCCAGCTCATGAGCGGCTTCGAGCGCCGCTGGCTCCTCTATATCGCCGCTCTCTTCCACGACATCGCCAAGGGACGCGGCGGAGACCATTCGGTGCTCGGCACCGAGGACGCGCGACGCTTCTGCCGCCGCCACGGCCTGTCGCGCGAGGACACCGAGCTCGTGTCTTTTCTCGTCGAGCAGCACTTGACGATGTCGGCGGTCGCGCAGCGCCAGGACATCGCCGATCCGGAGGTGGTGCGCGCCTTCGCCGACAAGGTGGGCACCGAGCGGCGGCTGGTCGCCCTTTACCTCCTCACGGTGGCCGACATCCGCGGCACGAGCCCCAAGGTCTGGAACGCCTGGAAAGCGAAGCTGCTGGAAGACCTCTTCCGGCTCGCGCGCCGCATCCTCGCGGGCGAAGCGCCGCAGGTGGACGCCGCGGTCGCCGACAAGCAGGCCGAGGCCGGGCGGCTCCTGCGCCTCTACGCGCTCTCGGATGCGGTCAAGGAAAGGTTCTGGTCGACGCTCGATACCGCCTACTTCCTGCGCCACGACGCGCAGGAGATCGCCTGGCAGACGAGGAACCTGCATTACCGCGTCGACGCGAAGGCGCCCGTCGTCAAGGCGCGCCTCGCGCCCTTCGACGAAGGCCTGCAGGTGATGATCTACACGCCCGATCGCGAGGCGCTCTTCGCGCGCATCTGCGGCTACTTCGAGCGCTCGGGGTTCAACATCGTGGAGGCCAAGATCCACACCACGCGCACCGGCTATGCGCTCGACACCTTCGTCGTCATGGGCCAGGGCTCGGGCGGCCACTATCGCGACCTCATCGCGGGAATCGAGACCGAGCTTGCCGCGGAGCTCGAGTCGCGCGAGCCGCTCGGAGCGCCGCGCACCGGGCGCCTCTCGCGCCGCGTGAAGCACTTTCCCGTGTCGCCGGCGGTGGATATCCGGCCCGACGAGCGCGGCACCTACGATGCGCTCACCATCGTCGCGAGCGACCGGCCGGGGCTTCTGTATCGCGTCGCGCGCAAGCTCGCGGGCTACAGGCTGAACCTGCACTCGGCCAAGATCAACACCCTCGGCGATCGTGCCGAGGACGTCTTCCTCATCTCGGGCGGCGCGCTGCAGGACTCGAAAACAGTGCTCAAGCTCGAGCAGGAGCTGCTCGCGGAGCTGCAAATCTAGTCTTCCGCGGGGAGTTCCTGGCCGGGGAAAAGCTCCTCGATGAATCCGAACTTCGTCATGTCGCGGATCCGCATCGGGTAAAGGATGCCGTCGAGGTGGTCGCATTCGTGCTGGACCACCCGCGCATGGAAATTTTCCACCAGCCGCTCGAAGCGCTTGCCGTTCTCGTCGAACCCCGAATACTTGAGTTTCTTCAGGCGCGGCACGACGCCGCGCATGCCGGGAACGGACAGGCAGCCTTCCCAGGCCTCCTCGACCTCGTTCGAGACTGCCTCGAGCGTCGGGTTGATGAGCACCGTATCGGGGACTTCCTCCGCGTCGGGATAACGGGGGTTCGATTTCACGCCGAAGATCACGACGCGCAGGCCGACGCCGATCTGCGGCGCGGCGAGGCCGGCGCCATTCAGATGCGCCATCGTGTCGCGCATGTCGGCGAGAAGGTCTTTCAGCTCCTGCGAGCGGAAGTCTTTCACGGGGGCGGCGACCGCCAGCAGCCGCGGGTCGCCCATGCGCAGGACGTTTCGGATCATCGGCTGCAGAGTTGTACCAGAATGCGGCGCACGCGCGCCATCGCCTGACCGAGCACCGCCTCGAGCCGATCGAGCGCGATGCCCTTCGCGCTGTCGCCGCGCCCCGCCGCGTGGTTCACGATGACCGCGAGCGCGGCGTAGTCGAGGCCGGCCTCGCGCGCGAGCGCGGCTTCCGGCATCCCGGTCATGCCCACCATGTCGGCGCCGTCGCGCGCGAGCCGGTCGATCTCGGCCGCGGTCTCGAGGCGCGGGCCCTGCGTCGCCGCGTACACGCCGCGTGCCGCGACGGCTTCGCCGCAGGCGGCCGCGGCGTCGAGGATCCGCTGGCGCAGCACGCTCGAGTACGGCTCGGTGAAATCGATGTGCCGTACCGGCACGCCCGGCCCCTGCGAGAAGGTCGAGGGCCGGCCCCAGGTGTAGTCGATGATCTGGTCGGGCGCGACGAGCGAGCCCGGCGGCAGGTCCTTGTGGATGCCGCCGACCGTCGCGATGGCGACCACCTGCCGGGCGCCCGCCTCCTTCAGCGCCCAGATGTTGGCCCGGTAGTTCACCTCGTGCGGCGCGATGCTGTGCCCGTCGCCGTGGCGCGCGAGGAAAACGATCTCCTCGTTGCCGATGCGCCCGAAGCTGAGCGCCGCGGACGAATCGCCGTAGGGCGTGCGCACGGTCTTGCGCCGCGCGTGCGCAAGTCCCTCGAATTGCGCGAGGCCGCTGCCGCCGATGACCGCAAGCATCAGGCGCCCCGCATGGCGCGGATCTCGGGCAGGTTGCGCCAAAGGCCTCGCGCATCCATCCCGCAGCCGAAGACGAAGCGATCGGGAACGCTCAAGCCCACGAAGTCCGCCCTCACGGGCTTGGGCGCCTTCAGGCGCTTTTCCACGAGCACGGCGCAGGCAAAAGTGGCCGCACCCTTTTCCATGACGCGGTCGCGGATCGCCGCCAGGGTGTAGCCGCCGTCGAGAATGTCATCGATCACGAGCACGTTGCGTCCGCGCACGCTCTCGGGCGGGTCGACTTTCCAGTGCACCTTGCCGCCCTGGGTTTCGGCGCCGTAGCGCGTGACATGGATGTAGTCGAGATCGAGCGGGATGCGCAGGCGCGGCAGCAACTGCCCCGCGAAGACCACGGCTCCGCCCATGACGAGGAGCACGAGCGGATACCGGTCGCGGAACTGCACCTCGATGCCCATGGCGAGCCGCCCGATGGCGGCCTCCACCTCGGCCGCGCTCGAGACGAGGTCGGAGTTCTCGAGAAACGCCCAGGCCTCCGCCGCCGCGGGCATGTTCAGCGCCCGCGTTGCGCGAGAAAGTCGGAGAAGCCTTTGCCGACCTCGGCGTGGCGCAGCCCCAGCTCGACCGTCGCCTTGAGGTAGCCGAGCTTGCTGCCACAGTCGTAGCGCTTGCCGCCGATCTGCATCGCGAGCACGCGCTCGTGCGCGAGCAGCGCCGAGATCGCGTCGGTGAGCTGAATCTCGCCGCCGCTGCCGGGCTTGGCCGAGGCGAGCAGGTCGAAGATGGCCGGGGTGAGCAGGTAGCGACCCACCACGCCGAGCGTGGAGGGCGCCTTGTCGGGCGCGGGCTTCTCGACGATCGCCTTCACTTGCGTCACCTCCGCCTTCGCGTCGGCGGGGCTGACGATGCCGTAGCTGGAGGTCTGGTCGCGCGGCACCTCTTCCACTCCGAGCAGCGAGCAGCCTTCGTAGGTGTAGCGCTCGGCCATGCGCGCCATGGTTGGGGGGTTGGCATCGATCAAGTCGTCGGCGAGGAGCACGGCGAAGGGCTCGTCCCCGACCGCAGGACGCGCGCAGAGCACCGCGTGGCCGAGCCCGAGCGCCTCGGGCTGGCGGATGAAAATGCAGCGGCAGCCCGCCGGCAGCACGGACTTCGACACCTGCAGCAGCTTGGGCTTGTTTTCGAGCGCCGCCTCGAGCTCGGGGTTGGAGTCGAAGTGGTCCTCGATCGCGCGCTTGTTGCGGCCGGTGACGAAGATGAGGTCGGTGATGCCGGCGGCGGCCGCCTCCTCGACCGCGTACTGGATGAGCGGCTTGTCCACGATGGGCAGCATTTCCTTCGGGCTCGCCTTGGTCGCCGGAAGGAACCGGCTGCCGAGCCCCGCCACCGGAAACACCGCCTTGGTGATTCTTCGCCGCGCCATGTCACATCTTCTCTATGAGAGCCTTGAACGCATTTTCGTCCAGGATGGTTACACCGAGCGCCTTCGCCTGGTCCAGCTTGCTGCCCGCTTCGGCGCCCGCGACGACGTAATCGGTCTTCTTCGACACCGAGCCTGCCACCTTGTGGCCGCGCGATTCGACCAGAGCACGCGCCTCGTCGCGGGTCATGCCCGCAAGGGTACCAGTGAGCACGAAGGTTTTCGCGCCCTGCGCCGCCCGGACCATCCGGACCGGCTTGACCTCGACCGCGCGCGCGAGGCGGTCGATGACCTCGCGGTTGTGCGGCTCGCGCACGAATTTTTCGACGCTCTCCATCACCTCGGGGCCGATGCCTTCGAGCGGGACCGCGAGCGCCTCCTCGCCCTTGCGCTTGCGCCGGGCGTTCTCCTTGCGCAGGCGCTCCTTGTCCGCGGCGAGCGCGGCCCAGTCGGCCTGCAAGAGCGCCTCCAGGGTGCCGAAGTGCCGCGCCAGGACCTTCGCGACCTCCTCGCCTACCCCGGGGATTCCGAGCGCGTGCACGAAGCGCGGCAGCTCGCTCGAGCGCGAGCGCTCGATGGCATCGACCACGTTCTGCGCCGATTTGTCCGCCATGCGCTCGAGGCCCGCGAGCGTCCCCGCCTGCAGCTCGTAGAGATCCGCCGGGCTGCGCACCAGCTCCTTTTCGACGAGCTGGTCGACCAGCTTTTCGCCCATGCCTTCGATGTCCATGGCGCGCCGGCTCGCGAAGTGCAGCAGCGCCTCCTTGCGCTGCGCGCGGCAGAAAAGCCCGCCGGTGCAGCGCGTCGCCGCTTCGCCCTCCAGGCGGACCACCGGCGAGCCGCATTCGGGGCATTTCTGCGGCATGGCGAAGCGGTCCGCGGGGCGGCGCGGGCCCTCCTTCAGCACCTTGACGAGCTCGGGAATGACGTCGCCCGCGCGCCGGATCACCACCGTGTCGCCGATCCAGACATCCTTGCGGCGCAGCTCATCCTCGTTATGCAGCGTCACATTGGTGATCGTGGCGCCGCCGACAAAGACGGGCTTGAGCCGCGCCGCGGGGGTGAGCACCCCGGTGCGGCCGACGTGCACGGTGATGCCTTCGACTTCGGTCGCCTGCTCCTCGGCGGGAAACTTGTGCGCGACGGCGAAGCGCGGGGCGCGCGATACGAAGCCCAGCTCCTCCTGCCAGTCGAGCCGGTCCACCTTGTAGACCACGCCGTCGATCGCGAAAGGCAAGGCCTCGCGCTCGCGGCCGACCTCCTCGAAGTAGCGCAGCAACCCGTCCACGTTCTCGACCCGGCGCCGCTGCCTGGCGACCGGAAAGCCGAGCTCCTCCAGCCGGTCGAGAATTGCCGATTGCGTGGTCCAGCGCGCGCCGCGCGCTTCGCCCACGCCGTAGGCGAAAAAGCGCAACGGCCGCTTCGCGGTGATGCGCGAGTCGAGCTGGCGCACCGCGCCGGCGGCGGCATTGCGGGGATTGACGAATTCCTTCTCGCCGGCCTCGCGCTGGCGCCGGTTCATCTCCTCGAAGTCCTTCTTGTACATGAGCACCTCGCCGCGAACGTCGAGGTCTTTCGTGTCGGCGGCCGCCGGCAGGCGGAGCGGCAGCGAGCGCACCGTGCGCAGGTTGGCAGTGACGTCCTCGCCCACCATGCCGTCGCCCCGCGTGGCGCCCTGGACCAGTACGCCGTCGCGATAGCTCAGACTGATGGCGAGGCCGTCGAATTTCGGTTCCGCCGCGTAGGCGACGGAGTCCGCGCCGAGTGCCTCGCGCACGCGCCGGTCGAAGGCCCTCACCTCGTCCTCGCCGAACGCGTTGCCCAGGGACAGCATCGGCACGCGATGGCGCACTTGCGCGAACTTGCTTAGCGGCGCGGCGCCCACGCGCTGCGTCGGCGAATCGGCCGACGCGAGCTCGGGATGGGCGCTTTCGAGCGCAGCCAGCTCGCGAAACAGCCGGTCGTACTCCGCGTCGGACACCTCGGGGGCGTCTTTGAGGTAATACAGCTCGTTATGCCGCTCTATCTCGCGACGAAGAACGTCGATGCGCGCGCGGGCCTCTTTCGGCGCGGCCACGGCTTCAGGAGAAGACGCGCAGGGCGGCCGGGCTGCCCGGCCTGATGCCTCGTTCCTCCAGCCTCGCGCGCACCGCGTCGAGCTGCTGCGCGATCGCGCCCGCCGCGCGCTCATCGAGCGCGTTGCCGTTGTCGTCGACGGTGTGCCCGCCCAGGACCGAGGCGAGCTGGCTGGAGAAGCGGGCCATCGACTCGAAAGTGCGGCGCGTGTCGGGCGCGCGGCCCACGTCGAGCGCGAGCGTAAGCGCCGCAGGGCTCGCGGCGCGGATCGTCTCGGCGGCAAAGGCGGTGCCGTCGCGCGCAGCGAGGGTATAGAGCAGTCGCTGGTCGTCGTCCCGGAGCGCGAAGCGGCCGTCGACCTCGAGCTGCAGGCCGCTCGCCTCCGCGGCGGCGCGAATCTTGGTGCCGGGAAACGGCCCGCCGGTCACGTGCATCACCACCTGGACGTCCGATTCGCTGCAAAGCGCATCGAGCGATCGTGCCGACTCCATCGCCGCGCGCATCTCCGGCGCCGATACGGCGCCGCCGTGGGAAGCGGCGAGCGCATCCAGGGCCGAGCGGAACTCGATCAGGTCGGCTTCGCTCACGGCGCCGTCGCGCGAAGCGAGCTGCAGGCCCGCGCGCCAGAGCCTGCCCTCGGCATCGCTTGAGAGCAGCGCGCGGTGCGCGTGGCGCCGCTCGATGACTCTCCAGGGCTCCTGCAGGGCCGAGGCGGGGACCGGCTCGGCAAAGGCGATCTCGACGATGTAGTCGACGTTCGGGTCGGGCTGGGCGCCGTTTTCCGCAACCACGGCGCGCGGGGCGGGCCGGGGCGCCGGCGCCGCGGGCGGCTCGAGCGTCGGCTCCCGGCGGGGATCGACGCCCTCGAGCAGCACATCGGCATGGCTGGACTGGAAGGCCTGCTCGGCGGAACGGCGGGCGGCCCGCTCCTGCAGCCGGTTATAGGCGAGCACGCCTACCACGACCAGCGCCCCGATGGCGAGCAGCCCCGTCTGAAGCTCGCTCATGGCGCGCTCAGGCCGCGAGCTCCTCCCGGATGCGGAGCGCTTCCTCGATGTCGACGGCGACGACGCGCGAGACGCCGGACTCGGGCATCGTCACGCCGATCAGCTGGTTCGCGAGCTCCATCGTGATCTTGTTGTGGCTGATGAAGAGGAACTGCGTCTGCGCCGACATCTTGCGCACGAGGTCGCAGAAGCGCGTCGTGTTGCTGTCGTCGAGCGGCGCGTCCACCTCGTCGAGCAGGCAGAACGGCGCGGGATTGAGCTGGAACATGGCGAAAACCAGCGCGATCGCCGTGAGCGCCTTCTCGCCGCCGGAGAGCAGGTGGATGCTGCTGTTGCGCTTGCCCGGCGGGTGCGCCATCACCTGCACGCCCGCGTCGAGGATCTCCTCGCCGGTCATGATGAGCTTCGCCTCCCCGCCCGCGAAAAGCACCGGGAAGAGCGCGCCGAAGTGCTTGTTGACCGTGTCGAAGGTCTCGCGCAGCAGCTCGCGCGTCTCCCGGTCGATGCGCCGGATCGCGTCCTCGAGCGTGGTGACCGCTTCCTCGAGGTCCGCCGACTGCGAATCGAGGAAGCCCTTGCGCTCCCGGCTCGTGGCGAGCTCCTCGACCGCGGCCAGGTTCACCGCGCCGAGCTCGTTCATGGCCTGGGTCAGCCGGGTCAGCTCGCCCTGCAGCGAGGAAGGCCGCGGCGCATTCTCGGCCGCGAGCGCGAGCGCGGCTTCGTCCGCGTTCGCCTCCCGCAGCTGGGCCTCGAACTGGTCGTGGTTGATCTGCGCGGCCTGCTCCTTCAGGCGCAGCTCGTTCACGCGCTCGCGCAGCGGCGCGAGCGTGCCCTCGATCTTGAGGCGCTCTTCCTCGAGGGCGCGCAGCGCCCCGGCGGCGGCTTCCACCGCGTCGCGCGCGGCGCCGAGCGATTTTTCGCTGCCCATGCGGGCTTCAACAGCGGCATCGAGCGCCTGGCGCACGGCCGGGATGGGATCGACGGCGAGTTCCGCAGTAAGGCGGCTCACCTCCTCCTCGGCATGCGCGATCTGCTGGTCGATCATGCGCACCGAGTTGTCGATCTCGGCGATCTTGGCCGTGCACTCGCGCTCGCCGAACACCGCATCCTGGGCTTCGCGCTCGGCGGCCTGCGTGCGCACGCGCTGCTCGGCCAGCGCGGCCTCGACCGCCCGGTGCGCGGCCTGCGCTTCCTCGAGCCGCGCGTTCGCGTCGGCGATCTCGCCGGCGCCGTTTTCCAGCGTCCGCTTCGCCTCCGCGAAGGCCGCGCCGTCGCGCTCGTCCTCGGCCTTCAGCTCGCCGAGCTCCTTGTCGATCTGCGCCGAGCGCTCGAGCGCCTGGTCGCGCTTGAGCGACTCGATCTGCGCCTCGTGCAGCCGGCGCTGGCGCATCGCATGCTGTCCTTCGGCGCGCTCGGCATCGGCCCGCGCCTGCTCGACGCGAGCGGCGAGCGCCCGGCAGCGCTCTTCCAGCGACTCGATCTCCGCCTGTCGCGCGAGGATGCCGGCATCGGCGGGATCCGGCGCGTGATAGCTGACCGTGTGGCGCGTGAACTGGTCGCCCTCGCGGTTGACGAGCACGGCGCCGGCCGGCAGCGCCGCGCGCTGCGCCGCGTCGGGGACGCCCTCGATGACGTAGACGCCGGTCAGCCAGTCGGCGAGCGCGCCTTCCAGGCTCGGATCGATCGGATGCACCTTGCTTTGCAGCGGCACGTGGGCCGCGGAGGCGGCCGCCGCTTCGCTGCGGCCCGGCGCGAAAAGGCTCGCCTTGACCGGCGGCCGGTCGCCCGAGACGCCGCTCGAGGCGATCTCGAGCGCGTGCAGGCGCTCGCGCAGGACCGATTCGAGCGCGACCTCCCAGCCCGCGTCGATGCGGATCTTCTGCCAGAAGCGCGGCAGGCCGGCGAGGCGCTGGCGCTCGAGCCACTCGTGCAAAGGCGCTTCCTCTTCGGCCGCGGCCTGGACCTGCTTCAGCGTGGCGAGCTGGGCGTCCGCGGCGGTGTGCTCGCGGGTCGCCTCGGCAAGCGCTTCCGCGGCGGCTGCGCTCGCGGCGGCGAGGGATTCGGCCTCCTGCTGCAGCGCCTCGAGGTCCTTGGCTTCGACGACGGGTCGATCCGGAGCGGCGAGAATGCGGGCTTCGGTTTCCAGTCGCTCGCGCCGCTGCGCGAGCGACTGCAATGTGCGCTCGAGCAGCGTCGCGCCCTGCTGCGCGACCTGCAGCCGGGTCTCCGTCTGCAGGACGAGGCTGCGCGCCTCGTCCAGGGCGGCCTGGCCCGCGCGCTCGGCAGCCTCGGCTTCGGGCAGGCGCGTGCTTTCGGTCGTCAACGCGGCCTGCGCGGCGGCCACGCGCTGGCGGGCGCTATCGGAGCGCGCGGCCCAGGTGTGGAGCGACTGCGTCAGTTGCGCCCGCTGCTCGCGCCAGGAGCCGAGCTGCACCCTGCGCTCCGTATGCTGGCCTTCGAGCCGGTTGCGCGTCTCCTCGACATGGCGCAGCTCGGACTCGTGGCGGGCCACCTCGGCGTTGGCGGCGTAGACCGCGGCCTGGGCGGTGTTGAGCGCGTCGCCCGCGCCGTAGTGGGTGACGCGCGCGCCCTCCACGCGGGACTCGACCTCGCGCAGGCCGGCCGCGCCCGCCTCGAGCTCGTTCGCGACCGAGGCGATCTCGCGCCCGTGCTTCTCGCGCTCCGCGTTCGCGTCGCGGCGGCGCAGGTGCCACAGCAGCTGCTGCTTGAACTGCAGCTCCTGCTGGATTTCCTTGTAGCGGGTGGCGATCTTCGCCTGGCCCTCGAGCTTCTCGATCTGCGTGCCGAGCTCGGTGCGGATGTCGGTGACGCGGGCCAGGTTCTCGCGCGTGTCGGCGAGCCGGTTCTCGGTTTCTCTGCGGCGCTCCTTGTAGCGCGAGACGCCCGCGGCCTCCTCCAGGAAGACGCGCAGCTCGTCGGGCTTGGCCTCGATCACGCGCGAGATCATGCCCTGCTCGATGATCGCGTAGGCGCGCGGCCCGAGGCCGGTGCCGAGGAACATGTCGGTGATGTCGCGGCGCCGGACGTGGGTGCCGTTGATGTAGTAGGACGATTCGCCGTCCCGCTGCAGCACGCGCCGCACCGAGATCTCGGCGTACTGCGACCACTGGCCGGCCGCGCGGCCCATCGAGTTGTCGAAAAGGAGCTCGACCGCGGCGCGCGCGAGCGGCTTGCGGTTGCCCGAGCCGTTGAAGATGACGTCCTGCATCGAATCGCCGCGCAGCGCCGAGGCGCGCGACTCCCCCAGCACCCAGCGCACCGCGTCTATGACGTTGGACTTGCCGCAGCCGTTGGGGCCGACGATGCCGACCAGCTGGCCTGGAACGTGAATCGAAGTGGGATCTACGAAGGACTTGAAGCCTGAGAGCTTGAGCTGAGTGAGCCGCATGGGCCTCTTCGAGTTTTGAAGATGATACCATCTGCCCGCTTCGTTTTTGTCCACATCCCGAGCTTTTTCCGATGCCTTCGCGGTCCGCATCTCGTCCTGCGTCTCGCCCGACCAAGCGCTTGCAGACGTTCGCCAATCCGGCGCCCGGCCGCGACTACCGGATTCAAATGGAAATTCCCGAATTCACGTGCCTGTGCCCGCTCACGGGGCAGCCGGATTTCGCGGTGCTGTCGCTCGAGTACATCCCCGAGCGGCTCTGCGTGGAGCTGAAGTCGCTCAAGCTGTACGTCTGGTCTTTTCGCAACGAGGGCGCCTTCCACGAGGCGGTCACCAACCGCATCTGCGATGACCTCGTCAAAGCCCTGCGGCCGCGCTACCTGCGGCTCGCGGCCAAATTCAACGTCCGGGGCGGAATCTACACGTCCGTCGTGGCCGAGCACGTCAAAAAAGGCTGGAAGAAGCCGGCTTGAATCCGCCGCAGTGAATCCCTTCCTGGCCCGGCTCCAGCCCTACCCTTTCGACAAGGTCCGCGCCAATCTCGCCGGGGTCAGCGCCGACCCGGCGCTCAAGCCGATCGACCTGTCGATCGGCGAGCCCAAGCACCCGACGCCGGCCCTCGTGAAGAGCGCCCTCACCTCGGCGCTCGACGGCCTCGCCCAATATCCCCGTTCGCTCGGATTGCCGGAGCTGCGAGAGGCGGCCGCCGCCTGGGCGAAGCGCCGCTACTCGCTGTCCGAGCTCGACCCGGCGACCCAGGTGCTGCCGGTCAACGGCTCGCGCGAGGCGCTCTTTGCCTTCGGGCAGACGGTTCTTGCGCCCGGCGCCCGGGTCGTCTGCCCGAATCCCTTCTATCAGATCTACGAAGGGGCGGCCCTTCTTGCCGGCGCCACGCCCGTTTTCCTGAACGAAGGCCGCCGCTTCGAGGAGCTCGACTGGCGCGGCGTGCAGCTCGCCTACGTCTGCTCGCCGGGCAACCCGACCGGCCGGGTGATGGATCTCGAGGAATGGAAGGCGCTTTTCGAGCTTTCCGACCGGCATGGCTTCGTCATCGCCTCCGACGAGTGCTACTCGGAGATCTACCTGGACGAGGCGCAGCCGCCGCTCGGCGCGCTGGAGGCGGCCGAGCGCCTCGGCCGCAAGGGTTTTCCGCGCCTGGTCATGTTCACGAGCCTCTCCAAGCGCTCCAATTCTCCGGGCATGCGCTCGGGCTTTGTCGCCGGCGACGCGGCGCTGCTCAAGTCGTTCCTCCTTTACCGCACCTATCACGGGTCGGCGATGAGCCTCAGCGTGCAGCGCGCCTCCATCGCCGCCTGGAGCGACGAGGCGCACGTGCGCGAAAACCGGCGCTTGTACGCCGAAAAGTATGCTTCCGTGCTGCCCTTGATTCGCAAACCGCTGCGAGCGGAAAAGCCGCAGGGCGGCTTCTATCTGTGGATCGAGACGCCCATCGACGACGCCGCCTTCGCGCGGCGCTTGTACCAACAATATAATGTGACGGTCTTGCCGGGGAGCTATCTCGCGCGTGAATCGCAGGGCGTGAACCCGGGCAAGAACCGCCTTCGCGTTGCGCTCGTTGCGCCGCTCGCGGAGTGCAAAGAGGCCGTTCAGCGCATGATGCAGCTCGCCCAATCGCTATGAGAGACGTCATCGAGCAGGCCTGGGAAGACCGGGCCTCGATCCAACCGAAAAGCGCGCCCCAGAAGCTGCGCAAGGCCGTCAAGCAGGTCATCGACGGGCTCGACAGCGGCGAGCTGCGCGTGGCCGAGAAGCTGAACGGCAAATGGGAAACGCATCAGTGGCTGAAGAAGGCCGTGCTCCTTTCGTTCCGGCTGGAAGACAACCGCCTCATGAAGAACGGGCCGACCGCCTATTTTGACAAGGTCCCGTCCAAGTTCGCCTCGATGGATGCCAAGGCCTTCAGGAAGAAGGGCTTCCGGGTGGTCCCGCCTGCGATGGCGCGTAAAGGCGCCTACGTCGCGAAAAACGTCGTGCTCATGCCCTCCTACGTCAATATCGGCGCCTACGTCGACGAAGGCACGATGGTGGACACCTGGGCGACGGTGGGCTCGTGCGCGCAGATCGGCAAGAACGTGCACCTCTCGGGCGGGGTCGGCATCGGCGGCGTGCTCGAGCCGATCCAGGCCAACCCGACCATCATCGAGGACAACTGCTTCATCGGCGCGCGCTCGGAGGTCGTGGAAGGCGTCGTGGTCGAGGAGAACAGCGTCCTGTCGATGGGCGTCTTCATCGGCCAGAGCACGAAGATCTTCGACCGGGAAACCGGCGAGGTGATCTACGGGCGGGTGCCGGCGGGCTCGGTGGTGGTGCCCGGCACGATGCCCTCGGGGGACCGCAGTTGCGCCCTTTACTGTGCAGTAATCGTCAAAAAGGTGGACGCAAAGACCCGCGCGAAGACGAGTCTTAACGAGCTGCTGCGCGGGGATTAGCTACACTAGAGGGTCATCCGCGCGCTCGCGGAGGGGAGAAGCCCATGTCGGCGATGAAAAAGCTGTTCCAGGTGATGGCGGACAAGAAGGCCTCCGACATATTCCTGTCGGTCGGCGCGCCGATCAACATCAAGATCAACGGCGTCGCGATGCCGGTGAACCAGCAGATGCTCAACGCCGAGGCGGTGAAGACCCTCCTCTATGAGGTGCTGAACGAGCACCAGATCAAGGAATACGAGGCGGAGATGGAGCTGAACACCGCCTACGCACTCGAAGGCGTCGGCGCGTTCCGGATCAGCGCTTTCCGGCAGAAAGGCTCCCCCGCGGTTGTCGTGCGCTTCATCCCGGGCAGCGTGCCGCCGCTCGACACGCTCGGCCTGCCCGAGGTGCTCAAGGAAATCATCATGCAGAAGCGCGGCCTGATCCTCATGGTCGGCGCGACCGGCTCGGGCAAATCCACCTCGCTCTCGGCGATGCTCGACTACCGCAATGAGCAGAAGTCGGGCCACATCCTCACGCTCGAGGATCCGGTCGAATTCATCTTCAAGAACAAGAAGTCGATCGTCAACCAGCGCGAAGTCGGCAGCGACACCAAGAGCTTCGAGGTCGCGCTCAAGAACGCGCTGCGGCAGGCGCCGGACTGCATCCTGATCGGCGAGATCCGCGACAAGCAGACGATGGGCATGGCGCTCGCCTACGCGCAATCGGGCCACCTCGCGCTCGCCACGCTGCACGCGAACAACAGCTACCACGCGATGAACCGGATCATCAGCTTCTACCCGCTGGAGAACCGGCCCACCCTGCTGCTCGACCTTTCCGCCGCGCTGCAGGCGGTGATCTCGCAGCGCCTCGTGCGCACCAAGACCGGCGCGCGCAAGGCCGCGGTCGAGGTCCTGCTCAACACCCGCCACGTGGCCGAGCTGATCGAGAAGGGCGAGATCAACGAGATCAAGGAGGCCATGGAAAAGAGCATGGCCCCCGGCTCGCAGACTTTCGAGCAGGCGCTCTTCAAGATGTTCATGGACGGCGTGATCACGCAGGAGGAGTGCATGCTCAACGCCGACTCCGCGACCAACATGCTCTGGCTCATCAACCAGGCGACCGCGGGGCAGATCTCCTCGGGCAACATCACGCCGGTGCCCGACAAGAAGGACGAGAAGAAGGAAGGCGTGCTCTCCTCCGCCGGCGGCGCGTCGTTCAGCGATTTCAAGATCGACGCCAGCGCCTAGGCCCGGAACCTGCTCGGAACCTGAGGTGTCGGGCGCGCTCCAACTCGCGCAGGAGCTGATCGGACGCCGCTCGGTCACGCCCGAGGACGGCGGCTGCCAGGCGATGGTGGCCGAGCGGCTGGCGAGAATCGGCTTCAAGTGCGAGCCGATGCGCTTCGGCGAGGTCACCAACCTCTGGGCGCGGCGCGGCAGCGAGCGCCCTCTCGTCTGCTTTGCCGGCCACACCGACGTGGTGCCGACCGGGCCGCTTTCGGAATGGCATACCGACCCGTTCGTCCCGACGATCAAGGACGGCAGGCTCTACGGGCGCGGCGCAGCCGACATGAAATCCTCCATCGCGGCCTTTGTCGTGGCCGTCGAAGCTTTCATCGAAAACACACCGAGCCATGGCGGGTCGATCGCCTTGCTGCTGACCTCCGACGAGGAAGGCCCTTCCGTCGACGGCACGGTGAAGGTCGTCGAGGCGCTGAAAAGGCGCGGCGAGACGATGGACTACTGCATCGTTGGCGAACCGACGTCGGTGGATGCGCTCGGCGACACGCTCAAGAACGGCCGGCGCGGATCTCTGTCAGGAAAGTTGTCGGTCAAGGGAATCCAAGGGCACGTCGCCTATCCTCACCTTGCGCGCAATCCGGTGCACCAGCTCGCGCCCGCGCTCGCCGAGCTGGCGAAGACGCAATGGGACAAGGGCAACGAGAGCTTTCCGCCGACCACCTGGCAGGTCTCGAACATCCATGCCGGCACCGGCGCAGGCAACGTGATTCCCGGGAGCGTCGAGGTCGACTTCAACTTCCGCTTTTCGACCGAGAGCACCGACGCCTCGCTCATGCAGCGCGTGGAGTCGATCCTCAAGAAGCACGGGCTCGAGTACTCGATCTCCTGGGTGCTCGGCGCCAGGCCCTTTCTGAGCGCGCAGGGCAGGCTCGCCCAGGTGATGCAGGAGGTCTGCAAGCGGCACACCGGCCGCAACGCCGAGCTCTCGACCACCGGCGGCACCTCGGACGCGCGCTTCATCATCGAGATCTCGCCCGAAGTGATCGAGCTCGGCCCGGTGAACGCGAGCATCCACAAGCTGAACGAGCACATCGAGGTCGCCGCGCTCGAGCAGCTCTCGCGCATCTACCTCGACGTCCTGCGCGCCCTGTTATGTTGAAACTGCGTCCTTGACCCTGCGCGAGATCGAGCGCCGCCTGCGCCGCGCCCGGTTGCACTACGGCCATGGGACTTTGGATGCCCGCGGAGAGGCCGCCTGGCTTTTCAGCAGCGTCAAGAATGCCGAGAAACAAAAGGCGGTCCTTGAGCGCCGCCTGCGCGAGCGCATTCCCCTCGCCTACCTCCTGAGCGAAGCCTGGCTCGACGGCCGGCGCTTCTACGTCGACCGGCGCGTCATCGTGCCGCGCTCGTTCATCTCGGAGTTGCTGCGCGAGCGCCTCCGGCCCTGGCTGCAGCGGCCGGTGCGCCGGGCGCTCGACCTGTGCACCGGATCCGGGTGCCTAGCGATCCTGACGGCGCAAGCGTTTCCCAAAGCGCGCGTCGATGCGAGCGATATCTCGCGCGACGCCCTCGAGGTCGCGAAGATCAATGTCGGCAAGCACCGTCTCGGTGCTCGGATCCGCCTTCTGCGTTCCGATCTCTTTTCTTCAATCAAGCAAACCTACGACCTGATCGTCACCAATCCGCCGTATGTGGATGCGCGCACCATGGGCAAGCTCCCGCCCGAGTACGACTACGAGCCGCGCCTTGCTCTTGCGGCGGGCAGGGACGGGCTCGATCTGATTCGGACGATTCTTTCCGGCGCGAAAAAGCACTTGAATCCCGGCGGGCTGCTCGTCTGCGAAGTGG
Source organism: Burkholderiales bacterium (assembly GCA_036262835.1). Classification (GTDB taxonomy): domain Bacteria; phylum Pseudomonadota; class Gammaproteobacteria; order Burkholderiales; family SG8-39; genus RBG-16-66-20. The sequence goes on along the minus strand of DATAID010000084.1, from coordinate 45,163 downwards.
GCGATGCGCATCGCTCGCTGGAGCGGGCCTATCCCCGCTTGCCGTTCACGTGGCCCGAGACGAGCGAGCCGGGGACAGTCTTCATCCTCTCGCGCGAGCAGCTGGCCGTTCGCGCCAGAAAAGCCGGCGCGACTCAAAGGTTTCCCAGGCAGGCCCGAGCGCGGCGATGAGCGCGCGCTCGCGGGAGGCGAGCCGCTCGGGCGCCCTCCCCCCGGCCTCCAGGCGGCGGAGCAACGGCCGCTGCACCTCGATGTCGTTCATCTCGCCGAGGATGTCCTGCAGCGCGCGGAGGCTCTCCAGGAAGGGGCGCGCATGGCGGTGCGGAAACCCGCCCGCGAAAAAGTCGCAGCCGTAGCGCAGGCGCTTCACGCGGATGCGCACGCGATGGCGGCGGCGCGCATCGCGCCAGTCGATGCCGTGCGCCGCCTTGCGCAAGTCCTTGTGCAGTTGCTCGAGTGCGCGCCGCGCGAATTCATTGAGCGGCTCCGCAGGATCGGCGCGCCGGCGCCAGGGATGGCTCTGCGCCCAGGCGAAAGAGCGCCGCATGGCCTTGGAGAAACGCGCCGAGCGCACCAGCGCGCGCGCCCGGCGCCGGGCTTCCCTGCGCTGGCTGCCGGCGTCCACGCGCAGCTCGCCTGCCACGAGCGAGTGATCGAGGACGTCCCAGTCGCGCGCCGCGCCGAGCGTGCGCATCATCGAGCGCCACGGCGCCTCGATCGCATCGGCGGGCTTGCGGCGCAACAGCTCGCGGAACGCGCGCAGCGTCGAGCGCAGCCTTCGCACGCCGACGCGCAACTGGTGCAGGTATTCGGGGTCGCGTCCGGCGGCGGCGCCGGCGCGGTTCGCCGCGATCTGCTCGATCGCCGCGCGCGTGTTCGCTACGAAGGCTTCACCCGCGGTCGCGCGCGCCGAGAGGGCCGGCCTGCTCCATTTCGTGGGCGCTCGCATGATCCAACTGGAGGATGGGGTGGCCGATGGGACTCGAACCCACAACAACCGGAATCACAATCCGGGACTCTACCCTTGAGCTACGGCCACCGTCGTGCACAAAACCTGTAATGGCCTGCCCGGCGGGACTCGAACCCACAACCCCCAGCTTAGAAGGCTGGTGCTCTATCCGGTTGAGCTACGGGCAGACTGCGCTTCCCGTCACCTGCCGGGCCAGACCATGGTCGGGGTGGAGAGATTTGAACTCCCGACATCCTGCTCCCAAAGCAGGCGCGCTACCAGGCTGCGCCACACCCCGCGCAATCCTTACAAAAAGGGCGCCAATCATACTCCCTTTTCGGCTGGCGGCAGGGGGGCTTTTCTGCTATAAAGGCGCCTTCATTTTTTTGGCCACAAGCGAAAAATCACGGTGGAGCTGACGAGAAAAGCGTTCACGCCCTACGCCCCGAAAAAAGGCGAGGAGTACATGAACGCGAAGCAGCGCTCGCATTTCCGCAAGATCCTCGAGAGCGTGAAGGCCGAGCTCTCGCAGGAGATCGATCGCACCGTGCACACGATGCAGGACGAGGCGACCGTGTTCGCCGACCCGAACGATCGCGCGAGCCAGGAATCCGACATGGCGCTCGAGCTTCGCAACCGCGACCGCGAGCGCAAGCTCATCAAGAAGATCGACGAGACGATCGGCCGCATCGACGCGAACGAGTACGGCTACTGCGACAGCTGCGGCGTGGAGATCGGCCTGAAGCGGCTGGAGGCGCGCCCGACGGCGACGCTGTGCATCGACTGCAAGACGCTCGACGAGATGCGCGAGCGGCAGGTGGCGAAATAGCCATTTCGCCATCCCCGCGAAAGCGGGGATCCAGGTTTTTCCTTCCTTACCCCGTCTTCGCGGTTTCCTGCTCGCCGACCGCCTTCATCGACAGGCGTACTCTGCCCTTGTCGTCGGCCTCGAGCACCTTGACCTTCACGATCTGGCCTTCCTTGAGATAGTCGGAGACCGCGTTGACGCGCTCCTTGCTGATCTGCGAGATGTGCAGGAGGCCGTCCCTGCCCGGCAGCAGCTGGATGATGGCGCCGAAATCGAGCAGGCGCAGCACCGGGCCTTCGTAGACCTTGCCGACCTCGACGTCGGCGGTGATGTCCTGGATGCGCTTGCGCGCCGCTTCGCCGCCCTCGGCCGCCACGCAAGCGATCGAGATGGTGCCGTCGTCCTCGATCTCGATGGTGGTGCCGGTTTCTTCCTGGATGCCGCGGATGACCACGCCGCCCTTGCCGATGACGTCGCGGATCTTGTCCGGGTTGATCTTGATCTTGATGATGCGCGGCGCGAACGAGGAGAGCTCGGTGCGCGAGCCGGAGATGCTTTCCTTCATCTGCTTGAGGATCGACAGCCGCGCCTCGCGGGCCTGCGCGAGCGCGACGCGCATGATCTCCTTGGTGATCGACTCGATCTTGAGGTCCATCTGCAGCGCGGTGAGGCCGTTCTCGGTGCCCGCGACCTTGAAGTCCATGTCGCCGAGGTGATCCTCGTCGCCGAGGATGTCGGTCAGCACCGCGAAGCGGTTGCCTTCCTTGATGAGGCCCATGGCGATGCCGGCGACGTGGTCCTTGATCGGCACGCCCGCGTCCATGAGCGCGAGGCTGCCGCCGCACACGGAGGCCATCGACGAGGAGCCGTTCGACTCGGTGATCTCCGACACCACGCGCAGCGAGTAGCCGAATTCCGTGGCGGGGGGCAGCATGCCCACGAGCGAGCGCTTGGCGAGGCGGCCATGGCCGATTTCGCGGCGCTTGGTGAAGCCGTACCGGCCGGTCTCGCCGGTGGCGTACGGCGGCATGTTGTAGTGAAACATGAAGCGCTCGCGGTACTCGCCGGCGAGCGCGTCGATGATCTGCTCGTCGCGCCCGGTGCCGAGCGTGACGGTGACGAGCGCCTGGGTCTCGCCGCGCGTGAAGAGCGCCGAGCCGTGCGTGCGCGGCAGGACGCCCGTGCGGATCGTGATCGGGCGCACGGTCCGCGTGTCGCGGCCGTCGATGCGCGGCTCGCCGTCGAGGATCTTGTTGCGCACGATCTTCGACTCGAGCGCGAAAAGGAGGTCGTTCACCGTGTTCAGGTCGGGCCCGCCTTCGCTGCCGATGCCCACGGCCTCGTGCACTTTCTTGCCCACCGCCTTGAGCGCCTCGGAGCGCGCGCTCTTCTGGCGCAGGTCGAACGCGGCTCGCAAGTCGGCTTCCGCGAGGCTGGTGATCTTCCCTGAGAGCGCCTCGTCCTGCTCGGGCGCCTTCCAGTCCCAGGCCGGCTTGCCGGCCACTTCCGCCAGCTCTTCAATCGCGTTGATTGCGGCCTGCATCTGCTCGTGGCCATACACCACGGCGCCGAGCATCGTTTCCTCGGGCAGCTCGAGCGCCTCGGACTCGACCATCAGCACGCCCTGGCTCGTGCCCGCGACGACGAGGTTCAGCTGCGACTCCTTCAGCTGCGTCATGGTCGGGTTGATCACGTACTGGCCGTTCAGGTAGCCGACGCGGCAGGCGCCGATCGGGCCGTTGAACGGCACGCCCGAGAGGGTGAGCGCCGCCGAGACTGCGATCATCGCCGGGATGTCGGCGTCGACCTCGGGGTTGAGCGAGAGCACCTGCGCGACGACCTGCACCTCGTTATAGAAGCCGTCCGGAAAAAGCGGGCGGAACGGGCGGTCGATGAGGCGGCTGGTCAGCGTCTCCTTCTCGGTCGGCCGGCCTTCGCGCTTGAAGAAGCCGCCCGGAATCTTGCCCGCGGCATAGGTCTTCTCCGCGTAGTCCACCGTGAGCGGAAAAAAGCTCTGGCCCGGCTTGGGCGATTTGGAGGCGGTCACCGCTGCGAGGACCACGGTGTCCTCCACCGTGCAAAGCACCGCGCCGTGCGCCTGGCGGGCGATTTCTCCGGTCTCGAGGGTGTACTGCTGCGTGCCGAGCGTGAAGGTCTTCTTGGTGGGAGTCAAAGGGCGTTCCTTTTAGAGGGCAGGCGGCAAAAAGCGCTCATCGCACCGATGAGGGTCCTTTGCCGCGGCATTCGGGGGAGTTACTTGCGCAGGCCGAGCCGGTCGATGATCGACCGATACTTGTCCGCGTCCTTGCGCTTCAGGTAGTCGAGGAGCTTGCGACGCTGGCTCACGAGCTTGAGCAGCCCGCGCCGCGAGTGGAAATCCTTCACGTGGGTCTTGAAGTGCTCGGCCAGGCCGTTGATGCGCTCGGTGAGAAGGGCGATCTGCACCTCGGGCGAGCCGGTGTCGTTTCCGGCGCGCTGATACTGCTTTACGACTTGCGCTTTCTGCGCAACCTGCAAACTCATGTCTTAAGTCTCTCTCTGGCTCTTTGTGTGAGGGCGGGATTCTATCCGAGAATGCCCTGCCGCAACAAGTGTTTTCCGTGGTTTTTCAGCCTCTTGCAACTGACCTGCGCGGCTGCAGCCGCCCATCGGCCAGGCGGCCCACGCCCAGCAGGGCTCCCTCGCCGTAGACCCGCCAATCGCCCTCCTTTCCTCCCTCGAGGGCGACCGGCGCGCCCTGCAGGAATCGGCTCGCCTCGCGCGACTCGAGGTCGAGCCGCGGCAGGTCTTCCAGCAGGCAATCCATCGATTTCAGGGCGGCGGCCCCCTGAGTCCGGAGCGCCTCCAGGGTGATCGCGTCCTCGATCCTCAGCTTTCCGACGGCGGTGCGCCGGAGCGCGGCCAGATGGGCGCCGGTGCCGAGCGCCGCGCCCAGGTCGACCGCAAGCTGGCGGATGTAGGTGCCTTTGCTGCAGCCGACCCGAATCTCCAGCGTCTCGCCCTGGCGCCCGAGCAGCTCGAGCGCGTGAATCTCGACTTTGCGGGGCGCGCGCTCGACCGTCTGCCCCGCGCGCGCGAGCGCGTAAAGCGGCTGTCCGTCGCGCTTGAGCGCCGAATACATGGGCGGCACCTGCTCGATCACGCCGCGAAAGCGGGCCAGCGCGCGCTCGAGGGTCGCATCATCGACGGCGACGGGCTGCTCCTCGAGCACCCTGCCCTCCGCATCGCCCGTCTCGGTCGTCGCTCCGAGGCGGACTTGCGCCACATACTCCTTGGGCGCATCCAGCCCGAACTGGGCGAACTTGGTCGCCTCGCCGAAGAGCAGCGGCAGGAGCCCCGAGGCGAGCGGGTCGAGCGTGCCCGCATGCCCGGCCTTTTTCGCGTCGAGCAGCTTCTTCGCCGCCTGCAGCACCGTGCCCGAGCTGGGGCCCACGGGCTTGTCGAGCAGCAGCACGCCGTCGAGCTTGCGGCGGGTCACGACCGGCGATTCGCCTTGTCGATCAGCTGCGAGAGGTGGTCGCCGCGCTCGATCGACTCGTCGTACACAAAGCGCAGCTCCGGCGTCGTATAGAGCTTGATGCGATTCGCGATCTGCGAGCGCAGGTAGCCTGCGGCGCGCTGCAGCCCTTGAGTGGTCGTTTCCCTGTCTTTTTCTTCCAGCAGGGTGAAGAAGACTTTGGCGTGGGAAAGGTCGGGCGAAACGTCCACCGCCGTGATCGTGACCATGCCGACGCGCGGATCGCGAACTTCCCTGCGCAGCAGGTCGGAGAGCTCGCGCTGAATCAGGTCGGCCACCTTGCGTGGCCGCCCGCGACTCACAGCGTTCTGGCCACCTCGAGGACTTCGAACACCTCGAACTGGTCGCCTTCCTTGATCTCCTGGAAGCCCTTCAAGGAGATGCCGCACTCGAAGCCCGATTTGACCTCGCGCACGTCGTCCTTGAAGCGCTTGAGCGCCTCGATCTCGCCGGTGTGGACGACCACGTTGTCGCGCAGCACGCGCACCTGCGCGCCGCGCTTGACGAGGCCTTCCTGCACGTAGCAGCCGGCGACGGTGCCGACCTTCGAGATGCGGAACACCTGGCGCACTTCGACCAGGCCGAGGACCGACTCCTTGCGCTCCGGCGCCAGCATGCCGGAGAGCGCCGCCTTCATCTCGTCGACCGCCTCGTAGATGATGTTGTAGTAGCGGATCTGGATGCCGGAGGTCTCGGCGAGCTTGCGCGCCGTGGCGTCGGCCCGCGTGTTGAAGCCGACGATGACCGCGCGCGAAGCCATGGCGAGGTTGACGTCCGACTCGGTGATGCCGCCCACGCCGGCATGCACCACCGTCACCTTCACCTCGTCGGTGGCAAGCCGCGTGAGCGCGTGGACCAGCGCTTCCTGCGAGCCCTGCACGTCCGACTTGATCACCAGGTTGAGCGTCTTCTTTTCGCCCTCGCCCATCTGGCCGAACAGGTCGAGCTTGGCGGCGTGCTGCTTGGCGAACTTGACGTCGCGGAACTTGCCCTGGCGGAAGAGCGCGATTTCGCGCGCCTTGCGCTCATCGGCGAGCGCCATCATGTCCTCGCCCGCGTGCGGCACGTCCTGCAGGCCCTGGATTTCGATTGGGATCGAAGGGCCCGCGCTCTGCACGGCATTGCCGTTCTCGTCGGCCATGGCGCGTACGCGCCCGTAGACCGCGCCCGTGAGCACGATGTCGCCGCGCTTGAGCGTCCCCGATTGCACGAGCAGCGTCGCGACCGGACCGCGTCCCTTGTCGAGGCGCGCCTCGATCACCACGCCGCGCGCCGGAGCGTCGACGGGCGATTTCAGCTCCTGCACCTCGGCCTGCAGCAGCACCTGCTCGAGGAGCGCGTCGACGCCGTCGCCCGTCTTGGCGGAAAGCGGGACGAAGGGCACGTCGCCGCCCAGGTCCTCGGGCACCACGCCCTGCGCGAGCAGCTCCTGCTTCACCTTCTCGGGATTCGCCTCGCGCTTGTCGATCTTGTTGATCGCCACCACGAGCGGCACCTCGGCCGCCTTGGCGTGGTTGATCGCCTCGATCGTCTGCGGCATGACGCCGTCGTCGGCGGCCACGACGAGGATCACGATGTCGGTGACCTTGGCGCCGCGCGCGCGCATGGCCGTGAACGCCTCGTGGCCGGGCGTATCGAGGAACGTGATCACGCCGCGCGGCGTCTCCACGTGATAGGCGCCGATGTGCTGCGTGATGCCGCCCGCCTCGCCCGCGGCCACTTTCGTGCGCCGGATATAGTCGAGCAGCGAGGTCTTGCCGTGGTCGACGTGGCCCATCACGGTGACGACCGGCGGCCGAGCGACGGCTTCGGCCGCGTCGTGCGCCTCCGTGTCGGTGAGGTAAGCCTCGGGATCATCCAGCTTGGCCGCTTTCGCCGTATGGCCCATCTCCTGCACGACGATCATCGCGGTTTCCTGGTCAAGGGCCTGGTTGATGGTCGCCATGCTGCCGAGCTTCATCAGAACCTTGATGACTTCGGCGGCCTTCACCGACATCCGGTGGGCGAGCTCGCCCACCGTGATCGTCTCCGGAACCATGATTTCCCGCACCACCGGCTCGGTGGGCGCCGCGAAGGTTTGCTCGCCTGCGCCGACTTGCGCTCCCTGCCGATGACGGGCGCCGCCGCGGCCGTGCCAGCCGCCGACGCCTCCACCCATGTCGCCGCGCGTCTTGATCTGCCGGCGGCGCACCGAGTCGTCCCGCAGGATGGTCGTCTGCTTGACCTTCTTCGGCTTCTTGTCCTGCTTCGGCTCGCCCGCCTTGGGCGCGTGCAGCGTGCCGGGCGCGGTGGGCGAAGCGGCCGGGGCCGGCGGCGCGGCGCGCTCGGCCGCCTTCGCCTCGGCTTCGCGCCGCTCGCGTTCCTGCTTCTGCTGGAGCTCCCTCGCCTGGATTTCGGAGAGCTGCTGCTGGCGCTTCTGCTCTTCTTCGCGCAGCTTGAGCTCGGCCGGATCCGGGCCGGCGGCCACCGGCGCGGGCGTCGGGGGCGGGGGCGGCGGCATCTCGGCGGCGGTCGCAGCCGCGGCGAGCTCCGAGGGATCGCGCTTCACGAAAACGCGCTTCTTGCGCACCTCGACCTGGATCGTGCGCGCCTTGCCGGTCGAATCCGACTTCTTGATCTCGCTCGTCTGCTTGCGCGTGAGCGTGATCTTGTTCTTCGGCTCGATCGAGCCGTGCGACTTGCGCAGGTACTCGAGGAGCTTCGCCTTGTCCTGCTCGGAAAGCGAATCCTCGGCGACGCGCTTCTCCACCCCCGCGGCGCGAAGCTGCTCGAGCAGCACGGAAGGCGGCACCTTCAGCTCGCTTGCGAATTGCGCGACGCTCGTCTGGGCCACTTAGGCAGCTCCCTTCGCCGCGGGCGCGACGGCCTGGGCCGAGCCCTGGGCTTCCCCTTCAAACCAGTGCGCGCGGGCGGCCATGATCAGCTTCTTCGCCGGGTCTTCCTCGAGGCCCGTCAGCGCCGAGAGCTCGTCCACGGCGAGGTCGGCCAGGTCGTCGCGCGTCTTGATCCCGCCCTTGGCGAGCTTGGCCGCCAGCGACTGGTCCACGCCTTCGAGCTGCAGGAGCTTGGGATCGACGCCCTCCAGGCTCTCCTCGCTCGCGATCGCCTGCACCAGCAGCGCATTGCGCGCGCGGCTGCGCAGCTCGTTCACCGTATTCTCGTCGAACGCGTCGATCTCCATCATCTCGTTGATCGGCACGTAGGCGACTTCCTCGAGCGTGGAGAAGCCTTCGTGGATGAGGATGTCGGCCACCTCCTCGTCGACGTCGAGCCGCTCCATGAACAGCGTCTTGGTGCGGGTCGACTCCTCGGCCTGCTTCTTGGTCGACTCTTCCTCGGTCATGAGGTTGATGGTCCAGCCGGTCAGCTCGGAGGCGAGCCGGACGTTCTGGCCGCTGCGGCCGATGGCGATCGCGAGGTTCTCCTCGTCCACCACCACGTCCATCGCGTGCTTTTCCTCGTCGACGAGGATCGAGCTCACCTCGGCCGGCGCGAGCGCGCCGATCACGAAGGTCGCCGGATCGGCCGACCAGAGCACGATGTCGACTCGCTCGCCGGCGAGCTCCTGCGTCACCGCCTGCACGCGCGAGCCGCGCATGCCCACGCAGGTGCCGATCGGGTCGATGCGGCGGTCGGTCGTGTGCACCGCGATCTTGGCACGGATGCCCGGATCGCGCGCCGCCGACTTGATCTCGAGCAGCTTCTCCTCGATCTCGGGCACCTCCAGCTCGAAGAGCTTCATGATGAACTGCGGCGCCGTGCGCGAAAGGATCAGCTGCGGACCGCGCGCGCCGCGGTCGATCTTCATCACCCAGGCGCGCACGCGATCGCCCACGCGCAGGTTTTCCTTGGGGATCATCTGCTCGCGGGGCAGCAGCGCTTCGAGGCGCCCCGACTCCACGATCGCGTTGCCGCGCTCCATGCGCTTGACGGTGCCGGTGACCAGCTCGTCGCCGCGCGAGAGGAAATCGTTCAGGATCTGCTCGCGCTCGGCGTCGCGGATCCTCTGCAGGATCACCTGCTTGGCGGTCTGCGCGCCGATGCGGCCGAATTCCACGTTCGGCAGCGGCTCCTCGAGGTAGTCGCCGATCTTGGCGTCGGGCTTGCGGTCCTGCGCCTCCTCGAGGCAGTACATCTGCGCCGTGTTGTAGTCCGGCTCGTCGTCCACGACCACGCGCCAGCGGCGGAAGGTCTCGTAGGCGCCGGTGTTCTTGTCCATCGACACCCGCACATCGATGTCCTCGCTGTACTTCTTCTTGGTCGCCGAGGCGAGCGCGAGCTCCAGCGCGCCGAACACGATGTCGCGCGGGACGTTTTTTTCCCGCGCCAGCACGTCGGCCAGCATCACCAGCTCCCGGTTCCCGGTTCCCGCCTGAGTCGTCGAATTCGTCGTCGTCGTCGTTGCCACGTATTCCTCACAATTCCGGTATCAGCTTCGCCCGGTCCATTCCGCCAAGGTCCAGCTCCACCTCGCGGTCTTCCACCTGCAGCCTGACCTTGCCCTGCGCGGCGCCCAGGATCGCGCCCGCGTATTTGCGCCGGCCGGTCTGGTCCGCGACCCGCATCCGCACTTCCGCCTTCTGGCCGGTGAAGCGCTCGAAATCCGCGAGCTTCCGCAACGGCCGGTCGAGGCCCGGCGAGGACACTTCCAGCCGGTCGTAGTCGATGCCCTCGACCGCCAGCACATGGGACAACTGCCGGCTTACGTCCGCGCAGTGGTCCACGGTGATGCCTCCGGGCCGGTCGATGAAGATGCGCAGCAACCGTCCGTGGTTGGATACCTGGGCATCCACCAGCTCGAACCCCATGCCTGCCAGGGTCGTTTCGACCACCGCCGCTATCGCCATGCTTGCACCCAGCAAAACTGCGCGACCGCACAAACAAAAAATGGGCCGAAGCCCATCTTTCCCGGGAGCCGCGGCTCCCATGCTGCACGAAACCCCTGAAGTTTAACCGCTTTTCGCTTCTTTCACAATCTTCGCGAGAGGCTCGCCGCCCAGCTCCGCATGGCTCCCGGCTGCGAGCGTCTTCGGCAGACAGATGGGGCCGAAGCGCACCCGGATCAAGCGGCTGACCCGCGCACCGACGGCTTCGACCATGCGGCGGACTTCCCGATTGCGCCCCTCGGCGAGGACCACGCGGTACCAGCGATTGGTCCCCTCCCCGCGTTGCATGTCCTCGAGGGTCTTGAACCTCGCGGGACCGTCCTCGAGAGTCACGCCCTTCAGGAGCGCGCTCCTCCTTGTCTCGTCCAGGCCGCCTTGCACCCGCACCTCGTACTCCCGCTCTATTTGCTGCCTCGGATGCATCAAGCGGTTGGCGAGCTCGCCGTCGTTGGTGAACAGAAGCAGCCCCGAGGAGTTCAGGTCGAGCCGCCCGACGTTGATCCAGCGCTCGCCCTCGATCGCCGGAAGACGGTCGAACACCGTGGGACGGCCTCCGGGGTCGCTTCTCGTGACCACTTCGCCGATGGGCTTGTGGTAGGCGAGCACCCGGGTTTTCGCTTTCTTCTTTAGCTCTAGAAGCTTCCCATCGAGAAAAAGCGGATCATCCGGCGCCGCCCGGTCCCCGAGCTTCGCGATCCGATCCCCGATGCGAATCCGCCCCGCTTCAACCCAGCGTTCGATCTCGCGGCGCGAGCCGAAGCCCGCCGCGGCGAGCAGTTTTTGAACGCGCTCGCCCTGCGGGCTAGCTGGCGGCTTCGGCGGCTGGCGCGTCGGGCTCGACGCTCGGCTCGGCATGCGAGTCCCCGTTGGGCTCCGCGTTCGGCTCATTGGCGGCCGGCTGGGTCGTCGCCCCGGGATGCCCGGCGGGCGCCTGCGGCAACTCGACGGTCCTCGCGATCTCCTCGAGCGGCGGCAGATCTTCGAGGGAGCGCAGGCCGAGGTCGTCGAGGAAGCGCCTGGTGGTCGCGAGCAGCTCCGGCCGTCCGGGGGTCTCGCGATGGCCGACGATATCGACCCAGCCGCGATTCTCCAGCGCCTGGATGATCTGCGCCGATACGGCGACGCCGCGGATGTTTTCGATGTCGCCGCGGGTGACCGGCTGGCGGTACGCAATGATCGCGAGCGTCTCCATCACGGCGCGCGAATAGCGCGGCGAGGCCTCGGGGTCGAGTTTTTCGATGAAGGGCAGGAAATCCGGCCGGGTCTGGAAGCGCCAGCCGCTCGCGACCTGCACGAGGCCGACGGCCTTCCCCTCCCAGTCCTTGCCCAGCTCTTCCAGCGCTTCCTTCAGCGGGCCCGGCTCGACCTGGCCTTCGAAGATCCGCTTCATGTCGGCGAGCGAGAGCGGCTCCTGCGATGAGAGCAGGGCCGCTTCGAGAATGCGCTTGACTTCAGTTTGGCTCGGCATGGGCGATCCTCACGTAGATCGGGGCGAACCCCTCGGATTGGGTGACGTCGATGAGCGTCTCGCGCGCGAGCTCGAGCAGCGCAAGCAGCGTGACCACGAGCACGGCGACGCCGCGCGCGGGATCGAAGAGCTCGGTGAACTCCAGCACGCGGTGCTCGCGCAGGCGCCGCAGGATCTGGCTCATGTGCTCGCGCACCGACAGCTCCTCGCGCGAAATGTGGTGGTGGGCCGAAAGCCGCGCCCGGTAAAGGAGCGTGCGCCAGGCCTCGGCGAGATCGGCGGGCCGCACCTCGGGCAGCCGCTCCTCGACCGTGCGCTCGATGAAGACCGAGATCGAGAGTACGTCGCGCCCGGCGCGGGGCAGCTCGTCGAGCTTCTGCGCCGCAGCCTTCATCTGCTCGTATTCGAGGAGGCGCCGCACCAGCTCGGCACGCGGATCTTCCTCCTCCTCGGTCAGCGTCGGCTTGGGCAGCAGCATGCGCGACTTGATCTCCATCAGCATCGCGGCCATGACCAGGTATTCGGCCGCGAGCTCGAAGTTCTTGTTGCGCATGATCTCGATGTATTCCAGGTACTGGCGCGTGAGCGGCGCCATCGGAATGTCGAGGATGTCGAGGTTCTGCTTGCGGATGAGATAGAGCAGCAGGTCGAGCGGCCCCTGGAAGGCCTCCAGCATCACCTCCAGCGCATCGGGGGGAATGTAGAGATCGGCCGGGATCTCGATGACCGGCTCGCCGTAGATGCGCGCGATCGGCTGGGGCTCGGTCTGGGGCTCGCTCATAGATAGGTCAGTCCCATCGCTTCGCGCACCTCTCTCATGGTTTCGACGGCCAGCCTGCGGGCCTTCTCGTTGCCGTCGGCAAGGATGTTCTTTACGAGCGTGGGGTCGTCGAGATAGGTCTGCGCCCGCTCGCGCATGGGCTTCAACTCCGCGATCACGGCGTCGATCACCGGCTGCTTGCACTCGAGGCAGCCGATGCCGGCCGTGGTGCAGCCCTTTTGCACCCACTTCCTGCGCTCCTCGTCCGAATAGACGAGATGCAGGCCCCACACCGGGCATTTCTCCGGCGTTCCGGGGTCGCTGCGCTTCACGCGCGCCGGGTCGGTCGGCATGGTCTTGATCTTCTTCGTGATGGCCTCGGGCTCGTCGCGCAGCGAGATCGTGTTGTTGTAGGACTTGGACATTTTCTGGCCGTCGAGCCCGGTGAGCTTCGAGGCCTCCGTCAGCAGCACCTCCGGCTCGACCAGGATCTTGCGGCCGCCGCCTTCGAGCCAGCCATAGAGCAGCTCGCGCTCCCCGCGCGGCAGGTTCTGCTGCGCATCGAGGAGCGCCTGGGCGCGCTTCATCGCCTCGCCATCGCCGCTCTCCAGAAACTTCGTTCGCAGATCGTTGAAGAGGCGCGCCTTCTTGGCGCCCATCTTCTTCACCGCCGCCTTGGCCCTGTCCTCGTAGCCGGGCTCGCGGCCATAGAGGTGATTGAAGCGGCGCGCGAGCTCCCGCGAGAACTCGATATGCGGCGCCTGGTCTTCGCCCACCGGCACGTATTTGGAGCGGTAGATGAGGATGTCGGCCGCCTGGAGCAGCGGGTAGCCGAGAAAGCCGTAGGTCGAGAGGTCCTTGTTGGCGAGCTTTTCCTGCTGGTCCTTGTAGGTCGGCACGCGCTCGAGCCAGCCCACCGGCGTCATCATGGAAAGGAGCAGGTGGAATTCCGCGTGCTCGGGCACGAGCGACTGCACGAAGAGCGTCGCCTGGTTCGGGTCTACGCCCGCGGCGAGCCAGTCGATCACCATGTCGGTGCCGATTTCCTGCAGCGCGCCGGGCTTTTCGTAATCGGTGGTGAGCGCGTGCCAGTCGGCGACGAAGAAAAGGCACGGGTACTCGGCCTGCAGCCGGACCCAGTTCTTCAGGACGCCGTGATAGTGACCCAGATGGAGCGCCCCCGTGGGACGCATGCCGGAGAGGACCCGGGTTTCGAACACGTCAATACACCAGCGACCGGATCATCGCGCTCGAAGTCCCGACCAGCGGAGCCAGTACGAAATCAAGGGCGGTCCGTCCACCCGAAATGGGCAGGAGAAAGAGCGCCAGGAGAACCGGCAACCCCAGCGGCTCGAGCTTTGCATACTGCCCCGCCGCCCGCTGCGGCAGCAGGCTCGCCACGATGCGCCCGCCATCCAGAGGCAGGATCGGCAGGAGGTTGAGGAACATGAAAACCAGATTCACGCTGATTCCCGCTTTGCCCATCGCCACCATCGGGGTGCTGAAGGTGTGCGCCGGCAGCAGGAGAGCGAGCTTCAGGAACGCTGCCCAGCCGATCGCCATGGCCAGGTTCGATGCCGGCCCGGCCGCCGCCACCCACATCATGTGACGTCGAGGCGAGCGCAGCGCGGAATAGTTGACCGGCACGGGCTTGGCCCACCCGAAAGCGGCCTTTCCCCCGGAAACGGCAAGCATCACGAGCGGAATCACGAGGGTGCCCATGAGATCGATATGGCGCGCGGGGTTGAGGCTGATGCGTCCCTGCGCGTACGCGGTCATGTCGCCGTAGTGCCGGGCGACGTAGCCGTGAGCCGCTTCGTGAAGGGTTATTGCGAAGAGAACCGGGAGCGCATAGATGGCTACGGTTTGTACGAATTGGTTTATGTCCATCCAGGAACGTCAGTCTATCAGACCAGAAACTCCTCGATGACCCGGGCGAGCTCCTCGGGCTGGTCCTGGTGCAGCATGTGGCCTGCATCCTTGAGCGTGACGTACTTGAGGCTCTTGAAGGCGGCGCGCCGCTCGGCCAGCTCCTCGGCGGTGAGGCGCATGCGCGTGCGCGTTTCCGAGTGTTCGGCATCGACCCAGAGCACGGGCGCAGTCACGCGCTCCCAGCAGGCGCGCGCCTCGTCCAGCCGGTAGAGCGTCGCGTTGACGAGCTTGTGCGCCGGGTCGCTGCGCAGGACGACGCCTTCGGGCGCCTCCTTGCCCCAGTGCCGGGCGAGGAACTCCGCCCTCTCGCGCTTCAGGCGCGGGTTATTGCGCTGCATCCGGTCGGCGAGCTCGCTGAAGCTCGCGTAAGGCCGCCAGCCGGGCTCGCCCTTCAGCTCGCCGATCCAGCGCGCATAGCGCTTGGGCGCCTGCTCGGGACGCGTGTTCGGCATGCCAAAGCCCTCGAGATTGACGAAACGGGCGATGCGCTCGGGAAAGATGCCCGCGTAGAGGCCGCCGACGTTGCCGCCGAGGCTGTGGCCGATGAGGTCCACCGGCGTGTCGGGCTGGATTCGGTCGAGCAGGTAATCGAGGTCGGCGAGGTAGTCCGGAAACCAGTAGTTGTCCGAGCCGGACCAGGAGGTCAGGCCATAGCCGCGCCAGTCGGGCGCGTAGATGTCCCAGTCGGGCTTCATGGCATCGACGAGAAACTGGAACGAGGCCGACACGTCCATCCAGCCGTGCAGCAGCACGAGCTTGCGCGCCGCATCGCCCGGCCAGCGGCGCACGTGATACCGGAGGCCGCGAATGTCGAAAAAAAGCGATTCACTTAGGCGCATGAGCGGGCGGTATCATACCGGCCCGCATGATCTATTCCCTCGGCGACAGGAAAGTGCGCCTCGAAGGCGACGATCACTACATCGCGCACAACGCGACGGTGGTCGGGTCCGTCGTGCTGGAGCATGCCGCCAACGTTTGGTTCGGCGTGATCATCCGCGCTGACAACGATCTCATTCGCATCGGCGCCGGCAGCAACATCCAGGATGCCTCGGTCCTGCACTGCGATCCCGGCTTTCCGCTCACCCTCGGACGCAACGTCAGCATCGGCCACAAGGTGATGCTGCACGGCTGCACGGTGGGGGACGGCGCGCTGATCGGCATCAACAGCGTGATCCTCAACGGCGCGAAGATCGGCGCGGGCGCGCTGGTAGGCGCCAATTCGCTCGTCGCCGAGGGCAAGGAGATTCCGCCCGG
This sequence comes from Burkholderiales bacterium, assembly GCA_036262835.1. Classification (GTDB taxonomy): domain Bacteria; phylum Pseudomonadota; class Gammaproteobacteria; order Burkholderiales; family SG8-39; genus RBG-16-66-20. The sequence continues at coordinate 29,590 of DATAID010000084.1, read as the reverse complement.
GGTCCTCGCGGTCGGCTCGCCCGCGCGCGTGGTGCGCGAGCTCAAGCCCGAGGAAAAGGAAGGGCTGCTGCGGGTCGCGCGCGGCTACGTCGAGCGCGCGCGCCTGTTCAAGTCGAGCCTGAAAGAAGAATAGCCGTCGTTACCTGGGCGCCATGCGGATGGCGCCGTCGAGCCGGATCGTCTCGCCGTTCAGCATCTCGTTCTCGACGATGCTGCGCGCGAGCTGCGCGTACTCGTCTGGCTTGCCCAGGCGCGGCGGGAACGGCACCTGCTTGCCGAGCGAGTCCTGCGCTTCCTTTGGCAGGCCGAGCAGCATCGGTGTGAGAAAGAGGCCCGGCGCGATCGTCACCACGCGGATGCCGTTGCGCGAAAGATCGCGCGCGATCGGCAGGGTCATGCCCACCACGCCGCCCTTCGAAGCCGAGTACGCGGCCTGGCCGATCTGCCCGTCGAAGGCCGCGACCGACGCCGTATTGATGATGACGCCCCGCTCACCCGCGGCATTGGGCACCGCCTTCACCATCTCGAAGGAGGCGAGGCGAATCATGTTGAAGGTGCCGATCAGGTTGATGTTGATCACGCGCGCAAAACGCGCCAGATCGTGCGGCGCGTCCTTGCCGACCGTGCGCTCGGCGACGCCGATGCCCGCACAGTTGACGAGCACGTGCACGCCGCCGAAGCCCTTCACCGCCGCCTCGACCGCCGCTTTCCCGTCGGCTTCCGAGGTGACGTCGCACTTCACGTACTTGCCGCCGATCTCCTTGGCGAGCTTTTCGCCGAGCTCCGCCTGCAAGTCGGCAATGACCACCTTGCCGCCGTTCGCCGCAGCCATCTGCGCGGTCGCTGCGCCCAGGCCCGAGGCGCCGCCGGTGATGAGAAAAACGCTGTTCTTTATCTGCATAAGCTCCTCGCGGATCGATCTAAGGCGGAAAGAAGGCGCGATGCTAAAGTCTCCGGACGGGCGCCGCAATAGCCGCGGCAGGCAGCGGCGCGGCGAAGTATAATTGTTTGGGACCCAAACAAATCCAATGACCCTCGGTTTCGGCCTCCATTTCGAGGATCTCTACAGCCGCGCGGGACTGATTCGCGTCGACCAGGCGTTCCTCGACTTCCTGGAGCCCGCGGTAAAAGACCTGCTGTCGAAGGCGCGGCAGGACCCGCCCTCCGGCAAGACGGAGTCCGAGCTCCTCGTCCTGCTCGCGCCGCACGTCGAGGACTTTGTCGCCCGGCTTTTCGGCATCGAGGCGGAGGCGCACGCCCTCGCGGCGCGCCACCACGAGCTCGCCCCGCTCTGGGCAGTCAAGCGGAGCTTCGTCCAGCGGCGCGCCCTGCACAAGGTTTCCGAGGAGTCCCTGAAGGCTTTTGACCCCGCTTCTTTTCCTTTTTCTTCCGAGTTGCAGTTTGCAAAAGACATCACGGAATGGGGGAAGGACGAGAAGGCCAATTCGGAGCGCCTCGAACAAGCGGCTCGATACGCCGCATGGGCGACGACGACCCCGGAGGGCAAGGCGAAGCACCGCAGCGGCGTGCTCTTCAAGGCGCCGCACAAGCTCGACTTCATGAAACTTATTCCGATCCACGTTGAGACACGGCCTCGCGAGGGCTTCGCGCTCACCGACCCGGGCACCGATCTCACCGGCGCGCTCGACGAAGCGAACTACTGCATCTGGTGCCACGAGCAAGGCAAGGATTCATGCTCGAAGGGCCTCAAGGAGAAGCCGCCGGCGGCGGGCTTCAAGCAGACGGTGTTCAAGGTGCCCCTCGCCGGCTGCCCGCTCGAGGAGAAGATCTCGGAATTCCACATGGTCAAGGCGCGCGGCCAGCCGCTCGCCGCGCTCGGCATCATCACTGTCGACAATCCGATGGTGGCGGCGACCGGCCATCGGATCTGCAACGACTGCATGAAGTCCTGCATCTACCAGAAGCAGGAACCGGTCAACATCCCGCAAGCCGAGACGCGCACGCTGAAAGACGTGCTCGAGCTGCCCTACGGCTTCGAGATCTATTCCCTTCTCACGCGCTGGAATCCTTTCAACCTGCGCCGGCCCTACCCCGAAGCGCCCAGCGGTAAACGGGTGCTCGTCGTGGGGCTCGGGCCCGCCGGATTTACCGTCGCCCATCACCTCATGAACGACGGGCACACGGTGGTCGGCATCGACGGACTCAAGATCGAACCGCTGGGCGCGGACCTGTCCGGGGTGGATGCTCTAGGCAACAGAACGCCCTTCAAGCCAGTTAAAAACATCGACGAGCTGAAAGAGCCGCTGGACAGTCGCGTGATGGCCGGCTTCGGCGGCGTGGCGGAGTACGGCATCACCGTGCGCTGGGACAAGAACTTCCTCAAGATGATCCGCCTGCTGCTCGAGCGCCGCGCCCAGTTCGCCATGTTCGGCGGCGTGCGCTTCGGCGGCACGCTCACCATCGACGAGGCTTTCCAGGCCGGCTTCGACCACATCGCGCTGTGCGCGGGCGCCGGGCGCCCGACCGTGCTCGAGATTCCGAACGGCTTTGCGCGCGGCGTGCGCGCGGCCTCCGACTTCCTCATGGCGCTCCAGCTCACGGGCGCCGCCAAGCGCGAATCGATCGCGAACCTGCAGATCCGCCTGCCGATCGTCGTCATCGGCGGCGGCCTGACGGCGATCGACACGGCCACCGAGTCTCTTGCCTACTATGCGGTGCAGGTCGAGAAGTTCCTGTCGCGCTACGAGGCGCTCGAAACGAAGCCGACCTGGACCGGAGAAGAAAAAGAGATCGCCGAAGAATTCCTGTCCCACGCCCGGATCCTGAGGGCCACGCCGCAGGACAAGAGGCTTCAGGTGCTCCAGGCCTGGGGCGGCTCGACCATCGCCTACCGCCGGCGCCTCGTCGACAGCCCCTCCTACACGCTCAATCACGAGGAAGTGGCCAAGGCGCTGGAGGAAGGGATCGTTTTCGCCGAGAACCTGACGCCCGAGAGAATCGAAGTGGATCGCCACGGCCATGCCGCCTTGGTCAAGTTCACGAACGGCACGGAGCTCAAGGCCAAGTCGGTCCTCATTGCGGCGGGAACGCAGCCGAACACGGTCCTCGCGCGCGAGGAAGGTGTCAGCCTCGAGCTCGACGGCAAATATTTCCTCGCGACCGACGAGACCGGGGCGCCGGTCAAGCCCGAGCGCCACACTTCCAAGCCCTCGCGCGCGGAAGTGCTGCTGCATCGCTATGAGGACGGCCGCTTCATGAGCTTTTTCGGCGACCTGCATCCCTCCTACTTCGGCAACGTGGTGAAGGCGATGGGAAGCGCGAAGCAAGGCTATCCGGTGGTGTCCCGGGTTCTGCATGGCCGCGCCGCGTCGTCGCCGCTCCCGGACCGCGAATTCCTGTCCAGGCTGAACCGCGAATTGCGCGCGATCGTGCACGAAGTGAAACGCCTGACGCCGACCATCGTGGAAGTCGTCCTGCGCGCCCCGGTGGCGGCACGGCGCTTCCAGCCCGGCCAGTTCTACCGCTTGCAGAACTACGAGACGCTCGCGCTGCACGTGCCCGGCACCACGCTCGCGATGGAGGGCCTCGCCCTCACCGGCGCCTGGGTGGACCGCGACAAAGGCCTCATCGCCGTGATCGCGCTCGAGATGGGCGGCTCGGCCGACCTGCTCGCCTATCTGCGGCCTGGCGAGCCCGTCGTCCTCATGGGTCCCACCGGCACGCCGACCGAAATTCCCGGCGACGAAACGGTGGTTCTTGCGGGCGGCGGGCTCGGCAACGCGGTGCTCTTCTCCATTGGCCGCGCGCTTCGCGCCGCGGGCTCGAAGGTCATTTATTTCGCCGGCTACAAGCACCTGGCCGACCGCTATCGCGTCGAGGACATCGAGGCAGCCGCGGATACCGTGGTCTGGTGCTCGGACGAGGCGCCCGGCTTTGGCGCGCGCCGAGCCGAGGACCGCAGCTTCGTCGGCAACATCGTCCAGGCAATGCAGGCCTATGCGACCGGCAAGCTCGGCGAGCAGCCGGTTGCGTTCGCGAACACCGACCGGATCATCGCGATCGGCTCGGACCGCATGATGGCCGCCGTCGCCCTGGCGCGGCACGGCGTGCTCAAGCCGTTCCTCAAGGACACCCACGTCGCCATCGGCTCGATCAACTCGCCGATGCAGTGCATGATGAAGGAGATCTGCGCGCAGTGCCTGCAGCCGCACGTGGATCCGAAGACCGGCGAGAAGAGCTACGTGTTCTCCTGCTTCAACCAGGATCAGTCGCTCGACCAGGTCGATTTCCCCGCTCTCGCGCAGCGCCTTGCGCAGAACGGCGTGCAGGAGAAGCTGACCGCGCTCTGGATCGAGCGCTGCCTCAAGCTGCTGCCGCCTCCCGCCGAGAAGAAAGCCGCCTGAGGCGATCCGGCCTTTTGCTCCTGCTGCTCGCGGCTGCCTGCGTGCCGCTCGTCGCTTCGGACTTCCAGCTCTTTCGCCTCACGAACATCCTCATCTATGCCATCGCCCTGCTGGGGGTGAACATCCTTGTGGGCTACAACGGCCAGATTTCCCTGGGCCATGGCGCTTTCTATGCGCTGGGCGCTTACGCCGCCGCCATCCAGATCGCTCACCTGGGCGTACCGCACTGGGCCGCGGTGCCGATCGCCGGCGCGGCCTGCCTCGCCGCCGGCTTTGCCTTCGGCCTGCCGACCCTGCGCCTGGGCGCCATGCACTTCGCGATGGCCACCTTCGCGCTCGGGGTCGTGCTGCCCGCCTTGGCCAAGCACAAGAGCATCGAGCGCTGGACGGGCGGCACTCAGGGCATGGAGCTCGATCGCCCGCGGGTTCCGTTCGGCCTGCCGCTCAGCTTCGACCAGTGGATGTACCTCTTCACGCTGCTCGTGCTCGTCGTCTCGATGACGCTTGCAGCCAACCTGCTGGGCGGCCGCGTCGGGCGCGCCCTTGTCGCGATCCGGGACGATCCTGTCGGCGCCGAGGCTTCCGGAATCCATGCCGGCGTCTACAAGCCGGCGGCCCTGGGCATCAGCGCGCTGTTCGCCGGGATGGCGGGTGCGCTCGCCGCGACCGCGCTTCAATACGTGGCGCCCGGTCTCTTTGGCATCTTCCTCTCGTTCGGCTTCCTGATCGGCGCCATGGTCGGCGGCGTCGCCACGCTCGCCGGCGCGCTCTACGGCGCCCTCTTCCTGCAGCTGATCTTCCTCGCGGTCGGCGCGACCGCGCGCTCGCTGCAGACGGCGCAGATTTTCGCGCTCTACGGAGTCGCTCTGATTCTGGTTGTGCACTTCATGCCGGGAGGTGTCGCGAGCCTTGTGACACGGCTGGGGAGGCGCAGGCCGGGGGCTTGACGATCTATACAACTGTTATATAAGATTTGTATATGCCGAAGTCGAAGGTCAAGGTCAGCACTTTTTCCGCGACGCCGCGGGACCTGGAGATGCTCGAGGTCGTCGCGCGCTATCACGGCCTGAACAAGAGCGCGACCCTCGTCAGCCTGGTGCGCAAGGAGTTCTGGCGCGTCTTCCCGGGCGGCACCGGCCTGATTCGCCCCGACCGCGGCGCCAAGGTGGAGGGAAAGCGATGAGGTTCCTGGCCCTGCTTCTGCTCGGCTTTGCTGTTTCCGCTGGAGCCCAGACCCTGAAGATCGGCGAGCTGAACAGCTACAAGATGTTCCCCGCCTTTCTCGAGCCCTACAAGAAAGGCATGGAGCTCGCGCTCGAGGAAATCAACAAAGCCGGCGGCGTGCTGGGCAGCAAGCTCGAACTCGTCGTGCGCGACGACGGTGGCAACCCGGGCGATGCCGTGCGCGTGGCGGAGGAGCTGATCGCGCGCGAGAAGGTCAACCTGCTCATGGGCACCTTCGCTTCGCACGTCGGGCTCGCCGTCTCGAACCTCGCCAACCAGCGCAAGGTGCTCTTTCTCGCCTCGGAGCCCCTCACCGACAAGATGGTCTGGGAACTGGGCAATCGCTACACGTTCCGCCTGCGCCCTTCGACCTACATGCAGACGGCGATGCTGATTCCCGAGGCGGTGAAGCTGAAAAAGAAGCGCTGGGCGATCGTGTATCCGAACTACGAGTACGGCCAATCGGCGACCGAATCGTTCAAGAAGCTCCTGAAGAAAGCGCAGCCGGACGTCGAGTTCGTCGCCGAGCAGGCGCCGCCGCTCGGCAAGATCGATGCGGGAGCGGTGGTGCAGGCACTTGCCGATGCAAAGCCTGATGCCATCTTCAGCTCGCTTTTCGCCGCCGATCTGCAGAAGTTCGTCCGCGAAGGCAACACGCGCGGGCTCTTCAAGGGCCGCGTCGTGCTCAACCTCCTCGCCGGCGAGCCCGAGTACCTCGATCCCCTAAAGGACGAAACGCCCGAGGGCTGGTGGGTGACGGGTTATCCCTGGAGCGCGATTCAGACGCCTGAGCACAAGGCCTTCCGGGAGGCCTACCGGAAGCGCTGGAACGACTATCCGCGCCAGGGCTCGGTCGTCGGCTACACCGCGATCCAGGCCGTGGCTGCCGCCCTGCGCAAGGCCAATTCCGCGGATACCGAAAAGCTGGTCGAAGCGCTGAAGGGCCTGCAGATGCCAAGCCCCTTCGGCACGATCCTCTGGCGTGCGGTCGACCATCAGTCGACCATGGGCGCCTACGTCGGGCAGCTCGGCAAAAAAGACGGGCACGGGATCATGGTGAATTGGCATTTCGTGGACGGCACCCAGGTGCTGCCGTCGCCGGAAGAAACAAAAGGATTCAGAAAAACACAATAACGCAATGAGTTACTCGTCAGTCCTCATCCAGTTTCTGAATGGACTGACGGGGGCCTCTACGCTCTTCCTTGTCGCCGCCGGCCTGTCCCTCATCTTCGGGGTGAGCCGCATTGTCAACTTCGCCCACGGCTCGCTCTACATGCTGGGCATGTACGTGGCGGTCTCCGCCGCTGAGCGCTTCGGCTTCTGGCTTGCCGTCCCCCTCGCGGCCCTGAGTGCGGGCCTGCTCGGGGCACTCCTCGAGACCTTCCTTCTCAGGCGCCTCTACAAGGCGCCCGAGCTCCTCCAGCTACTCGCCACCTTTGCGCTCGTCCTCGTCATCGAGGACGCGGCGCTTTGGCTCTGGGGACCGGAGGACGTGCTGGGCCCGCGCGCGCCCGGCCTGGCCGGAGCGACCGGAATCGCCGGCGCGTCCTTTCCGCAGTACGACCTCTTCCTGATCGTGCTCGGGCCGCTCGTGCTGCTGGCGCTGCACGCTCTCCTCACTCGCACACGCTGGGGCATTCTCGTGCGCGCCGCGACCGAAGACCGGGAAATGGCGGCGGCGCTCGGCGTCAACCAGCGGCGCCTTTTCACGACGGTCTTCGCGCTCGGCGCCTTCCTTGCCGGGCTGGGAGGCGCTCTGCAGATCCCGCGCGAGCCGGCGAGCCTCGGCGTCGATCTGACCGTCATCGCCGACGCCTTCGTCGTCGTCGTGGTCGGCGGCCTGGGCTCGATTCCTGGCGCATTCCTCGCCGCGCTCGTCATTGGCGAGGTGAAGTCGTTCTGCATCGGTTTGGGCTTCTCCAAGGCAACGCTCGTGATCGAGTTCGTCGTCATGGCGCTCGTGCTCGTCGTGCGGCCCTGGGGGCTTCTTGGCCGGCCGGTCGAAGGCGCGAAGGCTCCTGCCAGCACCGCGGCGGCAATGCGTCCTCCCCGCCGCGCCGCACTTCTCATGGGAACGGCGGTCATCGCTGCGCTTGCGCTCGCCCCGCTTGCCGCCTCCGAGTACACGCTCGTCCTTCTCACCGACATCGCCGTCTTCGCGCTCTTCGCGGCAAGCCTGCATTTTCTGGTCGGCCCGACCGGCGTTTACTCGTTCGGCCACGCCGCTTTCTTCGGGCTCGGCGCCTATGGCGCCGGGCTGATGGCGCTGCAAAAGGCGCCGTTCGGCAGCGCTCTCGCGGCCGGCGTCTTGCTCGCCGCTGCGGGCGCGGTTCTTTTCGGCGCTTTTACGGTGAGGCTCGCCGGGGTCTATTCCGCGATGCTCACGCTCGCCTTCGCCCAGATCGCATGGTCGGCGGCCTATCAGTGGGACACGCTCACCGGCGGCTCCAACGGACTCATCGGCGTATGGCCGCCGGCGCCCTTCGACTCCAAGGCCGGGTTTTACGGGCTCGCCGTGGGGCTCTGCATCGCCACCGTGCTCGCGCTCTGGCGCGTGACCTTCTCGCGCTTCGGCTATTCGCTCCGCGCGGGCCGCGATTCGCCGCTTCGCGCCGATGCGATCGGCATCGACGTGCGCGCGCGCCAATGGGCGGCGTTTGCGCTGGCGGGCCTCGCCGCCGGCATCTCGGGAGCGCTCTATGCCTTCTCCAAGGGCTCGATCGCCCCGGACACCTTGTCGATTCAGCGCTCGGTCGACGGGCTCGTCATGGTGCTCCTGGGCGGCATCCAGACGCTCACCGGACCGGTTTGGGGCGCGGCGGCGTACACGTGGCTGCAGGACGCCGCGGCGCGCAGCTTCGAGTACTGGCGCGCGGCGGTGGGCCTTGCGATTCTCGCGCTCGTTCTCGCGCTGCCGGGCGGCCTCGCGTCTCTCGTCCGAGCGCGCCGGTGATCCTCGAGGCCGAGCACCTCGCGAAGTCTTTCGGCGGCGTGCGCGCGCTCGCCGATGTCAGCTTCTCGGTGGGCGCGGGCGAGCTGCTCGCGATGATCGGCCCGAACGGCGCCGGCAAGACGACCTGCTTCAACCTCCTGAACGGCCAATTGCGCGCCGACGCCGGATCGATTCGCGTCGAGGGACTCGATATCGAGCATCTGCCGCCGCGCAAGCGCTTCCGGCTCGGCGTCGGGCGCACCTTCCAGGTCGCGGCAACCTTCGGCTCGATGACGGTGCGCGAGAACGTGCAGCTCGCCCTCCTTTCGCGCGAGCGCCGGCTGGGCTCGCTTTGGTCGAGCCTGGGCGGCGCGGGCGAAGCCGCGCAGCTCCTTGCTCGGGTCGGCATGAGCGAGCAGGCGCATCAGCCCTGCGCGACGCTCGCCTACGGGGATCTGAAGCGCGTCGAGCTCGCGATCGCGCTCGCGGGCCGGCCCCGGCTGCTGCTGATGGACGAGCCGACGGCCGGCATGGCGCCGGAGGAGCGCGGCGAGCTCATGCGGCTCGCGACCGGGCTTGCGCGCGAGCTCGGCCTCGCGGTGCTCTTCACCGAGCACGACATGGAGGTCGTGTTCGGGCATGCCGACCGCGTCATCGTGCTCGCGGAAGGGGTGATCATCGCCGAAGGCCCGCCCGCGGACATTCGCGCCCATGCGAAGGTGCAGGAGGTCTACCTTGGCAATGTCTAGCGCCCTCCTCGAGCTGCGCCGGGTGAGCGCTGCCTACGGGCGTGCGCAGGTCCTCTTCGGCGTCGACCTCGCGCTGAACGCGGGGGAAGCGCTCGTCGTGCTCGGACGCAACGGCGCGGGCAAGACCACGACCCTCAAAGCCATCATCGGGCTCTTGCCCTGCACTTCGGGAGAAATCCTTTTCGAAGGAAAAAGGATCGACGCCGTTCCTTCGTTCGAAATCGCCCGACTTGGCCTGGGCTACGTTCCGGAGGAGCGGCGCATCTTCACCGGCCTTACCGTGACGGAGAACCTCGAAGTCGGGCGACAGCCGCCACGCAGCGGGCTGCCACCCTGGACGCCGGACAAGCTCTTTGAGCTCTTTCCCAACCTCGGGCGCATGCGCGAGCGGCGCGGCGCAGAGATGTCGGGCGGCGAGCAGCAGATGCTCGCCATCGCGCGCACGCTCATGGGCAATCCGCGCGCGATCCTGCTCGATGAGCCGTTCGAAGGCCTCGCGCCGCGCATCGTCGAAGCCATGGCGGCGGCCGTGCGGGCGTTAAAGAGCGAGGGGCTCGCGGTGCTGCTTTGCGAGCAAAACCCGCGCTACGCCGCTCTGGTGGCCGACCGCGCCCTCACGCTGCAAAAAGGCCGGATCCGCGCCGAACCGGCGCGGGCAGCCTAGGCGGCGACCGGCTCCCCCGCAAGGGCGACCGGCTGGTACTCCGTCCGCGCCGGGATGTCGGGCGCGATGTGCATGACGCCGCGACCGAGCTCCATGATCACGGAGGCCACCGACTCGATCCGCCCTTCCTCGGGCAGCGAGGCGTCCGGCTTGCGGCAGATCGACTGCAGGCCGAGGGTCTCGTCGCGCAGCAGGCGCTTCAAGTCCTCGATGCCGTGCTTGCGCCGCGACGCCGCATGGCGCTGCGCGCACGCGAGGCGCGGCTCGCTGGAAAGGAAGTCGGCGAGCGGGGACTGCCAGGCCCGCGCCTCGCTGTCGAGGAAATGGTTGGTGTGGCAGAGGGTCGCCCCGTCTCCGCGCACCACGCGGCAGCCCTTGGGCGAAAGCTCGAGGCTCGCCGTCTCCCCGCCGCGCTCTGCGCAGAGGACGTTGGAGGAGCCCGTGAAATCGAGCTTCGCCGCGAGCTTGATCGCATCCTGCACGCTCGCGCACCTGAGCAGCGCGCGCAGCAGCACATGCACCGGAAGTCCCGCTTTACTGCCGTCGTGAACGGAGCTCAGGATGTTCAGGCACACGCCGAAGCCGGCGGCGTTGAGCCCGATCTTGGAGAGCATCCCGGCTTCGGTGAGCGCGAGATACGCCGGCCCCTCGTGCTCGGGCACGCGCAGGAGCACGAGCGCCTCGCGCTGCCCGCCGAGCCAGTCCCAGTTCTGCGCAAGCAGCGTGCCGCCGGTCGTGCTCGCCGCCGGATTGACTGCGATCGCCGTGCACTCGCCCTTGTCTCCGCCGCGCAGGTATTTCGCGGGCAGGATCTCGGTGCGCGCATTGAGCGCCAGAATCTCTTCCTGTTTTCGACCCGAGCCGCGGGCGATGCCCTCGATCTCCTCGAGGAGCGCCGCATCGAAAGCGCCGATGCTGTCGCGGTGCGCCTGTCCCCTGCGCTGAGCCTCGTCCCAGCCGAGGCCGCAGTAGGCGAAAAGCCGCTGGTAGCTGGCAAGCGAGCGCTCGACCCTCGAGCGCGCGAGCTCGCCGTGCATCCGGCCGCGCTCGAACGGCGCGCCGGTGATCTCGATGACGGGGAACATGCCCGAATCCTAGCGCTTATCCGAACACTGCGCGCGCCGCGTCGCCGCGAAGCGTCATCACGGTGGCCACGCAGAGCACCACGATCGGCACCGCGAAAAGAAGGAGGCTGACGATGAGGAGCAAGCGGGGCGGCGTCGAGACGCGCAGCCGGCTCCAGGCGGAAAGCCCGATCAGCACCACCAGGGTGACGCAGAAGAGCTCAAGGACAAGGGGCGCCCATGATTTGCGCAGCAGCACGCCGACCCCGCCGGCAAGGCCGAGGATCCAGATGGCGAAGAGCACCAGGTCGTCGAGGACTCGCGCCTCGAGCTGGCGGCGCGCGGCGCGGCCGCTGCGGTGCACCCCGATGATCATCCACGCGCCGAGGAGCAGCGCCGCCCCGCTCGCCAGCGTGAACGCCCAGCCGATCAAAGGGAGCGGCAGGGAATCCATCCTAAAGCTGCCGCGTGGCCTGTCCTTCCACGCGCAGGGTGCCTTCCACGCAGGTCACCGCGCTCCCGCCGAGCAGGATCTGTTCGCCCTCGAAGCGGATCGAGACGCGGCCGTCGCGGCCGAGCTGCATGCCCTGCTTCGCCATATACGGACCGGCCGATTTTCCGCGCACGGCGGCGACGCTGATGTTGCCGCTGCCGCAGACGGGATCTTCCGGAATGCCTTGAGCGGGCGCGAAGGACCGGACATGGACCGTGTCGCTTGCCGAAGCCTTGCCGAACACCGTGATTCCGGTCGCCTGAATGGAATCCGTCAAGGCGCCGATCGCCGTCAGGTCAGGGAGCAGGCGGTCGACTGCGCCGGCGTCCTCCAGCTCCGCCACCAGCCACACCGGACCCACGGTGACGATCACCGGTGCCCCGCTCACCCGCGCGCCCAGCGTTTTTTCCACTTCCCCCCGGCGTGCGCCCTCCAGCGCCTTCATTGAGGCAGGCGGCGCTTTCAGCCACAGCACCTCGCCTTCGACTGCCAGCTCGAGCACGCCCGCCTCGCACTCCTGCCTGAGCTTGCCCGCTTTCGGCTTGGCGAGCCCGGCTTCGAGCACCGCATGCGCGCTGCCGATGGTGGGATGGCCCGCGAAAGGAAGCTCGCGGCGCGGGGTGAAGATGCGCAGCCGGTAGTCCGCGGCGGCGCTCGTCGGCGGCAGCACGAACGTGGTCTCGGAAAGATTGGTCCAGGCGGCAATCCGCTGCATCTCGGTTGCCGAAAGACCGCTCCCATCCAGGACGACGGCCACCGGATTGCCCTTGAACGGCACCCGCGTGAAGACGTCGACCTGCCTGAAGGCGATTTTCCTCATGGCTACTCGATGCGGCAGGCCTCTTCGAAGGTCAGGCGCGGATTGCGCGGAAAGACCTTCGCCGGGTCGCCCTTGCCAAGGTTGCAGAGGAAATTTGACTTCCAGCGCCCGTCGGGAAAGAACGCGGCATCCACCTTCGCGTTATCGAAGCCCGACATCGGCCCGGTGTCGATGCCCATGGCGCGCGCCGCGATGATGAGGTAGGCGCCCTGCAGCGAGCCGTTGCGCAGGCAGACGATCCTGTTCGTCTCGTCCTTGCCCTCGAACACCGCTTTCGCGTTCGGGTTGTTCGGAAAGGTTTTCGGCAGGAATTCGTAGAAGCGCGTGTCGTAGGCGACGATCACGGTGACCGGCGCGGCCATCGTCTTGTCGAGATTGCCGGGGCTGAGCGCCGGGCGCAGCTTCTCCTTCGCCTCCTTCGAGCGCACGAACACGAAGCGCGCGGGCTGCGTGTTCATCGTGGTGGGGCCCATCTTCAGAACATCGTAGAGCGCGCGCAGCTGCGCGTCGCTCACCGCGCCGGTAAGGCCGTTCTGAGTGCGCGCCTGGCGAAAAATGATGTCGAGCGACCGGTCGTCGAGCATTTCGTCTCCGAGGGAAAAGCGAGCTGCGATCTTAGCATCGCGACATGCGTTAGCATCCTCGCATGCGGCCCGACCTCACCGGCATCGTGCGCGCGGGCGACGGCATCGTGATCGGCCAGGCCTGCGCCGAGCCACAGACGCTCGCCGAGGCGCTCGTCGATCAGCGCGCTGCGTTTTCCGGCGCGCGCGTTTTTCTCGGCGTCAACTATTCGGGCATCGTCCGGCCCGGACACGCCGACCATCTGCGGCTCTCCGCGTACTGCGGCTCGGGCCACAACCGCGCGCTCGCCGATGCGGGCGTGCTCGACATCCACCCGCACCCTTACTCCCGGCTCGGCGCCCTCATCCGCGAGGGAAAGATTCCCTGCGACGTCGTGCTCGTGCAGGTGAGCCCGCCGAATTCCCGGGGCGAATACAGCCTCGGGCTCGCGGCGGACTATCTGGTTCCAGCGTTATCGACGGCACGATCCGTGGTCGCCGAAGTGAACGACAAAGTGCCTTGGACGCACACGGAAAGAGTTTTGAAAGCAAATGACCTCACCCTCGTTGTTCAGAGCTCGCGCGACCCGGCGCCTGCGCCCGTTTCGAAATCGGGCGAGGTCGAGAAGAGAATCGCCCAAAACGCCGCCGCGTTCGTTCCCGATGGAGCGACCCTGGAATTCGGGCTCGGCGCGCTGCCGGACGCGATCTGCGCCGAGCTCGGGGGCCGCAAAGGCCTTGCCGTGCATTCCGGAACGATCGGCGACGGCGTCGCGGACCTCCTCGCCTCGGGCTCGGCAGACGCCGTCACCGCCGCCATGCTCATCGGCACCCGCAAGCTCTTCGAGGCCGCGCGCGAAAATCCGCGCATCCGCCTGCGCTCGGTCGAACACACCCACGACCCGCGCGTGCTCGCGGGCATCGAGCGCTTCGTCGCCGTCAATTCGGCGATCGAGGTCGACCTGACCGGCCAGGTCAACGCGGAAGTCGCGCGCGGCAGCTATCTGGGCGCCGTGGGCGGGGCGCTCGACTTCGTGCGCGCCGCGAATCAGTCGCGCGGGGGCGTGTCGCTGACGTTGATCCCCGCCGCCCGAATTGTGGAGAATCTTTCCGGTCCGGTGGCCACGCCGAGAAGCGAGACGGGGGTCGTCGTCACCGAGCTCGGCGCTGCCGACTTGAGAGGCTGTTCCCTGAACGAACGGAAGAAAAAACTGAAAGCGATCTCCAAACCATGAGCAACGCGAAATCCCAGCTCGCCCCGTCCGGCACCCTCCGCGTCGGCGTCAACCACGGCAACTTTCTCCTGGTGCAGAAAAATCCGGACGGGAGCATTCGAGGAATCGTCGCCGACCTCGCCGCGGAGCTTGGCAAGCGCATCGGCGCGCCCGTGGAGTTCATCCACTACCCCGGCGCCGGACAGCTTGCCGATTCCGCCTCGAGCGGCGCCTGGGACGTCGGCTTCCTCGGCGCCGAGCCGCAGCGCGCGCAGGAGATCCAGTTCACGACCGCTTACCTGGAGATCCCGGCCACCTATCTCGTCCCGGCCGGCTCGGCGATCCGCAAGCTCGAGGACGTCGACCGCAAAGGCGTGCGCATCGCGGTCGCCAGCAAAGCCGCCTACGACCTGTATCTCACCCGCAACATCAAGAACGCCACGCTCGTTCGCGCCGACGGCGGAATCCAGGGTTCGTATGACCTCTTCGTTCGGGAAAAGCTCGACGCGCTCGCGGGCCTGAAGGCGCGCCTGCTGAGCGATGTCGAAGCCCTGCCCGGCTCCCGGATCCTCGAGGGCCAGTTCACCTCGGTGCAGCAGGCGGTCGGCACGCCCAAGGGTCACGGCGGCGCGGACTACCTGCATGAGTTCGTCGCCGACATCAAAAAAAGCGGTTTCGTCGGGCGCACGATCGAGAAACACGGGATCCGCGGCGTGTCGGCCGCGGCGTAGCTACCGGGCATTGCGCAGCGCCGGCACCGTCCAGAACGGCATCGAGGCGAGCGCGATCGAGCAGAGGGAAAACGCGAGCCCCGCCGCATATCCGCCCGAAAGGTCGTGCAGCACCCCGCCGACGAGCGAGCCGAGCGCGGCGCCTAGCGAATTGGTGCAGAACACGGTGCCGTAGATCGTCGCCAGGCGCGGCCCGGCGAACTGGCGGGTGCAGATCGAGGAAATGATCGGGCCGCGCACGCCGAGCGAGGCGCCGAAGACGAGCACGAACGCGGCCAGCAGCGGCATCGAGGGATATTTCGCGATCACGAGCAGCAGCGCCATCCCCGCCATCGTGCCCGCGAAGCTCGCCATCACAACCCGCAGCGAGCCGAAGCGGTCGGTGAGGAATCCGCTGCCCATCACGCTGCCCGCCGAGAGCATGCCGCAGATGCCGTAGGCCGTCGCGGCCGTGAGCGGCGGGAACCCCGCATCGACGAGGAAAGCGACGAGCTGCACGAAGATCTCGAACATTCCCAGCGCGGTGAAAAAGAACCCCTGCACCATGCCCCAGTAGATGCGGGTCTTCATCGCCTTGCGCAGCGTCCACTCGTCGCCTGCGGAAGGCAGCTGGCTCGCGCGTTCCGGCGGCCGACCCGCGGCGAAGCGGCCCCAGGGCAGCAGGAAGAGCACGATCGGCAGCAGGATGAGAAGGACGGTGCCGAGCATCTGGTAGGCCGAACGCCAGCCATGGTGCTGCACCAGCGCCTGGGCGATCGGCACGAAGACGATGATGCCGACGCCGGTGGCCGAGAAGGCGATGCCGATCGCCCGCGAAAGTTGCGAATGGAACCAGCGCGACAGCATCGCCGAGGCGGGCACCATGCCGGTCATCGCCACGCCGACGCCGACCGCCCCGCCGATCAGCAGGTAGAACTGCCAGAGCTGCTCGAGCCGGCTCGCGGCGAAATAGGCGCTGCCGATCAGCGCGAGCCCGCAGCCATAGACGACGCGCGGTCCCAGGCGATCGAAGAGCAGGCCGATGAGCGGCGCGGCAAACCCGCTCACCAGCAGGAACACCGAGTAGACGCTCGTCAGCTGGTAGCGCGACCAGCCGTAGTCATGCTCGAGCGGCAGGATGAACACCGCGTAGCCGTCGCCCAGGCCGCGGCCGAGCATGTTGAGAACGAAGCAGACGGCCAGTACCGCGACCGCGGTTCGGCCCAAGGGCTAGTCGGACTCCACTTTTTCCAGGCCGAACACCTGCCGAAGGTAAGCGAGATAGCCCGGGTCCTTGCTGACCGTCTTGCCCGGCGCGTCGGACACCTTGGCGACGGGCTGGCCGTTGCACTCGGTCATCTTGATGACGATATTGATCGGCTCGTAGCCCAGGTCGTTGGTGAGGTTGGTGCCGATGCCGAAGGAGGTCAGCGCGCGGCCCTGGAAGCGCCTGGCGATGTCGATCGCGAGCGGCACCGAGAGCTGGTCGGAGAAGATGAGCGTCTTGGTGCGCGGATCGACCCGGTTGCGGCGGTAGTGCTCGATCATGCGCTCGCCCCATGCGAACGGATCGCCCGAGTCGTGGCGCGCGCCGTCGAACAGCTTGCAGAAATACATGTCGAAATCGCGCAGGAACGCGTCGGTGCCGTAGGTGTCGGCGACCGCGATGCCGAGGTCGCCCCGGTATTCCTTGGCCCAGACGTCGAAGGCATAGATCTGCGAATCGCGCAGGCGCGGGCCGAGCGCCTGGCAGGCCTGCATGTACTCGTGCGCCATGGTGCCGAGCGGCGTGACGCCGTGCTTCATCGCCAGCCACACGTTCGAGGTCCCGGCGAAGCGCTCCGGGATCTCGCGCTTGAAGGTGGCGATCAGCTCGTCGTGCCAGCCGCGCGAAAAGCGCCGGCGCGTGCCGTAGTCGGAGATTCGAAAGGGCAATCCGGGCTCCAGCCCGCGCACCTGGTCGATCTTCGCCTTGAGGCGCCTGCGGCCCTCCGCGAGATTGGGCTGGCGCTGCGTGCGCTTGAAATAGACCTCGGAAACGATCGCTAGCACCGGGATCTCGTACATGATCGTGTGCAGCCAGGGCCCGCGGATGGTGATCTCGAGCCCGGGCTCGTGAGGGACGCGCTTGACCTCGATGTACTTCTCGTTGAAGTGAAACAGGCCGAGGAAATCGACGAAGTCGGACTTCATGAAGCGCAGGCCGCGCAGGTAGGCGAGCTCCGCCTCGTGAAAGCGCATCTTGCAGAGGTCGGCGATCCCGGCCTGGATGTCGGCCACGTGCGGCCCGAGATCCGCGTCCGGGGTGCGGCACTTGAAGACGTACTCGACCTGCGCGCCCGGAAAATGGTGCAGCACGACCTGCATCATCGTGAACTTGTACAGGTCGGTGTCGAGCAGCGACTCGATGATCATGCTTCGATTCTAAAGGGAATACCCGCGGGAATACCCTTTCAATCCCCTTCATAATCCCCGCCATGTGCGGCCGTTTCGCCCTCCATGCGCATCCGGACGTGGTGAAGCTCCAGTTCGGGCTCGCCGCTCTTCCGCCATTCGACGCGCACTACAACATCGCGCCGACGATGCCCGTGCTGATCGTGCGCCGAGCCGGCGACGCCGCCGTTGCCACAAACGTGCGCTGGGGGCTGGTGCCGCATTGGGCCAAGGATCCGTCGATGGGGGCGCGCATGAACAACGCGCGCGCCGAGACGGTGGCCGAGAAGCCCGCGTTTCGCGACGCCTACCGCAGCCGGCGCTGCCTGATTCCGGCAAGCGGCTTCTACGAATGGAAGTCCGAGTTCGGCCTGCGCCAGCCCTACTACGTACACCCGGCGGAGGGCGAGCTTTTCGCCTTCGCCGGCCTCTGGGAGCAATGGCGCGACCTGCAGACCTGCGCCGTCATCACGACCGAGGCGAACGCGAAGATGGCAGCGGTGCACGATCGCATGCCGGTGATCGTCGCGCGGGCCGACTACGCCGCCTGGCTCGGGGGACAGGAGGGGCTGCTGCGCCCCTGCCCCGAGGCGTCAATTGCCATCCGCCGGGTGAGCCGGGCGGTCAACAACGCCCGCAACGACGAGCCGGCCCTCATCGAGGGTGAACGGCAGTGATTTGCGCGTTTCTGGCTACTGGATATAATGCCAGCACTGAACAAGGGCACAGTAGCCCGGAGACGCGCATGAGCGAACCGCTCACCGAACGGCAGACCGAGATCCTGCGGCTCATCAAGGAACTGACCGAGGTATCGGGTTTTCCTCCGACGCGCGCCGAAATCGCCGAGCGCATGGGCTTTCGCTCGGTCAACGCCGCCGAGCAGCACCTGCGCGCCCTCGAGCGCAAGGGCGCGCTGGAAATCTCCTCGGGCGCCTCGCGCGGCATCAAGCTGCGCGAGCGCGGCGGGCCGAAAGTGGGCCGGTTGCTCGAGCTCTCCGTGATCGGGCGCGTGGCGGCGGGGAGCCCGATGCTCGCCGAGGAAAACGTGCAGGCCCGCTACCAGGTCGATCCGAACCTCTTCACGCCGCGCGCCGACTATCTTCTGCAGGTGCGCGGGCTGTCGATGCGCGACGCCGGCATCCTCGAAGGCGACCTGCTCGCCGTGCATCGCACCCAGGACGTGCGCAGCGGCCAGATCGTGGTCGCGCGCCTGGGCGATGAGGTCACCGTCAAGCGCCTCCGGCGCCGCGGCAACAGCCTGCAGCTCCTGCCCGAGAATCCGGACTTCGAGCCGATCGAAGTCGACGCCCGCAGCGCCGAGTTCGCCATCGAAGGCCTGGGGGTCGGCGTCATCCGCAGCGGCAAAAGTCTGTAAGCCGCGCAAGACTCTGTCAGCGCGCCGCATTCCGCGGCGTGCCGGATTCGCGCCTCCCCTATAATCGCGGGGCGTTTTTTCTTATCCATGAATCCAGCCCAGTCCGCCGACCCGCGCCGCGTCCTTGCCGACCGCGTCGAGCAGCTCTATAGCCAGCTGCCCCTCGCCATCATCGCGACCGGGCTGGTGAGCCTGGTGGCCATCTACGAGCTGCGCGGCAGCCGCATCGCCCAGTTCGAGTGGAACCTGCTGATCTGGTTCTGGGGCGGCATGGTCGCGCTCCTCACCGCGGCCCGGATCGCGCTCTATTGGGGCTACCGCAAGAGCACCGATCGGCTCGCCGAAGCCGGCCAGTGGCTGCGCTGGCTCGGCATCAGCGCTTTCGCAGACGGCACCACCTGGGGCTTCGCCGGCGCCATCTTCTTCCCCTCCCACGCCGACGAGCAGCAGGTCTTCCTCTCGTTTTTGATCACCGGCCTGGTCGCGGGCGGCATCCCGCTCTATGCCGTGTCCTGGCTCATCTATGCGACCTATGCCGCGGCGATCCTTTTTCCGTTCACCTACGTGCTGGCGAGCTTCGGCAACAAGCTCTTCGTCGAGATCGCCCTCCTCGTGCCCGCGTTCTACGCCGTGACGGTCGGCGTCGCCTATCGCCTGAGCCAGGTCTTCGATTCCGGCTACCGGCTGCGACATGCGTACGGCAAGCTGACCGAGGACTACACGGCGCTAAACCAGCGCCTCGAGCAGCAGCTCGTGCAGCTCGAGGACGCGCGCCGCCAGGTCGAGACCTCGGGCCGCAAGCTCGCGCTCTTCGCCGAGCGCTCGCCGATTGCGGTCTTCGAGTTCGACCCGCAGGGCACGGTCCTCAGCATGAATCCCGCCGCCGAGCACCTGTTCGGCTACAGCGCCGGCGAGGTCGTGGGCCGGGCGGGAACCGACATCCTCTTTCCGAGCGCCGTGCAGGGCGACATCACCGAGCGCTGGCGCGAGATGATCCAGAAGCGCGAGCCGCGCTTCGGCATCCGCGTCGCCACGGTCCGGCGCGACAGCGCGGAAATCGTCTGCGAGTGGAACCTGACGCCGCTCGTCAATACCGAGAACCGCGTCATCTCGGTCATCGGCCAGGGACGCGACATGACCCAGCAGATCGAGGCTGAGCGCATGAAGCAGGAATTCACCTCGACGCTCAGCCATGAGCTGCGCACGCCGCTCACCTCGATCATCGGATCGCTGCAGCTCATCAACTCCGGCGTGCTCGGCGATGTCGACAAGGAGGTTCTCGAGCTCACCACGATCGCCGAGCGCAACGGCCAGCGCCTGCTCGACCTGATCAACGACATCCTCGACGTGGAGAAGATCGAGTCGGGCAAGCTGACGCTCCTGCCCGAGGTGCTCGAGCTCGGCGACCTGGTGGGCGAATCGCTGACGCTCAACCGCGCCTTCGCCGAGCGTTTCAAGGTGCGGCTCGCCACTCCCGTGCCGCTGCCGACGGTCAAGGTGAACGCCGACCGCAAGCGCGTGCTGCAGGTGATGACCAACCTGCTGTCCAATGCGGCCAAGTTCTCCCAGGAAGGGACCGCCGTGGAAGTGAGCATGGAGGATTCCGGCGAGAGCGTCCGGGTCGAGGTGCACGACACCGGGCCCGGCATTCCGGAGAGCTTCCGCAACCGCATCTTCGGCCGCTTCGCGCAGGCCGACATGTCCTACACGCGCCAGAAGGGCGGCACGGGCCTCGGCCTCGCGATCTGCAAGCGCCTGATGGAGATGATGGGCGGGCGCATCGGCTTCAGCGACCGCAACGGCGGCGGAACGACATTCTGGTTCGAGTTGCCCCGGCATTCCTGAATCAGGCGACAATAGGGCCCATGCCCGCCCAGCCGCTCAACCGCATCTGCTACGTCGAGGACGACGAGGACATCCAGCGCATCGTGCGCATGTCGCTCGAGCGCGTCGGCAAGATGCAGGTGTGCATCTGCAGCGATCCGCTGCAGGCGATCGGCAGGATGATCGAGTTCAAGCCCGAGCTGGTGATGCTCGACTGGATGATGCCCGGCATGGACGGGCCGACGCTCTTCAAGAAGATGCGGGAGGTGCCGGAGACCCAGGCCCTGCCGGTCGTCTTCATCACGGCCAAGGCCTCGCAGCGCGAGCTCGACGAGCTGCGCACGCTCGGCGCCGTCGGCACGATCTCCAAGCCCTTTTCGCCCAAGGACCTTCCCGAGCAATTGCGGGCGATCTGGAAGGATTTGCCCTAACCGGGCAGCTTCTGGGTCTTCTCGGCGCCGAACGCGCCGGTCCCCTGGTAGTACTTGCGCGAGAGGAAGCCGATCACCTCGTCGGAGTTCCTGAAGCGCGCGTCGCGGTCCTTCTCGAGGAGCTTGTCCATCAGGCGCTGGTATTGCCCGAGGTGCTCGGGCAGCTCGGGGGGCGGCGTATTGAGGTGGTGGAGCGCCACCTCGACCGCGGTCTCGCCGTCGAAGAGGTGCTGGCCGACGAGCATCTGGTAGAGCAGCACGCCCGCGCTGTAGATGTCGGTGCGCAGGTCGAGCGCGGCCGAGCGCACCTGCTCGGGGCTCATGTAGCGCGGCGTGCCGAGGATCTCGCCGTGGCCGGTGCGGTCGATCGCGTCGATGTGCTTGGCGATGCCGAAATCCAGGATGGCGAGGCTGCCGTCGGCCCGGAACATGAGGTTCTGCGGCTTGAGATCCCGGTGCAGGATGCCCTGCTCGTGGATGTCGCCGAGCGCGAACATGAGCTCGCGGAAGATCTGCAGCGCCTCCTCGGGCTCGAGCGCCCTTCCCCTCAGCCGCTTGTCGAGGTCCCCGCCGTCGAAGAACTCCATCACCAGATAGGCATGCTCGCCCGAGACGCCGTGGCCGTGGATCTTCGCGACGTGGCGGCTGCTGATGCGGCCGACCAGGTTGTACTCCTCGATGAAGCGCGCGATCGCGTTCTTGTCGCCGGTGACCTCGCTCCTCAGGATCTTGACCACGAGCGGCTCGTCGTCGCTTTCGCGCGAGGCGAGGTAGACGCGGGACATGCCGCCTTCGCCGATGAGGCGCAGCACCTTGATGCCCGGGATGTGGATTCTCGCGCCGAGCTGGTGGCCTTCCATGCGCGCGGCGATCTCCGGCGGCACGGTCTTCTCGAGCTTGCCGCGCGTGAGCTCGCGCACCGAGGTGACGAGCTTTTCGCGCGTGAGCTCCTGCTTGCGCTGGTAATCGTCGGCCCCCTCCTTCATCGCGCGCACCGCGATCGCCTCGTTGCCGGCCCCGGTGAGGAAGAGCACCGGCGGGCAGTCGCCGCGCTTCTTGAAATCGCGCAGCCACGCCAGGCCGTCGCCGCGGCCGAGCATGTAGTCGAGGATCATGAGGTCATAGTCGCCGAGGGCAAAGGCGTCGTCGGGCATGTCGCGCTCGAGCGGATCGAATTGCTCGACCTCGATCTCGGGCCATTCCTGCTTCAGGTAATGCGCGAGGATGTTCCGCAAATCCTCGTCGTCGTCGATGATCAGGATTCTCACTGCTTCCCCGCCCCGGGCGCGGCCCGATCAGGCCGCCGCGACCTTCAACGATACCACCTCGACGGGCGCCGCCTTGCCCTTCAGCGCGACCTTGCGGCGGTCGAGCGCGGTGGCGCGGCCGAGGAACGGGCCGAGCGAGAGCGCCGCCCGCGGCCCGATCAGGATCTCGTCGGCGAGCGCCGTCTGCATGAGGCGGGCGGCGACGTTCACCGTGTCGCCGATGATGGTGTAGCTCATGAAGCTCGGCGCGCCGACGTTGCCCACCACGACCTCGCCCGCCTCGATGCCGACGCCGATGCCGACGTGCAGGCCGTATTCCTTCCGCCAGCGTGCGGCCACCGGCGCGAAGCGCTGCAGCATGGCGCGCGCGGTTGCGACCGCGCGCTCCGTCGCATCGGCCTGCGGCACCGGCACGTTGAAGCCGACGAGCAGGCTGTCGCCCGCCATGCTGAAGACCGTGCCTTCGTGCTCGTGCACCGCAGCGGTGAGCACGGTGAAGAATTCGTTCAGCATCGGCACGATGCTCGAGACAGGCACCGTTTCCGAGAGGCGCGTGAAGCCGCGCAGGTCGGCAAAGAGGGCCACGACCGCGGCCCGGTTGGAAAGGTTGCGGAAAACGTCCGAACGGTCCTTGTCCTGCAGCACCCGCTCGGCGAGCCGCGGCGAGAGGTAGCGGGAGAAAGCCTTGCGGATCGTCTCCTTTTCCTGCACCTCGGCGGCGAGGCGCCTGCGCTCCAATTCCTTCCGCGTCTCGTGCAGCCGGCGCAGCGTATTCACGCGCGCGATCAGCTCCTCGCGCCGCACCGGCTTGGAGAGAAAGTCGTCGGCCCCCGCCTCGATTCCTCGCACGCGGCTATCCTGGTCCTCGAGCGCCGTGACCAAAACCACCGGCACCAGCGCGGTGGCTTCATTGCTCTTCAACTTGCGGCAGACATCGAAGCCGCTCACGCTGGGCATCATCACGTCGAGCAGCACCAGATCGGGCGGCGACGCGGCGATTCGTTTCAGCGCCTGCTGTCCGTCGCTTTCGACGTCCGCGTCCAGGCCTTGCTGCGCGAGCAGGCGGACAAGGAAGCCCGCCATGTCCGGGTCGTCGTCGACCACGAGCACGCGGAAGCTGCCCTGCGCAGCCCGGCCCGCCTTGGGATCGGTCACGCTCGCCTACTCGTAGACGATCTTGACGCGTGCGAGGTAGTCGGCGTACTGGGCGATCGCCGCCTCCAGGCCCGCGCGGTCGCTGCTCTTCGCGCCGTCCTCGATCTGCTTGCCGAGCGTCGACACTTTTTCGAAGCCGTAGGAATTGCCCACGCCCTTCATGCGGTGGCCGAGCTGGCGCAGCTGCTCCATGTCGCCGCCCGAGAGCGCGGCGCGCAGCGTTTCGAGCTCCTTGGTGCGGTTTTTCATGAAGGTCGGGATCAGGTCCTCCAGATCCTTGGCGACCGTGACGGTGTGGGCTTGATCGTTCATCGGAGGATTATAAGGTGCTGACCTGACAGGCGCTTTCAGGCCGGTGTGAAAGTCAGTGAAAGTCCCGGGAAGCGACGTGCAGGCCGCCGAAGCAGCGCTCGAGCAGCGCGCTGCGATCCTCGAGCCGCCGCGCGACCAGGTGCACCACGGCGCCGTCGCGCTCGATCACGCCCTCCACGCCGAGCAGGCGCGCGCCGAGCAGCGCCTTTCTCTGCCGCTCGACCAGGTCGCGCCAGACCACCACGTTGACGCAGCCGCTCTCGTCTTCCAGCGTCACGAACACCACTCCGGTCGCGGTGTCGGGCCGCTGCCGGCAGGTCACCAATCCTGCTGCCCGAATGCGCCGCCCATGGGGCAGCTGTTGCAGCTGTTCCGCTTTCACGATTTTTTCTATCGAAAGAAAAGGCCGAATCAAGGCCAGAGGATGCCGTCCCAGGGTCAGGCCGAGGCTCGCGTAGTCGGCGGCGATCTCCTCGCCCTCCGGGGGAGGATCGAAAGAAACCTGCTCACCGGTGTTCCGGGGCAAGAACTTCGAGGGCTTTTCCACCCCAGAGGCGGCCCAGCGGGCATTCCTGCGATGACCGGCCAGCCCCTGCAAGGCCCCCGCCGCGGCAAGGCATTTCAGCTCCTTGCGGTTGAGGCGCGCGCGCTGCGCAAGCTCGACGACGGAAGCGCAAGGCCGGGCTGCCACGATGCGCGTTGCCGCCGCTTCGGGAAGCCCGCTCACCTGTCGCAAGCCCAGGCGTACGGCGCCGCCTTCGAGCGTGCACTCCCATTGGCTGAGCAGGACATCCGCGCAGCGCACCTCCACGCCGTGGCGGCGCGCGTCCTGGAGGAGCTGCGCGGGCGCGTAGAAGCCCATCGGCTGGCTGTTGAGGAGCGCGGCGAGGAAAGCCGCCGGATGGTGATGCTTGATCCAGGACGAGGCATAGACGAGCAGCGCGAAGCTCGCCGAATGCGATTCGGGAAAGCCGTAGTCGCCGAAGCCGAGGATCTGTCGGTACAGCGACTCGGCGAACTCCGGCGAGTAGCCGTTGCGCGCCATGCCCTGCTTGAGCTTTTTCTCGAACGGCTCGAGGCCGCCCTTTCGCTTCCACGCCGCCATCGCGCGGCGCAGCTGATCGGCCTCGCCGGGCGTGAAGCCCGCCGCCACCATCGCGAGCTGCATCACCTGCTCCTGGAAGATCGGCACGCCGAGCGTGCGTTCGAGCACCTTCTTCACCTGCGGGCTGGGATAGCGGACCGGCTCCTGCCCGCGCCGGCGCCGCAGGTAGGGGTGCACCATGCCGCCCTGGATCGGCCCGGGCCGCACGATCGCCACCTCGATCACGAGATCGTAGAAGCAGGCCGGCTTCAGGCGCGGCAGCATCGACATCTGCGCGCGCGACTCGATCTGGAACACGCCGACCGTGTCGGCCTGCTGGATCATTTTGTAGACCGCGGGATCTTCCGGAGGAATGTCCTGAAGTTTCATATCGAGAAAATCAAGAGCCCTGCGGATTGCCGAAAGCATCCCCAACGCAAGCACGTCGACCTTGAGCAGCCCGAGCGCCTCGAGGTCGTCCTTGTCCCACTGGATCACGGTGCGCTCGGGCATCGCGGCGTTCTCGATCGGCACGAGCTCGGCGAGCGGCCCGCGCGAGATGACGAAGCCGCCGACGTGCTGCGACAGGTGGCGCGGAAAGCCGATCAGCTCCTGCGCGAGCTGGAGCAGCTGCTGCACCCGGCGATCTTCAGGATCAAAGCCTGCTTCCATCAAGCGCTGCTTGAGGACTTCCCGGTGATCCCACCACGCGAGCAACCCCGAAAGCTTTTCCATGTTTTCCAGGCCCAAAGCCTTTCCCAGGTCCCGCAACGCGCTTCTCGGCCGGTAGCAGATGACGGTCGCCGCGAGCGCGGCGCGCGCGCGGCCGTACTTGCCGTAGACGTACTGGATCACTTCCTCACGCCGCTGATGCTCGAAGTCGACGTCGATGTCGGGCGGCTCGTTCCGTTCCTTCGACACGAAGCGCTCGAAGAGCGTGCTCATGCGCGCCGGGTCCACCTCGGTGATGCCGAGGCAGTAGCACACGGCCGAGTTCGCCGCCGAGCCGCGCCCCTGGCAGAGGATCTGCTTGCCGCGCGCGAAGCTCACGACGTCGTAGACGGTGAGAAAGAACGGCTCGTAGCGCAGCTCGGCGATGAGCGCGAGCTCCTTTTCGATCAGCTCGCGCACGCCCGGCGGCGTGCCCGCGGGAAAGCGCCGCGCGAGGCCCTCTTCGGTCAGCTTGCGCAGGTGCGAGGCCGGCGTCTCGCCCGGGGGCACGAGCTCCTCGGGATATTCATAGCGCAGCTCGCCCAGATAGCTGCCGCAGCGGCCGGCGATGTCGAGGGTTTCCCGAAGCAATGGCGGGGGATAGACCTGCGCCAGGCGAGCGCGCAGGCGCAGGTGGCGCTCGCCGTTAGGATGCAGCGCCCGGCCGCACTCGCGCACCGGGCGGCCGAGGCGGATCGCGGTGAGCGCGTCCTGGAGCCGGCGGCGCGAGCGCAGGTGCATGTGCACTTCGCCCGCGGCCACGAGCGGCAGGCCGGAGCTTTTTGAAAGCGCGCCCAGGGTCCTCAGCTTTTCCGCGTCGCCGGAGCCGCAATGCAGCTCCGCGGCGATCCAGCCCCGGCCGGCGAAGCGCTCCTGGAGCCAGAACGCGTCCTCGAGGGAAGGCGCCTCGCCCGGCACCCAGAGCGCGAGCAGGCCCTCCTCCGCGCGGGCATCCAGGTCGCTGCGAAAAAGCGCATAGGCGCCCTTGCCTTTCCTGCGCCGCGCGTCGGTGATGAGCGAGGCGAGCGCGCCGTAGGCCCTGCGATGGGGCGCGAGGAGGACGAGCCTGAGCCCGTCCTCGAGCCGGAATTCGCTGCCGACGATGAGCGGCAGCTCCGCTTCCTTCGCTGCGACGTGGGCGCGCACGATGCCCGCGAGCGAGCACTCGTCGGTGATCGCAAGCGCCGAATAGCCGAGGCTCGCGGCCTGCGCGACGAGCTCCTCCGGATGCGAGGCGCCCCGCAGGAAGCTGAAGTTCGAAAGGCAGTGAAGCTCGGCGTAGGGAGGAAGAGATTCAGGCAAAGAAACCATGAACGAACCATCCACCTTGTCGTTCCCGGTAGATCCAGGCGAGCGACTCGCCGGTCCGGGCGATGAAGTAATCGCGCCGCGCCTCCTTCCCGTCCCACCAGCCTGATTCGATCCGCTCCGGGCCCGCGAGCAGCGCGAACTCGCCTTCGCAGAGCGGCCGCGGCGCCTCGAGCAGCCACAAGGGCCGCGGGCCGGGCGATCCGCCCTGCTCCCGGGTGTCCGCGCCCCTGGAACCCTTGGCCCGGAAATCCACCCTGCAAAAAGCGCATTCCGGCCGGTGGTCCTCGTGAAGGCCCAGGCCGTGAACCGCCTCGCCGCCGAGGCGCGCCTGCAGCCGCTCGACGAGCCGCAGCCACTCCTCCCCGCCTTCGCCGGGACCGCCGAAGAGGCCGGCCGTCTTTTCCGCGAGCGGCTCGAGGCTCTCCGCCGCGAGGAGGACCGCTTC
Organism: Burkholderiales bacterium; assembly: GCA_036262835.1. Taxonomy (GTDB): domain Bacteria; phylum Pseudomonadota; class Gammaproteobacteria; order Burkholderiales; family SG8-39; genus RBG-16-66-20. Next base: position 2,444 of record DATAID010000084.1, on the reverse strand, counting down.
GATCGGCTGCGGCAGCTCGAGACGCTGGAAGCGCTCGAAGAGGAGCCGGGTGAAGTGCGCTTCGCCGCGCGCAGCCGAGGCGAGCTCCACGCTCACCTCCGTGGGCGCGCAATCCGGATGGACGAGCAGGACGCGGAAAGCGCGCACGCCCGCCTGGCGCGCCGCGAGAAAGCCCTCGAGCTGCGCGAGCAGCCGACGCAGCGCGAAAAGCGCGCTTGGCGCCTCGCTCACCTGCGCGGGGAGCTCGAGCTTCTGCGCGAAGCGCGCGGGCGGCGCGAAGAACTCGCGCGGCTCGGGCGCCCGGCCGAGCGCCCGATCGAGCGCATCGACGAGATCTTTCCCCCAGCGGCGCGCCACGCCTTCGCGCGGCAGCCGCAGCACATCGCCGAGCGTGCGCAGGCCGAGGCCGGCGAGCAGCGCGAGCGCCTCCTCGTCCAGGCCGGTGACCGAGACCGGCAAATCCTCGAGCGCGCCTCCGCCGCCTGAGGCGCGCCACAGCGCAGCCTGCGCGGTCGGCCCTGAAGCGATCCCGGCCGTGAAGCCGAGCGTCTCGAGGCCCTCGGCGATTCTTTTCCTTAGGGAATCGGCGCCGGAAAAAAACCGCAGGCTGCCCTCGACTTCCAGGGCGATCCCCTGCGGCGGCTCGAGCGACACGCGCGGCGTGAAGCGGCAAGCCCAGGCGGCGACCGCCTCGAGCGCCTCCCGGCCGGGATCAGGCGGCGCATGCCCGCGCGCGAGCGCCTGATCCTTCAACCGTGGGAAGTGGAGCGCGATCCAGAGCATGCGCGGATCGGCCGAAAGGCCTTTGGATGGGAATGCGCAGCGGCGTCGAAACCGGCGCGCCGCGCCGCTTGAGAATGCGCACCGCGACCCGCCCGGTCTCGAAGCCGGGCTCGAGCTCGAGGCGCAGTACCGCGGGCGACGCTTCGCAAGCCGCTTGCGCCGGCCGGAATGCCAGCGCGAAGCCGGGCCCGCTCTGCGCCGCGACAGAGAGCCGGCGTAATTCGGGGTAGCTCGCGCCCGGCAGCCAGGCAAGCAGCGCATGGAAGACCCGCGCGCGCAGCGCCTGCTCCGCCGCCCACAGCGCATCGCGCCGCCCCGGGGCACGCACCACCGTCAGATTGCCGAGCCGCACGCCTGCGGCCCGCAGGGCGGGCGCATAAGGCAAATGCGGAGGCGCCAGCCAGGCCACCCTGTGCCCCGCCGCTGTAAGCGCAGCGAGCGCGGGCAGGACGATCTGCAGCTCGCCTATGCCCTCATGGCGGCTAAGGACTTCGACCAGCCCCCCCGCCGGCCAGCCGCCGCCCGGCAGCTCGGCATCGAGGGGCGCGAAGCCCGTCGGCACCGCGGCCGCGCCCGGCGCAGAAGGAGCGCCGCCGCGCCAGACGGAGTGCCGCTGGATGAGGTCTGCCAAGGGATGCACGATACTGTTTTTATATACAGTATCCGAACGCTTGGCAAGCCTTCTTTAAGCCCCCTTCCCCTCGTGCATCCGGTAAAACGCCTCGACCAGCTGGTCCGTCACACGCTCCCACGTGAAGTGCGACTGCACATGCTTTACGGCAGCCGCTCCGGCACGCATTCGCCAATCCTCGTCATCAGCTACACCACGCATCAGCTCGACCAGATGCTCGAGCTCCGGCTCCAAGCCCTTCACGACCACGCCTTCTACATTAACCGGGGCATATACCCTCAGTTCACTGCGGATCTTCCTTGAGCAATCCTCGTTAAGGAAATCCTCTGTCGGACCGCCCCGTGTGGCGATCACCGGCAGGCCACAGGCTGCCGCCTCGAGCACCGGCATTCCAAACCCTTCCGCCCTGTAAGGGGCCACATAGCAGTCGGCCGCGCGATACAAGACCGACATCTGCTCGTTGCTCAGCGTCTCCCCGAGATAGATCAGGCGCGATGCGAGCAGCTCTCCGGCGTTCGGGGGCAGCAGGTTCAGGTATTTCTCCACGACGTCCTTCGCGCGATACAGATTGTCCGTACCCTTCAAAAGAAGCTGCACATCGCTGCGCTCGGCCGCAAGCTTCGCGAAAGCCGAAAGCAGCAAGTCGATGCCCTTATTCTCCAGCATCGCGCCCACATTCATAAACACAGTTCCCTTCAGGCCGAGGCGGGCGCGCATCTGCTCGCGGGTGTCATCGCGAGGGCGAAAGACCGTCGTATCGACCCCTAGCGGCACGACATAGATCCGCCCTAAAGGGAATCCCGCCGCAATAAAAGCATCGACGTTCCAGTATGCGGGCGTGACGACGGCCACAGCCGCGTCAGCCGCGATTGCAACCGGGTCGACACCTGAGGGTACGTCGCGAGGCATGAGCACCCCGTACTCCGCGGTGGCGAGGATCAACGCTTTTCCTTGCGCCGGCCGACGAAAGTCGTGAGGAAAATCCGCGCGGGAGACGACGTCGCAATGTTCGCCGTCCTTTGCGATTGGC
>DATAID010000083.1:0-30037 GCA_036262835.1 Burkholderiales bacterium | reverse complement strand
CCGAGCTCGCGCGAGGCGGCGCCGGGCCCCGAGAGCGCCGAGTGCTACACGATCCGCTGCCAGGGCGAGCGCATGGAAGAGCGCCAGCGCCGCCGGGACGAGGCTGACGCGCGCTCGGCGGCCGAGCGGGTCGCGGCCGCGCCGAAGCAGTACCGCGGTCTCGAATTCCGCAAGTACATCAGCATCCAGAAGGGCATGACCGAGGGCGAGCTCCTCGGCATCGCCGGCGAGCCCGACATGAAGGCCGACCAGGGCATTGCGCTCGCGGCGCCGAGCACGGTGCAGGTCGGCCGCCACCTGAGCAGCGCCGCGCGCACCGGCCTCTCGATGAAGACCTACACCTACATGCCCGTGCCGGGCGATCCGTTCACGACCACGATCACGCTGGTCGGCGGGCGCGTCTCCGAAATCGAGCGCGTAAGGAAGTTCTAGCTCAGTGGCTCTTTCTTAGGCTGCCCCAGAGCTCATCCAGCCGGGCGTAGCGCCCGCAGCCGGTGGAGTAGGTCCGGTAGCGGACTGGATTCTTCTTGTAGAAATCCTGGTGGTATTCCTCCGCCGGCCAGAACTGGGTCGCCTGCTTGATGGGCGTGACGATGGCCTGCGGGAATTTCTTCAGCTTCTCGTATTTCGCCTTCGAGGCTTCGGCGGCCTTCTTCTGCGCCTCGTCGTGCCAGTAGATGCCCGGGCGGTACTGCGAGCCGTGGTCGCAGAACTGCCGGTCGGTGTACGTCGGATCGTGGTTTAGCCAGAAGACGTCCAGCAGCTGCTCGTAGCTCACCTTTTTAGGATCGAATTTCACCTCGACCGCCTCGGCGTGGCCGGTCCGGCCGCTGGAGACTTCCTCGTAGGTCGGATTCTTCGTCTTGCCGTCGGTGTAGCCCGAGACGACGGAGGCCACGCCCGGCACCTTCTCGAAGGCCTCCTCGCCGCACCAGAAGCAGCCCATGGAAAAGGTTGCCGTTTCGGTTTTCTGCTGCGCAAAGGAATTCAGACTGAGAACGAAAGCAACGAAAATGAATGCAAAGCGGCTCATACCTTCAGCTCCTTCAGGACGGCGTCGATGATGGGTTGGTCGCGCAGGCAAAGCACAACCTTACGCAAGGGGGACCGGCGGGCCGCGGCGGCATAGGCGCGGGCGCAGATATCGAGCGGCACGGCGAAGATGCCCGCCGAGACCGCCGGGAAGGCGACCGTGCGCCAGCCGCGCCGGTGGGCCGCCTCGAAGGCCGAGGAGAGCGCCCGCTCGAGCTTGCGCTCCTCGTCGCCTTCGCCACGGCGCGGGCCGACGGCGTGGATGACCCCCTCGAAGGGCAGCTTGCCGGCCGTGCTGATCACGGCCGAGCCCGTGGGGAAAGGGCCGTTTTGCTGAACCAGGCGGTCGCATTCTTCCTGGAGCGCATTTCCGGCCGCCCGCGAGATGATCGCAGCGACCCCGCCGCCGTGCGCGAGGTGGCCGTTCGCGGCGTTGACGATGGCATCCACCGGCTGGGCGAGCAGGTCGCCTTTCACCACTTCCAGGGTGCACGCCGAATAGCCGACCGACGCGAGCACCTCCATCGCCGAAGCGGCTAGTCGATCTTCGCCTTGGCGCGCAGGTCGCGCAGGAACGCCTCGACGCGCTGGCCGAGCAGGCGCTGCTCGAGCTGGCCGCGCACCTGGGTGATGTCCGGGAATTTCACGTCGCGGATGTCGTCCACCTTCACGACGTGAAAGCCGTAGCGCGTGGCGACCGGCGTCTCGGTCATCTTGCCCTTTTCGAGCTTCACCATCGCGTCGGCGAAGGGCTTCTCGAGGTTGCCGGGCACCGTCCACTCGAGCTCGCCGCCGCGCGGCCGCGTGCCTTCGTCCAGCGACTTCTTCTGCGCGACGTCCTCGAACTTCGCGCCTTTCTTGATCTCGGCGATCACCGCCTTCGCCTCGTCCTCCTTGGCGAGGAGGATGTGGCGCACCTTGTACTCCTTGTCGCCCTGCTGCGCCTTCAGCTTGTCGTATTCCTTCTGCACGTCGGCCGCGGCCACGGGGTGCGTGCGCAAGTGCTCCTGGATCATGGCGTTGGCGATCACCTCGTTGCGCGCGAGCTCGAGCTGCTGCTGGAACTCCGCTTTCTTGACGAGGCCCGTGCGGTTCGCTTCCTGGTTGAGGAGCTCATTGTTGATCAGGATCTCGCGCAGCTGGGCGCGCACCTGGTCGCTGTCGGCCACGCCGCGATCCTTCTGCATGCGCAGCACCGTCTCCAGGCGCGTGCGCGGAATCGCTACGCCGTTCACGGTCGCGACCGGGCCGCTGGCGGACGCCGCGGGCTTCGCGCCGGCCTTGGCCGGCTCCTTCCCCGGCAGCTGCGCAGCCGCCAAGCCGGGAAGCGCGAGCGCGAGGGCAAATACGTATCGGTTCATCGGTTTCCTTTTCGGGTGAGCGCGCATTATCCGCCGTTTTCCTGGGGGGCGCGGGCCGTGATGCTGAGCGCGTGGATCGGATTCTGCATCAGGTCGCCGAGCGCTTCGTAGACGAGCCGGTGCCGCGCGACCGTCGGTTTGCCGGCGAATTGCGCCGACACGATGGTGAGTCGCCAGTGCGTGTTGCCGCCCGGCGCCGCTCCCGCGTGCCCGGCGTGCGCGGCGCTGTCGTCGATCAACTCCAGCTTCTCGGGCGCGAGCGCGGCCTGCAGGCGCCGGCGCATCTCCGCCGGGACGCTCACCGCTTCTCCTCCTGCGCGTAGCGCGAGAGGAAGGCGGCCTGCCCGAGCACGAAAAGCAGCATCAGGCCGATGCCGCCGAAGAGCTTGAAGTTGACCCACTGCTCGGTCGTGAACCGGTAGGCGACGAAGAGGTTGACCGCGCCCATCAGCGCGAAGAACGCGACCCAGCTCCAGGCGAGCCGCGCCCAGGCCGGCTCGGGGAGCGCCATCTGCTCCTTCAGCATGAAGCGGATCAGGTTGCGGCCGGCGAGCTGGGCGCCCGCGATGGTCGCGCCGAAGAGCCAGTAGAGCACCGTCGGCTTCCACTTGATGAAGGTCTCGTCGTGCAGCAGGAGCGTGGCGCCGCCGAAGACGACGATGATGGCGAGGCTCGCCCAGAGCATCGCGTCGATCTTGCGCCGCAGCGCGGCGAGCGCGCCGATCTGCAGCACCGTGGCGCCGATGGCGACCGCGGTCGCCACGTAGATGTCGAACATCTTGAACGCCGCGAAAAACAGCACCACCGGAAAAATATCGAACAGGAACTTCATGTTGGCGCCATTATCGACGATCGGAGTATGATCGGACAGGCTGCTCCGGGGGGAGTTTGGCAGATGCGCTTGGGGAGGATCATTGCAGCGCTCTTGATCGCCACAGCGGCGGCCGCGACCGTCGCGGCCCTGCCGGCACGCGCCCAGCAGCCCCAGCAGGATCCGGCCCCGCAGCAGGAATCCAGTCCGTCGCTTCCCGAGAAAGTCTTCAACGGCATCGGCGGCGCGGTGCGCGGCTTGTTCAGGGGAATCTTCGGCAGCGACGAGCGAGAGGGCGAGATCGCGCCGGCGGAGCCGAAATTGGCGCCGGCGTCGCCGGAGCCCGCCGCGAGGCCCGAGGGAAGGCCCGAGGCGAAAGTCGAGCCTGTCACCGCCACCCCCGCCGCCCAGGCGGTGCCGCAGAGCCTGCATTCCGCGATCGCGCGCGGCGACTACGGCGCGGCGATCCGGATGATCGAGCAGGGCGCCGACATCGAGGCGAAGGATCCCGGCGCCGGCGCCTCCGCGATTCACTACGCGGTCATGAAGGGCGAGATGCCGCTCGTCGGGCTGCTCGTGCAGCGCGGCGCGGACGTGAACAGCCGCACCAAGAGCGGCACCACGCCGCTCCACACGGCCGTGCTTTACCGGCGCACCGAAATCGCCGAGTACCTCATCGGCAAGGGCGCCGACGTCAACGCGAAGAGCGCGAGCGGCGCGACGCCGCTCGGCCTCGCGCTCGCGGGAAATTTCCACACCCTCGAGCAGATGTTGCGCCGGCACGGCGCGCATTAACCCGCTCAGGTCGCGGCGCTCGCTCCCGTGCGCCGCCAGCTTGCCGGCGGCTTGCCGAACTCGCGCTTGAAGGCGCGGCTGAAGGCCGCCTCCGACTCGTAGCCGCTGCGGCTCGCGATGCGCGCGATCGATTCGCGCCCGCCGCGCAGCATCTGGGCGGCGAGGGCGAGGCGCCAGCGCGTCAGGTACTGCATCGGCGATTCGCCGACCAGGGCGGCGAAGCGCTCGGCGAGCGCCGAGCGCGAGAGCGCGGCCTCGCGCGCGAGCTCGTCCACGGTCCACGCCCGGCCCGGGTCGCCGTGCAGGAGCCCGAGCGCCCGCCCGACGTGCGGGTCGCGCACGCCGGCGAGCCAGCCGCTGCCGCCGGGCGGCAGCCGCTCGGCATGGCGCCGCAGCGCCTCGACGAAAAGCAGCTCGGCGACCTTGGCGAGCACCGAGCTGCCGCCGGGGCGCAGCGCGGCCGACTCGCGCACGCCGGCCTGGAAGAGCTCGCGCAGCATCGCCGCAGCCGGACCGTCGCCGATCGGTATGCAGACGATCCGCGGCAGGGACTGGAAAAGCGGCCGGAACACGGCGCGGCTGAGGGCGAGGTAGCCGCACACGAAGCGCGTGCTCGCCCCGCCACCGCCGTGGCGCAGCTGGAAGAACTGCGCGTCGCTCGATGGGTCGGGCGTGAACGACGCCTCGCGTTCCATCGGCGCGAGCTGCAGATCGGTGCCCATGAGGTGGCGGCCCTCCTGCGGGAAGAGCACGAGGTCGCCCGCCTGCGCCTCGATCGTCTCGCCGCCCTCGGCAAGGCGCACCTGGCAGCGGCCCTCGGTGAGGAAATGGAAAAAGGCGACGTGCTCGGCGCCCTGCAGGCGCGCCCGCACGCTCTTCAGGCCGAGCTCGCCCCGGATGCACCAGGGCGCGGTGAATTCCGCCTTGATGTAGCAGGCGCCTTCCAGGCGTACCGAGCGCAAAACGTCGGAAAGGGCGTCCATGGAGCCTTGGTCAAGAGCGGCGGAGTCCGGGAGAACTTCCGGGAGGCTCGGCCGGACATACTATGTCGGTCAAGAAACCAAGGAAGGTACCTCATGGCAAGCAACAAGACCTACCGCGGCGGCTGCTTCTGCGGCGCGGTGCAATTCAACGTCACCGGCGAGCCGGCGGCAATGGGCTACTGCCATTGCGAGTCGTGCCGCACCTGGTCGGCGGGTCCGGTCAACGCGTTCACGCTCTGGCAGCCCGAGGCGGTCAAGGTGACGCAGGGCGCCGACAAGATCGGCGAATACCACAAGACGGCGCGCAGCCACCGCAAGTGGTGCAAGGTGTGCGGCGGGCACCTCTTCACCGCCCATCCCGAGTGGAACCTGGTCGACGTGTACGCGGCGGTGATCCCGGACTTTCCGTATCAGCCCGGCGTTCACGTCAACTACCAGGAAACGAGGCTGCACCTGAAGGACGGCCTGCCGAAGCTGAAGGACCTGCCCAAGGAGATGGGCGGCTCGGGCGCCGCAGTGGCGGAGTAGCCCTCAGGAAAGCGTGCGCGCCACCGACTCGCATGCGGCGATGCTGCGCAAGTGCGAGTCGCGCATGCGGATGAACGCATCGCGCGGCTCGGCCTCGAGCCTGGGCAGCTCGGACTCGAACTTCTTCACTGCCCAACGGAGGCCTTTTACGAGGAATTCGACCCTTTCCCGCTTGCCCGTGATTGCGACCGCTTTATCGTAAAAAGCGCCGGTTGCATGGCTGTGGGGCGTTCTTGCCTTGTCCAGCAGCCTGCCGATGAGCGCGCAATTGCGCGCTTCGTCGGCCTGCACGCTGCGCATGGTCTTCCAGGCATCGCTCGAGCGGGGGTGCTCGTCCATGAAGACGACGAGTGCCTTTGCGCCGGCCCGCTCGGCCTCGAGCATCGCATTCAGGAAGTCAGTGTAGCTTGACGTACTCGTACTCCACCGGGAGGTTGTTGATGCCGCGGTCGGGCGGCGCGATCCAGGCGGCCATCTTGCCGGGCTCGGCGACCTGCTTCATGAGCGAGTGGACGAACGCCTTGTCCTCCGGTGTCGGAACCCAGCTGCCGAGCTTTTTCTCGAATTCGTTCTGATCGAGGAGCTTGCCCTCGGGCGACACGGGCTTCCCGGCCCAGGCGCCGATCGAGCGGCGAAAGCTCGTCGCCGGAAGCGTGAGCTTGAGGCCCGCGAAGCCGGCGCGCTCGATGGCGCGATTCCAGCGCTTGAGGCCGATCTCGCAATCCTTCAGATACGACTCTCGCATCACCTCGTTCAATGCGTTGAGCATCGGGACTTCCTGTTTTCCTTCCGGCGTCAGAAGCCCGAAAGTGGAAGACCGAAGAACATGATCCTCGTAGGTCGATTCGTCGGGCCGGCCCTTCAGCCCGTTCGCGAAATTCGCCGCCGAATTCGACGAGATCTCCGAACCAAACAGGTCGAGCGAGGACGAGCACCAGAAATTCAGGTATTTCTGCAGGAGCGGCAGGTCGACCGCGCCGGCGGCGCGGATCTTCGCCGGGTCGTCGCTGCCGATCTCCTTCATCACCTCGAGCGTGCGCTTGACCACGCGGCCGATGCCGGTCTCGCCCACGAACATGTGATGCGCCTCCTCGGTGAGCATGAAGCGGCAGGTGCGGGAAAGCGGATCGAAGGCCGACTCGGCGAGGCTCTTCAGCTGGTACTTGCCGTCGCGGTCGGTGAAGTAGGTGAAGCAGTAGAGCGAGAGCCAGTCCGAAATCGGCTCGTTGAACGTGGTGAGGATGCGCGGCTTGTCGGCATCTCCGGAATGCCGCGAGAGCAGTTCCTCGGCTTCCTCGCGGCCGTCGCGGCCAAAGTAGGCGTGCAGCAGATACACCATCGCCCACAGGTGCCGGCCTTCCTCGACGTTGATCTGGAAGAGGTTGCGCAGGTCGTAGAGGGAAGGGCAGGTGTGCCCGAGCAGGCGCTGCTGCTCGACCGAGGCGGGCTCGGTGTCGCCCTGCGTGACGATGAGGCGGCGCAGGGTCGAGCGGTACTCGCCCGGCACCTGCTGCCAGGCCGGCTGGCCCATCTGGTCGCCAAAGCCGATGGTGCGGTCCTTGACCTGGTCGGCGAGGAAAATCCCCCAGCGGTAGTCCGGCATCTTCACGCCGCCGTACTGCGCCCAGCCGTCGGCATCCACCGAGACCGCGGTGCGCAGATAGACGTCCTTGCCCTGAAAGTCGGTCGGGCCCATGCCCTTCCACCACTCCAGGAACTTGGGCTGCCAATGCTCCAGCGCCCGCTGCAGCGCGCGGTCGCCCGCGATGTTGACGTTGTTCGGAATCTTTTCCGAGTAATTGATGCCGCTCATTAGACTCTTTCCCAGTTGAATTTCGCCTTGGCGCCCGTGCCGTACACCTTGAGGGCGCCCTGCTCGCCGACCGCGTTCGGCCGGGTGAAGATCCAGTTCTGCCAGGCCGACAGGCGCCCGAAGACGCGCGTCAGCATCGTTTCACGGCCCGCGAAGCGAAGCGACGCTTCCATCCCGGTGAGGGCGTCCGGCGACAGGCTCGCCCGCTCTTCGATGGCGATGCGGACTTCGTCTTCCCAATCGATGTCGTCGGGCGTGGAAGTGACGAGTCCGAGCTGGTTTGCTTCTTTTGAAGAAAAGGCTTTTCCCCGGGGAGCCTCGGGAATGGCCCCGCAAAACCGGGTCGCCAGCCGGGATTCGCCGTTCGCCATCGGATAGGTGCCGAAGTTGAGCGCCGAGAGGGCGATGGCCGGACCGTTCTCCTCGACATCGAGCATGTAGCTGCGGTCGGCGGCGAGGGCGAGCTCGAAGAGGGTGCCCGCGAAGCAGGAGCCCGGCTCGATCACGGCGAAGATGGAGCGCGACGACACGTCGAGGCGCGACAGCGTGCGGCGCAAGTAGCCGATGACCTCGCGCACGAACCAGTCGGCGGAATTCTTTTCGAGCATGGCGTCCAGATCCAGGCATTCCTGGACCGTTCCCTTCGTCTTCAGGATCCAGAGCCCCGCATCGAGGTGATTGTGGCGAAGGTCGAGGATCGCGGCGTCTAGCTCGCGCGCGAGCTGCAGCGGATACCAGCCGGCCGAGCGTTTGATCTGAAGATCTTCTTTTGTCGGGCCTTTGATCTCGATCTCGGCGGTTCTTTCGCCGGAATTGACCTTGAGCGAAACCAGCTTCTGGACGAGCGGCGTGAGCGCAACGCCTTCGCCTCCCGGCCGATCGGAGCTCTTGGCCAGCTCGAGCGCGCGCGCCTTCACCGCCTCGGCGAACTGCTGCGGCTTGGCGACGTGATCGATCAGGCCCCATTGCCTGGCGCGGTCGGCGCGCACGCCCTCGGCGGTGGTGCAGAAGACGTCGGCGCGATCGCGGCGGACTTTTCTCTTGTCGACGATCCGGGTCAGGCCGCCGGTGCCGGGCAGCACGCCGAGGAGCGGCACTTCCGGCAGCGACACGGTGGAGGAGCGGTCGTCGATCATCGCGATCTCGTCGCAGGCGAGGGCGAGCTCGTAGCCGCCGCCGGCGGTGGTGCCGTTCAGCGCGGCGAGGAACTTGAGCCCGGAGTTCGCGCTCGCGTCCTCGATGCCGTTGCGGGTCTCGTTGGTGAACTTGCAGAAGTTCACCTTGGTCGAGTGGCTGCTGTGCCCGAGCATGTAGATGTTGGCGCCCGAGCAGAACATGCGGCTCTTGCCGCTCGTGATGATCACGGCCTTGACCTCCGGATGCTCGAAGCGGATGCGGTTGAGCGCATCCGAGAGCTCGATGTCGACGCCGAGATCGTAGGAGTTCAGCTTGAGCTTATAGCCGGGCTCGATGCCCTTGTCCTCGGCGATGTCGAGCGTGAGCGTGGCAATCGGCCCCTCGCAGGAAAGCTTCCAGTGGTTGTAGCAGTCGGGGGAGGTGTCGAAGCGGATCATGAGGTGAGCTTGCCCTTCAGTTCATCCAGCACGGCCTTGACCGGCCGCCCGGAAGTGTCGATGGTGAGGCCGGCGCGCGAGTAGAGGCCGTCGCGGTCGGAAAGCAGCTTGCGGATCTCGTCGAGGGCCGTGGCGCGGCCCGGGGTCTTGCCCCGCGTCTTCCCTTCAAACGGCCGCATGTCGCCCTGCGCGATCACGCGGTTCATGTGCTCCTCGGGCTTCGCCTTCAGCCACACCGTGCGGCAGTTCTCGAGCAGCAGCCGGTAGGAATCCGGATCGTTGACGATGCTGCCGCCCGCCGCGATCACGGCGTTGTCGTGCGTGCGCAGGACGCGCTCGAGGGCCCGGCGCTCGAAGCGGCGGAACGCCTCCTGGCCGTACATCGTGAAGACTTCGCCCAGCTTCACGCCCGCCTCGCGCTCGACCTCGCGGTCGAGCTCGACGAACGGGACGCTCATCGCCGCGGCGAGGCGCTCGCCGAGGGTGGACTTGCCCGCGCCGCGCAGGCCGAGCAGGGCGACGCGGCGCGGCGAAGAAGACGCGTCCTCGCGCACGAGCGACTCGACCGGCACGCTCATCGCGCGCGAGAGCTTGCGCAGGAGCAGGATGGAGATGTTGCCCTGCCCGGACTCGAGCTGGGCGAGGTAGCGCTCGGAAACGCCGGAGGAGGCGGCGAGCGCCTTGCGCGTGATGCCGTGCTCGGCGCGCCAGGCGCGCACCCGGTCGCCAAGGCGGGCGAGAAAAGCGGCTTCCTGATGGGCGATGGAGGCGGGAGCGTTCATGAAGTATAATGCTTGACCAGCACTATAGACTGCATTATAGTGTATGTCAACCATGAAGCTCACCCTCCTTGTCGGGACGATGACCGGCACCGCCCAGCTCGTGGCGCAGGAGCTGGAATTGACCTGGGACGACGGCGAAGTGCAGATCGAAACGCTCATGATGGACAAGCTCGACAGCTCGGTCTTCGCCCGCGAGGGCGTCTTTCTCATCGTCACCTCGACCTACGGCCAGGGCGACGTGCCCGACAACGCGAAGAGCCTCTACGAGGACCTCAAGGCGAAGCGGCCCGACCTCTCGCGCGTGCGCTTCGGCGTGTTCGGCCTCGGCGACCGGACCTACGCCGAGACCTTCAACTTCGGCGGCAAGCGCTTCGACGACCTGCTCACCGAGCTCGGCGCGCGCCGGATCGGCGAGCGTGTGAAGCACGACGCTTCCTCCGGCGTGCTGCCCGAGGAGATGGCGGCGGAGTGGGGCGCCGAGTGGCTGGCGCTGGCAAAGGAAGCCGCCGCCGCGGGCGTCAGCTAGTCGGCGGCCAGAAGCAGAGCCGCGATGCCGGCGATCCCGGCCGGCAGCAGGTAGCGTTCCGCGGCGCTGCGCTGCTCGCCGCGCAGGACGTCATCCACGCGCTCGGCGACGGCCACCGCGGCGATGCGCTCTTCGAGCTTGCCCGTCTCGGCGAACATCCGGAAGGGAATCCCGGCGTTTCTCAGTCGCTCGGCGGCAGGCGCCATCGCGTCGAAGGCTCGCTCGGTGCGCCAGGCGTCCCGGTCGCCCTTGCGGGTGAATTGAGAAATATGGCGGTGAAAGCGCGGCTGGACGTTGAGCAGCACCGCCTCCACGGCGATGCCGCAACGCGCCATGCGCTCGAGGTGCTCGAGCGGCGCAAGCGAGGCGGCCGAGCCGTCGATCGGAATCAGGTATTTCATGGCGTCTCCTTGGCAGGCTTACGCGGGGCGGCGCCGCCTTGCGACCTGCTTTTCGCCCGGTTATGCGCCCAGGCGAATCCGAGCACGCCCGCGATCATGACGAGGTGGACCAGCGCCGACGCACCAGGAAGCGCCGCGAGCTGCTCCTTCACGAAGGGTTCGCCCGTCACCATGCGCGCGGAGGTCCAGGCGAGCACCGCGCCGCCCGCGTAAAGGATGCCGGGATAGCGATCGACGAAGCGCAGGATGAGCGTGCTGCCCCAGACCACGATCGGCACGCTGATCGCGAGCCCGAGCACGACGAGGAGCAGGCTGCCGCCGGCGGCGCCGGCGACCGCGAGCACGTTGTCCAGGCCCATGACCGCGTCGGCCACGACGATCGTGCGCAGCGCGCTCCAGAATCCGCTCGCCGGAGCCATGCCGCGCTCCGCGCGCGCTTCCTCGCCCACGAGGAGCCGGTAGGCAATCCACGCGAGCAGCCCGCCGCCGGCCAGCATGAGTCCCGGCACCTCGAGCAGCCACAGGACGGCGCCGGTGAGCGTCGCGCGCACAGCCACCGCGCCGACGGTGCCCCACACGACGGCTTTGCGTTGCAGAGCGCGCGGCAAATTGCGCGCGGCGAGCGCGATGACGATGGCGTTGTCGCCCGCCAGCACCAGGTCGATGAGGACGATGGCGGCGAGCGCGGAAAGGAATTCGCCGGACATGCGAAAAATTCTGCGTGCCGGAGCGCAGCGCGGAATGAAGAAAGATGATGCATCGCGATTTGCAATATGCGCCGAGTCGACGCTTGCTCGCGCGACTCGCGGCTGTTAGTCTCTGCTCAACCGCAAGGGGAGTAGCTTCTCAGCGGAACGGTCGTCAATACGGGTGGCAGTGACCGCCCCGGCCGCTCCGGCAGCCGCCCGGCTGCAAGCGAGACCTTCGTCCACTACGAAGGAGAGCTGAGAATGATGCGCCCGACCCTGAGAAGATATTTCCGCCACGGACTGTTTCCGCAGCTGCTCGTTTTCGAGGCGGTGGTGCGCCTCGGCGGCGTGACGCGCGCCGCCCTCGAGCTGCACCTCGCCCAGCCCACCGTGTCCACGCAGCTGCGCAAGCTCTCGGATGCGCTCGGCGTGACGCTGATCGAGTGGCGCGGGCGCGACCTGCATCTCACCCCGGCAGGGCGGGAGCTCTATGCCTGCTGCAGCGAGCTGCTCCTGCTCTTCGGCAGCATGGAGCGGCGCCTCGCGCCGCATCGCGATTCCCCGACGGGCCTTCCCGACTCCGCACCGGCGGCGGCGCCGGCCGGTTAACAATTGGTAACGCCGAGGCGCGCCCGTTGCTGGTAAGGTCAGCGGCGTGGAGCGGGCTCGTACCTTCCCCGTTGTGCTGATGGCGTTCCTCGTTGTTGCAATCGCGAGCGAACCGGCTTTTGCCGCCGGAAGAGGCCGCAGCGGCACCCACTCGGGTACGCGCAGCGGCACACATCACCACCATCACCACCATTTCAGCACCGGGGTTTTCATCGGCGCGCCGCTCTTCTACTATCCGCGCCCTTACTACTACCCCGCGCCGTATTACGCGCCTTATCCTGCGGCGCCGACGTATTACGTCGAGCAGCCTCAGGCCGGCTACTGGCATTACTGCCGCTCGGCCGGCGCCTACTATCCGCAGGTGCAGAGCTGCCCGGAAGGCTGGCAGCTCGTCTCGCCGCAGCCTCAGAGCGGCAACTGAGTTCTCCGGAGCGCCCGCGCGAGCAGGCGCCGGGACAGGCGCTCGGCGAGCGTTTTCGGCTGATCGAGGCCCATGCGCCGAAGGAAGGGCTCGATTTCCTCGCCCGGGCTTCCTGACAGAAGCCCTTTGCAGAGCAATCCCAGCCGTCCTGCGGCATTCCCGGAGCGAGCCTTCAGATACTGAAGCGCAGGGATCAGCCGCCGTTCCTCGACGGTGAAATCGCTGCCGAAGGGAAACTCGGCAAAGAGGCCGCGCGCGCGGAAGGGTGCGAGCGCGGCGGAGATCGTCTGGGAATTATTCCGGCGCGCCGCCTCGGGAATCCGGTAATCCGCCGCGAGCTTGCCCGCGCGTTGCGCGGCGCGCGCGAGATCGTTTTGGAAGCGCGCATCGGCGATCGCGATCATCGCCTTCACCGTGTCCTCGTCCGACTTTCCGCGCAGGTCGGCGACCCCGTACTCCGTCACGACGAGGTCGCGCAGATGGCGGGGGATGGTCGTGTGCCCGTATTGCCACACGATGTTGGAATGAAGCTTTCCGCCGCTCGAGCGGGTGCTGCGCAGCATCAGCACCGAGCGGCCGCCTTCGAGCGCGTGCGCCATCGCGACGAAGTTGTACTGGCCGCCCACGCCGCTCACCACCTGGCCGCTCTCGAGCGCATCGGACACCGCCGCACCGAGCGCGGTCGCCATCATGCAGATGTTGAAAAAACGCGCGTCGCGCCGCTGCCCCGCGCGCAGCTCCGCCGCGCCATGCAGGTCATTGGTGCGCGAGACGCGCGTCATGCAGAGCCCGTCGAAATCGTCGCCCTTCAGGCTGCGCAGCCACTCGTAGAGCGCCTTTGAGCCCAGAAAGAACGCGGCGTGCAGGTAGAAGCCGCGCGGATGCAGGGGATCGTCATGGACGCGCCGCTTCAGGATGCCGGCGCGCGCCAGATGCATGAACCCGTCCATCAGCATCTCGCTTGCTCCGTACAGGCCCGTTTGGAACGGTTCCGTGCCTCCGATTGACGAAATATTTGTTGTTTCTTTCGAAATGCTTTTCAAGGCAGACAAATACTCGGAATTGCGTTGGTGCCTGAGCACACAGGCATAAACAAGGGCGTCCGAAAGCGTCCCGATGCCGATCTGCAGCGTGCCGCCGTCGCGCACGAGCTGGCTCGCGTGCAGGCCGAGCGCGAACTCGACCGGGCTCACGGGCTCGTGCGGCAGTGAAAAAAGCTCGTGCCGCAGAGAGGGCGACTCGAGCAGCAGGTCGAAGAAATCCGCCGGCACCTCGGCGTCGTTGCCCAGGAACGGCAGGTCGGGATGCACCTGGCCGACGACGAGCGGCCGCGGCCCGCCTGCCGCCGCGATCCGGTCGAGCAGGTCGAGCGTGACATCGGGATTGCAGGACAGGCTGTAGCGCGCGCCGCCCGGCTCGACCCGCTTGGCGACGAGCTGCACGATGGCGTTCACGCCCGCGGCGGCGAGCTCGCGTGCGACGTGCGTGTAGTTGATGCTCGCGTAGGCGCGCTGGATCGGCGCGACGCCGAGCATCGCGCCCGACTGCAGGTAGAACTCGCTCACGCGCACGTTCGCAGGCAGCCGCCCGGCGCGCGCCGCCTCGAGGTAGGCGAGGTCGGGATAGTCGCGCCCGAAATGGCGCTGCACGAAAGGCTCGAGGAAGCGCCGCTCCAGGTCGCTTTTTGCGGAGGGGCGCGCAAGCGAAAGCGCGGTATAGAGCTGGAGCGAGATCGCCGGATCGGCTTCGGCGCGCCGATAAAGCGCGTTCAGCAGCGCATTCGGCTTGCCGAGCCCGAGCGGCGCGGCGATCGCGAGGCGCGGACCGCAGCGCTCCACGATGCGCTGTGCGCACGCCTCGACGCTGTCGTGTCTGTCAGTCAATCGCGAAGCCCCCGGTAGAATTAAACACCGCGATGCGCATCCTGTCTCGTTGGCCGCTCGCCTTCGCGCTCGCGGCGCTTCTCTTCCTGCCCGTCGGCAGCGCGCTCGCCGAGGCGCGGTTTTCCTTCGCCGCCACGCCCGGCAAGCTGCCGAAGGACGTCGTACCGTCCCACTACCGGCTGCGCATCGTCCCCGAGGCGGGTAACGAGCGCTTTGCGGGCCATGCCGAGATCGAGATCGAGG
Source organism: Burkholderiales bacterium (assembly GCA_036262835.1). Classification (GTDB taxonomy): domain Bacteria; phylum Pseudomonadota; class Gammaproteobacteria; order Burkholderiales; family SG8-39; genus RBG-16-66-20. The sequence goes on along the minus strand of DATAID010000083.1, from coordinate 15,586 downwards.
TGAAGAAGCCCGTCGACTCGATCGTCCTGAACGCTTCGGGCCTGCTTTTCGAGGCGGGAATTCTGGCTTCCGGGGCCGCAAGCCGGGCGCTCAAGGCCAAGCCCGATTTCGTCAGCGAGACCGTCACCCTCGCTCCGGAGAAAGGCATGATCGCCGCGGGAGTTTATCGGCTCGCGATCGATTACACGGGGAGCATCAGCCGGTACCCGCAAGGGTTCTACCGGATCGACTACAAGCTGAACGAAGGCGGGCGGCTCGTCGACAAGGTGATGCTTGCCACGCAGATGGAGCCCGTGCACGCGCGCAAGCTCTTTCCCGGCTGGGACGAGCCCGCGTTCCGGGCGACGTTCGAGGTCAGCGCCATCGTGGGCGCCGGCCAGACGGTCGTCTCGAACATGCCCGTGGCCTCGGAATCGCCTCGCGGAAAGGGGTTGAAAGAAGTCTTTTTCGAGCGCTCGGTGTCGATGCCGACGTATCTCGTCGCGCTCTTCATCGGCGAAATGGACGCGGTGCGCGACAGCGTCGACGGGATTCCCCTTGCCTTCTACACGGCACGCGGCCGGGGCAATCAGGCGCGCTTTGCGCTCGAGGCGACCAAGCAGATCGTGCGCTACTTCAACGAGTATTTCGACGTGCGCTACGCGCTGCCGAAGCTCGACCAGATCGCGCTCCCCGGCGGGATCGGCGGGGCGATGGAGAACTGGGGCGCCATCGCCTACAACGAAAGCCGGATGCTCGTCGCGCCCACCGACAACACGCTGCGCCAGCGCCAAAGCGCCTACGCCATCGTCGCGCACGAGGTCGCGCACCAGTGGTTCGGCAACCTCGTCACCATGGCCTGGTGGGACAACCTGTGGCTGAACGAGGGCTTCGCGCAATGGATGCAGGGGAAGACCGCCGAGCGCTTCCATCCCGAGTGGCACATGCGCCTGCGGAGCGGCCTGTTCCGCCAGTCGGCGATGAGCGAAGACGCCCGTCGCATCACCCATCCGATCCAGACGCCGGTCGCCAGTGATGCGCGCGCGATGGACGTGTTCGACGCGATCACCTACTCCAAGGGCGAGTCCTTCATCGGCATGCTCGAGGACTACCTCGGCGAGGACGCGTTCCGCGACGGCATCCGCCGCTACCTGAGGGCGCATGCCTTTTCGAATACGACCACCGCGGACCTCTGGCACCACCTTTCCGCGGCGTCCGGGCGCGATGTCGCGAAGCTCGCGGCCGGATGGACCGAGCAGCCGGGCTTCCCGCTCGTCCATGTATCGCGCCGTTGCGAGGGCGGCATGTCTCGCGTCGCGCTCGCGCAGGAACGATTCACGATGAACTACCCGGAGGCGCCGCGCCTCCAGTGGAATGTGCCCGTCTCCCTGATCGACGCCGCAGGCGCACTGCACCGCGCCTTCCTGGAAGGTTCATCGACCGAGATCGGCGCGGGACCGTGCGGACGAGTGCTCGCCAACTCGAGCGGCGTGGGCTACTACCGCGTCCAGTACGACGTCCGGAGCTTCGACGACATCGCCGCGAGCCTGGAAAAGCTTCCGGTGCCCGACCGTTTCCGGGTGCTCACCGACAGTTTTGCGCTCGTGCAGGCGGGCCGGCTCGACGCCGGCCGTTACCTCGGCCTCGTGGACCGCCTGGGCGAGGAGCGCGACCCCACGGTGTGGGACCACGTGCTCGGAACGCTGCGCTTTCTCCGGGACCTCCTGGATGAGGGCGAGTCGCAGGCCGCGTTCGACCTCAAGGTGATTCAGCTCCTGCGCGGGCCGTTCCAGCGCATTGGCTGGGATCCGTCGCCCGGGGAGCCGCAGGAGGTGGCGCCGCTGCGGCGCGCGCTCGTCGATGCGCTCGGTCGGGCCGGCGATCCGGCGGTGATCGGCGAGGCGCGCAAGCGCTTCGCCGCGCGCGCGCAAAGGCCGCTTGATGCGCTGATGCGGCCGACGGTGCTCTCCATCGTCGGCCGTTATGCCGACGCGGCCACCTTCGATGCCTTGCTGGACGACTGGCGGCGCGCGGACGGGACGGAGGTGCGCTACCAGTATCAGAGCGCGTTGCGGCACGCCTCCGACCCGGCGCTCGCGCGCCGCTGGATGGAGCTTGCCCTGGGCTCGAGCGAAATGCCGCCGGCCGATGCCGTCTTCAACGTGCACCGCACCGGGGCCGACAGCGGGCAGCGCCAGCTCGCCTGGGATTTCGTTCGCGCGAACCTCGCGGCGCTCTATGCCAAGACCTCGCCGCGCGGCCGCGTGTACGTGCTGCCGGATGCGGCCTCAGCCTTCGCCGACGAGAAAGTCGCCGAGGAGCTGCTCTCGCTCACGCGCGAGAAGCTCGGGCCGGGCGCCTACTACCAGGCCGAGAAGATGGCCGACTGGATCCGCCTGAAGGCGAGCGTCAAGGCGCGCGAAACCGGGCGCATCGCGCGCTGGGCCGGCGCTCAGTAGGTCAGCTCGGCGAAGACCGCGTGGTTTTCGTGCGCGGGCCAGGTCCGCACCACGATCCGCTCGCCGTTGAATTCGCCTGCCACGCTGCGCGGCGGCCCCTCGGGAAGGACGAGCTTCGCGGCTGACACGCCGGCGACACCGGCGGGCACGCCCGGCAGCGGCTTGCCGTCGAGGCTCATCTGGTCGCGGCCGAGGCCGAAATAGCCGCGCGGCCGGGTGAGCGTGACGACGCTGCCCGCTTTGCGGTCGGCCTCCGACAGGCGCGCCGGCCGCATGTGCAGAAGGCTCGAGGAACGCGGAAAGGGCGAGCGGTAGATGTGCGTCACCGCGAAGCCGCTCGCCTGGATGACGAACTCGTAGCACGCGCCGGTTTTTGCGGTGAACGGTCCCCAGCGGCCGTCGGTGCCGACGGTCTTCGCGAGCGCGGCCGCGCCCGAGCGCTCGCCGGTCTGGCAGGAGGTCTCGTAGATTTGCAGCGCTGCTCCCGGCAGCGGCAGATTGGTCTGGTCGTTGCCGCGAAAGCCCGTGAGGCGTCCGTCGAGGACGATGGGCGACTCCGGCTTGATCCCGGTGCTCGCGGGCGCCTGCCCGGTGAGGAAGCGCCAGGTTTCGGCGAAGGCCTGCGGGGAATAGGAGACCTCGCGATGATCGCGCCCTGGCAGGACGACGTTCTCGGCGCCCTTCAGCGCGGGCGCGTCGAAGCCCGTGTGCGTCTGCATCTTCGGCTGGCCGATCCAGCGCCCGTCGGGCTGCGTGAACTTGTCGTAGTTGTCGGAGCGGAGGGTCATGAAGCGCACCCCTGGCGTCACTTCCAGCCCGTCGGGCCCCTGCGGCGAGTTGAGCGCCTTCATGAAGGGGCCGGCGCCATTGAATTCGCTGCCCGGCAGAAAGTCGGGAGAACTCCAGACGCCGTGGTTGGTCGCGCCGCCGAGGATCGCGGCCGAGACGGTCCTGGGGCCGCCGCCGTTGCGGATGTAGTTGCGGATCACGTTGCCGCCGCGCGAGTTGCCGACCAGGATCACCTTCTCCGCGCCGGTGAGCTTCCTCACGCGCTCGACCTCGCCGGCGAGGATCTGCAGGTGCTCGGCGGTGCCGGTGCGGCCTTCCTGCGGCTTCGCGTCGTCGGTGCGCGCGAGGGGATTGGGAGCATCGAGCGCGAAAAGCCGGTCGCGCGGCCAGCCATTGGACTCGAAACGCCAGACGGTCGGCATCCACAGTGCGGCCGTGTCGCCGTTGCCGTGGACGAAGACGATCGGCGGGTAAGAGGTTTGCGGGCCAAGGGTCGAGCAGGCCGCGAGGACAAGCGCGAGGGCAAGCGAGAGGAGAGTTTTCATGGGATCAGTGCTTGAGGATGATTTTTCCGAAATGCGCGCCGCTCTTCAGGTAGCCGAGGGCTTCCTTCAGCTCTTCGAACGCGAACACCTTGTCGGTCACGGGCTTCAACTTGTGCTGGCCGACGGCGAGCATCATCGCCTCGAAGCCGTCGCGGTTGCCGACGGTGATGCCCTGCAGGCGCACGTGGCGCGTGACCACGAGGCCGAGCGGCGCCGAGAGCATTCCGCCCGAGAGCACGCCGATCATCGAGAGCGTGCCGCCGGGCCGGATGCAGCGCAGCGCCTGCGGCAGCGTCTTCTCGCCGCCGAGCTCGAGGATGTGGTCGTAGCCGATGCCTCCGGTGATCTCGCGGGTGGCCTTGTACCACTCGGGAACCTTTTTGTAGTTGATCGCGGCGTCGGCGCCGAGCGCCTTCGCCTTTGCGATCTTCTCGTCCGAGGACGAAATCACCGTCACATGGCAGCCGCGAAGCTTGGCGAACTGCAGCGCAAAGAGGGCGACCCCGCCGGTGCCCTGCACGAGGACGCGCGAGCCCGGACCCAGCTGGTCGTGCGTGACGACCGCGCTCCAGGCCGTGAGCGCCGCGCAGGGCAGGGCCGCCGCCTCTTCCCAGGAAAGGTGCGCAGGAAATTTCACCACACCGCCCTCGGGGAGGACCATGAACTCCTGCATCGTGCCGTCGACCGGTCCGCCGAGCGAACGCGAGAGGCGCTCGGGGGTCGGCGGGCCCGAGATCCAGGCCTGCGCGAAGAGCGGGCACACCTTGTCGCCCACCTTCACCCGGGTGACGCCGGCCCCCGTCTCGATCACCTCGCCCGCACCATCGGAGAGCATGACGAGCGGCAGCGCGCCGGTGTGCGAGCCGTAGCCCTTCGTGGGAACGACGAGGTCCCGGTAGTTGACCGAGGCGGCCTTCATTTTGAGGAGCACCTGTCCCGGGCCCGGCCTGGGGTCCGGACGGGTGGCGAGCTTTAGGTGCTCGAAGCCCCAGTCATCCTGGATCTGAAAGACTTTCATGGACTAATTGTAGTAAAGTGCGAATTGTTTGGGACCCAAACAAATTTGACCACCAACCAATCGCCCCATGGCCGCCGTTCCTGACCGGGTGCATCTGCAGTTGAGCGTCAACGGCGAGCCCGCGCCGGTTTCTTTTTCGTCCTACAAAACGCTCCTCGAAGTCCTGCGGGAAGACCTCGACCTGACCGGCACCAAGCATGGCTGCGAGCTCGGGGAGTGCGGTGCCTGCACCGTGCTCGTAGACGGCGAGCCGGTGCTCTCCTGCCTCGTGCTTGCCCTGGAATGCGAGGGCAAGCGCATCGAGACGATCGAAGGGCTCGCGCGCGGCGCGGAGCTCCATCCCCTGCAGGCGGCTTTCACCGACCTGGGCGGCTCGCAGTGCGGCTATTGCACGCCGGGCGTGATCATGGCCGCGAAAGCCTTGCTGGACAGGAATCCGAATGCTTCCAGGGAAGAAATAAAAGAAGCGACCGCGGGAAATCTCTGCCGCTGCACCGGCTACCTCCAGATCACCGAAGCCGTCGAGCGCGCCGCCGCCGAGCTTCGGGAGGAGCGCAGGAAATGAAGAAGACCCGGCTCGAGGTCGTCGGCAAGGCGCGCCGCCGCGTCGACGGTCGCGCCAAGGTCACGGGGCATCTCAAGTTCGCCGACGACCTGTCGGCCCCGCGCATGCTGCATTGCAAGCTGCTGCGCTCGCCGCACCCGCACGCGCTCGTCGAGTCGATCGACACGTCGAAAGCCGAGAAGCATCCGGGCGTGCACCTCGTGCTCACCAAGAAGGACTTCCCGGTGCCCTTCGGCATCATGCCGGTGTCGATCGACGAATTTCCGCTTACCGACCACGCGCGCCATGTCGGCGATCCGGTGGCTGCCGTCATTGCCGTCGATGAGCAAACGGCCGATGAAGCTTTGCGGTTGATTCAAATTCGCTTTTCTCCATTAAGAACCATTTCGGACCCCGAAGATGCGCTGAAGAATCCGGACCCCCGGATTCACGACTATGGAGAGCAGGGGAACATCCACCGCAATCAGTCCTACGAGTTCGGCGACGTCGACGAAGCGCTCGCGAAGGCCGACCACGTGTTCGAGGACCTTTTCTTCTACCAGGGCAACACGCACCTGCCGATGGAGGAGCAGGCGACGCTCGCGCTGGTCGACGGCGACGGCAAGCTTCTCGTTCAGTCGAGCACGCAAAACCCGCACTACCTGCATCGGCAGTTGGCGCGCGTACTGCAGCTTTCCGCCGCGAAGGTGCGCGTCATCGCGACGCCCAACGGCGGCGGCTTCGGCGGCAAGTGCGATCCGGCCAACCACGAGATGGTGGTGGCCAAGGCCGCGCTCGTGCTGGGGCGGCCGGTGAAGATCGGCCTGACCCGCGAGGAAGTCTTCTACCAGCATCGCGGCCGGCACCCGGTGCTCATGAAGATGCGGACCGGCGTCACCCGGGACGGCAAGCTCACCGGCATGCACCTGCAGACGCTGCTCGATGGCGGCGGCTACGGCTCGCACGGCCCGGCGAGCACGTTCTATACGGGCGTGCTGACGCCCGTCACCTACGAGCTGCCGCGCTTCAAGTTCGAGGCCTGTCGCACCTTCACCAACAAGCCGGCCTGCGGCCCCAAGCGCGGCCACGGCACGCCGCAGCCGCGCTTCGGCCAGGAAGTCCAGCTCGACAAGATCGCCGAAAAGCTCGGCAAGGACCCGGCGGAGCTGCGCCTCGGCATGATCAACAAGCCCAATTCGCTCACCGCCAACTGGTTGAGGATCGGGAGCATTGGGCTTGAACAATGCATCCGGGAAGTCGTTGCAAGATCGAAGTGGAAAGACCGATTCAGGAAACAGCCCGAAGGAAAAGGGCTCGGCCTTGCCTGCAGCAGCTACATGTGCGGCGCGGGGCTGCCGATCTACTGGAACAAGCTGCCCCATTCGGGCGTGCAGCTGCTCGTCGATCGCAGCGGCCAGGTGACCGTGTACTGCGGCGCGACCGAGATCGGCCAGGGGTCGGACGATGTGCTCGCCTCCATCGTCGCCGAGGTGCTCGGCATCGACACCGACATGATCCGCTGCGTCACCGGCGATACCGGCATCACGCCGGTCGACCTGGGCTCGTATTCAAGCCGCGTCACGATCATGATGGGCAACGCGGCGATGGAAGCCGCGGAAAAAGTCCGACTGCAGCTTGCAGAAGCGGCGGCCGAGCAACTGGAAGTCATTCCGACTGAGCTGCTTTTTTCGAATGGAAAAGTCGTTCACGCGGGAAGCTCGAAATCCATGTCGTTCCTCGAGGCGATCCAGTTCGCCGAAAGCAAGTTCGGCACCCTGGGCTCGGTCGGCTCGTACGCTCCGCCCAAGCCACCGGGCAAATACAAGGGCGCCGGCGTCGGGCCGTCGCCCGCCTACAGCTTTTCGGCCTGCGTGGTCGAAGCCGAGGTCGATCCGAAGACCGGCTGGATCCACGTGCCGAAGATCTGGATCGCGCACGACATCGGCCGCACCATCAACCCGGTGCTCGCGCAGGGCCAGGTCATCGGCAGCGTCTACATGGGCCTCTCGGAGGCCCTCATGGAAGAGCAGGCGTTCCGGCGGCTGCCCGAGAAGCTCTCGCAGGCGCTCGTGCACAAGATGCCCTCGATGCTCGAGTACAAGAGCCTCACCTCGCTCGACATGCCGGACGTGGATGTCGCGCTCATCGAGCAGTCGGAAGAGATGCGGGATCCCAACTGCCCGTTCGGCGCCAAAGAGGTGGGGCAGGGGCCGCTGCTTCCGGTGATGCCCGCGCTCGCCAACGCGATCTACGACGCGGTGGGCGTGAGGATCGACGAGATCCCCGTTACGCCGGATAAAGTGCTTCGCGCTCTTGAACTGAAAAATTCCGGAAAGAATCCCAGAGTAGGTCCGGAACATTTCCCCTCGGTGCCTTACCCGGAGCCTGTCTTTGTCGCAACGCCCCAGGAAGGCGGCGACGGCAAGGAAACGAAGAAAGAGGAAAAGAAGCGTGCTGCGGCTGCCGTGGTTTGACCATCGCGCGCCGCGCACCGTCGCGGAGGCGGCGAAGATCCTCGCCGGCGAAGGTCCGGCGGCGATGCTGATCGCCGGCGGCACCGACCTGCTGCCGAACATGAAGCGCAAGCACCAGACGCCGAAGGTCCTGGTGTCTCTTAAGGGAATTTCCGCGCTCAGGAATGTCAACGGGACATTCGGGTCGGGAATGACCCTGTCCGAGCTCGTCAAAAGCGAAAGAACTCCGACAGCATTGCGCCAGGCCGCGGCGCAGGTCGCGACGCCGCTCCTGCGCAACATGGCCACGCTCGGCGGCAACCTGTGCCTGGACACGCGCTGCACGTACTACAACCAGAACTACGAATGGCGCGAGGCGATCGGCTTCTGCCTGAAGAAGGACGGCCAGACCTGCTGGGTGGCGACGGCGAGCAAGCGCTGTGTCGCCGTCTCTTCGACTGATACGGCTCCGGCCTTGATCGCCTTGAACGCCGAAGTCATTCTTTCGGGGGTTGATGGAGAAAGAAGCATTCCGGTAGAAAACCTCTATAAGAACGACGGGATCGACTATCTCTCCCGCAAGCCCGATGAAGTCCTCACCGCGGTGAAAATTCCCTCCGGCTGGAAAAGCACCTACTGGAAGCTGCGCCGGCGCGGCTCGTTCGATTTCCCGATCTTGGGGGTGGGCGCGGCGATCCGTTTTTCGGGAGATGTGATCGACGAGATTCGCATTGCGCTCGGTGCTGCGGCGTCCAGGCCTTTCCTTGTAGAAAGGATAAATGACAAGGTCAAAGGCAAAAAACTGACCGATGATGTGATTGCCGAGATCTCGTCTCAGGTCGCCTCGCGCGCCAAGCCCATGGACAACACCGACATGGACCTGTACTGGCGCAAGGAGGTGGCCGACGACTTCGCGGGCTATGCGCTCCGCGAGCTGCGCGGCGACGACATGCGCGCGGAGCGGCAGCGTTTTGCGAGGTTCCTGCCTTAGGACAGGGCGGCGAAATCGCGATCCGAGAGTGCGAGCTCGGCCGCGGCGCAGTTCTTCTGCAGGTGCTCGATCGAGGAGGTGCCCGGGATCGGCAGCATCACGGGCGACTTGCGCAGCAACCATGCGAGCGCGACCTGCGCGCCGGTGGCGTGGAGCTTGCGCGCGATCGCTTTCACTTTTTCCTGCTTGATCACCGATCCCGCGCCGAGCGGATACCAGGGCAGGAACGCGATCCCCAGCTTCTCGCAGGCCTTCAGCACCGGCTCCGAGGACCGGTCGCCGAGGTTGTACTCGTTCTGCACCGAGACGATCGGGCAGATGCTGCGCGCTTCCTCGAGTTGCTTCACGGTGACGTTGGACACGCCGACGTGGCGGATCTTGCCCGCCTTCTGCGCGTCTGCGAGCGCGCCCACCGAGTCGGCGAACGGCACTTTTGAGTCCGGAGCGTGCAGCTGATACAGGTCGATGCGCTCGAGCCTGAGGCGCTTGAGGCTCCCGTCGATCGCGTTCTTCAGGTGCTCGGGGCGCCCGTCGGGGTCCCACGCCGAGGGCCGAGGGCGCAGCAAGCCGCCCTTGGTCGCGATCACGAAATCCTTGGGGTAGGGATGCAGCGCCTCGGCGATCAGTTCCTCGTCCACGTGGGGGCCGTAGCTGTCGGCGGTGTCGAAGAAATTGACGCCAAGGGCGAGGGCGCGCCGCAGGACGGCGTGCGCGTTGTCGCGGTCGCGGGGCGGGCCCCAGACATTCGGGCCGCAGACGCGCATGGCGCCGAAGCCGAGGCGCTTGACCTGCAGATCGCCGAGCTTGATCGTCTCGCTCATTCCTTCTCCTCCGGTGCCTGCACCGGAGTCCGGGAGGCCGCATTGAGTGTATCGGTAAGGCGGGCGATGAGGCCGACGAAGAGAGAACGCTCGCGCGGGGCGAGCGGGGCGAGGAGGCGCTCCGAGGTGCGCCGCACCGCCTGCTGCGCGCAGATCAGCATCGCGCGCCCCGCCGCAGTGAGCACGAGCAGCTTGCGGCGCAGGTCCTCCGGCGAGCCCTCGCGCCGCAGCATGCCGCGGCGCTCAAGGGCCTGCACAAGGTCGCCCACGGTGGCGCGATCGAAACCGAGCGCGCGGGCGAGAGCCGCCTGGTCGATGCCGGGATGGTTGCCCACCACCACCAGCACGCCGTGCTGCGCCGAAGTGAGCCCGATGGATTCGCACTCCTGCATGAAGATGCCGACCGCGATCTGGTGTCCGCGCCGCAGCAAAAAGCCGGGGCGTGCATACAGGTCCGTGAGGCTTTCCGGAACCGGGTCGCGGACGGATGTCTTGTCAAAACGCGGACTGCTCCGCTTTTTCGGGTTGACAGGCTGGGACATATTCGTAAGCATACCTACAAATGACCCCCGAGACCGCCGAGCTGCTCGTGCGCACCGGCCCGGGCACCGCCATGGGCAACCTGATGCGGCGCTACTGGGTGCCGGTGCTCCTTTCCTCCGAGATCGCCGAGCCCGACGGGCCGCCGGTGCGGATCAAGATCCTCGGCGAAAAGCTGCTCGCGTTCCGCGACACGAAAGGCCGCGCCGGCCTCGTCGACGAGTTCTGCGCGCATCGCGGCGCATCGCTCTTCCTCGGCCGGAACGAGGAGGGCGGCATCCGCTGCTCGTACCACGGCTGGAAGTACGACCTCACCGGCCAGTGCGTCGACCTGCCGCAGGTGCCGAGCCTGGCGCCGAAAATGCGAATCAAGGCCTATCCGTGCGTCGAGCGCGGCGGCGTGGTCTGGGCCTACATGGGCCCGCCTGAGAAAAAACCCGCGCCGCCGGAAGTCGAGTGGTGCCTGCTGCCCGAGACGCATCGCTACGTCACCAAGCGCCTGCAGGAGACGAGCTATCTGCAGGCGATGGAAGGCGGGATCGACACCTCGCACGTATCCTGGGTGCACCGCTACGAAGTCGACAAGGACCCGATGCACAAGCACTCCAAGGCGCTCGACTACATCAAGGCCGACAGCAACGTCGTCTTCGACATCGAGGAAGTCGCGCACGGCCTGACGCTCTACGGGCGGCGCCTCGGCGACCAGGATTCGCACTACTGGCGCATCACGCAGTGGATCTTCCCGTGGTTCACGCTCATTCCGCCCTTCGGCCCGCACGCGCTCGGCGGCCACGTCTGGGTGCCGATCGACGACGAGAACTGCTGGGCCTGGAGCATCAACTGGCTCGCCGACCGGCCGCTGCCCAAGGAAGAGCTCGATGCGATGAAGGACGGCCGCGGCATCCACGTGAAGTACGTGCCCGGCACCTTCACGCCGCTCGCGCACAAGGGCAATGACTGGCTGATCGACCGGCAGGCGCAGAAGAACCGGGAATCGTTCAGCGGCGTGGACGGGTTCTCGATCCAGGACGCGTCCCTGCAGGAGAGCATGGGCCCCATCCAGAACCACGCCGGCGAGCACCTGATCGCCACCGACAAGGCGATCGTGATGGCGCGCCGGATGCTCGAGCGGGCCGCGCGCGACCTGACCCAAGGGATCGAGCCGCCGGCGCTCGACCCGGCCGCGCAGCGCGTACGCGCGGCCTCGGTACTGCTTGACCGAAAGATCAACGCCCCGCAGTGGGCGAAGACGGCACTTCTCGACGGACTCAAACAACCGGTGTTCACGATATGAAAAAACTGTTCCTGCTTGTATTGACTTGTTTTTCCGCTTCCCTCTTCGCCCAGGAGTGGTCGCCTTCGAAGACCGTTCGCATCATCGTCCCGATCCAGGGCGGCACCGTGGACATCCTCGCGCGGCTCGCCGCGCCGAGGCTGCAGGAGGTCTTCGGGCAGCCCGTGATCGTCGAGAACAAGCCCGGCGCGGGCGGCAACATCGGCGCCGACCTGGTGGCGAAATCCGACCCTGACGGCCACACGATCCTCGCCGGCTACACCGGCCCGATCACGGTGAACGTGACGCTCTTCAGCAAGCTGCCCTACGATCCGCAGAAGGACCTCGCGCCGATCACGCTCGCGGTCACGACGCCCCAGTTCCTCACGGTGCATCCCGGCGTGCCCTTCAACTCGGTGAAGGAGCTGGTGGCCTACGCGAAGGCGAATCCCGGCAAGCTCAGCTACGGCTCGGTCGGCACCGGCAGCGCTTCGCACCTGACGATGGAGATGTTCAAGGCGGCCGCGGGCATCAATCTCGTGCACGTTCCCTACAAGGGCTCGGCGCCCAACGTCGCGGACCTCCTCGCGGGCAACGTGCAGCTTTCCTTCCTCGTGCCGGGGAACGTGCTTCCGTACATCCCGCAGGGCAAGCTCAAAGTGCTTGCCGCGAGCGGTCGCAAGCGCTTCCCCGCCATGCCCGACACGCCGACCATGATCGAGGAAGGCTTCGCGGACTTCGAGGCGATCGCCTGGATCGGCTTTCTCGCGCCGGGCGGCACCCCCAAGCCGGTCATCGACCGCTACAACAAGGAGCTCGTGAAGATCCTGCACTCGCCGGACGTGCACAAGCGCCTGACCGACATCCAGTTCGAGGTCGTCGCGAGCTCGCCCGAGCAGTTCGCCGAGTACATCCGCTGGGAGACGCCGCGCTGGGCGAAAGTGATCCGCGATACCGGCGCCAAGGCGGGCAATTGAGCGACAAAAAGAAGCCCGATCCGCATCCCTCGGTCTACCTGGACAGGAAGCGCCTCGAGCTCATCAAGGGCTATCGCGTGCACGAGCAGCGCACGCCCTCGAAGCCCCTGCCGGTGGTGACGCCGTCGCAGACGCTCGGGCCCTTCTTCGCGCTCGGGCTCGTGCAGCCCGGCGACGACGATCTCGCCTGCCGCGTGCCCGGCGGGCCGCGCGCCGAGGGCCAGCCGATCGTGGTGAGCGGGCGGGTCACCGATGAAGAAGGCCGGCCGGTCCGCAAGGCGCTGATCGAGGTCTGGCAGGCGAACTGCCGCGGCAAATATGAGCATCCGGACGACATCACGCCGGAGAAGCCGGATCCCAACCTGAAGGCCTTCGGCCGCGCGCTGACGACGGACGACGGCCGCTTCAGCTTCAAGAGCATCAAGCCCGGCGCGTATCCCAATCCCGGCTACGACAACTGGATGCGGCCCCCGCACATCCATTTTTCGGTTCTTTGCGCCGGCGTCATGCAGCGCCTCGTCACGCAGATGTATTTCCCGGGCGAGCCGTTGAACGACATCGATCCGATCCTGAACGGCGTCCAGGATCTGGACGCGCGCGCATCGCTGATCGCCAAGGACCTGGGCGGCGGCCACTTCGAGTTCAACATCGTCCTGCGCGGCAAGGCGGAAACCGCCTTCACGGTGGATCACTGAGGTGACGATCCGCGACTGCCTCGGGCCGCTCCCGGCCGCGCGCCCGCGCGCCCGGCTGCCCGAGGGCGCCTGGGACATGCACTTCCACGTGCTCGGACCGCAGGCGCGCTTTCCCTACGCCGCGACGCGCAAGTACACGCCGCCCGATGCGCCGCTCGCGCAGAGCCTCGCGCTGCACGACACGCTCGGCATCGCGCGCGGCCTGGTCGTGCACGCGAACACGCACGGCTTCGACAACGCGGTCGACCTCGACGCGGTGGCGCGCTCCGGCGGGCGCTATCTCGCGGTAGTGCGCCTGGATGGAAAGGCGACTCGCGAAAGCTGCCGCAAGCTGAACGAGAAAGGCGCGCGCGGCGTGCGCTTCGCCTTCAACCCGCAGCATGGCGGCACGCTCGATCAGGCCGTGTTCGAGCACGTCCTCAAATGCATCGAAGGCCTCGGCTGGTTCGTCGAGCTGCACTTCGAGGGCGCGGCGATTCCGAAGCTGCACCGGTGGCTCGAGTCCATTCCCGCGACGCTCGTGATCGATCACATCGGCCGCGTGGATGTCTCCGCCGGCGTCGACGACGAGCCTTTCCAGCTCCTGTGCGAGCTGATGGAGCGGCCGACCGTCTGGGTCAAGGTGAGCGGCGCCGACCGCCTGACCAAGAAGGGCCCGCCCTACGACGACGTGGCGCCGTTCGCGCAGCGCATGGCCGAGATCGCCCCCGACCGGGTGATCTGGGGCAGCGACTGGCCCCACACCGGCGTTTTTGAGGCGAAAAGGATGCCGGAGGACGGCGCGCTGGTGAATTTTCTGCTCGACACCTTCGATGGGAAAACGCTCGGCAGGATCATGGTGGAAAATCCGAAAAGACTTCTTGAAGGAAACGCACGATGAACGAGCTCGTGAAAGGCCCGGCCCTGGTGATCGGCCCGGAAGAGGGCGAGTCGCACTGGCAGCCCGGCCCGCACCGCGGCTACATGACCGTGAAGGTCGGCCCGCATAACCACCCGTCGAACCTCTTTTCCATGGGCATCCAGGTGATCCCCCCCGGCTGCCACATCCGCGCGCACGGCCACTCGGCGAACGACGAGGTCCTCTTCATCTACGAGGGAAGCGGCCATTGCGTGGTGGACGGGGAGACGCATCCGCTCGAGACCGGCTCGACGATCGTCGTGGGCCGCTTCGTCGAGCACAGCATCCATAACGACGGCGCGGGCGAGATGAAGCTCGCATGGTTCTTCACGCCGCCCGGACTGGAGCAGGTGGTCGTCGCCTCCGGCCCCCGGCGCGCGGCCGGCGAGCCCGAGCCCGCGCCCTTCGACCGGCCGGCGGACCTGCCGCGCGTCCTCGAGAAGGCGGGCTGGGCAACGCCCGACCAGATCAAAGCTTCCCGCAGGAAAGGTTAGCGATGGCACTCTTCCGGGGCATGGATCGCGCGGCGCTCGATGCCGCCTACAACAACCGCAATGCGGTGGCGGACTATCCGCGCATCGCCGCGGATCGCGTGAAGCGGAGCGAGAAGGTGCGCGCGGCGCGTAAGTTCCATGCTGACCTGAAGTACGGCCGCGGCGCCCGGGAGCGCCTCGATGTTTTCCCGGCGGCGCAGCCGGGCGCGCCGGTTTTCGCCTTCATCCACGGCGGCTACTGGCAGTCGAACGACAAGGAGGCCTCGAGCTTCCTCGTCGAGGGGCCGCTCGCGCTCGGCTTCTCGGTCGCGCTGATCGAGTACACGCTCGCGCCCGAGGCCGACATCGACCAGATCGTCAGCGAGGTGGGGCGGGCGGTCGACTGGCTCGCGGCCCACGCCCGCGATTACGGCGCCGACCCGGCCAGGCTCTTCGTTTCCGGGCATTCGGCCGGAGGACACCTGACGGCGAGCGTGCTCGGCAAGCCGTGCGTCGCAGGCACGCTCCCGATCAGCGGTCTCTTCGATCTCGAGCCGATTCGCCTCTGCTACCTGAACGAGAAGCTCCGGCTCAACGAGAAGAGCGCCGAAAAGAACAGCCCCCGGCGCCATTTGCCCGCAAGGCGCGCGCCGACGGTCGTCGCGGTCGGCGCCGCCGAATTGCCGGAGCTCGTGCGCCAGTCGACCGAGTATGCGCAGGCGCTCAAGGCGCCGCTGCTCGCGCTTCCCGACCACGATCACTTTTCGGTGCTAGAGGAGCTGGCGCGGCCCGAAGGCGCGCTCTGCCGCGCGCTCAAGGATCTTGCGCAAGCGCCGCAGGCCGCGTGACACGTCCGCTCAGAATCGCGATCATCGGCGCGGGCCTCGGCGGCCTCGTCGCCGCGATCGCCGCGCGGCGGGCGGGCCACGAAGCCACGATCTACGAGCAGGCCGCTGCCTTCGGCGAGATCGGCGCAGGAATCCAGGTCGGGCCGAATGCGGTCAAGGTTCTGCGCGCGCTCGGCCTCGAGCAGGGGCTCGCCGAATTCGGCGCCATGCCGGAGCATCACGTGGGACGAAACTGGAAGAGCGGGCGCGTCCTCTTCAAATCCGCGACCCGCACGACGTGCCT
>DATAID010000082.1:0-53140 GCA_036262835.1 Burkholderiales bacterium | reverse complement strand
TCGCCGTCCTGCCGGTGCGCGCCTTCGAGCCAGGCGGGCGCCTCGCCGAGCCGCAGGCGCGCGACCTCCTCGAATTTCTTGGTGAGCTCGCGCCCGATGACGATCTCGCGCTCGGGTCCGAGCCGCTCGAGCAGCGCTTTGACGGTGGCGAGGATCCGATGCGGCGCCTCGTACAGGACGATGGCCCGCGTCGGGTCGATTTTCTTCAGGTCGCTTTTTTCCTTCGGGAAGCCGATGAAATCAAACCCTGCCGCCCTGAATCCGGCCGCCGACCAGGCCGCCATCGCCGCGCTAGGCCCCGGGATCGGCGCGACACGCACGCCCTCCCGGTGGGCGGCCTCGACCAGGCGCGCGCCAGGATCCGAGACCGCGGGCGTGCCTGCGTCGCTGATGAGCGCGATCGTTTTTCCGCGCAGGAGCAGCTCCACGAGCTTTTCAGACTGGCCGGCCTCGTTATGCTCGTGCAGCGAGACGAGCTCGGTCGAAATGCCGTGGCGCGCGAGGAGCGTGCGCGATGTGCGCGTGTCCTCGCAGGCGATGAGGTCGGCCGAGCGCAAAACCTCGATCGAGCGCGGGCTCGAGTCGGCGAGGTTGCCGATCGGCGTGGCGACGACGTACAGCGTTCCGGCGGCGGGAGGGCTCAGGGCGGGTCAACCAGGCGAGGGTCGGTGCCGTTAAGACTGCCATGAACCAGGCCGGCGTGCGAGCCGAGGAGCTTTGCGCGGAGCTTCTGCGCAAGGCGGGGCTGCGCGTGCTCGCGCGCAACTGGCGCTGCCGGCACGGCGAGATCGACCTCGTGGCCGAGGAGGGCTCAACGCTCGTCTTCGCCGAGGTGCGCCTGCGCCAGGACGCGCGCTTCGGCGGCGCGGCCGAGAGCATCACCGCAGCCAAGCGCGCCCGCCTGATCGCGGCCGCGCGCCTGTACCTGTCGCGGCGCCCGGAGACCGACTGCCGCTTCGACGTGCTTTTGCTCGACGGCCTGGAGGCGGGCCGCGTCCAGTGGATCCGCAATGCGTTCGGCCTTTAGCCTCGCCTTGCTCATTGTCATGCTCTCGGCGAACGCGCAGAGCGTCCGGCTGCTCGTGCAAAGCTCGCCGCTGGCGGGCTTTCGCTACGGCGCGGCGGCCGCGCTCTGGCCGCAGCTGCGCGTGGGCGACGAGCTCGCGCTCGTGCGCGAGGCGGACAATCCGCGCGATGCGAACGCGGTGCGCGTCGAGTGGCGCGGGCACAAGCTGGGCTACGTGCCGCGTCGCGAAAACGCGGCAGTGGCGCGCGCGCTCGATAGCGCGATGGCGCTGCGCGCCCGCCTGACGCGCCTCGAGGAGCATCCCAACCCTGCGCGGCGCATCGGGTTCGAGGTCTACATCGAGTAAAATCGCGCGATGGGGCACGCCGAGCCGAGCGCGACGCTGGAAGCGCGCATCACCGGGCATTTCAACGACAGCGCCGCGCTGAAGCTTGCCGCCGCGAAGACGCTCGCCGCGCCGATCGCGCAGGCGGTCACGCTGATGTCCGAGTCGCTGCGCGCCGGCGGCAAGGTGCTCGCCTGCGGCAACGGCGGCTCGGCGGCCGACGCACAGCATTTCGCCGCCGAGCTGGTCAACCGCTTCGAGCGCGAGCGCGCGCCGCTCGCGGGCCTCGCGCTCACCACCGACAGCTCGACGCTTACCTCGATCGCGAACGACTACCGCTACGAGGAGGTGTTCGAGAAGCAGGTGCGCGCGCTCGGCCGCAAAGGCGATGTGCTGCTCGCGATCTCGACCAGCGGCAATTCGGCGAGCGTCGTCTCGGCCGTGCAGGCCGCGCGCGAGACGGCGATGCGCGTGGTCGCGCTCACCGGCAACGGCGGCGGCAGGATGGCCGCGGCCCTCGGCACCGGGGATGTGCATCTTTGCGTGCCGCACAGGCGCACCATGCGCATCCAGGAGGTCCACCTGCTCGTCCTGCACTGCCTGTGCGACGGCATCGATTTCCAGCTCTATGGAGAACAAAAATGAAGCTCGCCCGCCTGCTGCTGCTCCCGCTCGCCGTGCTCGTCCTGCAGGGGTGCATCGAGATGGCCGCGGTCGGCGCCGGGGTCGGCGTCATGTCCGCCGTGGACCGGCGCACGACCGGGGCGCAGGTCGACGACGAGGGCATCGAGCTGCGCTCGAATAACCGCATCAGCGAGCGCTTCGGCGACCGCGTGCACGTGAACGTCACTTCCTTCAACCGGAGCGTGCTCCTCACCGGGGAGGCGCCCGACCAGAAGACGAAGGACGAGATCGAGAAGATCGTCTCCGCGGTGCCCAATGCGCGCGCCGTCACCAACGAGCTGACGATCACCGGCAATTCGACGCTAAGCAACCGCGCCAATGACGCGAGCATCACCGGCAAGGTCAAGGCGCGCTACCTCGACGCGGGCAAATTCAACCCGCTGCACGTGAAAGTCGTGACCGAGCGAAGCGTCGTCTACCTGATGGGCGTGGTGACCGAGCAGGAGGCCGCCGACGCGGTCGAGGTCGCGCGCACCACGGGCGGAGTGCGCAAGGTGGTCAAGATTTTCGACTACTGCAAGCCGGCCGACGCCGCCTGCGCGCCGAAGAAGTAGGTCTTCGGCCGCGCGCGCAGTGGGCCTGGAAGCAAAAATCCGCGCCCCGGCCGACCTCGCGCGCTGGGCGCGCGACCTCGCGCGGCCGCTCGTTTTCACCAACGGCGTCTTCGACGTGCTGCACCGCGGCCATGTCACCTACCTCGAGCAGGCGCGCGCGCTCGGCGCCGCCCTCGTTGTCGCGCTGAACAGCGACGCTTCGGCCCGGCGCCTGGGCAAGGGGGCCGACCGGCCGGTCAACCCGCTCGCCGACCGCATGGCGCTCGTCGCGGCGCTCGAGTCGGTCAGCGCCGTCACTTCCTTCGAGGAGGACACGCCGGCCGCGCTCATCGAGGCGCTCAAGCCTGAAGTGCTCGTCAAGGGCGGCGACTGGCCGGTGGACCGCATCGTCGGCGGGCGCGAGACGCTCGCGCGCGGCGGGCGCGTCGTGTCGATCCCGTTCGAGCATCAGCGCTCGACGACCGACCTGCTCGCGAAAATCAGGCGAGGCTGAGCTCGAAGCAAAGGGCGCCCGGCGTCGGGCAGGCGAGATACGGGCCGATCTCCCTGAAGCCGAGCGAGCGATAGAGCGCGATCGCGGGCGTCAGCTTGGGCAGCGTATCGAGGAGCAGCCGCCGATACCTTCGCCGGCGCGCTTCCTCGATGACGGCGAGCGCGAGCTTGCGCCCCAGGCCGCCGCCCCGGCCGCGCTCGCGCACGTACATGCGCTTCATCTCGCCGCTTTCGGCGTCGTGGCGCCGCAGGCCGACACACCCCAGCGCGCCCTGGTCGTCCCGGGCGAGGAGCAGGGTGCCGCCCGGCGGCGCGTAATCTCCGGGCAGCGCGGCGAGCTCGGCGTCGTAATTCTGGAAGCAGAGCGCCTCGGCGACGAGCGCCGAGTACTCGCGGAACATGACCCGAACCTCGTCGAGGTCGGCGGACGAGGCCACGGCAGCCACGATGTGCATGAGACAATCTTACAATCGGGAAACCGAGCCGGAAACCAAGCTGCATTCCATGAAGCTGCACCAGGTCAAAATCGATTTCGAGGCCGAGCAGGATCGCCTGCTGATGCTGATCGCCGCGAGCGAGAAGGTGGAGGTGCGCATGTGGCTCACGCGCCGCTTCGTGAAGCTGCTCTGGCCGCTGCTCGTCAAGCTCGCCGAGGAGGCGAGCCCGCGCATCCGCACGCAGGCCAATCCGGAGGCGAAGAAGGCGCTGCTCGGCATCGAGCACGAGCAGGCGGTGTCGAAGGCGAATTTTTCCCTCCCTTACGACGACAGCACGCGGGCGACGCCGCTCGGCGCCGAGCCCGTGCTGCTCGCGCGCATCCAGACGGGGCACGACCCGAACGGCCATCCGGTCGTCGCCATGCATCCGGCCGAAGGCCAGGGCGTGACGCTCACGCTCGATCCGGTGCTGCTCCACTCGGTGTGCCGGCTCCTGCAGGCGGCGGTCAAGAAAAGCGATTGGGACATGGAGCTCAAGCTTCCGGGCGTGCAGCCCGAGGAAGCGCCGGAGCGGTCGCGGCGCACGATCAACTGAGGTGAAACAATGAAGACCGGAAAACGGACCCTGGGGGCGCTGGCGCTCGCCCTCCTGTGCGCGCCCTCGCAGGCGCAGGTCCAGGTGCGGATCACGCAGGAGTCGCTCCTCAACAAGATCGTCGAATGCATGAGCGAAACCGCGCCCAAGGACTGGCGCGAGCTCGTTTTCACGCTCGACCAGGAGTCCCCCGATCGCGACAATCCCGGCAAGATGGTCGCCTCGCACAAGGCCGCCGGCAAGTCGGACAAGGCGCTGCGGGAGATCAAGCCCTGCCGGCGTCCGGATTGGGTCTCCAATGCGGTGCAGACGTTCCGCGAGCTGCAGGACGAAAAGGAGCGCAACTGGACCGGCATCACGCTCACGGTGATGCGCGACGGCCGCTTCACCATCAACTACCGGTATCCGAAGTGAGTTCCAAGAGCGGCGCTGCAGAGTCGATGCAGGAGCGCTTCAAGGGCCTGCTGCCCGACCTGATGGGGCAGGAGCTTCTGGAAGCGAGCCCCGACAAGGTCGTCGCCACGCTCCTCGTGCGCAAAGACCTGTGCACGGTCGGCGATAACCTGCACGGGGGTGCGATCATGGCGTTCGCCGACACGCTGGGCGCCATCGCCGCGATCCTCAACATGCCGCAGGGCTCGCGCACGACCACGATCGAATCGAAGACCAATTTCATCGGCGGCGCCCCGCTCGGCACGCGCGTGACCGGGGAATCCGTGCCCGTGCACCGGGGTCGAACTACGGTGGTGTGCCAGACCACGATAAAGAGCGAGGCGGGCAGGCTCGTGGCGCTCGTCACGCAGACGCAGCTGGTGATCGCCGCCTAGCGTATAATCCAGCCTTTATGAATCAGAGACATAGAGTCAGGCCAGGTTTCAGTCATTAGTTCAGGTTTCGACAAGCTCGGGCTCATCCCGCCGCTGCTGCAGGCCGTGCGCGACGCCGGATACCAGCAGCCCACCCCGGTTCAGGAGCAGGCCATCCCGATCGTGCTGCAGGGGCGCGACCTCATGGGCGGCGCGCAGACCGGCACCGGCAAGACGGCGGCCTTCGCGCTGCCCACGCTGCAGCGCCTGTCGCAGTACGCGAGCACGTCGGCCTCGCCCGCGCGCCATCCGGTGCGCGCGCTCATCCTCGCGCCGACGCGCGAGCTCGCGATCCAGGTCGAGCAGAGCTTCCGCGAGTACGGCAAGCACCTGCCGCTGCGCTCGGCAATCGTCTACGGCGGCGCCGACATGGACGCGCAGATCCAGGCGCTGCGCCGCGGCGTCGAGGTCCTCGTGGCCACGCCCGGGCGGCTGCTCGATCACGTGCACAACAAGACGGTAATGTTCAACCACGTGTCGATCCTCGTGCTGGACGAGGCCGACCGCATGCTCGACATGGGGTTCCTGCCCGACATCAAGAGGATCATCGCGCTCCTGCCGCCGGTGCGGCAGAACCTGCTCTTTTCCGCGACCTTTCCCGACGAGATCCGCCACCTCGTCAAGACGCTGCTCCACAATCCGGCCGAAGTGCAGATCGCTTCGCGCAACGCCGCCGCGGACTCGGTGACGCACATCGTGCACCCGGTGCCGCGCGAGAAAAAGCGGGAAGTTCTGTCCTACCTCATCCAGACGCGGGGCCTGAAGCAGGTGCTCGTCTTCTGCGGCACGCGCATCGGCGCGAACCGCCTCGCGCACCAGCTGCGCCGCGACCACATCCAGGCCGATGCGATCCATGGCGACAAGACGCAGGCCGAGCGCGAAGCGGCGCTCGAGGCCTTCAAGGCGGGCAAGATCTCCGTGCTGGTGGCGACCGACGTCGCCTCGCGCGGCCTCGACATCGAGGGGCTGCCGCAGGTGATCAACTTCGACATCCCGCACTCGCCCGAGGACTACGTGCACCGCATCGGCCGCACCGGCCGCGCGGGCCTCACCGGCGAGGCGATTTCGCTCGTCGCGCCCGATGATCACGAGGCGCTCGCCGCGATCGAGAAGCTGATCAAGAAAAAAATCGAGAAAGCCGTCGTGGCTGGCTTCGCGCCCCACGCCGGCACCGCCGCGACTCTGATGGGGGGCGAATCGCGCGGCCCTCGCAGTGGCGGCCGCAATGACGGGCGCGGGCGCGGCAACCGCGGCGAGCGCCGGCCGCAGGACGATCGCGGCGGCCGCGAGCGAATGCAGCACTCCGCACCCCCGCCGCGCAGTCCGCAGCCCGCCAAGCCCGCCGACCCGATCTTCTCCAAGCCGTACGAGCCCACCGCTCCCAGCACCGAGCAAAAGCCCCAGGCGCAGCAGCCGCAATCGACTTCGCGCCGCCGCGAGCGGCCTGTTGCCGCGCTCCTTGGCGGCCTGAAGCGCTAGCCGCCACCGGAACGGTGCTGGAAGTCTTTGCCGCGTTTCTGAAGCTCGGCTTGACTTCGTTCGGCGGTCCCATCGCCCACCTTGGCTACTTTCGACGCGAATTCGTCGAGCGCCGTGCCTGGGTCGGCGAGAGCCAGTTCGCCCAGCTGCTCGCGCTCTGCCAGTTCCTTCCCGGCCCCGCGAGCAGCCAGCTTGGCTTCAGCATCGGCCTCCTGCGCGCCGGGTGGCCGGGCGCGCTTGCCGCGTTCATTGCTTTTACGTTCCCCTCCGCGCTGCTGTTGATCGCATTCGCCGCGCTTTTGCCGCAGGTTTCCGGCGCGGCGGGCGAGGCCGCCATTCACGGGCTCAAGCTGGTTGCGCTCGCAGTCGTCGCGCAAGGCGTGCTCGGCATGACCCGGCAGTTGTGTCCCGATGTCCCGCGCATGACAATCGCAACGCTCGCCGCGGTTCTCGTCCTGGTTTCAGGGCAGGCGTGGATACAGATTCTCGCCGTCGTGCTCGGCGGGGTCGCCGGCCTCGCGTTCTGCCGCGGCGTGCAGCCTGTCCCCGGCGGCGGCTTGCATCTGCGCTACGGTCCGGCGGTCGGCTGGACGCTGCTCGCGGCGTTCGCGCTGTTGCTCCTGGGCTTGCCGCTCGCCGCACACGGGCGCGATGGCCTCCTTGCGGTGAGCGAGGCGTTTTACCGGGCAGGCGCGCTGGTCTTCGGCGGCGGCCATGTGGTCCTGCCCCTTCTCGAGGAGGCTGTCGTCAAACCCGGCTGGATTTCCTCCGACGAGTTTCTGGCCGGGTACGGTGCCGCGCAGGCGGTGCCCGGACCGATGTTCACGCTCGCCGCCTACCTCGGCGCGCGCCTTCCGGGCGGCGAGGGCGGCATGGTCGGCGCATCCGTCGCGGTCGTCGCAATTTTTCTTCCCGGGTTTCTCCTGGTCGCGGGTGTCCTCCCGCTGTGGCGCTCGATTGCCGGCCGGCCGATCGCGGCGCGCGCCATCGCGGGCGTCAACGCGGCTGTCGTCGGGCTCCTGGGAGCGGCGCTTTACGATCCTGTCTGGACCAGCGCCGTGCGAAGCGCGGTGGACATCGCCATTGCGCTGGTCGGCTTCACGCTTCTGGCGGCGTGGCGCGTGTCCCCGTTGCTGGTCGTGACCTGGTGCATCCTCGCCAGCGTCACGTCTTCGATGTTCTTCTAGCCTAGAAAGGCAGCGGGACGCCGGGCTTGAGCGGCTGGAGAGCCTTGCGGAAGTCTTCCTGAATGCGCGCGAGCGCTTCGCGCGTGTCGCCTTCGAAGCGCAGCACGACCACCGGCGAGGTGTTGGAGGCGCGCGCGAGGCCGAAGCCGTCGGCGTACTCGGCGCGAACGCCGTCGATCGTCAGCACGCGCGATGCGCCCGAAAAAGGTTTTTTCTCCTGCAGCTGCCCGATGAGCGCGTGCGGCTCGCCCTCCGCGAGCTTCCAGTTGAGCTCCGGGGTGGAGGGCGAATCGGGCAGGCTCTCGAGCGCGGCGGTCGGGTCTTTCTCCTTCGAAAGGATCTCAAGGAGGCGCGCGCCGCAGTAAAGCGCATCGTCGAATCCGTACCAGCGCTCCTTGAAGAAGATGTGGCCCGACATCTCGCCTGCGAGCGGCGCGCCCGACTCCTTCAGCTTCGCCTTGATGAGCGAGTGCCCGGTCTTCCAGATGACGGGCCGCCCGCCGTGCTCCTCGATCCAGCTCGCGAGCCGCCGCGTGCACTTCACGTCGTAGATGATCTCGGCGCCGGGATTGCGCGAAAGCACATCCTTCGCGAAAAGCATCATCTGGCGATCGGGGTAGATGATGCGGCCGTTCGGCGTGACGATGCCGAGCCGGTCGCCGTCGCCGTCGAACGCCAGGCCGAGATCCAGCTTTTGCGTCCTTACTTTTTCGATCAACGTCTTCAGGTTTTCCGGCCGCGAAGGATCGGGATGGTGATTGGGAAAGGTCCCGTCGACCTCGCAGAAAAGATCCGTGACCTCGCAGCCGAGGCGCCGGTAGAGCTGCGGCGCGATGACGCCCGCGACGCCGTTGCCGCAATCGATCGCGATGCGGAACGGATGCGCGAGCTTGACGTCGCCAGCAATGCGCTCGACGTAGTCGTTCAGGATTTCCCTGGAGGTTTTCCTGCCGTTGCTCTTTGCCGGTTCTTCTTTTTCGGCCCGCAGCTTCAGCTTCTGGATCTCGTCGCCGGAGAGCGTGCTGCCGGCGACGACCATCTTCAGGCCGTTGTACTCGGGCGGATTGTGGCTGCCGGTGACGGCGACGGCGCTGTGGCAGCCCAGATGATGGGCGGCGAAGTAGGCCACGGGCGTGGGCACCATGCCGAGGTCGACGACATTCGCGCCGCCCGCCATGAGGCCCTCGGCGAGGGCGCCCGCGAGTCCGGGACCCGAGCTGCGCCCGTCGCGGCCCACGGCAAATGTCGGGGCGCCGCGCTCTCGGCCGAGCGCACCGAGCGCGAGGCCCACGGCCCGCACCACCGCGGGCGTGAGCGTGCTCCCGACGATGCCGCGGATGTCGTAGGCGCGGAAAATCTCGGCGGGCAGCTTCATGCGGCGAGGAATTCGAGCACGCGCCGCGCGAGCCAGCGGCCGCGGCCGGGAAAGCCGGCGTGGCCGCCGGTGTCGGGGAATTCGAGTCTCACGTGGGCAGGTATATCACGGCGCGATTGCAGGGCGTCGAGCACCGCGGGGGGCATGAACGGGTCGTTGCGCGCATTGACGATGAGCGAGGGCACGGCGATCGATTTCAGCCACGGGCCGCAGGAGGCGCGCGCCCAGTAGTCGTCGGCGTCGCGAAACCCGTGCAGCGGCGCGGTGACCATGTCGTCGAACTCGTGCAGCGTGCGCACCTTGGCGAGGGTGCGCTGGTCGAGCGGAAGCTGGTCGAGCACGATCTTGGCGATCGCCTTGGCCTTGAGCGTGAGAAGGAAGGCGCGCGTATAGAGCCGGCGGTTCAAGCCCGCGTCCAGCGTGCGGCCCACCGCGGCGAGATCGAGCGGAGCAGAGATGGCCGCCGCCTTGCGCACGCCGGCCGCCGCGCCGGTTTCGCCGAGCCATTTTAGAAGCGCGTTGCCGCCGAGCGACACGCCGGCGGCGTAAAGGTTTTCCTTCTCAGCGTGATTGGCGGCGAGGCGCCCGAGAATCCAGCCGATCTCCTCGCTGTCGCCCGAGTGATAGGCGCGCGGCAGCCGGTTGAGCGATCCGGAGCAGCCGCGAAAATGCGGTACGACGCAGCGCCAGCCGCGGGCGAGCGCCTCGGCGGCGAGGGAGCGCGCGTAGTGGCTCGAGGAGCTGCCTTCGAGGCCGTGAAAGAGCACGACCAGCGGTCCCCCGCCGCTTCCCGCCCAGTCGAGGTCGATGAAGTCCGCGTCGGGCGTTTCCCAGCGCTCGCGCCGCCAGCGCACCGGCGCCTTGGGCCACAGAACCGGGCCGAGCGTCTGCAGGTGCCCGCCGGGGAGCCACCACGGCGGCTCGTAGCCCTCGACACGCGCGGGAACGATGCGCTCGCTCAATGCAGGATCTTCGGCGCGGCGGGCGGCGGCTCGGGCGCCGGTCCCGGGGCGGGCGAGGCGTGGTGCACCACCATGCGCCAGCCCGCCGCGGTGCGCAGGTAGACGTTGGTCGCGATCACCGGCGGGCGCGGGCGCTTCTCGCCGGCGACGGTGATGATCTCGTGCACGCTGTGCACCGCGATCATCATGCCGGTCACGGCGACGCGCTGCGAGATCTCGACGCGCATGCCGGGGCCGCCGGCGAACATCTGGCGCCAGGCTTCGCGCACCTGCTCCTGGCCGGCGAGGCGCTGTCCGGCCGGATGCACGCAGATGATCTCCTCGTCCTCCGACCACACCTGCATCATCCCCTCGAGATCCGAGCGCTCGAGCGCCTCGTAGAAGGCGTTCTCGGCGTCCTGCGCGGTGGGAAAGATCTTCCCGGTCATGCGAGACGCCTGATTTCTGCCAGCACCTGCTCCACCGTGAGCTCGCTCAGGCACTTGAAATGCCCTAGCGGGCAGACGCGCTCGAAGCACGGGCTGCACTCGGGCTTGAGCCAAACGACGCGCGCGCGCGCCGAGAGCGGGGGGGTGCGCTCGGGACTGGAGGAGCCGAAGAGCGCCACCTGCGGCGTGCCGAGCGCGGCAGCGACGTGCATGAGGCCCGAGTCGTTCGTGACCACGTAGGCGGCCCCGGCAATGAGGTTGATCGCTTCGTCGAGGCTCGTCTGCCCGACGAGGTTTTTTCCTTCGATGTAATTCGCGGTCGGCGCGTCGGCGCGCGATCCCAGCAGCACCACGGGATCTTCCAGCTGCGCCGCGAGCTCCCGGAAGCGCGGCCAGCGCTTCGCCGGGCCGTATTCGGCGCCCGGGCAGAGCACGGCGTAGCGGCCGGAGATCGAAAACTTCTTCTTCGTCGCCTCGATTTCTTCAGGGGCCAGGCTCAGCTTCGGCTCGGCAAGCGGCTGCGGCGACCCCGCAAGTCCCGCATACTGCGCCGCCGTGCCGGCTTTCTTGTCTTTCCGGAAGCTCGAATTCAACAGGCCGAAGCGAAATTCGCCCACATAGCCGCTTCGGCGCGGGATGCTGGCGAAGAACGGCGTGAGCGCGGACTTCCAGCTATTGGGCAGCACGATCGCCTCGTCGTAGGCGCGCTCCTTCAGGCGCCGGCCGAGCCGCCAGCGCTCGGCGAGCTGCAGCCGGCCGTGATTGAGGTCGGCCTGGATGACTTCGTCCACCTCGGCCATGCGCTTCACCACCGGCGCCACCCAGGGCGGGGCGAGCACGTCGATGCGCCCGCCGGGTCCCCGTGCGCGCAGCTTCGCCAGCAGCGGCTGCGCCATCAGCGCATCGCCGATCCAGTTGGGGGCGACGACGAGGATGCGCTCGCTGCTAATGGCTGGGCTTCGCGCCTTTGTAGAAGAACTTCGTCCCGCAGTAGGGGCAGAGCGCCTGCCCGGTCTTCGCCACGTCGAGAAAGACGCGCGGGTGGCGCGCCCAGAGCGGCGCGCCGGGCATCGGGCAATGCAGCGGCAGGTCTTTCTCGGTCACGTCGACCTGCCGGGCGGTGTCGGTGCTCATCTCGCTTTTCCTTTCGCCCCCTTCTTCATGTTCACGGGCGTGAGCCAGTGCTTGTGCTTGCGGTCCTTGCCGGTGACCACGTCGAAGAAGGCCTTCTGCAGCGCCTTGGTGATCGGACCGGCCTTGCCCGCGCCGATGGTGCGGCCGTCGAGCTCGCGGATCGGCGTCACTTCGGCGGCGGTGCCGGTGAAAAAGCACTCGTCGGCGATGTAGATGTCGTCGCGCGTCAGGCGCTTGGCCCGCACAGTGTAGCCCAGCCCCTCGGCCAGCTCGATCACCGAGGAGCGCGTGATGCCGGTGAGGGCGGAGGTGAGCTCGGGCTCCCAGATCACGCCGTCCTTGATGACGAAGATGTTCTCGCCCGCGCCCTCGGCGACGAAGCCGTCCACGTCGAGGAGCAGGCCCTCGTCGTAGCCGTGCTGCGTGGCCTCGAGCGTCGCGAGCACCGAGTTGGGATAGGTGCCCGACATCTTGGCGCGCGCCATGGTCACGTTGATGTGGTGGCGGGCGACCGAGGCCGTCTTCACGCGAATGCCCTTGTTGAGCGCCTCGGGCCCGAGGTAGGCCCCCCAAGGCCAGGCCGCGATCGCCACGTGCACGCGCGCGCCGATCGGCGAGACGCCCATCTTTTCCGAGCCGTAGAAGGCGATCGGCCGGATGTAGCAGGCGTCGTGGCCGTTCGCGGCGACCACCTCGCACTGCGCCTGCATCAGGCGCTCGACGGTGTAGGGGATCTTCATCATGTAGATGTGGGCCGAATTGTGCAGGCGCTGCGTGTGCTCGCGCAGGCGGAAGATCTGCGTGCCGCTCACCGTCTTGTAGGCGCGCACGCCCTCGAACACCGCCAGGCCGTAGTGCAGCGAATGCGTGAGCACGTGCGTGGTCGCCGAGCGCCACGGCACGAGCCTGCCGTCGTGCCAGATCCAGCCGTCGCGGTCGGCCATCGACAGCGGCGCCCCCGGTTTTGCCTTTGCCATGAGTGTCGTCTCCTTGTGCGGAGCATCTAACCACAAGGCGCCGGGATACGCCATACTATTAACATGAGTGTTAATCCTGTGAACCGCGTCTTCGCCGCGCTCGCCTCACTGCCGCGCCGGCAGATCCTCGCCTTCCTCGGCCAGACCGCCCTTTCGACCGCCGACCTCGCGCTGCGCTTCGGCATGACCGCGCCGGCCGTCTCGCGCCACCTCTCGGTGCTCGCCCACGCGGGCCTGGTGTCGGCCGAGCGCCAGGGCCAGCGCGTGCTCTACCGCCTGAACCGCGACGCGCTGCTCGATGCGCTCGCGCGCTTCGCCTCCGAGGTCGACGGGCCGCTGCGCCGCGGCCGGCGGAGCGCGCATGCGCCGCGCGAGGCGATCTAGTGCTAGGCTGCCGGGCCCATGAGCACCGAGAAAATCACCGTCCGGCACACCGAGACGGGCAAGACCATGGAAGTCGTCGTGTTCAGCAAGCGCGAGCAGGCGATCGAGGTGGTGATCGGCGAGGGCATGCACAACATGAAGTGCGTGCTGACGCCGACCCGCAACGGCATGGCGTACGCGGGCAGCATCCTCGGGCGCGAGATCGTCTACGAGCGCAGCCGCGATAAGGTCAGGGCCGATCTCGAGATGGCCAATCCGAACCTGCGCAAGCCGCGGGCGCGGTGACGAGTCCGCCGTGAGACTGCTGACAGCCCTCGCGCTGGCGTTTTGCCTCGGCTTCGCCGCCGCGGGCGCGCTCGCGCAGAACCTGGACAAGCGCGTCGTCGGCACCTGGCACGAGTACACGCCGACTGATAATTTGATCACGTTCGCCAAGGACGGGACCTGGAAGCTCTACCTGAAGAAGGGCGAGGTCGGCGAGCTGCGCACGCTCGGCGGCAAATGGTGGGTCGAGGAAGGGATGCTCGTCGTCGTCATCATCAAGGACAACCAGCATCAGCGCACCTCGGCCCAGCTCTCCTTCGAGGACGGGGAGATGGTGCTCACCGACGCGGCCGGCGTGAAGACGCGCCACCGCCGGCACAAGGGCCCGATTCCCCGCCCGTACCGCTGGTAGCGCCCGGCTAGGCGGGAAAGACGCGGCTCCACAGCAGGCGCACCGCCTCGGCGTGCATTTCCACTTCCTGCGCGCGCACGCGGGCGTATTGCGCGCCGTTCAGGCGCAAGCCGTGCTGCAGGCGACGGAACGCGCGGTAGGCATTCTGGTTTTTCGCGGCGACGTCCTGTTCGATCAGCCCGAAGCCGGCCGCGATGCCGAGCAGGGCGATGTTGCCGAGGTTCTGCGTGAGCTCGGGATAGCGGTGCGCGTGCGCGAGGATGAGGTGCTGCACCGCGAACTCGATGTCGATCATGCCGCCGCGGTCGTGCTTCAGGTCGAAGAGGCCCGAGCGGTTCGGATGCGCCGCATGCAGCTTCTCGCGCATTGACAGGATGTCGCGCGCGAGGCCCGCGGGGTCTCGTTTGCGCCTCAGGATGTGTTCTCTTATCG
This sequence comes from Burkholderiales bacterium, assembly GCA_036262835.1. Lineage (GTDB taxonomy): Bacteria > Pseudomonadota > Gammaproteobacteria > Burkholderiales > SG8-39 > RBG-16-66-20. Next base: position 39,126 of record DATAID010000082.1, on the reverse strand, counting down.
CTTCGAAGGCAAGGCCGGTTTTTTCGTCTCCGGCGCAAAAGCGCGCGCGCGTGAGGGCCTGGTGCTCCCAGGTCCACGCGTCTTTTTCCTGGTAGTGCTCGAAAGCGGCCAGCGTGGACACGAGCAGGCCGCTCGCGCCCGAGGGCCTGAGCTGCAGGTCGGTCTCGAAAAGCGGCCCGGAGGCGGTGCGCACCGTGAGCCAGTTGTTGTAGCGCTGCGCGAGCCGCGCGTAGTTCTCGGGCGCGCGCTCGTCGCCGTCGTCATACAGGAAGATGATGTCCAGATCGGAGGCGTAGCCGAGCTCCTTGCCGCCGAGCTTGCCGTAGCCGACCACCGCGAAGCGCGGCGTCGCGCGATGCCGCGCCGGCAGGAGGCGCCAGACCGCCTCGAGCGAGGCCTGCAGGGTCGCATCCGCGAGCCCCGAGAGGTGGTCGGCGAGGCGTTCCACCGTGAGCAGTCCGCCCAGGTCCTGCGCGAGCAGGCGAAAGAGCTGCGCCTGGTGCAGCTCGCGCGCGGCGTTCATCTGGCGCTCGACGTCGCCCTCGGCCTCCGCCAGCGCGAGGCGCAGCTCCGCCTCGAAGCGCGACCAGTCGGGCGCGGCGGTGAGCAGCCGGTCATCGAGCAGCTCGTCAAGGAGGAGCGGCCGGCGCGCTACGTACTCGGTCGCCCAGCTCGAGGCGCCGATCATGCGGGTCACGCGCTCGAGCGCGGCGGGCCGCTCGGCGAGCAGCGCGAGGTAGGAGGCGCGGCCTGCGATCGCCTCGATCAGGTCGGCGCCGCGCGCGATCGTCGCCGCGGCATCGGGCGTGTGCGCGGCGGCCTCGGCAAGGAGCGGCACGAGCCGCTCGATGCGCCGGCGCGAGTCGTCGGGCAGCTGCGCATAGCGCTGGCTCGCGCGCAGCGCCGCGAGGCGCGGGTGCTCGGGCCAGGGCCTGGGCTCGCCTTCGGCCGCGGGCTCGGCGAACACGTCCTGGAAATGGCGCGTCACCGCGTCGCGATGGCTCTTCAGCCGGGCCGCGAAAGCGTGCCAGGCCTCGAAACCGCTCATGCGCGCGACGCGCCCGCGATCGTCGTCGTTGTCCGGCAGCTCGTGGCGCTGCTCGTCGTCGAGGTACTGCAGCCGGTGCTCGACGCCGCGCAGGAAGATGTAGGCGGCCGCCAGCTCCTGCGCGGCCTTTTCTGGCAGGAGTTTTTTTTGCGCGAGCAGCGGCAGAACTTCGAGCGTGGGACGCACTCTCAGCTCGTGGTCGCGCCCGCCGCGCACGAGCTGCAGCGCCTGGACGATGAACTCGATCTCGCGGATGCCGCCCGGGCCGAGCTTGACGTGATCGGCGAGCTCGCGCCGCTCGACGTCGCGCCGCACTTCGGCGTGCAGGCGCCGCAGCGCCGCGAGCGTGCCGTAATCGAGGTACTTGCGGTAGACGAACGGGCGCACGATCGACTCGAGCTCCTGCACATCGGCTGCGGCTCCCGAGATCGCGCGCGCCTTGATCCAGGCGTAGCGCTCCCACTCGCGGCCCTGCGTGACGAGGTAGGCCTCGAGCCCTTCGAAGGTAGTGACGAGCGGCCCGGAGCCGCCGTAGGGCCTGAGGCGCATGTCGACGCGGAAAACGAAGCCGTCCTCGGTGACGTCGTTCAGCAGCGCGATCAGCTTGCGGCCCGCGCGCTCGAGCCGCTCGCCGCCCGTCCGGTGCGCGAAGACGAGATCGATGTCGGAGGACACGTTGAGCTCCGCGCCGCCGAGCTTGCCCATGCCGACCACGATCAGCTCGGCCTCGCCCATCCATTCGAGCGCCGCGCGAACCGACTGCTCGGCGAGCGCGGTCATCGCGCGACAGACTTCTGCAAGGTTTTCGGCCGAATCGATGTCGCCCGCGAGGTCGCGCGCGAGCGTGCGCAGGAGCACGCGCTGGCGCAGCTGGCGCAGCCGGCGCTTGAACGCGGCTTCGTCGTCGTCGCGCGCGCCCCGTAGCGCGTTATGCATTTCCTCCGCGCTGAACGTCTCCCGGCGATCGCGCTCGAAGCCAAGCTCCGGATGCGCTGCCAAGGTGCGCTCGGCCCAGCGCGAGCGCCCCGTCAAAAGGGCGTTTTTGCTAATCGGATCCGACATTTACAGATAGAATACCCGCCTTGATGCGCCGTCTGCCCAAAGCGCTGCTGCGCGCGCTCGAAATCCTCGCCTGGGCCTCGTTTTTCGCGTTCGCGGCGATTTTTCTCTCGCTGCGCTACTGGATACTGCCCGACATCGAGCGCTATCGCGGCGACATCGTAGCGGCGATTTCGCAGGCGATCGGCCTGCAAGTGGAAATCGGCAAGCTCGCCGGCGACTGGCAGGGATTGCACCCGCGCATCTCGATCGCCGACGTGCGCGTGCACGATCGCGACGGCCGCGAGGCGCTGGTGCTGCCGCTGGTCGAAAACGTCGTGTCCTGGCATTCGCTGGTGGTCGGCGGCCTGCGGCTGCGCTCCTTCACGATCGACGGCCCGAAGCTCACCGTGCGGCGCGACAAGGACGGCAAGATCTTCGTCGCCGGCATCGGCGTGAGCGGCGAGCGCGGCGACGGCCGCCTCTCCGACTGGATCCTGCGGCAGAAGGAGATCGTCGTGCGAGGCGCCGAAGTGGAATGGGTGGACGAGAAGCGGGGCGCCCCGGCGCTCGAGCTCTCCGCGCTCAACTTCCGGCTCGCCAACGACGGCAACGAGCATTCGGCCGGCTTGTCGGCCCGGCCGCCGCGCGAGCTCGGGCCGGGGCTGGATGTGCGGGCGCAGCTCGAGGGCGCGAGCGTCAAGCAGCCCGACAAGTGGAGCGGCCGGGTGTTCGCCGAGCTCGGCTCGACCGACCTCGCCGGCTGGCGCCCCTGGGTCGACTATCCGGTCGATCTGCGCCGCGGGCGCGGCGCGCTGCGCGTCTGGCTGACGCTCGGCGGCGGCGAGATCACGCATGCGACCGCTGACGTCGCGCTTTCGCGCGCCGCCGCGCGGCTTGCGTCCGACCTGCCGCTGCTGGAAGTGACGAGCGTGCGCGGGCGCCTGTACGGGCGGCGCGCCGGCGCCGGCTACGAGTTCGGCGTGCGCGGGCTCTCGCTCGAGACTCCGGGCACGCCGCCGATGAACGCCACGAGCTTCCGGGCAAGCTGGCAGCCGGCGGCGGCGGGCGCCCCGCAGCGCGGCATGATCGACGCGAACCTCCTCGAGCTTGGGCCGCTTGCCCACCTCGCGGAATTCCTGCCTTTTCCCGACGACCTGAGGAAGCTGCTCGCCGAGCTCGGTCCCCAGGGCAACCTGCTCGATGCGCGCTTCGACTGGACCGGGCGCCTGCCCGACGAGGCGCAGTTCAGCGCCAGGAGCCGCTTCACCGGGCTCACGCTGCGCGCCTGGCGCAGCATTCCCGGATTCGCGAACCTCTCGGGCTCGCTGGAAGCGAGCGAAAAGAAGGGCACCCTCAAGCTCGCCTCGCGCAAGAGCCGGCTCGACCTGCCGAAAGTGTTCCCGGAGCCGGCAATCGCGCTCGACTCTCTCGAAGGCGAGCTCGGCTGGGAGCGCGCCGGCGACGGCGCGGTGACGGTCCAGCTCAACAAGCTTGGCTTTGCCAACGAGGATCTGGCCGGCACCGCCTCGGGCAGCTACCGCTATGCCGGCGAGGGGCCCGGAATCATCGACCTGAGCGCGCGCCTGACGCGCGCAGACGGCAGGAACACGGCGAAATATCTCCCGCTCTCCAGCATCATGGGCGAGAACACGCGCGCCTGGGTGGCGAGCGCGCTCCTCGGCGGCCAGGCAAGCGACGCTCAGCTGCGGTTGAAGGGCGACCTGCGCGACTTTCCGTTCGCCGACCCCGCCAAGGGCGAGTTCCAGATGAACGCCAAGGTGACCGGGGCGATCCTCGACTATGCCGACGGCTGGCCGCGCATCGAGGGGATCGAAGGCGACCTCGGCTTCGATCGCGACAAAATCGAGGTCCTCGGCCGCGCGGGCACGATCCTCGGCGCGAAGATCGCCAACGTCCGCGTCACGCTGCCGAGCCTGCTCGCCAACGAGAAGCATGTCCTCGTCGAGGGCCATGCCGAAGGGCCGACCGCCGAGTTTTTCTCCTTCATCCAGAAGAGCCCGGTACGCCGCATGGTGAGCGGCTTTACCGACGGGATGAGCGCCTCGGGCAGCGGCAAGCTCAACCTCAGGCTCGACCTCCCGCTCGGGGCGCTCGCGCGGAGCAAGGTGGCCGGCGAATACCAGTTTGCGGGCAACAACGTGACCGTCGATCCGCGCCTGCCGCCGGTCGAGCGGGCGGCCGGCCGCGTCGCGTTCACCGAGTCGACGCTGCAGGTGCACGACGTGCGCGGCCAGCTCTTCGGGGGCGAAACACGCATCTCCGGCGGCACGCGCGCCGACGCGGGCGTCGTGATCAACGCCGAAGGCCGCATGACGGTGGAAGGCATCCGTCCGGTCTTCGACCATCCGTGGCGCCGCCGCCTCACGGGCAGCTCGCGCTATAGCGCCACGGTGGCGGTGAAGGAAGGGCGCGCGCAGGTGAGCTTCGATTCCACTCTCGAGGGCGTCGGCAGCCAGCTGCCCGTACCGCTCTCGAAGAACCCGGCCGAGGCGCTGCCCTTGCATGTCGATGTTTTTCCCGGCGACGGTCGCGACCGCATCTCGCTCCATCTCGGGCGCGTCGCTGCGGTGGAGCTCCTGCGCGGGCCGCCGGCGCCGCCCGGCCCGGCCGCCGCGGGAGCGTTGCCCTCCGCTCCGTCCCCGCAGCCCGCCGGGCCGCTCCAGGTGCAGCGCGCCGTCATCACGCTCAACCCGGCGCCGGGGGAGGCGCAGAAGATTCCGGAGCGCCGGGGCGTCACCGTGCGCGGCTCGCTGCCCGCGCTCGACCTGGACCGCTGGCTGCCGTTGCTCGGCGAGGGCCCGGGCGGCGGTGGCGCCACAGGCGCAGGCGGGGGCGAGGGTGCGAGCTTCGACCTCAAAGTCGGCGTGCTCGATGCGCTCGGCAAGCGCATGCGCGCGGTGATCATGCTCGGCGTGGCCGAGGCGGGCGGCTGGTCGGCGACGATGAGCACGCAGGAGTTCGCGGGCGAGCTCTCCTACCGCTCCGAGGGCAGCGGCAAGCTGCTCGCGCGCTTCGCGAGATTTTCCATTCCCGAGGATTCGCCGGGGACGAAGTCCGGCGAATCGGCGAAAGACCTGCCTTCGGTGGACATCGTCGCCGAGAGCTTCACGCATCGCAATCGCAAGCTCGGGCGCATCGAGATCCTCGCGCGCCACGAGGGCAGCGACTGGCGCATCGACAAGCTCTCGATGCTCAATCCCGAGTCCTCGCTGCAGGGCACGGGCGTGTGGAAAACGGGCGAGGCTTCGCGCACGTCGATCAAGTTCAAGCTGGCGGTGAGCAACGTGGGCCAGTTCCTGACGCGCTTCGGCTATGCCGAGCACGTGAACGGCGGGCGCGGCGGGCTGGAGGGAACGCTCAGCTGGAACGGCGATCCGGTGACCATGGACTACGCCACGCTCGGCGGCGAGCTCAAGATGACCGCCGAGGACGGCCAGTTCCTCGAGATCGAGCCGGGCATCGGCAAGCTCGTGTCGCTCATGAGCCTGCAGATGCTGCCGCGCCGGATTGCGCTCGATTTCCGCGACGTCTTCTCCAAGGGCTTCCAGTTCGACCGCATCTCGAGCGGGCTCGACATCGAGCGGGGAGTGATGGCGGTGAAGGACTTCCGCATGCGCGGCCCGGCCGCCGAGGTCAGCATGAGCGGGCAGGTCGACCTGTCGCTCGAGACACAGGCGCTCAGCGTGCGGGTGATCCCGCAGCTCGGCGATACGGCTTCCACCGTCGTCGGGCTCGTCAATCCGGTGGCGGGCGTGGCGACGCTGATTGCCGGACGGATGCTCAAGAATCCGGTGGGCAAGCTCTTCGCCTTCGACTATTCGATCCAGGGCACCTGGACCGATCCCAAGGTCGAGAAGGTGCAGACTGCGGTGGTCACGGTGCCGCAGGAAATTCCGGGATTGCGGTGACGCCGCAGCCGACGCGGGTCGCGGCGATCCAGATGGTGTCGGCGCCCGAGGTGGCGCCCAACCTCGAAGCGGCGGGGCGCCTTGTCGCCGAGGCCGCGCACGCGGGCGCGAAGCTCGTCGCGCTGCCCGAATACTTCTGCATTCTCGGCCGTCACGAGACCGACAAGGTGAAGGCGGGGGAAGCGGAGGGCGCGGGTCCCATCCAGGATTTTCTCGCGGAGGCCGCGCGCCGCCACCGGGTGTGGATCGTGGGCGGCACGGTCCCTTTGATTTCCAGGAGCGAAGGCAAAGTCAGAAGCGCGTGCCTGGTCTTCGATGAAGCGGGGCGGCGCGTGGCGCGCTACGACAAGATGCATCTTTTCAAGCTCGACCTCGGCGAGCGCCGGTTCGACGAGTCGAGGACGATCGAGCCGGGCAGCGCGCCGGTCGCCGTGCAAACCCCCTTCGGGCGACTCGGTCTCTCGGTCTGCTACGACGTGCGTTTCCCGGAGTTCTACCGCTCGCTCGACCGGATCGACGCGTGGCTCGTGCCCTCGGCGTTCACCGACGTCACGGGCGCCGCGCACTGGGACACGCTCCTCAGGGCGCGCGCGATCGAGAACCAGTGCTATGTGGTCGCGCCCGCGCAGGGCGGCGCGCACGCGAACGGCCGGCGCACGCACGGCCACAGCATGATCATCGACCCCTGGGGCGAAGTGCTCGCCTGCCGCAAGGAGGGCGAAGGCGTGGTGCTCGCGGAACTCGACCCCGCGCGCGTTGCCGAAGTGAGACAATCGCTGCCCGCCCTGAATCACCGGAAAATGCGCTGATGGACGCCGATACGCTGCTGGCCACCGCGGACGCGTGCCTCCTCGCTCCCTATGAGCTGGAGAGCCGCAAGCTCGAAGCCGTTTACGGCGCGCTCGCCGCGCGGCGGCTCGACTACGCCGACCTCTACTTCCAGTACACGCGCGCCGAGGGCTGGAGCCTGGAGGAGGGCATCGTCAAGTCCGGCAGCTTCGCGATCGAGCAGGGCGTGGGCGTGCGCGCGATCTCGGGCGAGAAGACCGCGTTCGCCTATTCCGACGAGATCAGCTTCGATGCGCTGACCGATGCGGCGAAAGCCACGCGAGCCATTGCTTCCTCAGGAGGCGGCAGGAAAACGCGGATCGCGAAAAGAACGAAATCCGTCAGGAGATACGAGCCCATCGACCCGCTCGCGACGCTGACGGCGGACGAGAAGGTGAAGCTGCTGGAGAAGCTGGAGAAGATGTGCCGCGCGCTCGATCCGCGCGTCACGCAGGTCATGGCCTCGCTCGGCGGCGAATACGAGGTCGTGCTCGTCTCCCGGGCCGACGGCGTGCTCGCGCCGGACGTGCGCCCGCTCGTGCGGCTCTCCGTGCAGGTGATCGCCGAGCAGAACGGCCGGCGCGAGACCGGCTGGGCGGGCGGCGGCGGCCGCACCGGCTATGAGCACTTCACCGACGCGGCGCTGAAGGACTACGCCGGGCGCGCGGTGAAGCAGGCGCTCGTGAATCTCGAATCGCGGCCCGCGCCGGCCGGCACGATGACCGTCGTGCTCGGGCCGGGCTGGCCGGGGATCCTGCTGCACGAGGCGATCGGCCACGGCCTGGAAGGCGACTTCAACCGCAAGGGCAGCTCGGCGTTCTCGGGCCGCATCGGCGAGCGCGTCGCTTCGCCGGGGGTCACGGTGGTGGACGACGGCACGCTGCCCGGGCGCCGCGGCTCGCTCACTGTGGACGACGAAGGCAACCCGACGCGCCGCACGGTGCTCATCGAGGACGGGATCCTGCGCGGCTACATGCAGGACAGCATGAACGCGCGCCTGATGAAACAGCCGCTCACCGGGAATGGCCGGCGCGAGTCGTTCGCGCACCTGACCTTGCCGCGCATGACCAACACCTACATGCTCGCCGGCTCGCGCGATCCGAACGAGATCATCGCGAGCGTCGACCGGGGCCTCTACGCGGTCAACTTCGGCGGCGGGCAGGTCGACATCACCAACGGCAAGTTCGTGTTCTCGGCTTCCGAGGCGTTCATGATCGAAAAAGGCAGGATCACCTATCCGGTGAAGGGCGCGACGCTCATCGGCAATGGGCCGGATGCGCTTACCCGCGTCAGCATGATCGGCAACGACATGAAGATGGACTCGGGCCACGGCACCTGCGGCAAGGAGGGCCAGAGCGTTCCGGTCGGCGTCGGCCAGCCGACGCTCCGGATCGACGGCCTGACGGTGGGCGGCACCGCTTGAGCTCGCTCCCGAGCAATCGAACTGCATTTCTGAACAATTCCGGAGAGGTAGCGGAAAGCATTCCCGACGGGGCGTTGCTCGCGCTGCCGCCGGATTATTCGCTTGTCGCGATGGAGGTCGTGCGCGAGCTCATCCGGCGCAAGGCGAAGGGCCTGCGCCTGCTCGGCGTGCCGATCCTCGGGCTCTCGGCCGACCTGCTGATCGGCGCGGGCTGCGTCGCCGAAGTCGAGACGAGCGCCGTCTCGCTCGGCGAGGCGGGCCTCGCGCCGCGCTTCACCGAGGCGGCGGAAAAGGGCGAGATCAAGGTGAAGGACGCGACCTGCCCGGCGATCCACAGCGCGCTGCAGGCGACCGAGAAGGGCGTGCCTTACATGCCTTTGCGCGGCCTCGAGGGCTCGGATCTGCTGACGAATCGAAGCGACTGGAAATCGCAGGCAGATCTCGTCCTCATTCCCGCCCTTCAACCCGACATTGCCTTGTTCCACGCGCGCTGGGCCGATGACGCCGGCAACGTCTGGGTGGGCCGGCGGCGCGAGCTGGCGACGGTTGCGCACGCGTCCCGCCGCTCCTTGGTGACGTTCGAGGAAAGGAAGCCCGGCGACATGCTCGAGGACGAGCTCCTCGCGCCCGGGGTGATTTCCTCCGTGTATCTCTCGGGCCTTGCGCCCGCGCCGCGCGGCGCCTGGCCGCTCGGGGTTGCGGGCCTCTACGGCATCGACGACACGCACGTCTCCCAGTACGCGAAGGCGGCGAAAACGCGCGAAGGATTCCGCGCCTACCTGGACGAATGGGTCCTTACGCCAAGGAAGAGCTTCTCGCCTGCGTGATCGCCCGGCAGCTCGGGGGCGCGCGCCATGCGGCGATCGGTGCTTCGTCGCCGATTCCGGCCACCGCGGCGTTCCTTCACCAGCATAAAGACGCGGCCTTCCGGGTCTCGCTGCAGCAGCGGCGCGAGGCCAACCCGCTCACGGAGGGATCCCGCGAGCTCTTCGATCTCGCCGGGCAGGGCCGCGTCGACGTCTTCTTCCTCGGCGGCGCGCAGATCGACGGCGACGCGAGCATCAACCTCGTGCAGGCCGAGGGCAGGCGCTTTCCCGGCTCCTTCGGGTCGGCCTTCATGTACCCGATCGTGCCGCGCGTGTTCCTCTTTCGCGAGGAGCACTCGGCGCGCGTGCTCGTCAAGAAGGTGGATTTCGTCTCGGCGCGCGGCCATCCGGCGGCGCTCGTCACCGGCAAGGCGCTCTTCTCATGGCAGCGCGACCGTCGCCGCTTCCGGCTCGAGAGCGTGCATCCGGGCAGCTCGGCCGAGGAGGTGCGGGCGAACACCGGATTTGACTACGACGTCTCTCCTTCTCTTGGCGTCACGCCCGAGCCGACGCAGGAAGAAACGGAGCTTCTCAGGACGAAAGTCGCGAAGCAGATCGAGAAGGACTACCCGGACTTCGCGCGCCGCGTCTGGGGCTGAGCCGCGGCCACCGAGCCGTCCTCGTCCTCGGGAAGCGCGATCTTCGGCGCCCAGGCAAGCCAGATGGCGAGCGGGGCTTCATGCAAGGCGAACACGGTGCCCGGCTTGACTGGCGCGCCGCGCGCACTCGGGGTCGCGAACTCGATGCCGCCCTGCGCGAGCGCCTGCAGCGATTCGACGTTCACCTTGATGCCGCTGAAGAGGCCGGCTTTCATGCGCACGCCGCTCACGTTCCAGAACTTCGAGCCCTGCTGCACGAGCGGCGCATAGTGCTTGCGGATGAGAAGGTGGACCTCCGTGGCGGTTGCGCCGGGGGCGAGGCCGATGTCCTGCACCACGCCGACTTCGACGCCGCGGTAATAGACGGGCGAGTGCTGTCGCAGCGCCTTGGGACGCTCGGTGCGCAGCACGATCTTCAAGCCTTCCTCCTCGAATGCGACCGGGGCGCTCTGCAGGCCGACAAAGGAGTTGGCTTCCTTGCCCTCACCGGGCAACGCCTGGATCTCCGGCCCGGTGAGGACGGTGCCCAGGCCGGTGATGTTGCCGAGCCCCACCTGCGGGCGCACGATCCAGAAGGTCGCGCCCTCGCGCGCGATCGAGGCCGCCGTGCGCTCGAGGCGCACTTTCACCACGACCTCCTTGAGATCCTCCGAGAGCCCGACGCCGCTCACCTCGCCCACGCGCACGCCGCGGTATTTGAGCGGCGTCACGCCGACCCTGAGGCCGCCGCCGTCGGCGAAGCGGATGGTGATCTGGGGTCCGTAAGCCCGCCAGCGCTCCGCCACCACATAGCCCGCGACGATCGCCGCGATGAGAGGCACGATCCACGCCATGCGCGCGAGCCGGCGGCGACGGCGGATTTTCGCCTCCGGCAGGGTCGCTTCCTTTACGCTCGTTTCGGCCATGCCGTGCCCTCCCTTTCCGTTCCTGTCCAGATCAGCCGCGGATCGAAGCTCGCCGAGGCGATGATGGTCAGTACCACCACGCCCGCGAACGCGAGGAGCCCCGGCCCGGGCAGCACGGTCGCCACTTCGCCCATCTTGACGAGCGCGACCAGGATCGCGAGCAGGAAGACGTCGAGCATCGCCCACGGGCCGATCACGTCGATGAAGCGATACAGGCTCGTGCGCGCGCGCTGCCAGCGCGAGGTGCGCGTCCATGCGGTCGCGACGAGAAAAAAGAGCGCCGCCAGCTTGAAAAGCGGCACGACGATGCTTGCCAGGAAAACGATCGCCGCGACCGGCCACTGGTCCTGGCGCGCGAGCGTGACGACGCCGTCCCAGACGGTGTTCTCGGAATAGGCGCCGTAGAAGCTCATGCGCAGGATCGGGTAGGCGTTCGCCGGGATGTAGAGGATCAGCGCCGCGAGCGTGAGCGCGGCGGTGACTTCGGGGCCGGCGATCCGGCGCTCGAGAATCACCCCGCCGCAGCGGCCGCATTCGGCCGCGAAGCCGGCGGGCGGCTCCTCGACGCGCTGCACGAGGCCGCAAGTCGCGCAAGCCACCGTTTTGACGTCGCCCGGCAGGGGTTTTCCTTTCAGAATGCTGACTTCCATACCGTTCGACTGCGGCAGCGCGCTACGGTTTCCCCGCCCCCCGTTTCGCAGGCTGCGCCGCAACATTCGTGCATCGGTGTTGCGGGCGCTTCCCTGCGCGGAATACAGTAGCTGCCTGCGGGTTAGTCTCTTCGTACTAGCAGGCCACAAGGGAGGAAATACAAATGGTCCGGCTGTCCATCAATGGCAAGACGCACGACGTCGACGTCGACCCGAATACGCCGCTGTTGTGGGCGATTCGCGAGCAGGTCGGCTTGACGGGAACGAAGTACGGCTGCGGCGTCGCGCAGTGCGGCGCGTGCACGGTGCACATCGACGGCTCGCCGATCCGCTCGTGCTCGGTGCCTGCCGGCTCGGTCGCGGGGCGCAAGATCACCACGATCGAGGGCCTTGCTCCCGGCGGCAAGCTCACCAAGCTGCAGCAGGCCTGGATCGCGCATGAAGTGCCGCAGTGCGGCTACTGCCAGAGCGGCATGCTCATGGCCGCCGCGGCGCTTCTCAAGGCGAAGCCCAAGCCCACGGACGCGGACATCGATGCCGCGATGACCAACATCTGCCGTTGCGGCACGTTCCAGGAAGTGCGCAAGGCGATCCACGCCGCCGCGAAGGCCTAGAGGGAGCGACCATGAACTTCAATCCGAAAGTCACGCGCCGCTCCTTCATCGTCGGCTCCGCCGCGGTCGGCGGCGGCCTCGCGCTCGGGCTTCGCCTGCCGCCCTTCGGTCCCGCGGTCGTTCGCGCGGCCGACGGCTCGCCCGAGATCAACGCCTGGGTGGTGATCCGCCCGGACGACACAGTCGTCATCCGCATGGCGCGCTCCGAAATGGGCCAGGGCACGATCACCGGCCTCGCGCAGATGGTCGCCGAGGAGCTCGAGTGCGACTGGAAGAAGATCGTCTACGAATATCCGACGCCGGGCACGAGCGTGAAGCGCAAGCGCCCCTGGGGCGACTACTCCACCGGCGGCAGCCGCGGCATCCGCACCTCGCACGAGTATGTGAGGAAGGGCGGCGCCGCCGCGCGCATGATGCTCGTGCAGGCCGCCGCCAACCAATGGGGCGTGCCGGCGAGCGAGTGCACGGTGGCGAGCAGTGTCATCACGCACAAGCCGTCGAAGCGCAAGACCACGTACGGCAAGGTGGCGGAAGCCGCCGCGAAGCTGGACGCGCCGAAGGACGTGCCGCTCAAGGATCCGAAAAACTGGAAGCTGATCGGCAAGCCGGTCGCGCGCCTCGACACGCGCGACAAGGTCACCGGCAAGCAGGTCTACGGGTTCGACCTCAAGCTCCCCGGAATGCTGAATGCGGCGATCAGGGAGTCGCCGGTGTTCGGCGGCAAGGTGAAGAGCTTCGATGCCGCGCGCGTCACGGGCATGAAAGGCGTGAAAAAGGTCGTGCAGGTCGGAGACACCGCGGTCGCGGTGGTTGCGGAGACGTGGTGGCAGGCGAAAACCGCGCTCGACGAGCTGCCGATCGTGTGGGACGAGGGCGCCAACGGCAAGGTGCAGCAGGCCGACATCAACGCGATGCTCAAGGCCGGCCTGGACGCCGACCAGGCGTTCGTGGGCAACAAGGAAGGCGACATCGGGCCGGCGATGGCCTCGGCGGCGAAGAAGGTGGTGGCCGAATACGCCTATCCGTGGCTCAACCACGCGCCGATGGAGCCGATGAACGCGACGGCGCGCTACACGCCGGAGAAGTGCGAGGTGTGGGTGCCCACGCAGGACGGCGAGGCTTCGTTCGCCGCCGTGCTCGCGGCTTCGGGCCTGCCCGCGGACAAGTGCGAGGTGTACAAGATCAACCTCGGCGGCGGCTTCGGCCGGCGCGGCGCGTTCCAGGACTACGTCACGCAGGCGGTCAACATCGCCAAGCAGATGCCCGGCACGCCGGTGAAGCTGCTCTGGTCGCGCGAGGAAGACATGGTGCAGGGACGCTACCACCCGGTGATGCAGTGCCGGCTGACGGGCGCGTTCGACGCCAACAACAACCTTACCGCGGTGCACATGCGGCTTTCGGGCCAGTCGATCCTGAAAGAGGTGCGGCCCGCGATCGTCGAGCAGCAGAAAGGGCGCGACCCGCTCACCTTCCAGGGCGTGGCCGATTCGGGCGAGCACTCGTTCGCCTACAACTACCCGAACCTGCTCATCGACCACGCGATGCGCCAGCCGCACGTGCCGCCCGGCTTCTGGCGCGGCGTCAACATCAACCAGAACGCCGTCTTCATCGAGTCGTTCATGGATGAGCTCGCCGAAGCCGCGGGCAAGGACCCGGTCGAGTTCCGGCGCCAGTTCATGGCCAAGCACCCGCGCAACCTCGCGGTGCTGAACGCCGTGGCCGAGCGCATCGGCTGGGGGAAGCCCGCGCCGGCCGGCGTGCATCGCGGCGTCGCGCAGATGAAGGCCTTCAACAGCTTCGTCGCCGCGGCGTGCGAGCTCTCGGTGAACGGCAACAAGGTGAAGATCCACCGCATCGTTGCGGCGACCGACCCGGGCTACGCCGTCAATCCGGCGCAGATCGAGCGCCAGGTCGCGGGCTCGTTCGTCTACGGCCTCTCGGCGCTCTTCATGCAGGAGAACACGGTGAAGGACGGCCGCATCGAGCAGACGAACTTCCACCAGTTCCAGTCGATGCGCATCGCGCAGATGCCGAAGGTCGAGACGATCATCCTCCAGGGCGGCGGCGACACCTGGGGCGGGATCGGCGAGCCGACCATCTGCGTGGCGGCGCCGGCGGTGCTGAACGCGATCTACAAGGCCACCGGCAAGCGCTATCGCACCGTGCCGCTCAAGAATCATGGCCTAGAGCTTGTCTAAGTGAGGTTTGTGGTTCTTGTATTCTTATTCTTAAAAGCGTTTGAAGTAACTGCGGAAGACACACTCCCCAACTCCCTGACCGGCTCAAAAGGCGATCCGGTCAGGGGGCGGGCGATCGTGGCCAACCGGCAGCTGGGGCTCTGCCTGCTCTGCCACAGCGGGCCGTTTCCGGAGGAGCGCTTCCAGGGCAATCTCGCGCCGGACTTGCGCAACGCGGCGCGCCTCTCCGAAGGGCAGATCCGCCAGCGCCTCGTCGATCCGGCGAAGGTGAATCCGCAGACGATCATGCCGGCGTACTATCGGACCGAAGGCTTGAATCGCGTCGCGCCGTCGCTGCGCGGCAAGACGCTGCTCAGCGCGGAACAAATCGAGGACGTGGTTGCCTATCTCATGACGCTGCGCTGACATGACGACCCGACGCCATTTCCTCATCCTTGCCGCCGGCGCCACGGCGGCGGGCGCGAGCGGGCTCGCCCACGCGCAGCTCTCCCCGAATATCGTGGCGCAGCGCAAGGCGGCGCTCGAGGAGGCGATCCGCAAGTCCACGGGCGGCGCGGAGCTTAAGAAGGGCAGGGTGGCGCTCGATGTCCCGCCGCTCATCGACAACGGCAATTCGGTGCCAATCACCGTGAAGGTGGAGAGCCCGATGACGCCCGAGGATCACGTCAAGGCGATCCACCTCTTCACCGAGAAGAATCCGCAGCCCTACATCATGAATGCGCAGCTCGGGCCGCGCGCCGGGCGCGCCGCGATCACCACGCGCGCGCGCATCGCCGATTCGGGCCGGGTGATCGCGATCGCGCAGATGTCCGACGGCTCGTGCTGGACGGACGAAGTGTCGGTCGTGGTGACGCTGTCCGCCTGTCTCGAGGACGGGCTGATCTGATGGCCGCCCGCGTGGTCGTCAACGTGCCCGCGAGCGCCAAAAAGGGCGACGTCATCGAGATCCGCACGCTCGCCGGGCACCCGATGGAGACGGGCTTCCGCCACACGCAGACGGGGCAGCTGATCCCGCGCGACATCATCCTGCGCTTCAGCTGCAGCTACAACGGCGTGGAGGTGTTCGCCGCCGACCTGCACCCCGCGATCGCCGCCAACCCGCTCATCTCGTTCACGACGGTCGCGACCGAGAGCGGCACGCTCGAATTCAAGTGGACCGGCGACAACGGGTTTTCGGCGGCGCATACGTCCACGCTTTCCGTCGTTTGAGGTTTTTTCTTTTTTTTCTTCTCGCGGCTCTTGTCGCAAGCACAAGAGCTGAAATTCCGCTTTCCGAAAGACGCTCGGGCTATGAGTTCATGGGCCGCGAGACGCGCGCGATGCAGGACGACGAGCAGACCGGGCCGGCGGTGCTGTGGCTGCTCGAGGGCGAGGAGCTGTGGGGAAAGAACTGCGCCGGCTGCCACCGCATCGAGAAGATGAAGGGGGTTGCGGCGCGATTTCCCGCTTTTGATTCGAGATTGAGGAAGCTGGTCAATCTCGATGATCGCATCAATCTGTGCCGCACGGAGCATCAGAAAGCGCCGGCCTGGACGCACGAAAGCAGGGAGCTTTTGTCCCTGAATGCCTTCATTTCCAGACAATCGCGCGGCATGCCGATCGCCGTCGAGCTGGATGAAAAAACAAAGCCGTTCATCGAGGCGGGCCGCGCGCAGTTCGAGCAGCGGCGCGGGCAGCTCAATCTCTCCTGCGCGCAGTGCCACGACGACAACTGGGGCAAGTCGCTCGCGGGCACCCCCATCCCGCAGGCGCACCCGACCGGCTACCCGATCTACCGGCTCGAGTGGCAGGGCGTCGGGTCGCTGGAGCGGCGCCTCAGGAACTGCATGATCGGCGTGCGCGCCGAGCCCTACGCCTACGGCGCCGAGGAGTACCGGGTGCTCGAGCTCTTCCTCATGTGGCGCGCGCGCGGGATGAAGCTCGAGTCCCCCGGCGTGAGGCCTTAGCGGGCGCCGGCGCCGGGCGCGCGAGCAGCTTCTCGATCTCGGCTGCGGGCCCCGGCCGGCAGAAAAGGTACCCCTGGTAGTAGTCGCAGCCGCGCGCGCGCAGGAACGAGAGCTGCGCCTTGGTCTCGACGCCTTCGGCGAGCGACTTCAAGCCGAGCTGCCGGGCGAGCGAGATCACGGTGCTCACGATCGCCGCATCGTCGCGGTCGCTCTTGATATCGCGCACGAAGGACTGGTCGACCTTGAGCGTGGTGACCGGGAAGCGGTGCAGGTAGGCGAGCGACGAGTAGCCGGTGCCGAAGTCGTCGAGCGAAATCTGCGCGCCGAGCGCATGCAGCTCGCGCAGGCCCTGGGCCGCCTCCTCGGTGCGGTGCATGACCGTGCTCTCGGTGATCTCCAGCTCGAGCGAGGTGGCCGGAAAGCCGGTGTCGGCGAGGATCGCGGCGACGCGCTTCACCAGGTTCTTCTGCCGGAACTGGCGCGGCGAAAGGTTGACCGCCATGTTGAGCGGGCCGTAGCCCGCGTCGAGCCAGCGCTTGCCCTGGCGGCAGGCCTCCGCGAGCACCCATTCGCCGATCGGCACGATGAGTCCGGTGTCCTCCGCGATCGGGATGAACTGCGAGGGCGGCACCGGCCCGAGCTCGCGATCGCTCCAGCGCAGCAGGGCTTCCAGCCCGACCAGCGCGCCGGTGCGCACGTCGACCTGCGGCTGGTAATACAGGGTGAATTCGTTGCGCGCGAGCGCCCCGCGCAGGCGCGCCTGCAGGTCGACGCGGCGCTCGGTCTTCTCGCCCATGTCGTGGGAAAAGAACTGGTGGTTGTTCTTGCCCTCCTGCTTGGCGTGGTACATCGCGAGGTCGGCGTTCCTGAGCAGCGTGTCCGGATCGCGCCCGTCCAGGGGATAGATCGTGACGCCGATGCTCGTTGACAGGTGCAGCTCGTGGCCGTGGATCTCGGCGCGCTCGCGCATCGCCGCGAGCAGCTTCTCGGCCACCCGCGCCACCTCGTCGACCGAGCGCACGTCCTCGAGCAGGACCGTGAACTCGTCGCCGCCCAGGCGCGCCACCGTGTCGGTCGAGCGCACGCAGCGCTCGAGGCGCGAGGCCGCCTCGCGCAGCACCTGGTCGCCGACCGCGTGGCCGAGGCTGTCGTTGATCTCCTTGAACTGGTCGAGGTCCAGGAACATGACCGCGACGAGCGATTCGGTGCGATTGGCGCGCGCCACGGCCCGCTTAAGGCGATCGAGCAGCATGCCGCGGTTCGGCAGCCCGGTCAGGTTGTCGAAATGCGCGAGCCGCGCGAGCTTGTCCTCGGTCTGGACGTGGGCGGTGACGTCGCGCGCGACGCCGCGGTAGCCGCGGAAGGCGCCCTTGTCGTCGAAGATCGGCCGCCCGGTGTGGCTGACATAAGTGATGCGGCCGTCGGGATTCCTGCGCGCGAGCATGAAGTCGCGGAACGGCTCGTGCGCCTCGAGCATGGCCTTGTGGCGCTGCATGTTCTCGTCGTCGGCGATCCCCGGCATCTCCCACCGGCGCTTGCCGAGCAGCGACTCGGGATCGATGCCGCGCACCCGGCGGATGCCCTCCGACACGTAGGTGAAGCGCAGCTCCGCGTCCATTTCCCAGTACCAGTCCGAGGAAAGCTCGGTGAGGCTCCTGAAGCGCTCGACGATCTGGCGCAGGTTTTTCTTGGTGCGCTTTCGCTCGGTGATGTTGCGGCCCACGCCGCGGTAGCCGGCGAAGCGGCCTTGCGCGTCGAAAATCGGCTTGCCGGAGACCGAGATCACGACGTCGCCTTCCGGCCCGCGCCGGCGCAGCTGCAGGTCGTGGAAGGGCTCGCGGCGCTCGAGCTGCGCGCGGTGCGCGGCCCAGTCCTCCTCGCTCATGTTGAGCCAGGGGTAATCCCAGCGATGCTTGCCTATGAGGCCTTGCGGCGCGAAGCCGGCGCGCATCTTCGTCCCGGGCGAGACTTCGACGAAGCGCAGCTCGGCGTCCTGCTCCCAGAACCAGTCGGCCGAGAGCTCGGTCAGGTCGCGAAAGCGCGCCTCGATCTCCTCCAGCCGCTGGCGCAACTCCGCCGTGTCGATGCCGTCGAGATCGCTGTTGGGCGGCGTTCGCCCGCCTGGTGCGTTCATTGCTCCTTCCCCCGGGGCGCTAGTGTAATTGCCCGAAGGCCGCGGGTGAAAGGGTCCGCCGTGCTAGATCCCGCGCGGCACGGCAACGCCCGGCTAGGGATGTCCCGACTCCCAGCGCAGGCTGCGGGTCACGGCCTCGCGCCAGCGCCCGAGCAGGCCTTCGGCCTCGCCGCGCGCCATGCGCGGCTCGAAGCGCCGCTCCATTTGCCACTGGGCGGCGATCTCCTCGCGCGACTTCCACAGGTCCACCGCGAGCCCGGCAAGGTAGGCGGCACCGAGCGCCGTGGTCTCGAGCACCTTGGGCCGCACCACGGGCACGCCCAGGAGGTCGGCCTGGAACTGCATGAGGAGGTCGTTCGCCGCCGCGCCGCCGTCCACCCGCAGCTCCGAGAGCTTCTCGCCGGCGTCCTTCTGCATCGCCTCCAGCACGTCCGCGGTCTGGAAGGCGATCGATTCGAGCGCCGCGCGCGCGAGGTGCGCGCGCGAGGAGCCGCGCGTGAGACCGAGGATCGCGCCGCGCGCATGCGGGTCCCAGTGCGGGGCGCCGAGGCCCGCGAAGGCCGGAACGATGTAGACACCGCCGTTGTCGAGCACGCTTGCGGCAAGGCGCTCCACTTCTTCCGATTTGGAAAAGAATCCGAGCTCGTCGCGAAGCCATTGCACGACCGCGCCGGCAATGAAGACGCTTCCCTCGAGCGCGTACTCGAAATCGGCGTCGCGCGCGTCGATGGCGCGGCCGAGCTGCGCGGCCGCGGTGGCGAGCAGGCCGTTCTTCGAGCGCACCACGCGGCTGCCCGTATTCATCAGCATGAAGCAGCCGGTGCCGTAGGTGTTCTTCGCCATGCCGGGCTTGTGGCAGCCCTGGCCGAAGAGCGCCGCCTGCTGGTCGCCCGCGATGCCGGTGATCGGCACGGGCGCGCCCAGCACCGAGGGCGCGATCATGCCGAAGGCGTGCGAGGAGGGCAGCACGTCGGGGAGGATGGCGCGCGGAATGCGCAGCAGCTTCAAGAGCTCCGGATCCCAGTCGCCCATGTGGATGTTGAAAAGGAGCGTGCGCGAGGCGTTCGAGGGATCGGTGACGTGCGTGCGGCTCTGCGACAGGTGCCACACGAGCCAGGTGTCGACCGTGCCGAAGGCGAGCTCGCCGCGCTCGGCCCGCGCGCGCGCGCCCGGCACGTTGTCGAGCAGCCACGCGAGCTTGGTGCCCGAGAAATACGGATCGATGATGAGGCCGGTGCGCTCGGCGATGAGGCTCTCGGCGCCGACTTCCTTCAGCTCCTGGCAGAGCGGCGCGGTGCGCCGGTCCTGCCAGACGATCGCGCGGTGCACCGGCTGCCCGGTCTGCCGGTCCCAGAGGAGCGTCGTCTCGCGCTGGTTGGTGATGCCCGCGGCGACGAGGTCCTCGGCCTTCAGGCCCGCTTTGCGGAGCGCCTCGCGCGCGCAGTCGCGCTGCGTGCGGAAGATCTCGTCCGGGTCGTGCTCGACCCAGCCCGGCTCCGGGTAGTGCTGCTTGAACTCGCGCTGGCTGCTCGCGACCGCGGCGCCGGTCTGGTCGAACACGATCGCGCGCGAGCTGGTCGTTCCCTGGTCGAGCGCGAGCACGTAGCGCATGCGCCGATTCTAGCAAGCACCCCCGGGGCTCTTTTTCAGGCGAAGCGGATCGCCCGCCAGGATTCGATCTCGCGCAGCTTCTCGAGCTGCGCCTCGTCGGTGAGATCGAGGCGCAGCGGCGTCATCGACACGTAGCCGCGCTCGAGCGCGCGCCGGTCGGTGCCGTCCTCGACCGCCTCGACCGGCACGGTGGTGAACCAGTAGTGCTGGCGGCCCATGGGGTCCTTGCCCGGAACTATTTTTCCGTCGTAGTGCCTCATCGACTGGCGCGTCCAGCGCGTTCCGCGCGGCGCGCCTTCCGGGAAGTTCACATTGACGAGCGGCAGTGGAGGCGCATCGAGGAGCGCGCGCAGCACGATCGCGGCCCAGGGCTTTAGCCGCTCGAAGTCGGGCTGCTCCTTGTCGGTCGCGGGCGCGCTCAGCGCGATGCCGCGAAGCCCCAGCAGCGAGGCCTGCTTCGCCCCCGCGAGCGTGCCCGAGTGCCAGATGGCGTTGCCGAGGTTGGTGCCGATGTTGATCCCCGAGAGCACGAGGTCGACTTTCTCCCAGAGCGTCGTGCCGAGCATGACGCAATCGCTCGGCGTGCCGTTCACGCGCCAGGCATCCAGACCGCCGGAGAGCTTCGTGCGCTTGCAGGTGACCGGCCGCGAGGAGGTGATCGAGCCGCTCGTCGAGGACATCTCGACGTCGGGCGCCACTACGCGGACTTCGCCGAAGCGCTTGGCGACCTCGGCGAGCGCTGCGATACCCGGGCTATAGACGCCGTCGTCGTTGGTGACGAGGATGCGCATGTCGATTAGGCCCCCACAAGCGGCGCGAGGTTCCCCGGTCCGGCCATGCGCATCACGCTGATCCACAACCCCGGCGCGGGCGGCACCGGCGACGACGACGCCGCCCGGCTGATCGCGCTCCTGGGCAAGAACGGGCACGAGGTGCGCTATCAGTCCTCGAAGGAAAAGGGCTGGAAAGCGGCGCTCGAGGAGCCCGCCGACGCGATCGCGGTCGCAGGCGGCGACGGGATCGTCGGGCGCGTGGCGAAGCGCATGGCGGGCCGCGACGTCCCGGTCGCGCCGCTCCCGGGCGGAACGGCGAACAATATTGCGCGCACGCTCGGCCTCGCCGGCCGGCCATGGGAAGCGATCGTGCGCGGCTGGCAGGACGGAAGAATCGTGACGCTCGACGTCGGCGTCGCCACCGGGCCCTGGGGCGAGCGCAAGGTGATGGAAGGCGTCGGCGCGGGCCTCTTCGCCGCCTCGATCGAGCATGCGGACCGCAGCCGGACGCTGGAAAACCTGCCGCACGCCGACGCGAAGATCGCCTACGCCCTGCAGCTCCTGAAAGAGCGGCTCGAGCATTCGCGGCCGGTCGCGATCGAGGCGCAGCTCGACGGCGCCGACGTGTCGGGCGAGTATCTGATGTTCGAGGCGATGATCATCCCGTTCATCGGGCCGAACCTCTTTCTCGCGCCCGACATCAAGCCCGGCGACGGCTGCCTGGAGCTCGTTCTTCTCGGCGAGAAAGAGCGCGAGCGGCTGCGCGAATATCTCGCGCACTGGCAGAACGGAAAATCGCGCCTGCCGGTGCTGCCGTCGCGGCACGGCAAGCACCTGCGCATGACGGCGAGCGGGCTGCATCTGCACATCGACGACAAGCCCTGGCCGAGGGCGGGCGAGCCCGCGCCGCGCGGCGACTTGATCGAAGTCAAGCTGGAAGGAAACACCACGCGCTTCCTCGCCCCGGCGTCGAAAAAATCAAGCTAGAATCCCGCGGCAGCAACGACGCCGCGCCCGGGGGAGAGCCGCTTGAAAATCCACGAGTACCAGGGGAAAGAACTTTTTCGCAAGTTCGGCGTGACCACGCCGCGCGGCTTTCCCGCGTTCAGCGTCGCCGAAGCCGAGGAGGCCGCGAAGAAGCTCGGCGGCAGCGTCTGGGTGGTGAAGGCGCAGATCCACGCGGGCGGCCGCGGCAAGGGCGGCGGCGTCAAGGTGGCGAAATCGCCCGCGGAAGTGAAAGCTTTCTCCCAGCAGATTCTCGGCATGCAGCTCGTGACCCACCAGACCGGACCCGCCGGGCAGAAGGTGCGGCGCCTGCTCATCGAGGAGGGCGCGGACATCGCCAGGGAGCTCTATATCGGCATGCTCGTCGACCGCGTCACGCAGCAGCCCTGCCTGCTCGCCTCGAGCGAGGGCGGCATGGACATCGAGGAAGTCGCGGCGAAAACCCCCGAGAAGATCCACAAGGTGTTCATCGATCCGAGCGAGGGGCTGACGGACAGGGATGCGACCGGGGTGGCTGCGAAAATCGGCATTCCGGAAAAGGCTCGAGGCGAGGCGGCGAAGCTGCTGCAGGCGCTCTACAAGTGCTTCTGCGAGACCGATGCCTCGCTTGCGGAGATCAACCCGCTGATCCTCACGAAGCAGGACAAGGTGGTCGCGCTCGACGCGAAGCTCAACTTCGACGACAACGCGCTCTTTCGCCATCCGGACATCGTCGCGCTGCGCGATCTCGACGAGGAGGATCCGCTCGAGATCGAGGCCTCGAAGTACGACCTTTCCTATATTTCCCTCGACGGCAACATTGGCTGCATGGTGAACGGCGCGGGCCTCGCCATGGCGACCATGGACACGATCAAGCTCTACGGCGGCGAGCCGGCCAACTTCCTCGACGTCGGCGGCGGCGCGACCGCGGAGAAAGTCACCGCGGCGTTCAAGATCATGCTTTCCAACCCGAAGGTGAAGGGCATCCTCGTCAACATCTTCGGCGGCATCATGAAGTGCGACACCATTGCCGCGGGCGTGGTGTCGGCGGCGAGGGAAGTGAAGCTCTCGGTGCCGCTCGTCGTGCGCATGAAGGGCACCAACGAGGAGCTCGGCAAGAAGATCCTTGCCGACTCGGGCCTGCCGATCATTTCGGCGAACAACATGGCCGAAGCGGGCGAGCGCGCGGTCGCCGCCGTGAAAGGGAAGAAATGAGCATCCTCGTCAACAAGAACACGAAGGTGATGACGCAGGGCATCACCGGCAAGACCGGCCAGTTCCACACGCAGACGAGCCGCGCCTACGCGAATGGCAAGGCCTGCTATGTGGCCGGCGTGAACCCGAAAAAGGCCGGCGAAAATTTCGAAGGCATTCCGATCTTCGCGAATGCGAAGGAAGCAAAAGCGAAGACCGGCGCCAATGTCTCCGTCATCTATGTGCCGCCGCCGTTTGCGGCCGACGCGATCTGGGAGGCGGTCGAGGCCGATCTCGACCTCGCGATCTGCATCACCGAGGGCATTCCCGTGCGCGACATGGTGCGGGTGCGCGACCGCATGCGGGATGAAAAGCGCCGCACGCTGCTGCTGGGGCCCAATTGCCCCGGCGTCATCACGCCCGAGGAGCTCAAGATCGGCATCATGCCCGGCCACATCCACAAGAAAGGCCGCGTCGGCGTCGTGTCGCGCTCGGGCACGCTCACCTACGAGGCGGTCGGCCAGCTCACCGAGCTCGGCATCGGGCAATCCACCGCGGTCGGCATCGGCGGGGACCCGGTGAACGGCTTGAAGCACATCGACGTGCTCAGGATGTTCAACGACGATCCGGAGACCGAGGCGGTGGTCATGATCGGGGAAATCGGCGGCTCCGACGAGGAGACTGCGGCGCAGTGGGTGAAGGCCAACATGAAGAAGCCGGTCGTCGGCTTCATCGCCGGTGTGACCGCGCCGCCGGGCAAGCGCATGGGCCACGCCGGCGCGATCATCTCCGGCGGCAAGGGCACCGCGCAGGAGAAGCTCGCGGTCATGGAGTTCTGCGGCATCAAGGTGACCAAGAACCCGGCCGAGATGGGGAAGCTGCTCAAGTCGGTACTGAGGTAGTCCTGGCCGGCTTCCGGTGAATCCCTGGAAGGACTGGAGCGGGTGGCTCGCCGCGCTCGCGCAGGCGGCACGCTCGGATGCCGAGCTGGCTGCGTTCAGGAGGGGCGCCGACTGCCGCTTTGACCTCGCCGCAGGAGCGGAGCGCGCTTCCTTTGTCGTCTCGGAAGATCTCCTCGAAATAGGAAACGGGGGATCAACGGCGCTGTTCGCCTTGGAAGCGCCCGCCGCGGTGTGGGAGAAATTCTTCTCCAAGGTGCCGCCGCCCTTCTATCACGGCGTCTACGCGATGAAGATGCGCGTTCCCGAGTTCAAGGTGTCGGGCGACGAGATCGCGCTCGCCCAGCACATTCACCTCGTGCGGCGGCTGCTGGAAATCGGCCGCGAGGTCATTCATGGCGTTCCCCGGGCAAAGACCCGTGGAAAAAAAGCGAAAAGGGACAAGGTCAAAGGCGGCTATCTCCGGGTCGAGCTCGAAGGGCGGCCGAATCGGCTCTATTACGAGGCCTCGGGCAAAGGGCGCGATCTCCTATGCCTGCATACCGCGGGCTCCGATTCGCGCCAGTTCTGCCACCTGATGAACGACAGGGCCCTCGCGGCCGAGTGGCGCATGGTCGCGTTCGACCTGCCGTGGCACGGCAAGAGCCTGCCGCCCGAGGGCGGATTTCCCGGCGAGTGGCAGCTGACCACCGAGCGCTACGTCGCGGCGATCGAGGCGGTGATCGCGGCGCTGGGGCTCGAGCGCCCGGTGCTGCTCGGCTCCTCGATGGCCGGCCAGATCTGCCTCGAGATGGCGCTGCGCGCGGGCGACCGGCTCGGCGGCGTGATCGCCTGCGAAGCGAGCGACCGGATCGAGGGCCGCTCGGTGCCGCTCGCGCGCCATGCACTCATCAACCAGGCGACCTTCGTGCCCGAGTGGGTGCACGGCCTGATGGCGCCGCAGAGCCCGCGCCCGCGCGCGCGGGAGATCTGGTGGGAATACTCGCAGGGCGGCTACGCGGCGTTCTGGGGCGACATCCGCTTCTACAGCCACGACTGGGACGCGCGCGAGCGCGTCGGCCGCATCGATACGCAACGATGCCCGGTGATGATGCTGACGGGCGAGTACGACTACTCGTGCACGCCCGAGATCTCGCGGGCTACCGCGGCGCGCATTCCGGGCGCAGAATTCGAGGTCATGCGCGGGCTGGGACACTTTCCGATGGCCGAGAACCCGGAGCTCTTCCTGACTTATCTCAAGCCGCGCCTCGACCGGCTGCGCGCGCGCCTGACGGAAGGCTGATGGAGGTGCGCTTCGATCCCGAGGTCGGCCGCACGCTGCTCAAGTATGCGCGCCTCCTCTCGGCGCGCGGCTACATCCACAACACCCTCGGCAACATCGTGCTGCGCGTGCCGCACCCGGATTTCCCGCATGGCGTGGCCTATACGAAGCACGCGGAGCTCTCGCTCGAGGAGATGGAGCTCGACAACATCGTCATCACCGACATTCCCACGAGCCGGATTCTGCACGGCAGCAAGGTGACGAGCATCGGGCACAACCTGTCGCGCGAGATCCTGCGCCTGCGGCCCGACATCCAGGCGACGATCCACGTGCACGATGACGCGATGATCGCCTACTTCGGCTCGGGCGCTTTCGACGAGGTGAAGACGCTCTCGCTCGACCTCCCGTTCGTGCTCGGCAAGCCGATCCACTACGTGCCCGGCCACGTCGACGTCGAGGCCGACGTGAGCGGCGTGAAAGACTTCATCCAGAACACGAACTCGGTCGTGCTGCTCGGCCACGGCATCACGACGCTCGGCCGCAACGTCTCGGAGGCCTATCATCGCCTCAATTCGCTCACCGCGGAGATCCGCCGCAACGTGGCGGCCGAGCTGCTCGCGCTCGCCAAGGGCACGAAGCCCCAGTACCGCGGCCAGGCCGAGATCGAGAGCATGTATCGCTTCGCCGAGTCGATCATCTATCCGAAGCGGGCCGACCGCGTGATGCAGGAGGACTGAAACTAAGGCTCCGGATCCTCGCCCTTTGCCTTGTCCGCGGCGACCTTGGTTGCCGCCGAGAGCGCGGTCGGCCGCTCGGCGAGATCGGGCTCGCCGCAGGTGCGCAGGATCTCGGCGCGCACCGCGTCGCGCAGCTTGATCGCCGCCGCCCAATCCTCGCCCTCGGGCGGAATCGGCGCACCGATGGTGACGCTCACCGCCGCCCGCCTCAGGTACCAGGTGCCGTCGCGCATCACCGAGCGCACGCCGCGCAGCGCCACCGGCACGACCGGAATTCCGGCCTGCGCCGCCGCCTGGAAGGCGCCGGTGCGGAACGGCATCAGGCCGGTGGTGCGCTTGAGCGTGCCTTCGGGGAAGACGATGAGCGAGACGCCGCTTCTTGCCGCCTGGGTGAGGTCGCCCGCGTGCTCGGTGCTGCGCGCGATGTCGAAGCGCTCGACGAAGCGCGTGCCGAAGCCCGAGAGGAGCCTGCGCATGAAGAAGCTGCGCTCGAACTCCTGCTTGGCGACGAACGCATAGCCCTGCGCCTTGAGCAGCGTGAGCAGCACCACGACGTCGAGGTAGCTCGTGTGGTTGACCGCGAGGATGGCGGGGCGGCCCGGCGCGAGGTGCTCGCGGCCGGCCACCGCGACCGGGATGCCGGCGCCCCAGAGGAAAAGGCGCGAGACGAGCCTTCCCACCCGCCAGCAGGTCTTGCCCGGCGTGAGCCAGGCGGCGAGGAAGGCGAACGGAAAGAGCAGGGCGAAGACGAGGTAGCCGCGCCAGGCGAAGAGCTCGCCGCGCAGCGCGCGCGCGCTGCGGCGCAGCTGCGGCGCGGCGCCGGCGAGCACGAGCCGCACGAATTGCAGCCACACGGCCTGCGGCCGCACCGAGGCGGGCCCGCGCTCGTAGAACTCGCGCGCCGCGACGCGGCGGATCTTGCCGCTCGAGGTCTTCGGCACGCTCGCCGGCGGCGCAAGCACGATGTCGTCGGCCGGCCCGCCGATCAGGCTCACGGCGAGCGCGTTGATCATGCGCTTCAGGTCCTCGTGGCGAGAGCGGTCGTTGTCGCGCATCTCGGCGAGCACGACGACGCGCTCGGTGCCGGTTGCCGGATCCTCGCTGCCGAACACGGCCACGCAGCCGCGGCGCACGCCGCCCAGATCGCCGACCGCCTGCTCGAGCTCGTAGGGGCTGATGTTGCGCCCGCCGCGGATGATGATGTCCTTCTCGCGGCCGGTGATGTACACCATCCCCTCGCGCAAGTAGGCGCGATCGCCCGTATTCAGCCAGCCGTCGCGAAAAAGCTTTTTCGTCTCCTCGGGGTTGCGGTAGTAGCCCGAGGTCGCCGAGGGGCCGCGCAGCTGCAGAAAGCCTTCCTGCCCGTCGGGCAGCTCGTGGCCCGCCGAGTCGACCACGCGCAGGTCGTGGTCGCGGATGACGGTTCCGCAGCCCACGATCCGGATCGTCTTGCCCTTGTCCGCGACGGTTTCGGGGTCGACGCGCAGCGCCTCTCCGGTGCGCGTGAACCTCTCGCGGTCGAGCAAGTCCACCCGCCAGGGCTCGCCCGGCGTCGTGAAGGAAACGCCGACCGTGTTTTCAGCCAGGCCATAGACCGGCGAAAGCGCGTGCTTCTGGAACTTCCATTTTGAAAATTTTTCCTGAAAGGAAGCCAGGGTGTCGGGACTCACCGGCTCGGCGCCGTTGAAGGCAAAGCGCCACGACGAGAGATCGATCCCGTCCATCTCCTTCTCGTCGATTCTTCGCAGGCATAGCTCGTAGGAAAAATTCGGCCCGCCCGAGATCGTGCCGCGGTGGCGGTGGATCGCGCGCATCCAGGCCGAAGGCCGCGCGAGGAAGGCGAGCGGCGACATGAGCACCACCGGAAAGCCGAGGAACATGGTCGCGAAGCACCCGCCGATGAGTCCCATGTCGTGGTAGAGCGGGAGCCAGCTCACGAACACGTCGGCCGGGCCCGCGCTCACCGCCGAGCCCATGCACTGCACGTTGACGAGCAGGTTCTCGTGCGAGAGCACCACGCCCTTCGGATTGCCGGTGCTGCCCGAGGTGTACTGCAGGAAGCCGATGTCGCCGCCCTTGCCCGCATGCGGGACGTAGGCGCGCTCGCCCTCGCTGCCCTCCAGGTCCGCGGGCACGAGGACCGCGCGCATCGACTCGACCTGCGCGCGCAGCAGGTAGGCGAGCGGCTTCGCCTCCGGGATCGTGATCATGAAGGCCGCGCCGGCGCTCTTCAGGATCGCGACGTGGCGCGTCATGTGGTCCTCGATCGTGGTGAGGCGCGCCGGCGGATAGAGCGGAACCGGCACGCCGCCCGCGAGCAGCACGCCGTAGAACGAGTAGAGGTACTCCTTGGAGGTCGGCAGCATGATCGCGACCATCTGGCCGGGCTTCAGGCCCGCCTCGGCGAGGCGCGCCGCGTAGCCGAGCGCGCGATCCCACAGCTGCCGGTAGGTGATCGGGATTTCCTTCTCTTCCTCGTACAGGAAAACCGTGAGGCGATCGGGCTGCCGGTCGACGTGGTATTCGAGCGCCTCGGTGAGCGTGCGCGCGTGGGTGGGCGGCCGCACTTCGCCGCCGCCATTCACGAGGCTCGCGACGCTCGCGCCGGCGGCATGCAGGGCGGAGGCGGGGCCGTGGCCGGCGCTCGCGAGGAGAAAGCGCAGCAGGTCGCGCGGCGTCTCGCTCGTCGCGAGCGCCGCTTCGGGCAGGCTCGCGCCGAATTCCTTTTCCAGCCGCAGCACCAGCTCCACGCGGGCGAGGCTGTCCAGGCCCAGCTCTTTTTCGAGCGAGCTGTCGAGCGCGACCTGCGGCGCGAGGTTGGGCCGGGCCTCGCGCGCAACCGCGGCCACCACGGCCAGCAGCCGATCGACGTCGATGGTGCTCGGAGCGCGTTCGTTCACCGCTTCCGAGTTTACTATTTAAAATCTGGCATCCATGAGCGGCGGGGAATCCACCCAATTCCGGCAGTTGCTCGCGCTCGCGCGCGAGATGGCGTTCGCGAGCGGCGCGCGGCTGGTGCGCCAGGGCGAAGCCTCGCGCGGCGCGTTTCTCATCCGCGTCGGCAACCTGGAGGCGCGCGTGGCGCTGCCGGGCGGCGGCACGCTGACGGTCGCGCAGTTCGGCCCCGGCGACATGTTCGGCGAGATGTCGCTGATCGAGCGCGGCGTCGTGTCGGCAACCGTGATCGCGCAGGGTAATGTGAAGGCCTGGTTCGTGAATCGCGACGACTTCCGCGCCATGGTCGCGAGCCGCGGCGCCGAGGCGCTGGAGATACAGCGCACGATCACGAAAACGCTGGCCGACAAGCTGCGCGTGCTGAACGAGCGCGTCGCCGCGCATCCCGCGGCGGAAGATCGGCCGGCGGTGGACCCGGCGCCTGCCGCCGACCCGCTCGCGAAGGTGGCGCGTTCCGGCGACGCGTCCTTCGACTGGCGTGCCTACCTGCCGGTCCTGCCGTTCTTCGAGGGGTTCGACGCCGAGGAAACCGAGGAGCTGGTGCGTGGCTGCAAGGTGCTGGAGCTGCCGCGCGGCGGCTGGGTGTTCGCGGCGGGGCTCCCGGCGCAAGGGTGCTTTCTCGTCCTGCGCGGCGCCGTCGAGGTATTTTCGAGAGGCAACGGCCTGGACCGCCGCGTGGCGATCGCCGGACCCGGGGAGTTGATCGGCTTCATGAGCGTGCTGCGCGGCGCGGCCCACGGGGCGCACGCGCGAGTGCGCGAATCCTGCTGCCTGCTCGAGATTCCGCGCGAGAAGTTCCTTGCTCACTACAACGGCACGTCAGGCGCAACGGTCAGCCTGCAGCACGCCATCCACCGCAGCCTGATGCGCTCGATTGCGCGCACCAACACGCAGCTCACGCGCCTGATCTCGCACGCGCGCCTGCAGGAAGCGCACGGCAAGGCGATTGAGCTGGAGGCCGCGCTGCGCGGCCAGATCTGGCAGGCGGAGACGCCCGCCTAGCGCAGGCCCGGGCGGCGGGTCACTTGATCGTGATTTCGCCCACCATGTTGTCCCAGTCATGGTTGGCACAAGTCAGCTGGTAGCGACCGGGAGTCCTCGCGACGAAGTAAAGGTCCTTTTGCTCCTTCGGCTGCAGCGCGACTTCGTCCGGACGCGTCCGCTCCAGCACTTCCGGGTTGCGGATCGCGATCGCCTTGAGGAACTCGGGCGCCGTGAACTCGTGCAGGTCGGCCCCGGTGTTTTCCATGTGCAAGCGGTAGGCGATGCCGCGCTCGAAGACGAATTTATCGGGGATGAAGCGATCGTCGATCATCTGAACGTTGACGACGCGCGCGCTCGCCCAGTCAACCTCCGGCAAGGGATCGGCTGCGAGGCCAGCGCTTTGCCAGAGGGCCAGCGCGAAGATCCCCGGGCGGCACGCTCGCATCGGCTAGGTGGACGGCAGCAGCCAATCGAGCGTAGCGGCCGCGGCGTAGGCAGCCAGCAGCGCAAGGCAAAACGTCATCAGGCTGCGCGTCATCCCGCGCGGGATGTCCATCGCCTCGAAGCGCCGCTTGATGAAGAACGCCGCGACGAAATACACGATGGTCGACACGACGAGCGAGCGCATCATCCTCGTCCGCGCGCTTCCTGGCGCGCGGTGGCGTCCCGCGCGATCGCGATTGCTCCGATGACCTCGCCTCCCGTGCGCGCCACGGCGAAGCTCATTTCAACATAGAGGCGCCGGCCGTCCTTGTGCAGCGCTCGCGTGAGGGTGGCCTGGCCGCCGAGTCGCGTCGTGCCGGACGCCATCGCGCGATCGAAGCCCGCCCAATGCGCCTTTCTCAGGTGCTCGGGGATGATCAGGTCGAGATTGGCGCCCAACGCTTCCTCCTTTGCGAAGCCGAGAAGGGCGCTCGCCGCCGCATTCCACACGCGGATCGTGCCGTCGCGGTCGGCAAAAATGACGGCGTCGGCGGCCTGCTCGAGGATCGTTTCTGCGTTCAAGACAGCAATCTGACCGCAAGCCGCGGGCGTCCGTTCCGTATCTCGGCGAAGAGCGCGCCGTATTCGGGCAGCTCGACCCAGGCCGAGGTGTCGTTCGTCAGCGGCTCGGAGCTGACGATGATGGAGGTCGCGTTCTCGGCGCCGCCGATCATCTTCCACTCGCCGTCGTGCAGGTTGTAGTCGCGCCCGAGCGTGTACCAGAGCGAGAGGAAGGTCAGGTTCGCCTCGTGCACCTTGTCCGGGCCCTCGGTGCGGTAGCGGCCGAAGTCGAAGCAGTAGCGCACTGCGGCGAGCTGCCGGCCGTTGGCGATGAAGAGGTTGACCGAGGAGGAGATGTCGATGCCGAGCTTCGCGCGCGCGTCGCGGATGAGCTCGAGCGCGCGCTGGATGCCGCCGAAGACGCGTTCCTCGTCCAGGTTGTCTAGCGGCACCGGGATCTGCGAGAGCACGAGCGCGTAGATCCATTCGCTGTCGGTGGTGCCGTGGATCTGCGAGAGGTGCTCGGGCCGGATGTGCGGCGCGAGCAGCGGCTTCATCTCGGCCATGCGCGCGAGGTCGCCGTTGTGCGCGAGCACGAGCGGCGTGTTGGCGAAGTGAAACGGATGCACGTTCTGAAGGGAAATCTCGACGCGCGTCGAATAGGCGACGCCGCGCACGTGCGCAAGCACGCACGAGGGCCGGATTTTCTGCGCGAGATTCTGCAGGTTGCGGTCGAAGACGGGCAGCGACTGCGAGTAATACGAGTAGGCCTGCTCGGGGTTCGCGCTCTGCGGATCCCAGGCGCGCATGCCGAATCCGGCCAGGTTCAGCATGTGCAGCATCTTCGGCATGAAGCTCTGGCGCACGAGCGCCGAGTCGGGCTGGAAGAGCAGGTTGTCGAGCAGGACCGGCTGGCCGAGGTAGAGAAGGGCGCGACACATATGCGCTTTACGCAGCCATCCGTGACGAAAAAATCATGAAACTCCCCTGAAAGCCGAGTTTACACTCGCTCGCACACACGGGAGGCGGGATGGCTTCGATCCACAAGGAAATCCGGCTCGCCGCGCGCGTCGAAGATGTCTGGGAGGCGCTTCGCGACGTCGGCAACCTGCACCGGCGCGTCTGCCCCGGCTTCGTGACGGACTGCCGCATGGAAGGCGAGGGCGCGCGCATCGTCACGTTCGGCAACGGCATGACGGCGAAGGAGCTGATCGTCGATCTGGACGACAAGGCACGCCGGGTGGCCTGGTCCGCGGTCGGCGGGCGCCTCTCGCACCACAACGCCTCGATGCAGGTCTTTGCCGACGGCGAGGGCTGTCGCGCGGTGTGGATCGCCGACCTGCTGCCCAACGACCTTGCCGGCGCGATCGCCGGCATGATCGACCAGGGGCTCGCGGCGATGAAGAAAAACTTCGAGAAGAAAACCGCCTAGCTACTTTTTCTGTTCTTCCAGCCGGTCGGTCGCCGGCGGCGGCGTGCGCGAGAGCGCCGCGATCTCGGCGCGCAACGCCGGGGTCATGTCGATCTTCACGGAATCGAGCGAGGCCTGCAGCTGCTCGAGGTTGCGCGCGCCGATGATCGGCGCGGTGATGGCCGGATGCGCGCCGACCCAGGCGATGGCGGCGCTCACCGGGTGCAGGCCACGCTGCTTGCAGAACGCGGCATAGCGCTCGGCCACTTCGAACATCCACGTCTCCCCGTAGCGCAGCTCATACATCTTGTTGGTCTTCAGGCGCCCGCTCGCCTGGCCGGAATACTTGCCTGAAAGAAGGCCGGCGGCGCCGGGGCTGTAGGGAATCACGCCGATCTCGTTCGCCGCGGCCATCGGCAGGATCTCGACTTCGGCCTGGCGCTTCACCAGGTTGTACATCGGCTGCAGGACCTGGACGCGCGCCCAGCCGTTCGCCTCCTGCACACCGAGCGCCTTCTGCGTCTGCCACGCCGACCAGTTGCTGAACGCCGGATAGAGCACCTTGCCCGAGCGCACCATGTCTTCCAGCGCGCGCATCTGCTCGTCGATCGGCGTGAGCGCGTCGATCTGGTGCAGGAAGAGGATCTCGACCCGGTCGGTCTGCAGGCGCTTCAGGCTCGCCTCGACCGCGCGCGTCACGTGGCGGCGCGAGTTGCCGCGCGCGTTGCGGTCCGGGCCCGTCGGGTTGAAGCACTTGGTGGCGATGACGAGCTCGTCGCGGTGCCCCTTCATGAGGCCGCCGAGGATCTCCTCGGACTTGCCGTTGTTGTACTGGTCCGCCGTGTCGTAGAAGTTGATTCCGGCGTCGCGCGTCGCCTTGTACATCGCCGCGGAAGTCACGGCATCGGCATCGCCGCCGAAGGACATCGTGCCGAAGCACAGGCGCGAGACCTGGACGCCGGTCCGCCCGAGGGTTCGATATGTCATCATGGCGCCAAGTCTACATGGCCATCGCTCTTTTCCCGGTCACGCCGAGCTTCGCCGCCGAGGTCGGCGACATCGACTTGTCCGCGCCGCTCGACGCGGGGACGTTGCAGTCGCTGCGCGAAGCGTTCGCCACGTACGCGGTGCTCGTCTTTCCCGCGCAGGAGCTGACGGCCGAGCAGCACCTCGCGTTCGCGAGGAACTTCGGGCCGCTCGAGGTGACCGTGCAGCGCACATTCCGGCACTCGAAGCTGCGCATCCCGAAAGAGTTCGCCGACATCGCCAATCTGGACGCCGAGGGCCGGCTCTGGCGCAAGGACTCGCGCATCCGGCTCTTCCAGATGGGCAACCGCCTGTGGCACACCGACAGCTCGTTCAAGGCGCCGAGCGGCTATGCGTCGCTGCTCTACGCGCGCTCGGTGGCGCCCATCGGCGGGCACACCGAGTTCGCCGACCTGCGCGCGGCCTGCGACGCGCTGCCCGCCGAAAAGCGGGCGCGGCTGCAGGGTCTGGTCGCGCGCCATTCGCTCCTCTACTCGCGACGCCGGCTCGGCTTCACCGAGTTCACGCCCGAGGAACAGGCCGCCTTCGCGCCGGTGCGGCGGCCGCTCGTGCGCCGCATCCCTGAATCGGGTCGCGAGTCGCTCTACATCGCCTCGCACATCGGCGCCATCGAGGGCATGGCCGACGGGGAGGCCGAAGCGCTGCTCGCCGAGCTGATCGCGCACGCGACGCAGCGGCAGTTCGTCTACACGCACCGCTGGCGCGTGGGTGACCTCGTCATGTGGGACAACCGCTGCACGATGCACCGGGGCACCGACTACGAGGACACGCGCTGGCAACGCGACCTGAGGCGCGCCACGACCTCGGATCGCCTCGACGCGTTCGGCGCCGAGGAACAGCCGAGCGCGCTCGCCGCCGAGTACTGATGAGCGTTGAGACGGGCATCGACTTCCGGCCCGACGCGCCGGAGTTCCTCGCCGATCCTTTCCCGATGTACCGGCGCCTGCGCGAGGAGGATCCGGTGCACTGGAGCCCGCGCATGAAGTCCTGGATCCTCACGCGCTACGACGACGTGAAGCGCGTGCTGCTCGATCGCGAGATTTCGTCCGACCGCATGCGGCCCTTCTTCGCCGCGCTGCCCGGCCCCGAGGCGGCCCGGATCGGCGAGGTGATGCGGTTCCTGTCGACCTGGATGGTGTTTCGCGACCCGCCCGAGCACACTCGGCTGCGGCGGCTCACCTCGAAGGTCTTCAACGTGCAGTCGATGCACGCCATGCGACCGAAGGTGGAGGAAATCTCCGAGTGGCTGCTCGGCCGCATTGGCGAGCGCGACCGCGTCGACTTCATCGCCGATTACGCGGGGCCGCTGCCCGCGCTCGTCATCATGGCCATGCTCGGGGTGCCGCGCGAGCGCCTGGCGATGGTCAAGGCCTTGTCGGACGACATGGCGCTCTTCATCGGCAGCGCGCGCGCCGGCCCCGACAAGTACGCGATCGTCGAGAAGGCGACGCACGAGATGGCGCTCTTTTTCCGGGAATTGATCTCGAGCAAAAGGCGAACAGCCGATCCCGATCTGCTCTCCCAGCTGATCGCGCTGGAAGAGGACGGCGATCGCCTGAGCGAGGACGAGCTCGTCGCGACCTGCATCCTCCTTCTTTTCGCGGGCCACGAGACGACCACCAACCACATCGCCAACGGGCTCCTTGCGTTGCTGCGCTTCCCGGGTGAGCTCGAGGCGCTGCGCGCCGACCCGTCGCTCGCACCGCGCGCGGTCGAGGAGCTGCTGCGCTACGACGGGCCGGCGGGCGTGCAGGCCCGCGTGGTCACGCAGGCGCTGGAGATGCGCGGGCGACGGCTCAAGCAGGGCGACCGGGTGTTTCTCATGCTTTCGGCGGCGAACCGCGATCCGCAGGCCTATCCCGAACCCGACCGCGTGATGCTTGCGCGCGACGGGGTGCCGCACCTCGCCTTCGGGTTCGGGATGCACATCTGCCTCGGCTTTCCCCTCGCGCGCCTCGAAGGCCAGATCGCGCTGCCCGCGGTGCTCCAGCGCTGGCGCCGGATCGAGCTCGCGGTGCCGCAATCGCGGCTCGAGTGGCTGAACTCCACCGTGTTTCGCGGCATGACCGCGATGCCGCTGCACGTGGGTCGCTAGGAAACACGTTTCCTTTATGGGGACATTCCCGGGCAATTTGCCGCGCCGCACCGCTTGACCGCAGTCAAGACTCGGCCCGCCCGGCCGGGCCGATAATACGTATCACGATGAAAGGTAAAGGCAAAGTCCGACCGACGCCGAAGGGCCGGCCAGTCGATCTCGAGGCGCTCGAGGAAATCCGCGCGCTTCTCGGCACCGCGTCGCGGCAGCGCGATCTTTTGATCGAGCACCTCCACAAGATCAACGACAAGTACGGCCACCTGTCGGCCGCGCACCTGGCGGCGCTCGCGCAGGAGATGGCGCTCGCCCAAACCGAGGTCTACGAGGTCGCGACCTTCTATCACCACTTCGACGTGGTGAAGGAAGGGGAGGCGCCGCCGCCCGCGCTCACGGTGCGCGTGTGCGACTCGATCGCGTGCGAGATCGCCGGCTCGCGCGAGCTCCTGGAGAAGCTGCCGAAGATCCTCGGCAAGGACGTGCGCGTGCTGCACGCGCCGTGCATTGGCCGTTGCGAGTCGGCGCCCGCGGCGGTGGTGGGCCAGAACCCGGTCCTGGACGCGACGGTGGAGAAAATCAAAGGCGCGGTCGACAGGAAGCAGACGCGTTGTCCGGTCGCGCCGTACATCGACTTCGACCAGTACCGGAAACAAGGCGGCTACCAGCTGATCGCCGACTGCCACGCAGGCAAGCACACGCGCGAAGGCATCACGAAGATCATGGAAGACTCGGCGCTGCGCGGCCTGGGCGGGGCGGGCTTCCCGGTCGGGCGCAAATGGAAGAGCGTCGGCGGCGAGCCCGAGCCGCGCCTCATGGCGGTCAACATCGACGAGGGCGAGCCGGGCACGTTCAAGGACCGCTGGTACCTCGAGCGCGATCCACACCGGTTCCTCGAGGGCATGCTCGTGGCCGCCTGGTGCGTCGGCATCAGCGAGATCTATGTCTATTTGCGCGACGAGTACGCGGGTTGCCGTGAAATCCTCGAAAAAGAGCTCCAGAAGCTGAAGAGCCAGCAGGCGTTTCCCCTTCCCCCTGTTCACCTTCGCCGCGGCGCGGGCGCTTATATCTGCGGCGAAGAGTCGGCGATGATCGAGTCGATCGAGGGCAAGCGGGGCATGCCGCGGCTGCGCCCGCCGTATGTCGCGCAGGTGGGGCTCTTCGGTCGACCGACGCTCGAGCACAACATGGAAAGCGTGTACTGGGTGCGCGAGATCGTCGAGAAGGGCGCGGCCTGGTTCGCCTCGCAGGGCCGGAACGGGCGCAAGGGATTGCGGTCCTTCTCTGTATCGGGGCGCGTCAAAAAGCCCGGCATGCACCTTGCCCCGGCAGGGATCACCGTGAAAGATCTGATCGACGAGTACTGCGGCGGCATGGCTGAGGGCCATACCTTCTACGGATACCTGCCGGGCGGCGCCTCGGGCGGAATCCTGCCGGCGAGCATGGGCAACATCCCGCTCGACTTCGACACCCTGCAGCCCTACGGATGCTTCATCGGCTCGGCAGCCATCGTCATTTTCTCCGACAAGGACAAGGCGTCGAAGGCGGCCATCAACCTGATGAAGTTCTTCCATGACGAATCCTGCGGCCAGTGCACGCCGTGCCGCGTGGGCACGGCCAAGGCGCTCGGCCTCATGGAAAAAGGCAAGTGGGATCAGCCTTTGCTGAAAGAGCTTTCGCAGGCGATGATGGACGCCTCGATCTGCGGCCTTGGGCAGGCGGCGCCCAACCCCGCGCTGACCGTGATGAAGTACTTCCCTCAAGAGGTGGGCTGACATGGAAAGAGTGTCGACGCAGCAGCTCGCGACGATGCCGATTGAGTTCAAGCTCAACGGCCAGACGGTGATCGGCCGGCCCGACGAGACGATCATCGAGACGGCGAAGAAGAACGGCGTCGAGATTCCGCACCTTTGCTACAAGCCGGGCATGCGGCCCGACGGCAACTGCCGCGCCTGCGTGGTCGAGATCAAGGGCGAGCGCGCGCTCGCGCCCTCCTGCTGCCGCTATCCGAAGGAGGGAATGGAAGTCACCACCGACAATCCGCGCGCCCGGCTCTCGCAGAAGATGGTGCTCGAGCTGCTCCAGTCGGACATGACCGAGAAGGCCTACCGTCCGGATAGCGAGCTGGACTTCTGGGCGAAAAGGCTGCAGATCGGAAAGCCGCGCTTCGAAAAGCGCCATCAGCCCGCACAGGACATTTCCCATCCGGCGATCGCGGTCAACCTCGATGCGTGCATCCAGTGCACGCGCTGCGTGCGCGCCTGCCGCGAGGAGCAGGTGAACGACGTGATCGGCTACGCCTACCGGGGCGATCATTCGAGCATCGTCTTCGACATGCACGATCCGATGGGCGCCTCGACCTGCGTCGCCTGCGGCGAGTGCGTGCAGGCCTGCCCGACCGGCGCGCTCATGCCGGCGCGCAACGTCGGCCTGGAAGTGGTCGACAAGAAGGTCGATTCGGTGTGCCCGTTCTGCGGCGTGGGCTGCCTGCTCACCTACAACGTCAACACGAAGCAGAACGTCATCAAGTTCGTCAACGGCAAGGACGGCCCCTCGAACCACGGGCGCCTGTGCGTGAAGGGCCGCTACGGCTTCGATTATGCGAATCACCCGCAGCGCCTGACCAAGCCTCTCATCCGCAAGCCCGGGTTCAGGAAATCCGCGCACTTCACCGTCGATCCGGCCAACTTTTCCGAGGTTTTCCGCGAGGCCACCTGGGAAGAGGCGCTGGATTTCGCCGCAAACGGCCTGAAGAAGATCCGCGACGAGGATCGCTACGCGCTCGCCGGCTTCGGCTCGGCAAAGGGATCGAACGAGGAGGCCTACCTCTTCCAGAAGCTCGTGCGCACGGGCTTTTACACCAACAACGTGGACCACTGCACGCGGCTTTGCCACGCTTCGTCGGTGGCGGCGCTGCTGGAGGGCATCGGCTCGGGCGCGGTCTCCAACCAGGTGAACGACGTGGAGAACGCCGAGGTGATCTTTCTCATCGGCGCGAACCCGGTCTCGAACCACCCGGTCGCGGCGACCTGGATGAAGAACGCCGCGAAGCGCGGCGCCAAGCTCATCTACGCCGACCCGCGCAGGAGCGAGCTCTCGCGCCACGCCTGGCGCATGCTGCAGTTCAACCCCGACACCGACGTCGCGATGCTGAACGCGATGATCCATACGATCATCGAAGAAAATCTGGTGAATGAATCCTTCATAAAGGACAGGACCTCCGGGTACGAAGCCCTGAAGGAAAACGCCAAGGGATTCTCGCCGGAAAAGATGGCGCCGATCTGCGGCATCCCGGCCGAGACGCTGCGCGAAGTGGCGCGCGCCTTCGCCACCTCCAAGGGCTCGATGATCCTCTGGGGCATGGGCGTCTCGCAGCACATCCATGGCACCGACAACGCGCGCTGCCTGATCGCGCTCTGCCTCATGACGGGCCAGGTCGGCCGCCCGGGCACGGGCCTGCATCCGCTGCGCGGCCAGAACAACGTGCAGGGCGCGTCGGACTCGGGCCTCATTCCGATGATGTATCCCGATTACCAGCGCGTGGCGACGCCCGAAGCCAAGGCGCGCTTCGACAAGTTCTGGGGCGCCGACCTCGACGCCAAGCCCGGCCTCACGGTGGTCGAGATCGTGAACGCGGCCTACGACGGCAAGATCCGCGGCATGTACGTGATGGGCGAGAACCCCGCGATGTCGGATCCGGACGTCGAGCACGCGCGCGCGGGACTCGCCAAGCTCGAGCACCTCGTGGTGCAGGACATCTTCCTCACCGAGACCGCCTACCTTGCCGACGTGGTGCTGCCGGCCACCGCCTGGCCGGAAAAGACCGGCACGGTGACCAACACCGACCGCATGGTGCAGCTCGGCCGGAAAGCCGTCGAGCCGCCGGGCGAGGCGCGCGAGGACTTCTGGATCCTGGTCGAGCTCGGCAGGCGCCTCGGCCTCGACTGGAAGTACGCGCATCCGAAGGACGTCTTCAACGAAATGCGCGGCTGCATGGATTCGATCAAGGGCATCAC
>DATAID010000081.1:0-2017 GCA_036262835.1 Burkholderiales bacterium | reverse complement strand
ACGCCGTCGGCGAAAAGGCCGACGTGCGGCAGGACGACGCGCCGTCCCGCCTTCAGGGACCGCGCCATCGCGTCCGCGTCGGTCGGCTCGACGCCGATCACGCGGACCGAGGGGCGCAGCCGCTTGATGTAGGAAGCGATCCCGCCGATGAGGCCCCCGCCGCCCACGGCGACGAAGATCGCGTGGATCGGCCGCGTCCACTGGCGCAGGATCTCCATGCCGATCGTGCCCTGCCCCGCGATCACCTCCGGATCGTCGTAGGGATGCACGAACGTGAGCCCGCCCCGGCGCTGCAGCCGCGTCGCGTGGCGGTAGGCCTCGTCAAAGCTGTCGCCATGCAGCACCACCTTGGCACCGCGCTGCGCCACCGCCTCGACCTTGATGCGCGGCGCGGTCACCGGCATGACGATGGTCGCGCGGCAGCCGAGCTTTTGCGCCGCGATCGCCACGCCCTGCGCATGGTTGCCCGCGCTCGCCGCGATCACGCCGCGCGCGAGCTTCGCCGCCGGCAGGCCGGCCATCTTGTTGTAGGCGCCGCGCAGCTTGAACGAGAAGACGGGCTGCAGGTCCTCGCGCTTGAGCATGAGCCGGTTGCCGAGGCGGCGCGAGAGGCCGGGCGCGACCTCGAGCGGCGTCTGGCTCGCGACGTCGTAGACGCGCGCGTTCAGGATTTTCTCGAGGTAGTCGGTCGCGGGCAAGGCGCGAAAGGTATCACAATTGCGGATATGGACCCCCTCCCCCGGGGGAGGGTCATCAAACTCGCGATCTCGCGTGCTAGATTCGCCCGATGATCACGCGCGAATGGCGACTGGCTCCGGTCTATGGCACGGCGTTGGTCTTCTTCGCTTTCGACCCGGCGCTCCTCGGCGACATCCGCAGCGCGTGGTGGGCCGTCTTCATGCTGGCCTGGCTCTTCGGCATCATGCTGCTCGCGGCGTTTTCCGTGGTGCGCCACGCCGATGCGCTCGCGGAGATTTTCGGCGAACCGTTCGGCACACTGATCCTCACGCTCGCCATCACCGTGATCGAGGTGCTGCTGATCAGCGCCGTGATGCTGACCGGGCCGGAAGTGTCGACGCTCGCGCGCGACACCATGTTCGCGGTGGTCATGATCGTGTTCAACGGCATGGCGGGGCTCGCGCTCCTCGTCGGCGGGCTGCGCTATCACGAGCAGACCTACAACTTGCAGGGCGCCAACGCCTTTCTCGCCGTCATCGTGCCGCTCGCGGTGCTTGGCCTCGTGCTGCCCAACTTCACCTCGGCGCCGGGCGGAACCTTCTCGGGGCTGCACGAGGGGTTCCTGATGCTGATGTCGGTCGCGCTCTACGCGGTCTTTCTCGCCATCCAGACGCTGCGCCATCGCCACTACTTCGTCGACCGTGGCGAAATCGAGGAGAAAGGCCCGCCGCTCACCGACCTGCGGCCCGCCGCCTGGCACGGCGCGCTGCTCCTCCTCTACATCGTGCCCTTCGTCTTGCTCTCGAAGAAGATCGCCGTGCCGATCGGCTACGGCGTGCAGGTGCTGCACGCGCCGGCGGCGCTGGTCGGATTCCTCGTGGCTGCGCTCGTGCTCGCCCCCGAATCGCTCGCCGCGGTGCGCGCCGCCGCCGCCAATCAGCTGCAGCGCTCGATCAACCTGCTGCTCGGCTCGGTGCTCGCCAGCATCAGCCTGACCATCCCCACGGTGCTCGCGATCGGCATGCTCACCGGGCGCACCCTCGTGCTCGGGCTCGAGAGCGTCGATGCGATCGTGCTGCTGCTGACGCTTTTCATCAGCACCCTTACCTACGCGAGCGGGCGCACCAACATCCTGCTGGGCGCGGTGCACCTGCTTCTTTTCTTTGCCTACCTGGTGCTGATTTTCGACCGCTAGGCCGCTTGCAGCTTGGCGACGGCAAGCGCCAGGGTCTTCAGGCCGGCCTCGCGGAAGTTCACCTGAATCCGGACGTCGTTGCCCTGCCCCTCAAGATCGACCACGACGCCCTGGCCGAACTTCGGGTGCACGACGTTCTGGCCG
>DATAID010000080.1:0-8805 GCA_036262835.1 Burkholderiales bacterium | reverse complement strand
CGCTCGTGCAAGCCCAAGCCGAGGCCATGGCAGAAGTTCAGGCCGAAGGCCGCCATCTCGGTCTCGAAGCCGATCTCGGTCGACTTTGGAAACATCCTGGCGACCTTGTCGGTGCTGATGCCCGGCCGCAGCATCGAGATCGCGTCGTCCATCCACTGGCGCGCGCGCTTGTAGGCGTCCTTTTGCGCCGGCGTCGCCTTGCCCACGGCAAAGGTGCGGTAGTAACAGGTGCGGTAGCCGATGAACGAATGGATGATGTCGAAGTAGGCCTGGTCGCCCGGCCGGATCAGCCGGTCGGTGAAATTGTGCGGATGCGGGCTGCAGCGCTCGCCGGCGATGGCGTTGATCGCCTCGACGCAGTCCGAGCCCATGTCGTAGAGGCGCTTTGCGGCAAGCGCGACGATCTGGCTCTCCTTCACGCCCGGCTTCAACGCCGCGGTGATGTCCTGATAGACGCCATCGACCATGGCGGAGGCGGTGTTGAGGAGCGTGATCTCGTCGTGGCTCTTCACTTCGCGCGCCATCAGCATCATCTGCTGGCCGTCGCGGATCCTGAGCCCCTCCTTTTGCAGCGCGAAGAGAAACCCCGGCTCGCACACGTCGATGCCGAGCGGCATCCCGGCGACGCCTTCCTTCTGCAGGATGTCCTTGATCTCCTTCGCGGCCGCCTCGAAAAGGCCGACCTTCGGGCCGATCGCGCCGCGCATGCCGGGGTTGCCCGCGCGCACGTGGTCTTCCTTGAGCCACGGGCAATACAGCTTGTGGTGCCGCGCCGCCGAGCCGAAGTCCCACACCCAGGGCTCGCCCGTGCCGGTGAGCAGGCAGTAGCGGATCAGCTTGTCGCGCGCCCACTCGCCGATGACGGTCGAGGAGATGTAGCGGATGTTGTGCTGGTCGAAGCAGAGCATCGCGCCCAGCCCCGAGTTTGCGAGCGACTGGCGGGTGCGCGCGAGCCGGTAGCGGTGCAGGCGCTGGAAGTCGACGCGCTCCTCGAAATCGACCTGCGTGATGCCCGGCGCCTGCAGCGGCCGGTGCCAGCGGTGCATCGGCTTCAGGTCGTCGGCGTCGACGGGTACGAACTTCGGCTTTTTGCTCTTGCTCGCCACGCGCATCCTCCTCGCAGGGAGGATACCAAAGCGCCTACGGAATTCGCTCCAGGTCCGCGAGCCATACGGCCGAATTGCCGTCGGCGGGCGCCCGCCAGTCGCCGCGCGGCGAGAGCGAGCCACCCGAGCCCACTTTCGGCCCGTTGGGCAGGGCGCTGCGCTTGTACTGGCTCGTGCGGAAGAACCGGTCGAGGAAGACGCGCAGCCACTTTCGGATCTCGGGCAGGCGGTACTTGCCCTTCCAGGCGTGCGCGGCGAGGAAGGCCACCTTGGCGGGCGCGTACCCGAAGCGAAGCGTGTAGTAGAGGTGGAAATCCTGCAGCTCGTAGGGACCCACCGTGTCCTCGGTGCGCTGCGACCCCGGCACCAGTTCGGGCGAGATCTCGGTGGCGAGCACGCGCTCGAGCGCCTTTCGCACCGCGTCGCTGAACTGGCCGGATCTGGCCACCCAGCCGATCAGGTACTGGATGAGCGTCTTCGGCACGCTCACGTTCACGTTGTAGTGCGACATATGGTCTCCAACGCCATAGGTCGCCCAGCCGAGCGCCAGCTCGGAGAGATCGCCCGTGCCGACCACGAACCCGCCGTGATGGTTGGCGAGCCGGAACAGGTGGCTCGTGCGCTCGCCCGCCTGTACGTTCTCGAAGGCGATGTCGTAAAGCTTTCGGCCTTTGGCATAGGGATGCCGGATGTCCTTCAGCATCTGCAGGCACGAAGGCCGGATGTCGATCTCCTCCGGCGTGGCGCCAATCGCGCGCATGAGCTGCCAGGCGCTCGAGCGCGTGCGGGTCGAGGTGGCGAAGCCGGGCATGGTGTAGGCGAGGATGTTGGCGCGCGGGAGCTTCAGAACGTCCATCGCGCGCGCGCAGACGAGAAGGGCCTGCGTCGAATCCAGGCCGCCCGAGACGCCGATGACCAGCTTCTTCGTACCGGTCGCCCGCATGCGCGTGACCAGTCCCTCGACCTGGATGCGGTAGACCTCTTCGCAGCGTGCATCCCGCGTCGCCGGGTCGGCCGGCACGTAGGGGAATCGGCCGATTTGCCTTTCGAGCCCGAGCTTTCCTGCGGGAACGGGCAGCGAGAACTCCACGGTGGTAAAGCGCTGCAGCTCGCCGGCGTGCCGCCGCGCCGATTCGGCAAAGGTGTTCTGGCGCATGCGGTCGGCCTCGAGCCGGTCGAGGTCGATGTCGGCGAGCGTGAGCTGGTCTTCGTAGGCGAAGCGGCGCGACTCGGCGAGGAGGGTGCCGTTCTCGTAGGCGAGCGCATGGCCGTCCCAGGCGAGATCGGTGGTCGATTCGCCCGCGCCCGCGGCGCTGTAGAGGTAGGCCGCCATGCAGCGCGCCGACTGGTTGGAGGCGAGCTCGCCCCGGTAGTGGTGCTTGCCGATCACGATGTTCGAGGCCGACAGATTGGCGATCACGGTCGCGCCGGCGAGCGCGGCGTAGGAAGAGGGCGGCGCCGGCACCCAGAGGTCCTCGCAGATCTCGGCAAAGAGCCGCAGCCTGGGTTGCTCCCGGACTCGATAGATCAGGGAACCGAACGGCGCTTTCTGCCCGGCGAAGTCGATTTCCCTGACCGTGTCCGGCGCCGGCGTGAACTGGCGCAGCTCGTAGAACTCGCGATAGTTCGGCAGGTAGGTCTTGGGCGTGATGCCCAGCAATCGTCCGCGGCAGATCAGCGCCGCGCCGTTATAGAGCAGGCCGTCGACGGCGACCGGCAGCCCGACGAAAGCGGCGATCGGCAGATTGCGGCTCTTCGCAAGGAGCCAGGCAAGCGCCTGCTCGGCCGCCCCGAGCAGCGCCTGCTGGTGGAACAGATCCTCGCAGCTATAGGCCGACAGGCCGAGCTCGGGGAAGACGGCGACGATGGCCTTGCGCCGCGCCGCCTGCTGCATCAGCGCGAGCGTCGCCGCGGCATTCGCCCGGGGGTCTCCGACGCGCACGCGCGGCGTGGCGAGCGCGACGCGAATGTAGCCGTG
Organism: Burkholderiales bacterium; assembly: GCA_036262835.1. Taxonomy (GTDB): domain Bacteria; phylum Pseudomonadota; class Gammaproteobacteria; order Burkholderiales; family SG8-39; genus RBG-16-66-20. Next base: position 5,721 of record DATAID010000080.1, on the reverse strand, counting down.
CGTGTAAAGGTTGAAGAATTCGCTCATGGGGGCATATTTTACGCCTCCTGTATTATGGTATTATATGCCATATGTATCGGGAGCAGCTTCTGCTTTCTCACGACGTCAGGCTCGACGTCGAGGTATCGGGGAAAGATCGCTGGAAGCTGCTGCTGAGAAAAGGCAAGAAGATCGTCGTCGAGTACCGCAGCGACGGGGGCTACGACTTCAAGTCGGTGGAACAGCTGAGGTACGACTTCGAGCGCGATGTCGAAAACGCTCAACGTCAGGGTCGCTAGCGCGGCGGACGCGCTCGACCGCTTCGAGGCGGCCTGGCACCTCGCCACCGGCCGCAAGGCGCCCGCGCCCCTTGAGGTCCTGTCCTTCGCGGATCTGCCGCTCCTGCTCAAGACGCTGACCCCGGCGCGCTGGGCGCTTTTGCGGGAATTGAAAAAGCTCGGGCCGGCGTCGGTGTTTGCGTTGGCCAGGCACCTGAAACGCGACTACAAGAATGTCCACACCGACGTGGCGCGTCTCGTGGAGCTGAAATTGATCGAGAGAACGGAACATTCCCTCGTCCAGGTCGACTGGGAGGCGATTCACGCCGAGCTGAAGCTCTAGCGCGCCGAGAAGACGAGGAAGGACTGCCTCGGCAGAAACTCCTCTCGATCCGAGAGGCGGTATCCGGCGCGATCCATCTCCGCGATGATCGTCTCGGGCGCGGTGCGGTGCTCGGGCGGCGGGCCGGCGGGCGAATCGGGCCTGAAGTCGATGATGGCCACCCGGCCGCCGGGCTTGAGTTGGGCCTTGAGGCGCTCGAAGTAGGCGCTGCGCTTGGCGATGTGATGGTAGGTATCGACGACGAGCACAAGATCGACCGGCGCTGGCAGCCTGGCGTCGGCTTCCCCCGCCTGGTGCGAGGCGAGATTCGGCAGCTTTTCCTTGGCGGCGCGCTCGTTCAGGAACTTCACCATGTCGGCCGAGACGTCGGCGCCATAGATTTGTCCCTGCGGCAGCGCGCGGGCGAGGCGCACTGCGAAATAGCCGGTGCCCGAGCCCAGATCGGCCACCGACGCGTCGGGCTGCAAGGCGAGCGCGCGGATCACCTCATCGGGCTTTTGCCACGCGTCGCGCGCCGGGTCGTCGAAAATCTTCGACCATTTTTCGGCGCCGTCGAAGTGGCGATGGAAGTGCTGCCCGCCCTGCTGCGCCTGCGCCGGGAACGCGAGGCAGAAGCCGAGGAGAAAGGCGAGGACTCTCAGAGCCACCCCGCCCTGCGGAAGCGCCAGAAGAGCACCACATCGATGCTCACCATGAGGAAAAGGGCGAACGGATAGCCCCAGGCCCAATTGAGCTCGGGCATCTCCTTGAAGTTCATGCCGTACACGCCCGCGATCATCGTCGGCACGGCAACCAGAGCAGCGTACGCGGCGAGGCGCTTGGTCACCTCGCTCTCGCCGATCGTGATCATGGCGAGGTTCACCTGGATCGCGGTGTTCACGGTGTCGCGCATGGAATCGATGGTCTGGTTCAGGCGCACAAGGTGGTCGTAGACGTCGCGGAAATAGTCGCCCAGGCCCGCGCAGATCTGCGGCACGCGGCCGCCGTAGAGCTTGCCGGTCGCTTCCAGCAGCGGACCCGCCGCATGCTTGAGCGTCGTCAGCTTCTGCTTCACGTAGTAGAGCGCCTCGATGTTGGCGCGCGGCGAGGTATTCGCGAAAAGCTTCTCCTCGATCCCTTCGAGCTCGACCTCGACCGCATCGAGCACCGGGAAATAGCGGTCGACCACGGCGTCCATGAGCGCGTAGAGCACGTAGCCGGGCCCCTGCCGCAGCAGCTCGGGCTCGCGCTCGCAGCGGGTGCGCACGCCGAGGAAGCTCTGCTCGGTGCGGTTGCGCACCGAGAACACGTAGTTCGGTCCGGTGAAGATGCTGATCTCGCCGACCTTCAGCTCGTCGCCCGCATGCTCGATCAGCTGCATGACGACGAAGAGCTCGGTGCCGTACTCCTCGATCTTGGCGCGCTGATGCCCGTGGCGCGCGTCCTCGAGCGCGAGCTCGGGAACGTCGAACTCCTTGGAGAGCGAGTCGAGCTCGGCCTCCGAGGCGTCGCGCAGCGCCACCCACACGAAGCAGCCCGGGCGCGAGAGGTACTCGCGTATCTGGCTCTGCTCGATGTCCGCGAGCTTCTTGCCTTCCTGATACGCGACGCAGTTGACGAGCATGAGACAATCAGATTGGACGATTTCGCGCTCGCGATGTTACTCCCAACTGCTTGACGACAGAAAGAAAAATCGCCCCGACCCGCGACGCCGCCACGGTGGTGCTGCTGCGCGACAGCGCGGCCGGCCCCGAAATCTACCTCGTCAAGCGCAGCCGCATGGTCGACTTCATGGCCGGGGCGCACGTCTTTCCGGGCGGGCGGCTCGACAAATCGGATGCCTCTCCGTCGGCGTGCGCGCTGCTCGCCGCGGGGACCGCAGGGCTGCTCGAGCGCCTCGGCGAGGCGCTCGACCCGACCCATGCCGCGGGCCTCTACGTCGCGGCGATCCGCGAGACCTTCGAGGAGGCGGGGCTGCTCCTCGGCACGCTCGGGCCGGGCTGGATCATGGCGGAGGCGCGCAAGGCGCTCGCCGGGGGCGCCCAGTTCATCACCCTGATGTCGCAGCTCGACGCGCCGGCGCTCGTCCCCTGGACCCGCTGGGTGACGCCGGAGGTGTCGCCCAAGCGCTTCGATGCGCGCTTCTTCCTCGCGCGCGCCCCGCACGGGCAGGAGCCCGCGGTGGACGGCCACGAGGCGACCGAGGGCCTTTGGATCACGCCCCGCGAGGCGCTCAAGCGCTGGGACGAGGGCAGCATGCAGCTTGCGCCCGCCACCGCGAAGAGCATGGACATGCTCTGCGAATATGCGAGCGTGGATGCGGCGCTCGAGGCCGCGGCCAGGCGTCCGCCGCCCGTGGCGATGCCGCTGGTCTGGAGCGACAACGGCCGCGCGTTCATCTCGCTCCCAGGCGATCCCCGCCACCCGGTGTCCACGGGGCTCGGGGGCAGGATCCTGCGCATCCAGCTGGAGGCCGGCCGCTATCGCGCGGTCATGACCGCCTAAAATAGCTTTTTTCAGAGGGACCGCCGCTCCATGCCCGAGATCAGCCAGCGCGCCCAGTCGCTTGGGACCGAGAACGCCTTCGTGGTGCTCGCCGAGGTGAACGACCTCATCCGCCAGGGGCGCGACATCGTGAGCTTCTGCATCGGCCAGCCCGACTTCCCGGCCCCGGACAACGTGCAGGAAGCCGCCATCAAGGCGATCCGGGAAGGCAAGCACGGCTATACGCCTTCCGCCGGCATCGATCCCCTGCGCGAAGCCGCGGCCAAATACATGGCCGGCATGCGCGGCGGGCTGCCGATCCGGCCCCAGGACGTCGTGGTGGGCGCGGGCGCAAAGCCCTTCATCGCCTACGCGATCCTCTCGGCAACCGATCATGGCGCCGGGCACGAGGTCATCTACCCCAACCCCGGCTTTCCGATCTACGAGTCGCAGATCCTCGCCTGCGGCGCGAAGCCCGTGCCGATCCACCTGCACGAGGCGAAGGATTTCGCCTTCGACATCCAGGACCTCGAGAAATCCCTGAACAGGAACACGCGGCTCCTGATCCTCAACTACCCGCACAACCCGACCGGCGGCCTTCTTTCCCGGGCCGACCTGGAAAAAATCGCTTCCGTCCTGAAAAAGCACCCGCAGGTCTGGGTCTACGCGGACGAGATCTACTCGCGCCTTTGCTATGCGGGCGAGTTCTTCTCGATCGCGCAGGTGCCCGGCATGTATGAGCGCACGATCATCGCCGACGGGGCCTCCAAGACCTGGGCGATGACGGGCTGGCGCATCGGCTTCGCCTCCAACCCGCTGCTCGCGCCCGCCTTCACCCGCTGGATCACCAACACCGAATCCTGCGCCTCGCAGATCTCGCAGTGGGCCGCGGTCGAGGCGATCAACGGCTCGCAGCAGCCGGCGGAGGACATGCGGAAGAGTTTTTTGACTCGCCGTGACTTCATTTTTGGACTTTTGAATCAGGTCCCCGGAGTCAGCTGCAAGCTCCCCGGCGGCGCGTTCTACGCCTGGCCCAACATCACCGAGGCCTGCCGGATGATCGGCGCGAAGGATTCCGAGGAGTTCCGCAAGCGCTTGCTGAACGAGGCGGGCGTCGCCGTTCTCGCCGACATCCATTTCGGCAGCCGAGTGCCCGGCGAAGGGCAGCACCTGCGCTTTTCATACGCCGCCTCGAAGGAACAGATCGAAGCCGGGGTCGCGCGCATGGCGGACTTCATCCGCAAGAACACCCGCAAGGCGGCCTGAGTGAAAGCCTGCCCGAAGTGCAGCTACGTCCGCACCGCGGCGGATGCCAAGGTCCCCGACTGGCAATGCCCGAAGTGCGGCATCGCCTATGCGAAGTTCGAGGCGCAGCAGCTCGCCAATTGGGAAACCAAGCGCCCGGCCGCTCCGGCAACGCCTGCGGTGCGCGGGTCGTCGGCGGCCCTGAACATGGCGATCTGGGCGGTCGCCGTCGTGGCGTTCCTCGCCTTTCTTGCCTACAGCGGAATCTTCAGGGCGATGCACGAAGCGCAGGGAGACCGCACGGCGATGAGCGCTCCGGGCGGCGGCCCGCCGCCCGAAGCCCTGGTCATGTCGGAAGAGGCGCTCTCGGGCCTCGCGCAGATCACCCCGAGCCAGGTCGTGCTGTTTTCCACCGCCTGGTGCCCGTATTGCGCCAAGGTGAAGGCGCTGCTGCAGAAGCAGGGCGTGCGCTATACCGAGCTCGACGTCGAGCGCGACACCCGCAATGCCGAATTCCAGCGCCAATACATGGTGGTGCGCGGATTTCCGGTGCTCATCGTCGGCAGCCGGATCGTGCCCGGCTACGACGAGGGTGCGATCCTCGCCGCCCTGAAAACGCTTTGAGCGTCTGGAAGCCGAGCGTCACCGTCGCGGCGGTGATCGAGCGCGAGGGCCGGTTTCTCTTCGTCGAGGAAGAGGCCGATGGGCGCAGGGTGCTGAACCAGCCCGCCGGCCATCTCGATCCCGGCGAGACGATCCTGTGCGCCTGCGCGCGCGAGGTGATGGAGGAAACGGCGCATCCCTTCGAGCCGGACGCGCTGGTGGGCATCTATCGCTGGCACTACGCCGCGAAGGACGTCACCTTCCTGCGCTTTTGCTTCTCCGGCCGCTGCGAAAGGCAAATCGAGGGTAAGTCCCTCGACAAGGAAATCCTCGCGCTGCACTGGCTGACCCCGCAGGAGCTCAAGGCGAAGGGGCCGATGCACCGCTCGCCGCTGGTGCAGCAGTGCGTGGACGACTATCTCGCGGGCCGGCGCTTTCCGATCGAGGTGCTGTCCAAGGCGTATGGGTGAGCCCCGTGGCTGAGCGGATCGTCGTCGGCATGTCCGGGGGCGTGGATTCCTCCGTGGCGGCGCTCCTCTTGAAGCGGGCGGGGTACCAGGTCGTCGGCCTTTTCATGAAGAACTGGGAGGACGACGACTCCGACGAATACTGCTCGACGCGCGAGGACCTGATCGACGCGGCGGCGGCGGCCGAGGTGATCGGCATCGAGCTCGAGGCGGTCAACTTCGCCGCCGAATACAAGGACCGCGTCTTCGCCGACTTCCTGCGCGAGTACCAGGCCGGCCGCACGCCCAACCCGGACGTGCTGTGCAACGCCGAGATCAAGTTCAAGGCCTTTCTCGATCACGC
>DATAID010000079.1:0-14901 GCA_036262835.1 Burkholderiales bacterium | reverse complement strand
TTCGAGCCGCGCGGATACATCGGGTGCGCGGCATCGCCGAGGAGCGTCACCCGGCCGCGCGTCCACCACGGCAGCGGGTCGCGGTCCACCATCGGATACTCGAGGATCATGTCGGCGTCGCGAACCAGCGCCGCGCAGTCGAGAAAATCGAAATGCCAGTCGGCGAAGGTCGGAAGAAAATCCTCGAGCTTTCCCGGCAGCGCCCAGTCCTGGAGGATGTTGCGCGGCGACTGGATCTCGGCGACCCAGTTGATGAGCTGGCGCCCATCCTCGAGATCGCGGATCGGGTAGATGACCATCTTGCCGACGTCCAGCCAGCCCGCCACGGCCATGCTCGCGCCGGTGAGGTATTTTTTTCCGGTGGTTACGCCGCGCCACATGTTGATGCCCTTGTAGGCGGGCGGCCCTTCCTGCGGGAAAAGCGCCTTCCTGACGGTCGAATGAATGCCGTCCGCGCCGATCAGGCAGGAGCCTTCGATCGAGGTCCCATCCTGGAATTTTGCCGTGACATGGGTTTTGTCTTCAGTGAAAGAAAGGCATTTCTTTCCCAGAATCAAGCCCTCGCTTCCCAGCCTCTCTTTCGTTGCGTCCATCAAAACCTGGTGCAGGTCCGCCCGGTGGATCGACAGCTGCGGCCACTGGTAGCCGGCGAAGCGCCCGCGCGGCTCCTTGTAGATGAACTGGCCGAAGCGGTTGTAGAAGCAGAGCTCGCTCGTCTCGACCGCGAGGCGCGCGAGGCGCTCCTGCAGGCCGAGCTCGGTGAGCTCGCGCATGCCGTGCGGCAGCAGGTTGATGCCGACGCCGAGCGGGCGGATCTCGGGGGCTGACTCGAAAACACGACAGGGGAGGCCGGCCTGGTGGAGCGACAGGGCCAGCGTCAGGCCGCCGATGCCGCCACCGACGATGACGACCGGCGCCTCCCCCTTCTTCATGAATTCATTATAGCGACGCTAAACTGGCTGATGGCCGTCACTCTGGAGGACGTTCGCGCCGCCGCCAAGCGGATCGCCGGCGCGGTCGAGCGCACGCCCTGCCTGCATTCGCGCACGCTCTCCACGCTCGCCGGCGCCGAGGTGTGGCTCAAGTTCGAGAACCTGCAGTTCACCTCCTCGTTCAAGGAGCGCGGCGCGCTGAACAAGCTTCTGCTCCTGTCGCCCGAGGAGCGCGGCCGCGGCGTGATCGCGATGAGCGCCGGCAACCACGCGCAAGGGGTCGCCTATCATGCGAAGCGCCTCGGCGTGCGCGCCGTCATCGTCATGCCGCGCGGCACGCCGAACACCAAGGTGAGAAGCACGCAGGTGCACGGCGCCGAAGTGATCCTCGAAGGCGATACGCTCGCCGATGCGGCGAAGCACGCGCGCGAGGTGCAGGCGCGCCAGGGCCTCACCTTCATCCACCCCTACGACGATGCGGCGATCGTCGCCGGCCAGGGCACGGTCGCGCTCGAGATGCTCGAGCAGGCGCCGGACCTCGATGCGATCGTCGTCCCGGTCGGCGGCGGCGGCCTCATCTCCGGCATGGCCATCGCCGCTAAAGGCCTCAATCCGGCGATCGAAGTGCTCGGCGTCGAATCGAAGCTCTGGTCCGCGGTGCACCAGAACCTCGCCGGCGCGCCGGTCAAGGTCGGCGGCGACACGATCGCGGAGGGCATGGCGGTCGGCGATTCGGGGGCTCTGCCCCTGCAGATCCTTCGCGAAAACAAGATAGAAGTCCTGCTGGTCGAAGAAGAGACGATCGAACGGGCGATCGTCGCGCTGATCGAGATCGAGAAGACGGTGGCCGAGGGCGCCGGCGCCTCGGGCCTCGCGGCGCTGCTCCAATACCCGAAGCGCTTCGCCGGCCGGCGCGTCGGCGTCACCCTTGCGGGCGGAAACATCGACACCCGCGTCCTTTCCGCGGTGCTGATGCGCGGCCTCGTGCGCGACGGGCGCCTCGTGCGCCTGCGCATCGTCATGCCCGACATCGCCGGCAGCCTCGCGCGCGTAACGACGCTCATCGGCGCGGCGGGCGGCAACATCGTCGAGGTCCAGCACCAGCGCGTCTTCGGCACCGCCTCGGTAAGATCGCCCGAGGTCGAGTTCACGATCGAGACGCGCGACCGGGAGCACACGCAGGCGCTGATCGCGGCCCTGCAGGCGCAGGGCATACAGGTGGTCAGGACGCTCGACGCGGCCTAACCGAAGTACCCGATGCCATGCGCCATCAGCGTGGCGGCGAGGATGATCAGGACAAGGCCGGTCAGCTCCATGTGGATGAGCCGGCGCAGGCGCTTGATTCTCGCCTCCGCGACCACCGGCGCCTGCCCCGCCTTGAGCGTCTTGCGCCAGGAAAGAAACTCGATCGTCGGCGTGATGGAGAGCGCGAAGACGAGCGCGAAGAGCACCATCTTGGCGATGAAGGGGGCGCTGTGCGCGTAGTAGTCGGGCCCCTTCTCGAAATAAAAGACGCGCAAAAGGCCCGCCGCGAGCACGATCACCGCCGCGATGCCCACGACGAGATCGGCGCCGAGGATCCGCTTGCCCGTGGCCGGCGTGAGCGGAAGCCGCAGCAGCACGAGCTCGAGTACGAGGCCCGCCATGAGCGCGAACGCGCCAAGGTAATGCAGGAATGCGAAGACCGCGGAGGTCACTTGCCCGCGGGCACCGAAATCTCGATCAGGTTCAGGTCCGGATCGCGCACGTAGACGGAACGGATGGGGCCCGTTGCCCCCGTTTTGGCGACAGGGCCTTCCAGAATTTCGACCTTATGGGCTTTCAATCTTTCTATTGCCTGTTCCAACGGGACCGAAGAAATGAAGCAAAGATCCAGCGTTCCCGGGGCCGCGACATGGGCGCGCGGCGTGAATTCCTTGCCCCATTCGTGGATGTTGATCTTCTGGTTGCCGAACTTGAGCGCGATGCGCGTCGCGCCGGGGGTCTGGAACTTCTCCATCTTCATGCCGAGGACGTCGCAGTAGAAGCGCAGGCACCCGTCCAGGTCCCGAGTGGTGAGCACGATATGGTCGACGTGATCGATCATCACTTTCGTCTCAGCATGCGCAGCGGGTTGTATTCGAGCACAGTGGCGCCGTTCTGGTTTACCACCTTGTTGGCGAAGCGCACGAGGCCGCGATCGCCTTTGGAGGTGAGCCGCGCCTCGACGACCTCGCACTCGACGTGGATCGTGTCGCCGACCATGGTCGGCCCCTTGACGTCGATGGTGGCGTTGAGAAAGGCGAGCCCCGTGTCCTGCATGGTGGGCAGGAGCAGCCCTTCGGCGAACGAGTAGACGAGCGCGCCCGGCACCGCGCGGCCCTTGATCGCGCGCTCGCTGTCATCTTCCACCGTGAAGAGCTCCTCGGTGAGCCAGGTCAGGTTGACGAAGCCCGCGAGGTCCGACTCGGCGATGGTGCGGCGGTGGGTGCGGAAGCGAAAGCCGACCTTCAAGTCTTCGTAGCAGAATCCCCGGCCGACGACGGGCAGCGCCTCGCTCATGTGCTCGAAGCTTAGCCGAAGAACGCCGCCCAGAGGAGCGTCGAGCCGGAAAAGACCATGAGCCCGTCCATGAGGAGGCTGAAGCGCGCCGGGTCCATGCTGAGGACGAAGCGCTTGGCCACGAAGGCGCCGACCATGAGGGAGGCGCCGATGATCAGGCCCTTGGCGACGATCTCGAGCGGCAGCGCGCCGAAGCTGCGGAACACCGCCGCCTTGGCGAAATAGACGAAGAGCGAGGCGCTCGCCTCGCTCGACAGGAAGGCGCCCTTGACGAGGCCCGCCGCGAGGAAGATCGGCGCGGTCACCGGGCCGGTGGAGGCGACCACGCCGGTGAGGAAGCCCACCGGCACGCCGATCGCCGCGAGCTGCCAGGGCGAGATGCGCAGCTGGCGCGCCGCCATCCAGCGGCGCACGCCGATCATGAGGAGGAAGAAGGTGCCGAGCCCGATTTCCACGGCCTGCGCCGGCACGACCAGCAGCGTGCGCGCGCCCAGCCCGGCGAACGGCACCGCGGTCGCGCTGTAGGCGCCGCAGATGCGCCAATCGATCGCGCGCCACCACACCATGACGCGCGAGAGGTTCGCGAGGATCGCCGCGATCGCCATGATGGGCACCGCCTGCACCGGCCCGAAGGCGATGACGAGCACCGGCATCAGCATGACGGACGAGCCGAAGCCGACGATGCCCGAGATCGTGCCCGCGACGAGGCCGACGGCGAGAACGAAGAGAAAGTCCAGGATCGATCCCTGTCGATGCGAGGCCGGGGATTCTATAGACTTTCCGGATGACCGCCTTCGGTCCGGCGCTGCGCCGACGCTTTCTTCTCGAACGCGGAACCTCCTTCCTCAATCACGGCTCCTTCGGCGCCACGCCGCGCGTCGTGCTCGCCGCGGCCGAGCGCTGGCGCGCGCGCATGGAGGCGAACCCCGACCGCTTCATGCGCGAGACCCTGCCCGGCGCGCTTCGCAGCGCGGCCGGCTCGCTGGCGCAATTTCTCCACGTGAAGACAAAGGAGCTCGCGTTCGTCGAGAACGCGACCGCGGGCGTCAACGCGGTCCTGCGCTCGCTCGCGTTTCGCCCCGGCGACGAAATCCTCTCCACCAGCCACGGCTACAACGCGGTGCGCCAGGCGATCCGCTTCGTTTGCAGCCGAAGTGGCGCCAAATCAGTAGAGATAGGGTTTGGTTTGCCTCTTTCAGATTTCGACCTTGTTCTCGAAAAACTGGAACGGCAAATAAGTAAAAAGACCAGGCTCCTCGTCATCGACCACATTACTTCGCCCACCGGCCTCATCCTCCCCGTGAAGGAAATCGCCGCGCTCGCCCGCGCGCGCGGCGTGCCGGTGCTGGTCGACGGGGCGCACGCGCCGGGCCAGATCGCGCTCGACATCGGCGCGCTCGGCGTCGACTGGTACACGGGCAATTGCCACAAGTGGCTCTTCGCGCCGAAAGGCAGCGGCTTTCTCTGGGCCAGCCCGCGCGCGCAGCGCGGCCTGCACCCACTCGCGATCTCGCACGGCTACGGCCGCGGCCTCGCCGCCGAGTTCGACTGGCCGGGCACGCGCGACTTCTCCGCCTGGCTCGCAGTGCCTTCGGGAATTTCTTTCCTGAAAGATCTTGACGCTTCAAAGGTCATGAAGCGAAACCACCATCTTGTGACGGCCTGGGCGGAAAGGATCTCCGAGGCGTGGGGCACGCCGATGGACGGCGCGCCCGCGCTTCACGGCGCGATGATGGCGGTGCGACTGCCGCCGCGATGGCAGCGCGCGGATCCGGCGCGCCTCATGCGGCACTTGCTGGAGCGCCGCCGCGCGGTCGTCGCCGTGAACGCGATCGGCGGAAGCCTGTGGGCGCGGATGTCGGCGCAGGTGTATCACGCCGAGGCCGATTGCCAGCCGCTCCTCGACCTCGGCGGATGAGGCCCGCCTTCGCGCTCGCCGCGGCGGCGCTCGTCGCCGCGTGCGCGACGTTGCCGGGCGCGGCGGACCGGGCGCTTGAAGCCGAGATCGAGTCGGTCCTCGAGCGCCGCGCCCTCGGCCACGACGCGCTCGGCGTCATCGACAACATGCTGCGCCACGATGGCGCCCTGCCCCCGCTCGTGCCGCCGCTCGCCGGCGAGCTCCTCGCCCGGCCGCTCGCCGCGCTCGGCAGCGCCGCGTTCTTCGAGCGCGCGGTGCCGCGCGAGCTCATGGACCTCGCCGCGGCAATGGAGACCGGCGCAACGCCCGGAGAAAGCCTTCCGGCGCGAGAGCTCTTGCAGCCCTACCTGGAGGAGCTCGCCGAGGCTCAACGGCTGCTTCGTTCCGCCGCGCGAAGCCCGCTCGAGACGGCCGAGCTCGCGCGCGAGCTCGACTCCCGGCTCCCTTCGGCTGCGCGACTCGCCCCGCTCGAGCGCTCGCTCGATCTGGCGACGCTGGATCGCGCGAACCGCGCGTTTCTCGCCGCAACCGCCCGGTTCGCGCGCAGCTTGCGGGCGATGCAGGGCCGCATCAGGTTTCCCGATCAGGCCGAGCGATTCGAGTCCGCGATCGGCACGATTATCATCGGCACAGCGGCCGGCGATCGCCATCCGCCCGCGGCGCTCATCCTCGATCCGGGCGGCGACGACACGTACGAGCGGGCGCTGGTCGACGGTGGCGCGATCTCGGTCATCGTCGACCTCGCGGGGAACGACCGCTATGCCGGGTCGGATGTCGTCCTGCACGGCTTCTCGGCGATCCTCGATTTCGCCGGCGACGACCGCTATGGATCGCCCAGACCGGGAGTCGCCGCCGCCATCGCCGGCGCTTCGGTCGTCGCGGATCTCTCGGGCGACGACCGCTACGAGGCGGATCTGTTCGGCGCGGGGGCGGCGGCGTTCGGCATCGGCGCGATCCTCGACTTTGCGGGCGACGACGTCTATCGCGTGCGCGCCGGCGGCGAGGGCTTCGGGATGACCGCGGGCGTGGGGCTGCTCTGGGATCGCGCGGGCAACGATCACTACGTCGCCACCGGCATCGCCGATGCTTTCGGCCGCGGCGGCGGCGTGAGCTTCGCGCAGGGCGCGGGCCTGGGCGGGCGCACGAGCCTGGGCGGCGGAATCGGCCTCCTGCGCGACGATGCGGGCGACGACCGGTACGAGGCCGAAATGTTTGCGCAGGGCGCGGCCTACTTCTTCGGCGCCGGCCTGCTCTGGGACCGCGGCGGCGACGATCGCTACAGCGCGGTGCGCTACGCGCAGGGCTGCGGCGTGCACCAGGCGGCCGGCGTGCTCCGCGACGAGTCAGGCAACGACGCCTATGCCTTGCGCGTTGGCGTCGGCCAGGGCATGGGGCTCGACCAGTCGGTCGGCGTGCTGCGCGACGACGCGGGCGACGACGAGTACGACGCACCCGGGACTGCGCAGGCGACCGCCACCGAGAACGGCATCGGCATCCTCCTCGATCGCGCCGGCGCGAACCGCTTCCGCTCGAGCGGCGCGGACCGGCGCTTGTGGGGTCGCGCCGAGTGGGTGCGCGGGCTGCCGACCGTGGGAATCCTCTTGTACGACCCCGCCGGATCGACTTTCGAGCGTGCCGGGAAAACCGAGCCCGCCCCCGCCGCGCAGGCCGCGCTCGGCGGCCCCTTCGCCGCAGCGGCGATCGAGCGCGAAACGCCTTTCGTGCCCGAATGCCCGAAAGAGGCGCCGCCCCTCGAGCCCGCGCCGCCGCTCGCGCGCGCGCTCGACGCCCTCCTGCCCGGGCTGCTGTCAGGCCAGAGCGACGCGCGCCTCTTTGCCTCGATCCGCCGTCGGCTGGCCACCGATCTGCGGGGCAGCCTCGCTGCGCTGCCGACCGGCACGTTCAACGTCACTTACACGCTCGGCGAGGCGTTGCGCTGCGTGCTGAGTGCCGCGAGCGACAGCGAAGCGCAGGGGCTCTGGGACGAGATGGAGCGGCAGCTCACCGGCGAACCCGTGACGCCGTTCGCCGCGCCGCTTCTGGTCGCGCTGCGCGGCCGGCCTGCGCCGCGCCCGCAGATGCAGCGCATCCTCGCCGCGCTCGACCGGAACGCGCTTTGCGCGATTCGCGCCGCCGCGCTGGAGGCGGGCGACTCGCCCGCGATCGCGCAATCGGCGCTCGATTCCTCGTGCTGGCGCGAGCAGGCCGCGGCGCTCGCCGCGCTCAAGCACCTGGGCGCGGCGCCCGCCGCCGCGGCGCCCCTGCCCTCATTCCTGAAATCTCAGTAGGGCTCGATCCGCGCGCCGCGAAAGCCCTGGAACCAGCGGGCGAGGTCCTCCGCCATCTGCTTCTCCGGCGCGTCCGCCATCGTGCGCGAGACGTGGACTTCGACGCAGTGCGTGCCGTTCCAGCCCGAGAGGAGGAACGCCTTGAACTGGATCACCGGGTGCGCGCGGTAGGGAAAGAGCATGACGAAGGTCGCGTCGTTCGCCTGCACGCCGACGACGAATTTCGGATCGAGGCCGAAGCGGTTGATGACGTGGCGGGCGAGGGACTGCGCGCAATGGCGCGGCGTCATCCCTGCGTCCGCCGCGGGCGTCAGTACCGAGAGCGTATAGCCGCCCTCCGCGGATCCGATAAAGCGCCCCTGCTGTTGCACCATGTTCATCCGGGGAATGTCGGGAACGACGATGCGAAGCCGCGGCTCGGGCATCTCGAAGGAAAAGGTTTCCGCTGCCAGGACTTCGAGAGCAACAACCAGCAGCAAAACGCCCGACCACCTCATGCCAGAACCGAAGCGAGCTCCGCGAAGTCGGCGACGATCAGATCGGGCTGGTGCGGCGTGCGGCCGAAGGGACGCTTGCGCCGGTCGATGAAGGCCGCGCGCATGCCGAAGGATTTGGCGCCGATGCAGTCGAAGGCGTGGTTGGCGACGAAGAGGATGCCTGCCGGCACCTGGCCGAGGAGCTCCGCCGCCTTGGCGTAGGTCTTCCAGTGCGGCTTGAAATAGCCCGCCTCCTCGACCGAGATCACCTTGTCGAACGCGAAGCCGATGTGCGGACCGGCGGCCTTGAGCATGTCGCGGTCGCCGTTGGAGAGGATGGCGAGCTGGTAGCCGCCCGCGCGCAATTTGGCGAGCGCCGCGAGGACATCCGGAAAGGGCTTGAGCTTCTCGATCTCGCTCACGAGCCAGCGGACTTCGTCCTCCGTGTAGCGGATGCCGCAGCGATCCATGACGTGCGCGACCGCGCCGTGGCCGATCTCGCGATAAAGCGTGTGGCCCCGGTCGCAGAGCGCGTCGATCATGGAATTCTCGAAGTGCGTGCGCCGCCACCAGGTGACGAAGCTGTGGGGCTTTCCCTCCCAGCCCTTCTGCTTCAGGAACGGCGTGACGACCTCGGTGAGGCCCTTCTGCATGTCGACGACCGTCCCGTACTGGTCGAACACCAGCACCTTGATCTCGCGCTTGAGGAGCTCCGGCGGCAAGGCCCTAGTAGGACTTCGGCAGGCCGAGCACGCGCTCGGCGATGAAGCACAGGATCATCTGCGGGCTCACCGGCGCGATGCGGCCGACGAGCGACTCCCGCAGGTAGCGCTCGACGTGGTACTCCTTCGCATAGCCGAAACCGCCGTGCGTCATCACGGCCTGCTGGCAGGCGTCGAACGAGGCTTCGCCGGCGAGGTACTTGGCCGAATTCGCCTCGGCGCCGCAGGACTTGCCCTGGTCGTAGAGCCAGGCGGCCTTGAACACCATCAGGTTCGCCGCCTCGAGCGCCATCCAGTTCCTGGCGAGCGGGTGCTGGATGCCCTGGTTCTGGCCGATCGGGCGGCTGAAGACGACGCGCTCCTTTGCGTAGCCGGCCGCGCGCTTCAGGGCGCAACGCCCCAGCCCGACCGACTCGGCGCCGATCAGGATCCGCTCCGGGTTCATGCCGTGCAGGATGCACTCGAACCCCTTGCCCTCCTCGCCGATCATGTCCTCCTCCGGCACCGGCAGGCCGTCGAAGAACACCTGGTTCGAGTCGACGGCATGGCGCCCCATCTTCTCGATCTCTCGCACCTCGATGTGCTTGCGGTCGAAGTCGGTATAGAAGAGGCTGAGCCCCGAGGCCGTCCGGACGAGCAGAAGGATTTTTTCCGCCACCTGCGCTGTGGAGATCCAGACTTTCTGCCCCGTGACGATGTACTTGTTCCCTTTTTTCTTTGCCTCGGTCCTGATTTTCTTGGTTTCCAGTCCCGTGTTCGGCTCGGTCACCGCGAAGCAGGCGCGCTCTTTTCCGGCAATGAGGCCGGGGAGCATGCGCTGTTTCTGCTCTTTCGTGCCGAACACCACCACGGGATTCAAGCCGAAGATGTTCATGTGCACCGCCGAAGCGCCGGAGAAGCCGGCGCCCGACTCGGCGATCGTCTGCATCATGATCGCCGCCTCGGTGATGCCGAGGCCCGAGCCGCCGAATTCCTCGGGCATCGCGACGCCGAGCCAGCCGTTCTTCGCGAGCGCCTGGTGCAGGTCGGAGGGGAAGCCGCCCTCCTTGTCCCTCTTCAGCCAGTAGGCGTCGTCGAACTTCGCGCAGATCTTCGCGATCGCCTCGCGGATCTGCTCCTGCTCCTCGGAAAAAGCGAAGTCCATCACGCTATCCGATTGTCACGCATCCGGAGGAGACCATCTGCGCGATCTCGCCGTCGTCGAACTTCAATTCCACCAGGATCTCGCGCGTATGCTCGCCCAGGCGCGGCACGCCGCGCCGCAGCTCGCCGCCGCGTGCGCCGTCGGCGAACACCGGAAAGGTCGCGAAGCTCTCGCCTGCGGCGACTGCGACATCCTTGCGCGCCTGGATCTGCTCGTTCTCGACCGCCTCGCCGGGCGTGACGCACAGGTCGACCGGCACGTCGTGCTCGGCGCAAAGCGCGAGCCATTCTTTTGCGCTCTTCAACTTGAGAATGTCGGAAAGCTTTTTCGAAAGCTCATCCCCGTTGGCACGCCGTTTCTGATCGGAAGAAAAATCTTCGGAAGATAGATCGAAACCCAGCAGCTTTGCGACCTCGACGAAATTCTTCCAGAAATGTTCTTCCAGTATGCCCAAGGTCAGGCGCTTGCCGTCGGCGGTCTCGAAGATGTCGTTTACCGGGAAGATGTGCGCGCGCGGATCGACCTTCGGATCGAGGCTGTGGCGCATCGCGGCCCAGAAGAACGCGGCCTCGAAGAGCGAGAGGTCGAGATTCGCGCCCTTTCCGGTCCTGCTTCTTTCATATAAGGAAGACAGAATGGCAATGGCGGCGAACGAGCCGCCGCCCATGTCGGCGATGGCGAGGCTCGAGCGCGAGGGCGCCTTCAGCCACTGGCCGGGAAAGGCGAGCGCGCCGGCCGCGGCGACGTAGTTGACGTCGTGCCCCGGGCGCTCGCGCCAGGGGCCGGTCTGGCCATAGCCGGAGATCGAGCAGCAGATGATTTTCGGATTGAAGGCTCGCAGGGTCTCGCCGTCGATGCCCAGGCGCTTCGCCACGCCCGGCCTGAAGCCCTCGATCGCGATGTCCGATTGCTCGGCGAGCTTCTGGATGATTTTCCGGCTGGAGGAATTCTTCAGGTCGACGGCAATCGAGCGCTTGTTGCGGTTCTCGGTGCGGAACTGCACCGGCACGTAGCCGCGCCCCGGATCGCCCTTCGGCGGCTCGATCTTGATGACTTCGGCGCCGAGGTCGGCGAGGATCGCCGAGCAGAACGGCCCGGGCACGAACATGGAGAAGTCCGCGACGCGGACCCCGGCGAGCGGCAGCCAGGCCGCCATCTAGCCGGCGTCGCCCGCGGGCGCGACCGCGGCGCCTTTCACATGATGGCGCTCGAGCGCCTTCGCGACAAAGCCCGAGGCCTTCATCTCCTCGATGAACTCGCGCACGAAGCGCGCGCCCGCGTCCTTGCCCTTCTGGCTTGCCATCGCCTGGTGGATCGCCATGAAGCGGCCGGGCAGGAGCCGCACGCCTTGCAGGCGCGCGGCGTCGGCCTCGAGCTGCTGGCGCACGCCGGCCGCCACCTCGTAGTTGCCCTTCATGAACAGGTCGACGACGCCCGGCGAAGTGGGGCTGCGCACGATCTCGGCCTGCTTGAGATGGCGCTTGAGAAAAAGGTCGTAGGCGCTGTTCTGGCCGACCACCACGCGGTTGCCCTTGCGGTCGACCTGCTCGTTGGCCGTGACCGGCGAATTCGCGCGCACGAGATAGGAGCCTTCGATCATCACGTACGGCGGCGATTGTGCGATCTCCGCCGCGCGCGCCGGATCGCGCGCGACAAAGGCGATGTCCCAGGCGCCGGATTTGCCTGCCTCGACCACCTTGCCGGCCGCCTCGTACACGATCAGCTTCACCGGCACGCCGAGGCGCCGGGCGAGCTCGCGGGAAAGGTCCACCGAGACGCCGGTCGGCTCGCCGCCGCTCGCGCCGCGCGCGGCGAGGATCGGGTTGCCCACGTTGATCGCGGCGCGCAGCGTGCCGGTGGGAGCGAGATCGGACACCGCGGCGGGTGGAGGCGTCATGGTCGTGCACCCGAAAAGGAGAAGCAAAGGAACAACGGCGAAAAAGCGCATCCTCATTTCCTCACGTTCGCCGGATTCTCGAGGTAAGGCGGCGAATAGACGACGAGCACGCGCGCCTTTTCCGAGGTGGCGATAAAAAGGTGCGGCTGGTCGGCCGGAAAAAAGCACGCTTCGCCCGCCTTCATCTCGAACTTGTCCCCGGCCACCTCGACATGCGCTTCGCCTTCGAGCAGGTAGCAGACCTGCTCGATGCCGGGATGCGCGTGCGGCAGGGCGCCCTTGCCGCGCCCGAGCTCGCCCACGAGCATCTCGACCTGCTTCGCGCCCACGGTCTCCGGGCCGATCAGCCGGAAATTCCTCGTGCCGGTGTGGTTCGCCGGCGAATAGGGCGTCACGTCGGCCTGCTTTACATGGAAACGGCTCTTCATCTCACCCGCTCGCATCGAGCCAGTTGTAGAGCGCGATCCCGCCATCCACGACGACGGATGCCCCGGTCATATAGGACCCATACTTTTCCGAGAGGATCGCCACCGCCATCGGCGCGATGTCCTCGGGCTTGCCGAGGCGCTTCATCGGAATGCGCTCGACCAGGCCCGGCGAGCCCTTGAAGCCTGCGCCCGGGAACGCTCCCGGCACGAGCGCGTTCACGCGGATGCCGTCGGGCCCGAGCGCGCGCGCAAGCTCCTTCACGACCATGGTCTGGCCGGCCTTGGAGGCGCTGTAGTGCGGCAGATTGCGCGGCGAATAGGAATGAAGCGACGTCACGAAGAGCATTCGGCCGCGGATCTTCTTCCCGCGCATGTGCCGGCCGAGCGCCTGCGCGATGAGGAATCCGGAGTTGAGCTGCACTTCCAGCATCTCGCGCCATTCGGCCTCGGTGACGGCGAGCGCCGTCTGGGTTTCCTTGCGCGGCGGCGAAGCGGCATGAACGAAGATCGAGACCTGTCCGAGGGCTTGAATCGCTTTTTCCGTCAGCGCTTTTGAAGTCCCCGGCAAAGACAGATCGAATTCGCGGTCGACGGCAAAGACCTTCGCGCCGTCGGCTTCGAGCGCGGCGGCGATCGCCTTGCCGATTCCCTGCGCGGCGCCCGTGACGAGCGCGGTGTCATTGCGTAAAAGCATGAGTGACGGGAATTTTACTTGATAGGCTATCCTCGCCCGATGCGCTTTCCTCTCGTCATGCTCGCCGTCGTCTTCACCCAAGCCGCGCAGGCGCAACATGAGCACGAGCACAAGCACGGCGAAGCGCAGCCCTCGGCGGCGATGGGCGCGCAATACGGCCCCTACGCGTTCACGCGCGAAGCCTCGGGCACGAGCTGGCAGCCCGATTCGAGCCCGCACGCGGGGATTCACGGCCGCATCGGCGAGTGGACGACGATGACGCACGGGTTCGCGAACCTCGTCTACGACCGCCAGGGCGGACCGCGCGGCGACACGAAGACCTTCAGCGCGAGCATGCTGATGGTGATGGCGCAGCGCCCGGCCGGCGACGGCGTCTTCGGGCTGCGCGCCATGGTCTCCGCCGATCCGCTCATGGGCAAGCGCGGCTATCCGCTTCTCCTGCAGACGGGCGAGACCGCCGGCGGCGCGCCCCTCATCGACCGGCAGCATCCGCACGACCTTTTCATGGAGCTCGCCGCGAGCTACAGCCTGCGCCTCGCGGAACGTCGCTCGGTCTTCGTGTACGCCGGATTGCCCGGCGAGCCGGCGCTCGGCCCGCCCGCCTTCATGCACCGCTTCTCGGGCGAGGACAATCCCGAGGCGCCGATCTCGCACCACTGGCTCGATTCGACGCACATCACCTACGGCGTCGTGACCGCCGGCTACGTGCACGGCGACTTCAAGGCCGAGGTCTCGAGGTTCCGCGGCCGCGAGCCCGACGAGAACCGCTCCGACATCGAAACCGGCAAGCTCGACTCGACCGCCGCGCGCCTTTCCTGGAATCCGACGCGCGACTGGGCGCTGCAGGTGAGCCGCGGGCGCCTGAAGAGCCCCGAGGCGCTGCATGCCGACGTCGACGTACGGCGCACGACCGCTTCGGCGATCTATCACCGCGATTTCGGCGGCGTGAAGACGCAGACGACGCTTGCCTGGGGCCGCAACGCGCCCACGCGCGGCGAGGCGACCAGCAGCTACCTGCTCGAAGCCGCCGCGCGCTTGCCGGGCCGGCACACATTATTCGGCCGCGCCGAGCGCGTGTCGAAGAACGAGCTCTTTCCCGAAACCGATCCGCTCGCCGACCGCGTGTTCGACGTGGGCAAGCTTTCGCTCGGCTACGTCTACGACCTGCCGCTCGAAGGCCGCTTCCGGATCGGAGTAGGCACTCTCGTGAGCCGCTATGCCCTGCCTGCGGATCTCAAGCCGGCGTACGGCAATCCCACCTCGTTCATGCTCTTCGCGCGGATCGCAATCCGCTAGCCACAAGTCCAGATTTCCTGACAGAGGGACGGGGAAAAAGGCCTTGGAGGCCTTCCCGAGTTGGCGTATACCGGCATCGTCTGGCCGCAACCTGGGGAGATGGTGGCCATGAATACGTCAGCGGCAATCGACGAAGCCATGCGGCGCCTGTTCGCCCGCCTCGGCGGCCTGAACGGGTTCAGTGTGATCGATTCGGGCTCGATGGTGGGCGAGCGCGAGGCCGGTCAACTGCAAGGCGACCTTTCCCTCGCGGACATCACGGTGTCCTCCGATTTCGGAACGACAGGCGACGATTACTTCGGCGACATCGCCGTCGCCCTGATCGATCTTCTCGAGGAACGGCCCGAGGCGCGAGCCCTGCTGCGCGGGCGCACCTTCGCGCGAACGCTGAACTAGCGCACCAGCAGCACGGGCACCCGCGCGATCTGCGAGAGCCGGTTCGCCACCGAGCCGAGCATGAAATTGCCGGCCACGCCGCGCCCGTGCGTGCCGATGCAGATGAGGTCGCAGCCGTAGCGCTGCGCGTGCGCGGCGATCGTCTCGGCCGTCCGCCCGACGAGAATGC